>JBKHDI010000021.1:0-49446 GCA_046541415.1 Phycisphaerae bacterium | reverse complement strand
ATGATAGGCGATCTGCCAGAAGCTGCTGGGATGGTTCTCCTGGTCGAGCCAGAGTGGTTCAGGGCAAAGCTCGATACCCTTCCGGAGGGTCCGCAAGGCAGCGTGATATTGGCGTTTCATTGCCGAACGAAGATCCATGTGGTTCTCCTTGCTTGAGCCCGGGCAAATTCTACCCTTCTTTTTGCGCGGCGGCAACGCTGCGCTGGACGCCGGATCGCCATGTCCTTATTCTGTTCTGCGGATATCACAGCCGTTTGGAATGACCAGGGGCGTCGTTCGGCGGGGAAGGCAGAAGCGGAAGGCAAGGCTGATGGGCAGCGAAGTTCGGGCGTATCTGCGGTTTCATTTAGCGTCGGGTGTCGGTCCGGTGCTGTTTCGGCGGATGGTGGAGGCCTTCGGTGACGTCGAGACGACCGCCCAGGCCGGGCCTCGACAGTGGGCCCGGGTAGAGGGTATGGGGCCGAAACGCGCCGAGGCGATATCCGAAGTCAGCGAGACAAGGATCGACGAAGAACTCGCCGCGGCCGAGGCCGCGAGCGTCCGCATTCTCTGCTGGTCCGACCCAGGTTACCCAGATGCGCTGAAGACGATCTACGACCATCCGCCGGTGGTTTACGTCCGGGGCCAACTCGACAAGGCCGACGCGGTGGCGATGGGGATCGTCGGCTCGCGTCGCTGCTCGCACTACGGGTTGGAACAGTCGGGCCGATTCGCCCAGCTGCTTGCCCGGGCCGGGTTCACTGTGGTTTCCGGCGGGGCCCGCGGGATCGATTCCGCCGCCCACCGAGGGGCGTTGGCTGCAGGTGGACGCACGGTCATGGTCGCCGGCTGCGGGCTCGATACGATCTACCCGCCGGAGAACGCGGAACTCTTCGAGCAGATCGTAGAGTCCGGCCAAGGCGTCCTGCTGTCCGAACTGCCGATGGGCACGGGGGTCAAGAGCGAGAACTTCCCGAAGCGCAACCGAATCATTTCCGCGATGTCGCTGGGTCTGCTGGTGATCGAGGCCGCCCCGAAGTCCGGCGCGTTGATCAGCGCCCGCTTCGCCGCCGAGCAGAACCGAACCGTCTTTGCCGTGCCCGGCCGTGTCGACAGCCCCGCCAGCCGGGGGACCAATCAACTGATCCGGGAGGGGGCGATCCTGGTACAGAACCTCGATGACATCCTCGAAGATCTGGGACAGGTCGGCCAGGAGATGACGCCCGAGCCGGAAGAAGTCCGAACGCCTGCCGTCCGTCCCAGCCTGACAGAGAGCGAAAGTCGCATCATCCAGCAGATGCCCTCCGAGGCAATCGGACTGGATGACCTCGTACGTCGGACGGGCCTGAGTTCAGCCGAGGTGACCAGCGTACTGACGCTTCTGGTGCTCAAGGGCGTTGTCGAGCAGAGGCCGGGCAACATGTTCATCCGCAAGGCCTGGGTCGGACAGATGAAATCGACCGAACGGCTGCCATTTGGGGAGCAGTAAGACCCCCGGCGCGTGCAGCGTTGTTGGAAATGGCGCAGCTGCTATACTGTCGCTCATGACTGTTTCCGTACAAGATCCGCTGCAGATCGGCGACGTCCTGATCCCAGGCCGGGCCGCCTTGGCCTCCTTGGCCGGGTACACCGACCTGGCGTATCGGACGATCTGCCGCCGCCTGGATGCGCCACTGACGGCCAGCGAGATGATGCTCGATAACTCGCTGTTGATGCACCACAAACTCCGCCATCGGCTCGCGGCGACGGACGAGGACGACCATCCGGTGGTCGGGCAGATCTACGGCCATGACCCGGCCCGGATGGCCCAAGCTGCCCAAGTGCTGTCGGAGACGGGTTTCGACATCATCGACCTGAACTTCGCCTGCCCCGTGCGCAAGGCGCTGGCTCGCAAGCGGGGAGGGTACATCATGTCCGAGCCCCAGAAGGCCCTTGAGATCACCCGGGCCGTGCTGGCCGCGGTGGACAGACCCGTAACGCTGAAGCTTCGGCGCTGCTTTGGGATCGATGACAGCACGGACAACTTTTACAGAATTGCCGAAGGAGCGTTCGATGCCGGCGCGGCCGCCATCTGCGTGCACGGCCGAAGCGTCAGGCAGCTCTACTCAGGCCCGGCCGACTGGGAATTCCTGGCCCAGGCCAAGGCGCACTTCCCCGACCGGGTTCTCTTGGGCTCCGGGGACGTCCGCACGCCGCAGGCGGGTCTGGAGATGCTCCGGACCACCGGCGTCGACGGGGTATCCGCGGCGCGCGGGGCGTTGGGCAATCCGTGGTTCTTCCAGCAGATCGTGGACGTCGAGCAGGGCAGGGAGCCGCGTCGGCCTTGCTTCGCTGAACAGAAGGCCGTCATCGCCGAGCACTATCGCCTGGCGGTGGAGTTGTACGGCCCGCAGCGAGGTTCGGCCAACATGCGTAAGTTCGGCATCAAGTACGCCCGCATGCACACGCGGCCCAAGACGGTGCGGATGGCGTTTGTCGGTGTCGAGACACCCCAACAGTGGCAGACCGTGCTGGACGAGTACTACACCGACGAATACGAGCAGTTGGGCCACGTTGCCCCGTTCATCCCACCGGTCGAGGGGGAGCATTAGAGCGAGGGACGCAGACGGGAGTTACCGGTTCTGATACCGCCACCAGTTGGGAGATTGCTTCCTGGCGGGTTTGCTCGTTCCGAACCACTGGAACAGCCATTCCGGGATCAGCGGTCGCCCCATCAGTGCCACGGCCTCGTCGGGCACGGCGCGGCCTGCGTCGATGGCATCGGCGGCCAGTTCCAACGCGTAGCGAAGGTGCCGCGTCATCGGGCCGATCTGCCTGAGGGGCTGGCCGGAGATCATTCCGCTCATGCCCATCGCCATTCCCCCGATCCAGTCCAGTCGGGCCTGATTGGCGAAAAGACGCGTCGAGGGAATCGCAGCGGCTGCGTGGGCCGCCTCGGCCAGGCCGCAATTGACCAGCGTCAACAGTTTCGGTTCGCGGGTCTCTTCAGGAAGCGTCGCCCGATGGGCGGAAATCTCTTCCATCGCGCGGATGACCACCGCCGGAGGCGAGTCGACATACAGGCCGAAGGACAGAATAATCGCATCGGCCTGATCGACTGTCTCGCAGAGACGCTGGAGTCTGTCGTGCGGCTGAATGTGCGAGCCGATGCGGATGACCTGCTTCTGCCAGCCGCGGCGGTGAAGATGGTCGAGAATCTCGTTGCCCAGCGACAGGCTCGTCGAGCCGACGGGTTTGGGCGATCCCAGAAGCAGCAACGCGGAAGGTACCATTTTCATGCCATCACCTCCATGCTGCTCAAAGCGCCATGGATACGGTCTGCGAGAGTCTCCGGACGGATACCCGGGCCCACGACGATCGACCCTGCCTGCCAGCTGTGGTAACTGGTGGCGTTGCGCCGAACCAGGCTCATGAACAGCGAGGCCGCCTCCGGGTCGTTGACTTGCAGGACTCCGATCCCCAGCAGGGCGGGGAACACGCAATACTCCCCGGTCTCGGATGCGTTGCGGGGACCCAGCCGCCCGGCCAGGTCGGGCAGGAGTCGGTCGATGGCCTTCTTCAGTTGGCTGCTGTAGCCGCCAAAGGTAATCCGCGTCAGCAGGACCAGCAGGTCAGATCGAGTGATCCGTTGTGCTATGGCCTGTCCGTCGTCCGGCGTGGAGCACTGCGGCTGTTGCCCTGTCCAGCAGTCGAAGCAGCCGGTACACCAGGCAATGGCCTTGTCGTAGAGGTCGATGCGTTCGGCCCGGATTCCGCAATCCGCCAGCGCTTGCTGGACAGGATTCGCCAAGTTGTCGACGCTGTCACCGCAGGCGGCGGCGCCATTCAGAATGATCGCGTTCATACGTCACCCCAGAACCTGTAATGATCGTTTTCGCTGCTTTGGAGGCAGCATGGATATGTACGACAATTATAGGCTTTATCAGCACCGGTTTTCAGCTTTTTCTCCCGGGTCGCGACGCCCGATACGCTTTGGTGACAAATGTAACAAATGTGCAAACAGTTATTTATGGTCAAACAATCCGCCGATTCTCACGTCATAATGGCTGTGTACCATCTGGAACTTTTTAGCAAGGAGAATGTCATGAATGCTGCGAAATGGATCACGAGCCTGGCTGTCGCGACAACCTGTTGCCTGCTGACGGTGAGCCTGTTCTGGCCGGCGCCTTTGACGGCCAACGAAGAGAAGCCGGCCACGCAGATCGCGCGGCCCAGGCTGAATGTCGATGGGATCGTCGCGGAGATCCGGCCGGTGGAGGCCGAAGACCAGGCCTTCCCGCGGAAGTTCCTCCTGCAGGTGACCAACCAGGGCGACCAGCCTCGAGAGGTGGAATGGAACCTGAATCTGACAACCCGTGAGGTCGAGTCGGCCTTGCGCGTCTCGCGCATGGGACCGATCGAAATGCAGGCCTGGGAGCAGCAGGTGGCTGTGAAGGTAGAGCCCGGCGAGACGAAGACCGTGGAAGTGGAGACCCAATACGCCGCTGATGATGCCACGAGCGTGCGACTGTACATTTCGAACGGCCAGAGCAGCATCATCGGCTGGGAAAGGGCGGGCAAATCTCCCGAGCAGCAGATCGGCCAGGTGCAGATGAGGCCGGCCGTTGAGATGCCCAATCATTTCGTCAACGGTCCGAACCCGAACGTCAACCAGTAGGAGCATCTGGTGTCGGCAGGCAAGAGTCATCTCGTCCTGGCAGGTGGCCTCGGAGCGGTTGCGGGAATGGTCGTGCTGGGTCTGGTCGGCTTGGCCCGGCCGGTCACACCGCAGACTGCGGTGACCTTCAGCGACTGCGACGGAGCGATTGAGCAACTGGTGATCCAGTACACTGCCGAGTCCGGGGAGATCTCCGGGCCGATCTTCGCCCAGTTCCTGCCCTCCCTGCCGTCCGGGGCGACCGTCTATGTGGTCGTCCCGACGGCCGGGGACTATCGCGACCTGCTGGCCCGCGTCGGGCCAGTGTCCTGTCGGATCGAGCCTGTCGAGACAGGACATCTGATGACGACCTGGTCCCGGGACCGTTGGCTGGCCGGTCTGGGACCGGACGGCCGCGTCTGGCTGCTCTCACCAAGGCACGAGGACCGCTGGGAGATCTGGCCGGCACGGGCGGGCGATGCCCGAATCGCCGGCCGGATCGCCCAGGCCGTTCCTGCGGTGGCCTATCGCCGATCGGAGTTGCTCTTCGACGGAGGCGACTTCGTCGTTGCTGAATCGAAGGCCTTCGTAGCCGAGAGAGTCCTGATTCGGAACATCCAGCATACGGTGGCCGACCGGGCTGAGCTGATCTCCCGCCTGTCGGACCAACTCGGGCGGGAGGTTATCGTTCTGGATGACGCGCCGGACCACCACGCGGGGATGTACATCATGCCCGCCGGGGACGGGCGGATCTTCGTAGCAGATCCCGCAGCCGGGCTGGGCCTGTACGCCGAGGATCCGGCCGCCCTGGAGGCCCTTCTTCCAGCGGGTGCGGACCGTTCGAAGAAGCTCCAGGCGGGTCTGGACGAGATCGCGGCCAGGCTGACCGCCGATGGCTGGGATGTGCTCCGCATGCCCATTCTACCCGGTGCGGACGGGCGCGTGTGGCTGACCCCGCTGAACGCGATCCTCGACCATCGCCGTGGCCGGCGAATCGTCTACATGCCCACCTACGCCGGGGCAGAACGACTCAATGAAACCGCCCGAGAGATCTGGGTTCGGGCGGGCTTCGCTGTCCGACCGATCGACTGCACATCGAGCTACCGTCACTTCGGTTCCCTGCGGTGCCTGGTCAGTGTGTTGCGACGGGGCTGAATGTCAACCCAACCCTTGCCAGCCCGCCCAGGATGTGGTACCGTTCGTCGAATTTCGACCCGGGCCAGCCCCGCCCACAGACCACAAACCCCAGGAAACACCCACCCCATGCCACGCAGGGACGACCTGAAGACCATTCTGCTTATCGGATCCGGGCCCATCGTCATCGGCCAGGGATGTGAATTCGACTACTCCGGCACACAAGCGTGCAAGGCCCTTCGCGAAGAGGGCTACCGGATCGTACTGGTCAATTCCAATCCGGCGACGATCATGACCGACCCGGAATTCGCCGACCGGACTTATATCGAACCGATTACGCCCGAGGCGATCGAGAAGATCATCGTTCGGGAAAGACCCGACGCGCTGCTTCCGACACTCGGCGGACAAACCGGTCTGAACACCGCCGTGGCCGTCGCCGACGCCGGGATTCTGGAAAAGTACGGCGTGGAGATGATCGGCGCGACACGCGAGGCGATCAACCGGGCCGAGGACCGAACCGAGTTCAAGAACATCTGCCTGGAGATCGGCCTGGACGTGCCTCGCAGCGGCATTGCCCATTCGATGGCCGAGGCGCGGGAGATCATCGAAGAGATCGGCCTGCCCGCCTGCATTCGTCCGGCCTACACGCTGGGCGGCACGGGAGGGGGCTTCGCCTTCAATATCGAGGAATTTGAGACCATCGCGGCCCGCGGCTTGGACTACTCCCCGGTCGATGAGATTCTCATCGAGGAATCCGTCCTCGGCTGGAAGGAATACGAACTGGAGGTCATGCGCGACAAGGCCGACAACGTCGTGATCGTCTGCTCGATCGAGAACATCGACCCGATGGGCGTCCACACGGGCGATTCGATTACCGTCGCACCGGCCCAGACGCTGACCGACAAGGAATACCAGTTGATGCGCGACGCCTCGCTGGCGATTATCCGGGCGATCGGCGTGGAAACCGGCGGCAGCAACATACAGTTCGCGGTCAATCCCGAGAACGGCCGCATGATTGTCGTCGAGATGAACCCGCGCGTCAGCCGTTCCTCGGCCCTGGCGTCCAAGGCGACGGGCTTCCCGATCGCCAAGATCGCCGCCAAGCTCGCCGTCGGTTACACCCTCGACGAGATCTCCAACGACATCACCCGCGAGACGCCCGCCTGCTTCGAGCCGACCATCGACTACGTGGTCACGAAGATCCCGCGGTGGACGTTCGAGAAGTTCCCCGACGCCGACGAGACGCTGACGACACAGATGAAATCCGTCGGCGAGGCGATGTCGATCGGGCGGACCTTCAAGGAGAGCCTCCAGAAAGGCATCCGCTCGATGGAGGTCAAGCGCTACGGGTTCGGGCTGGACAGCAACGACAAGTGGCTGATGCACGCCCGGGGCCAGGCGACCGACCGCATCGACGATACCAGCGGCGAGGACACCGCCTACCCGATCGAGGAATCCCGCCTGCGTCGCAAGCTCGCCGTGCCCAGCCAGGGAAGGCTGTACTACATCCGCTACGCGATGAAGATGGGCTGGGACATCGAGGAGATCCGCGAACTGACCGGCATCGACATGTGGTTCCTGACTCACCTGAAGGAGCTTGTCGAGTTCGAGGACCAGCTCTGGCAGATCGCCCAGGATGGGCCCGCCCCGGAGGCTGATTCCTTCGAGTCGCACCCGAAGCGCGACCAGTACGCCGACCTGCTGGCCCAAGCCAAGACCATGGGCTACTCCGACGTGCAGCTTGCCGGCGTGTGGAACACCGACCCGGGCCAGATCCGGACCATCCGCAAGGCCCTGGGCATCGAGCCGGTCTACAAACTCGTCGACACCTGCGCCGCGGAGTTCGAAGCCTATACACCGTACTACTATTCGTCGTACGAATCGCCGATCCGCAAGCTGGATACCGAGACCGGCCAGGTCACGACGATGATCGAAGACGAGATCCGCGTCAGCGAAAAGAAGAAGATCGTGATCCTCGGCGGCGGGCCCAACCGCATCGGCCAGGGCATCGAGTTCGATTACTGTTGCGTCCATGCAGCCTTTGCAGCCCAGGACCTGGGCTTCGAGGCGGTGATGATCAACTCCAACCCGGAGACCGTCTCGACCGACTACGACACTTCGGACATGCTGTTTTTCGAGCCGCTGACGCTCGAGGATGTGCTGAATGTGTGCGAACGACTCAACGGCAGACCCCTCGGCGAGCAGGGGGGCAACCTCCACGGTGTGATCGTCCAATTCGGCGGCCAGACGCCGCTGAACCTTGCACGCGGCCTGGAAGCTGCCGGCGTTCCGATCATCGGTACCAGCCCCGAGTCGATCGACCTGGCAGAGGACCGTAAACGCTTCGGCGAGATCCTCGAAGAGCTCAAGCTGCAGTGTCCCCCCGGCGGGACAGCCTTCTCGGTTGAGCAGGCCCGCGAAGTCGCCGAGCGAATCGGATATCCCGTTCTGGTCCGGCCGAGCTACGTTCTGGGCGGCCGGGCGATGGAGATCGTATCCGACCAGCAACAACTCGACGTGTACATGGAAAAGGCCGTCGACGCCTCGACCGTCGGCCGCGATCACCCGATCCTCGTCGACAAGTTCCTCGGCAGCGCCACCGAACTGGACGTTGACTGCATCGCCGACTTCGGTGCCGGTCCCGGCGGGGCCGGCACCGAGAGCCCCCGGGCTGTGGTCTGCGGCGTGATGGAGCACATCGAGGAGGCGGGCATCCACTCCGGCGACTCAGCCTGTGCCCTGCCGCCGTTCTCGATGGAGCCCGGTGTGGTCGAAGAGATCGAGCGACAGGCCCGCCTGCTGGCCCAACGACTCGGCGTGCGCGGCTTGATGAACGTGCAGTTCGCCGTCAAGGACCGCGATGTGTACATCCTGGAAGTCAACCCCCGCGCCTCGCGCACCGTGCCCTTCGTCTCCAAGGCAACGGGCCGACCCTGGGCGCGACTGGCTGCAAAGGTGATGGCCGGGATGAGCCTGCAAGAACTCGGCGTGACAGAAGCGCCCCGCCCCAGCCAGACCTCTGTCAAGGAATCGGTCTTTCCCTTCACCAAGTTCCCGGGCGTCGACGTGATCCTCGGCCCCGAGATGCGTTCGACCGGCGAGGTGATGGGTGTGGACATGACGTTCGGATTGGCATTTGCCAAGAGCCAGATGGCATCCTCGGCCAACCTGCCGACCGAGGGGACCGTCTTCTTGAGCGTCTGCGATGCCGACAAGCCGCAACTTCCCGAACTGGGCCAGCGCCTCGCGGCCATGGGGTTCGATATCGTCGCTACCGGCGGGACCTACAAGGTCCTGCAGGACGCCGGCGTCCGCTGCAAGCGCCTGCCCAAGCTGGCTGAAGGCCGACCCAACATCCGCGACCTGATTACCAATCGGCAGGTCAAACTGCTGCTGAACACCCCCACGCGTCGCGGACCGGCCACCGACGAGGGCAAGATCCGCGCCATGGCGACGCTCTACCAGGTGCCGCTGATTACCACCATGACCGCCGCCCGGGCGGCTGCCGAGGCCATCGCCGCCCTCCGGGCCGGGGCCAGTCAGGAAGTCCAGGCCAACCTCGCCTGGGACGTCAAGCCTCTCCAGGAGTACTTCCCGCACTACCTGAAGGACCAGGAAGAACCTGCCGAATAAGCGACAAGGTCCTTGTCTCGTCGATCCATCCGCGCGACGGATCGGGTCAGACTGTATGGACGATTGAGCGCAGGGTTTTGGTTTTCCGGGCCGTGCGAAGGCAATAGAAAAAGGTCCCGACCAAATGGCGGGACCTTTCGTATTGATCTCAGTTCGAGGTTATTCTTTGACTTCGTACTCGGCGTCGATGACGTCTTCATCGTCGCTGCTGCCGCTGTCGGCGCCGGCGTTATCGCCGGACTGGTAGTCGGCACCGCCGGGCGCCTGGGCGCCCTGGCCGGCCGCGGCAGCCTGTTTGTACATCTCTTCGGCCACCTTGTGGCTGCTGGAAGTCAGCGATTCCATGGCCTTCTTGATCGACTCGGCATCGTCGCCCTTGAGGGCCTCTTTGAGGTTCGACAGGGACGATTCGATCTGGCTGCGGTCCTCGGCCGAGACCTTATCGCCCTGCTCCTTGAGCATCTTCTCGGTCTGGTAGGCCAAGGCGTCGCCCTGATTCTTGATGTCGATCAACTCGCGGTGCTTGCGATCTTCCTCGGCGTGGGCTTCGGCGTCCTGCTTCATCTTGTCGATCTCGTTCTGGTCCAGGCCGGAGGAGCCTTTGATCTCGATCGACTGTTCCTTGCCCGTGGCCATGTCCTTGGCGTGGACATTCAGGATGCCGTTGGCGTCGATGCTGAAGGTCACCTCGATCTGCGGCACGCCGCGCGGGGCCGGGGGAATATCGGTCAGGTTGAAGCGGCCCAGCGTGCGGTTGTCGCGGGCGAATTCACGCTCGCCCTGCAGCACGTGGATGGTCACCTCGGTCTGGCTGTCGGCCGCGGTGGAGAAGGTTTCCTTCTTCTCGGTCGGGATGGTGGTGTTGCGTTCGATCAGCTTGGTCATCACCCCGCCGAGAGTCTCGACACCCAGCGACAGCGGCGTAACGTCCAGCAGGACCATCTGCTCTTCGACCTCGCCAGTCAGAATGGCGCCCTGGACGGCGGCGCCGATGGCCACCACCTCGTCAGGGTTGACCGACTTGTTGGGCTCTTTGCCGAAGATGTCCTTGGCGATCTGTCGGACCTTGGGGATCCGCGTCGAGCCACCGACCAGGACCACCTCGTCGACTTCGCCGGCCGAGAGCTTCGCATCGGACAGAGCACTCTTGCACGGCTGGATCAGTCGGTTGACCAGCGGCTCGATCAACTGTTCGAATTTCGCCCGCGTCAGGGTCATCGTCAGGTGCTTGGGGCCCTCGGCCGTGGCGGTGATGAACGGCAGGTTGATGTTGGCTTCCATGGCCGTCGACAGTTCGCACTTGGCCTTCTCGGCCGCTTCTTTCAGACGCTGCAGGGCCATCGAGTCCTGCCGCAGGTCGATCCCTTCGGTGCGTTTGAACTCATCGGCCAGGTAGTTGATCAGGATCTCGTCCAGGTCGTCGCCGCCCAGGTGGGTGTCGCCGTTGGTCGAGAGAACCTCGAAAACATTATCTCCGATATCGAGGATGGAGATATCGAACGTCCCGCCGCCGAAGTCGAAGACGGCGACCTTGGCGTTGGTCTTCTTCTCCAAGCCATAGGCCAGTGCAGCCGCGGTGGGCTCGTTGATGATCCGTTCGACCTTCAGTCCCGCGATCTCGCCGGCTTCCTTGGTCGCCTGGCGCTGCGAGTCGTTGAAGTAGGCCGGGACGGTGATCACAGCCCGATCGATGGAATCACCGATGTAGTCTTCCGCGGTCTTCTTGAGGTTCTGCAGGACCATCGCGGAGATTTCCTGCGGGGTATATTCCTTGTCGCGGACCTTGACCTTGACCAGTTCTTCCGGCCCGCCGGTGACAGGGTAGGGGACCATTTTCTCTTCGGACTTGACCTCACTGTGTCGGCGTCCCATGAAGCGTTTGATCGAGAAGACGGTGTTCGTCGGGTTGGTCACCTGCTGGTGTCGCGCCGGCTGGCCGACCAGGCGTTCGCCCTTGTCGGTAAAGGCGACCACAGAAGGGGTCAGGCGATTGCCCTGCTGGTTGATCAGGACCTTCGGGGTCGTGCCTTCCATGATGGACACGACGCTGTTGGTCGTACCCAGGTCGATTCCAATGACCTTGTTCGATGCCATATCAGTACCTCTTTCTGATAATTCCCACTGAGGTTGGTTTGCGTTTCCATGTGAACAAAATCGTGTTCGCTTAATGTTATGCAACCGCCGTGCCAGTTCTGTAACTACTGCATATCATGGGAGTTGCTCAATCCAGGGGGTTGGCGGGATCATGCCATATCGGCCGGTTTTCTGTCAGAATGGCGCGTTTGGCAGGCGGGGAGGCTACTGCTCGGGCCAGCCCTCGCGTCCGATGAGCTTGACAAAACGCACCGCTCCGAGCTGCTCTTTGTGTATCTGGCCCTCTTGCCGCGTTACCAGCACGAGTTGCTGGACGATCTCGTCGCCGACGGGCATGACCAGTCGGCCTTCCGGGGCCAATTGCTGGACCCAGGCCTCGGGGACTTCCGGCCCGCCGGCGCCGCAGATGATCCGGTCAAAAGGGGCCTCTTCCGGCCAGCCCAGGGTCCCGTCGCCGCAGCGCAGGGTGACATTGCTTATCTCGAGCCTTTCCAGCGCTTGGCGGGCCCGATCGGCCAGGGATTCCACGCGTTCTATCGCCCAGACATGCCTGGCCAGCCTGGCCAGCAGGGCGGTCTGATAGCCGCTTCCGGCGCCGATGTCCAGCACGCGGCTGTCGGGCTGGACGTCGAGGGTTTCCAGCATCATCGCCACCACGTATGGCTGGGAGATGGTCTGTCCGGCCCCGATGGGCAGGGGCGTGTCTTCATAGGACTGGTTCTGGCGCGACTCGGGTACGAATATATGTCGGGGAATGTCCGCCATCGCCTGGCAGATGCGTGTATCTTCGATACCTCTTGCGGCGATCTGGCGGCGAACCATCGCCAGTCGGCGGGCGGCATGTTTGTCTTTCGGCTCCTGCATGGTTGGGGTATTATACTGCCCCCGAACAGCGTATCCACGACTGCGGAGCCGGTATGGCAAAGAACCCCATTATCACACTGACGACGGATTTCGGACTGGCAGGGCCCTACGTGGCCGCCATGAAAGGCGCGATCCTGCGGATCTGCCCCCAGGCTTGCCTGATCGATCTGACCCACGATGTGCCTGCCCACGATGTATGGTCGGCGGCATTTACCCTCGCCCAGGCGGTCGGAGAGTTCCCCGACGAGACCATCCACCTGATCGTCGTCGATCCCGGCGTGGGTACCGAACGGAGCATCCTGGCCGCCCAACTCGGCGAGCACCGCTTCGTCTTCCCCGATAACGGCGTGATCACCTTCATCAAAGACCTCTTGCCGCTGCGGAACATCGTCTCGGTTCGCAACACGCAGTACTTCTCGGAGAACACTCGTTCTATGACGTTCCACGGGCGGGACATCATGGCCCCCGTTGCCGCCCATCTTGCATCCGGACTGGAGATGGGCAAGCTGGGCCCGCAGCCCAGCCGCTATACCCTGCTGGAGATCCCCCTGCCGCAAACCCGGGGCCGCCAGGTTGTCGGCCAGGTGGTCTACGTCGACCATTTCGGAAACTGCGTCAGCAACATTCCCCAGCAGATGGTCGAGGCCCATTTCGCTGCTCCTGACCGAATCGAGGTCTTCTGCAACGATCAACCTGTCGGACCGGTCGAAGGGACGTACGGCTTCGTCCAGCCGCAGCGCAGCCTGGCGCTGTACAACTCGATGAGCATGCTCGAAGTGGCCGTCAACCAGGGTCGGGCCTGCGACCGTTTCGCAGCCGGAATCGGCGCCGAAGTCCGCCTTCAGGAACTCCAGCAGCAGGAACAGTTGGAGCAGGCATGAGCGACTATCCTTTAAGCGGCGCCCAGGCAGACCGGATTGCCCGGGACGACAAGCAGTTCGTCTGGCACCCGTTTACGCCGATGAGGCAATACGCTGCTGCCGATCCTACGATCATTCGGGCGGCCGAAGGCTTCGAGCTGATCGACACCCGCGGCCGACGGTACATCGACGGGTTCGGCAGCCTATGGTGCAACCTGCATGGCCACCAGGTCCCGCAGATCGACCAGGCCATCCGCGACCAACTCGACCGCGTTGCCCACTCGACGCTGCTGGGTCACGGCTCGCTGCCGAGCATCGAACTGGGCCGACGGCTGGTGGCTGACAGTCCCGAGGGGCTGGAGAAGGTCTTCTACTCCGACAGCGGCGCCACGGCTGTCGAGGTCGCCCAGAAGATGGCCTTCCAGTACAACTACAACCTCGGTCGGCGCGACAAAACTCGTTTCGTCGCGTTCCGCAAAGGATACCACGGGGACACGATAGGGGCAGTCAGCGTAGGGGGGATCGACGCGTTCCATGGCATTTTCGGTCCGCTGCTGTTCGAGACGGATTTCGTGGATTGCCCGAACCGGTATCACCACCCGGCTGGGGACGAGGCCGGTGATGTGGTGCTGGAGCAGATCGAGAATCTGCTGGCAGACAAGGCCGAGCAGATCTGCGCCGTGATCATCGAGCCGCGCATCCAGGGGGCCGGCGGGATGCTGACGCATCCGGATGGCTTCCTGGCCGGTCTCCGCAAACTGACGCGGCGGTACGACGTGATGCTGATCGCCGACGAAGTAGCCACCGGGTTCTACCGGACCGCCTCGCTGTATTCCTGCCAGGCCGAGAACGTCTGCCCCGACATGCTATGTCTGGGCAAAGGTCTGACCGGCGGGTACTTGCCAGTCGCGGCGACGCTGACCACGCAGGAGATTTACGACGCCTTCTGCGGGGAGATCTCCGAATCCAGGACGCTCTATCACGGACATACCTTCACCGGCAACGCCCTGGGCTGTGCAGCCGCAGTGGCCAGCTACGACCTGATGGTCGAGAAAAACTTCGCGCAGACGGTCCCGGCCCGGGCCTGCCAGATCGCCTCGAGCCTGGCCGAACTGGCCGACCATCCCCATCTCGGCGACATTCGTCAGCGGGGGATGATGGTGGGAATCGAACTGGTCGCCGATCGCCAGGGACCCGTGCGTTTCGACCCGGCGACGCGGACGGGCGTGGCGGTCTGCGCTGCGGCGAAAGAACATGGCATCATCACCCGGCCCCTGGGCGACACCGTAACGCTCATGCCCGCCCCGGGGATCGACGAGGCCACGCTGGGCCGACTGCTGGACGGGATTATCAAGACCATACAGGAGTATTTCGCTCGTGACGCTGTTTGACTTTGACGCTTCGGGCTTTGCCCCGCTGCCGAAACTGCGGGGCCTGTTTGTCACCGGCACGGATACCGAGGTCGGCAAGACACTGGTGGCCGGGGCGATCGCCCGAAGCCTCAGCAAGGCGGGGCGGAACGTGGAGGTCTTCAAGCCGGCCGCTTCGGGCTGTCGCAAGGGCAGGGAAGGGCTGATCAGCGACGACGCGGAGTTCCTGGCTGCCTGTGCCGAGTCGAGAAGGCCCATTGCGCAAATCACGCCGCAGCGGTTCGCCCACGCCCTGGCGCCGAATGTCGCAGCCGAGCGGGAGGGGCGGACCGTCGATCTGGAGGCGATCTTCTCTGCCTACCGCAGCCTGGAAGGTGCCTGCGATACGGTGATCGTCGAGGGCGTCGGCGGGCTGCTCTGCCCGATCCGCGAGGATTTCTGGGTGATCCACTTGGCGAAGCTGACCGGCCTGCCGCTGGTAGTCGTGGCCCGGCCGAAGCTGGGAACCATCAACCACACGCTGCTGACGCTGCACGCGGCGCGATCGATGGGTATCGAGGTGGCCGGGGTGATCATCAACCGCTATCCGGTCGAGCCGGAACGGGAGAAGGACCGGCGGAAGGTTCCGATCAGCGACGACGACTACGCCATCCAGACCAATCCGCGTCAGATCGCCATGCGCGGGCGGACGAAGATCCTGGCCCTGGTCCCCGACGAGCCAACCAACTCGGTCGAGAAGATCCGCATCGGCAAGGACACCCAGTACGTCATCGACCAGGTCGATTGGGAATCAGTCATGGACGACGTCTGAGGTCGGCTCGGCCGAGACGACCGCTTCGTCCTGGGCCCCTCCGATCGGCGGCAGGGAAGTAATTGCCACCGGGCCCGTCGGATCAAAGCGTCTCTGGGCCTGGTTGCACCAGGCGGTCAGAAAGTGTCGGTCGCGGGGCCCGACCCAGCGTTGGACCTCCTGGCCGCGATGGAACAGGGCGGTCACCGGCAGGGATTCAAGCTGGTGGGCCTTGGCCCAGCCGGGCGAGACATCGGCTCGGATGACTCGGCAGATCACTTCCGGCTGCAGGTGAGGCTGAACCTGCTGGATCACCTGGCGCATGGTCTGGCTGTCCACGTCGCGGTCGCCGACAAAGGCTACAAGCGCCAGCGGCTGATCGGAGTCGATCGCGAAGGATTCCGGATCGATTTGTCCCGGTCTGGCGGCGACTTTGCACCCAGCCATGGCCAACAGCGTGGCGCAGACGAGAATCACAGGTAGAGATCCGGCAGAGCGTTTCATGGCCGCCTCGAATCCGGACGGGAGGACCGTCCAGTTTGGTATCTAGACCGGCCGGGTCAAACCATCACCCGGCTTCTGTCTCTACCATCGGAGCAATCAGGGCCTGTCTTGACCGGCAGGGGGGGCAAAAGCGGGAATTCTCATCCAGGCTGCGTGTTGGGCGGCGAGGTCGCCGCGCGGTCCCGGGTTCAGTTGGCGGATGACGGCCGGTTCCACGTCGGCCTCTGCGACGATCTGGATGAAACAACTCGACTCTGTCCGCGGGGCTTTGCCCAGGCTGGCCAGGGGAATCGCCATTTCGATGCTGAGATTGTCAGCACCCCGGTTGCCCCGGACGCTGAAGGCCTCGTCCGAGATCGGCAGGTCGGGCCCGAACGGCTGGGTGATCCGGGCCGAAAGCTCCCCACGGCTGGACAGCGTGAGAATCAGCTGCGAAACAGCATCGCCGTCGGCGTCGATGGCAATCTGGACTTGCCAGTTGCCCGCGATGCTCTGCTCGAGCTCCAGACCGATCAGCAGGGCAGAGACACTGCGCAGGAACCGGGCCGATACCTCGTATCCTCCTGCCCCGGCCGAGCCGTCTGCCTCCCGCAACCGGTAAGCCATCGTGCGGGTCCAGGGCTTCTCGTCGAGCTTGCCGTCGAGCTTGCCTTCCGCCCCGGCCGGGTCCGGCTGGATCAGCGTCAGCGGCGGAATCGAAGGATCGACCGGGGCTTGCCCGGCGATCGAGTAGCTGGCCATGCGCTTCCATGCGTCCGGGAGGGGGCCGTCCAGCATCTCCTGGAGTTGTTTGTTCGCCTCGATCCCCTTGCCAAGCTGCATCAAAGCGCGGGCACGGGCGATTCGGACGGCCGGCAGGTTGACCCAGTCGCTCATCTCGCCCAGGGCGTCGAGAGCCTTTTCCATGTCGCCCGGCGGGCGGAGCGAAAGGCCCATACCCGGCCGCAACTGGGCCCGAAACTCAGCAGAATACCACCGCAGCAGGACGAGCATGTTCATACGCTGGTAGAGCGGGTGGGACTTGCCTGTCTGAAGGTAGGCATCGAGGGCCTGGCGGGCCGCTTCGAGCTGTCCTTCTTGCTGCAGGGCCTCCCAGAGCAGCAGGGCCCGGTCGGCGGGCAGAGGGTCATCGCGGCCGCCGGTGCGAGCCTGTCGCGTCACTTCGCCCAAGGCCCCGGCCAGGTTGTTCCGCAGCAAGGCGCGGCGGACCGCGACTGCATCGGCTACCTCACCGTTTGCCTGACCGTCCGGCGGGTTGACCTTCTCGTCCAGCCGGGCCGGCAGGAGCCCGGTGGTAAACAGGTCGACCTGCCCGCCGGGGCCAAGGCGTTTCCAGGCGGGCTTGAGGCTGGGGCGCCGAACTGGGCCTGCATCCCCGAGCAGGCTGACGGCCCGGAGGGCCAACATCTCCAGGTTGGTTCCCAGCTCGGCCGGGTACTTCGTCGAATCGATCACCAGATCGGCCCGGCTGTCTCGGGCGGGAAGAGCCCAGGGCCTGGCAGACTGCTCGTTGTCGGGCAGGGCCCAGAAGATCCGGTCGGGTGTGAACGGATCCAGGCCGATCGCCGAGAGATTGCGATCGCCTGTCGTGCGAGAGGCCAGTTCGGCCGCGGCGATGGCGATCTGTCCCAGCAGGGCGGCCTCGGCGCCGGTCCCGGTCTTCGGCCCCTTTTGGGGAGGCAGGACCAGCACGCGGGGGCGGTAGAGGCGGATGGCTGCGGCCAGTTGGAGGGCCAGCTCCTCGGTCGGATCGGCGTCGATCCGTCGCCGCCAGAGTTGGAGGATGTCGGCCTGTTCCAGTCGGTCACCCTCGCCCTGGAGGGTTGGGCTGGTGAACTCGGAGATGGCTTGGACCTGGCAGGCTCCGGCGGCGATGGCCGCGGCCCGGAGGGCCTGGTCGCCTGGCACATAAGGGTCATCCGGCTGCAGGGCCGTCCAGAGGATCCCTGCCCGGGCGCCGCTGATGTGTGTCGCGGCCACGGCGGTAAGGGCCGATCGCTGCCATGGCGTGGCGATGATCAGCACGTCGAGTCGCTCGGGGCCGTAGGTCTGCTTCCAACTGCGACCGGCGTCATCGCTTCGCCAGATCCGCCCGGCCGGTCCGGCCGCTATCAGAATGTCGTCCTCGACATGCAGCAGGGCGGTCACCGGTCCGGGGGCTTTGCGAAGCTCGAACCGGGCCCCGTTGGTGTCGCTGTAGAGGATCGAGCCGAGAAATCCGCCGCCGATCCAGATGCGCTGACCATCGACGGTCAGGGCCGAGAAATCCGCCAGACGTGTCGTGCCCATCGGCAGGGACAGGTTCGGCTGGGTCCAGTTCTGCCCCGTCGCCTGGCTGTGCAGCACGGCCCCGTTATCCCCGGCCGCCCAGACGCGCCCGTCCTGGCCGATGGCAGCTGTTCGCAGGGAAGAAGACGAGGCCAGTCGTTCCGGCTGGACCAGCAGAAAGCCCAACTGGCGGATGTCCAGAACTCGCAGGTCTGGTCCTACGGCGTAGCCGGTCTGGGGTGTAGCGAAGACACCGCCCAGAAACGGGCCTTGCTGCGGCGTGTCGATCTTCGCCAGGTGGTCGTGCTGCGTCAGGCGGATCGCACCGCCGGGAAAGAGCGGGTTGGCCTGACCCAGCAGGACGCCCAGCGGCCCGACCAGCGTCCCGCCGTAGAGCCATCCCGCCTGGTCGAGCTTGCGGCGCGAAACGGAGTCAGCCCCGGCCGTGGCGACGAGGAGCATGCCTTGGCCCCAGCGTGTCGGGTGTCCTTCAATGCCGCGCCCACCCAGCAGCCATGCCTGGTCGCCTTCGGCCACGACCGCCTGAAAATTCGCCCCCCGCCCCCCGGACAAGGCGGTCCAGGAGGCCCCGCCGTCGGAACTGCGAAGAACCGTCCCGCCATCTCCGGCGGCATAGATGGCCTTGCCCGCCTTGGCAAGGGCCCGAATGGTTTGCGGCTGATCGGGTTTCTCCGCATGCAGCGGCAAGGGCAGGGCCAGCAACAACAGCAATGGGAGGATCAGGCAAACAGCAAAGCGGGGCGTGACGTTCATGACTGCAGGCTCTCGCGAAGGTTCTGGATGAGGGTCTCATAGCCAAGGATCTGCATACGGGTCAGTTCGTGGTGCAGCCGCAGGCAGGAGAGCATGCGGCTGTAAGATGCGGTCGAGCCGAGGCCTTCGCAGGCGGCCTGACTGAGCTTCCTGCCCAATGCTTGCTGGCGGCCTGGCAAACCGGCCGCAGCCAACCTGCTGACGAGTTTCGGCTGGGTGTGCAGCACGATTCGCGCAGCCCGCAGGGCCTCAACGCGTTCGGGCTGGTGCAACTCGGGGTGGTGCTGGAGGCAGTAGGCCTTGAAGTTCTCTATGGCGTCCCGACAGGTGCGCGCCCAGCGTCCATGGCGGTCGATCTGTCTCTGCGACAATCCCGCCTCGGCCAGGTCGGCCGGCAGGTTCAACTGCAGCCTGCCCAGCACGTACTGCCAGTCAAAGCTGCAGCGCAGCCAGAGGGCGTTGCGCAAGTCCTGGGCGAACATGCGCCGGATCATGGTCCGGCTGCTGGCCGGGCCGGGGCCGAAGACTCTTCGCAGCAAGATCGCCCGCCTCTGGAGCACCAGTTCTCTGGCATCCGGGAATTCCTGCAGCCATGGCTGATCCTCCTCTCCGGGCCAGAGCAGCAGCTGGGAGTTGAACAGGTCGGTCTGATACCTCCCGTTGAGAGTCCAGACGCCCACGGCGGTTTCGACGGCCACGGCGCGGGTGGCCAGGGCGAACCAGAACTTCTGTGCCGCCCTTGCCGGCAGGGTCTTCAAGGCGCGGCTTGCTGTAGACGGGACCATCTGGCTGATGCGGGCCAGGACGATGTCGCCGGCGAATTGCTCGCGAAGCTTGGTGTCCGAAACGTCGAACCAGGCCCCGTCACGCCAGTCTTCGAGATAGCGCAGGTCCAGGCCGATCTGGCAGCGCTGGCGGGCCTGGGGCAGGGGATGGGCCAGGGCATAGCCGGCCAGTCGCATGAATTCGTCGCGGTCCCTCTGGGTCGGTTGGCGTGTCGGGTCTGCCTCCCGGAATGGCCATTCGTACTGGAACACGCGTCGCCAGAGGATCTCCAGATGGGTATCCTGGAGACTCTTGCGGTGATCTTCCATGAGGTTCAGGTCGTTGGCCTGTGCGATGTTGATCTGCCGGGAGGAGATCAAGGCTGGGATGATCCGCAACGCCAGTCCCAGGCTGATCGCAGTCAGGCCCACCAGCAGGGGCAGGGCGATGGCCTGCTTGACCGTCAGTCCGCCCAGGCCGACCGCTCGACCCGCCAGGCCGACTACGGAAATGCCGACCGAAAGGATCGTGTACCGCATCGACCGTCGATACAGCAGCGTGCCGGCGTGGTGGATCAGATCGCGGAAGTGGACGAGTCGTTTGACGTCGCCGATGAGGCTTGGCTTGATGTCGACGGGCTCTGACATAATCGCCTGGAAACAGGGTCGAACGGACCCACGAGATCATACCCTCCGGCGGTCGTGTCAGTCGAGCGTTTCCTTGCGCCACGTGCCCGGGATCGGATGGGTGGTCTGGAGGGTCTCGCTGCGGTTCATCGTGCAGTCATCGATGACAAAGTCGTCAGTCGAGTAGGGGGTTTCAACGTAGTATCGAAGTCTCGTCAGGGTGCCCGACCAGGAGATCGTGGCCAGCCCGCCGATTCGTGACCAGCTGTTCCCCACCGCTTGCGACGGCGAGGACAGGTACCTGGTGCCATCGCCCGAGGAGGTGATCTCGAAGGTGACCTTGAAGTTCTGCGTCCCGCCTGGGGACCTGACCCAGGCGTACGCTTCGTATGTCTGGCCGTTCTCGATCTTGTCGGTCGCTATTTCCTGGTTAGGCCCGATCCACCAGGATTCCCGCTGGCTGATCCGCGCTGCCCAGGCCGTGCGGGTGTCGTTGGTTTCCACATCCAGAAAGGCCCGGTCCCAGCAGGTCCATCCCGCGATTCCCCTGTCGAACCCTCCGTTATAGAGCAGCTGTTCGGGCTTTGGCGTGTTGATCAGGACCGAGTAAACCCTTTTCGTGCTGCGGCTCTGCCCGGCGATATGGAACCGGAGCGGGTCGTAGGGGTGGTCATCGAGATCTCCGTCGGCTTCGTCGACGAACTTGTAGGTCACGCGGTTGTCGGGGCTCAGTGGGAACTGGTACCAGGCGTTGTTGGTATGGGTGGTGCGCCAATTGGCCCCGAAGCCCTCGCTCATGTAGTCCAGGACGGATTTGAAGTCGGCAGAGGCGCGGCTGGCCGAGGCGGCGGCATCGTCATTTCGGGCCGAGACCGATAGGTGTCGCACCACAGCCAGCCCGGACAGACCCAGCAGCGTGGCGACGACAGTCGCGGCCAGGACGGCCAGGTAAATCCCGCCGCGACACCTGTGGATTAGAACGGGACGAATCACCAGCCTGCCTGCCTCTGTGACCACACCGGTTTGTCGTATACACTTCGCACCCATTGAATCGAGGCCACCAGGCGGTCGTAGTAATGGACCTCGATCTGGAAGAGCTTCATCCCCGTCGGAGTAGCCGTGGTGGTATGCGGCGAGAAGAAGTAGGACCACTTGACCGAGACGCTCCGGGTGAAGTTCGCTGCCCAGGGGATGGCTGTACCGTCCTGCAGTTGCGGCGGGGACGAAGACCACTTGTCGTAGTCGTCGGCATCGTTGAACCTGCTTCGATCGGGCCCCATTTCGTGGCCGGCCGGGCCGATGGTCGCCAGCATGCCTTCCGGCGTGCCGGGAGCCTGGAAAGGCTGTAGGTTGATCTCGGTCCGCAGGTCTTCTGCCAGCAGGCGTCCCTGGCGACGGGTGGCCAGGCGGTGCTGGCCTGCCTTGGCGTAACCGACTGCGTTGAGCGCGGCCACAAGCAGTCCACCGACCAAGATCATCGAGATGAGGGCTTCGATGAGACTGAACCCGCGTCGCTTCATCATTGCCCCCCCATCCGGACGCTGACGGCGTCGAAGACGGCCCCGCTGCCGGTCGCCCCTATGGTGGCGAAGTGGTCGGCTGAGGGGAGCACGAAACTGCTGTAACCGAACGTGCCGTAGTCCTCGCCGTCGATGCTGAGGTTCACTGTATCGTCGTCGGGGTCCAGCAGCAGGCGCAGATGGAGCATGCCCGTCTCCAGGCCCGGAATCCGGGCCAGGACGAGCGACGTGGAGTTGTCGGTCTTGTTGAATAGCGTCACCGTCTGCGTGCCGTCAGTCTGGAGCTCTACCGTCAGACAGACAGGAGCATAGCGGCCCAGATGGCTGTCGAAGTTGATCCAGAACAACGCTCCCCCCGCTGCAGAGGACGTATCCCGGCAGCGAAGATCGACCGTTGTGAAGGAGTCAAAGGGATTGCTCGGGGAGGTATCCAGAGTCTGGCTGGCTGACCACGTCCCATTGGAGAGCGAACTGCCCGAGAAGCTGCCGGCACCTCGGACCGACCAGTCCCCCTGTTCGTCGGCGTTCAGGTCGGCAGCGGTGGGGTCGGCGTCGAAATCCGTTTCCCAGACGGCGGAGAGCTGCTCGGGGGCATTGAGCAACCCGAGAGTCGTACGAATCGAGGAGGTAGCATCGGTTCCCAGTTGGATCTGGACCTCTACCGCTTCTACAAGGCTGCGGGTGACGCTCTTGTCAGGCCCGGCCAGCCGGACTCTGCCGTAGACCGAATAGGGCAGGGACATTCCGTCATGTCGGGTCCAACTGCCCCCCGCGTCATCGCTCTGGATCAGGCCGGATCCTGCTTCTTCGTCGATCTGAACAATGGCCGCATCTGCAGCAACAGCTTTGAACAGCATGACGAATCCCGCATCCGGCAGGAAGGCATCCCCCCCGCTAAGCCAGATCGTGTGCGTCTGGGTCCATGTATTCAATGACCCCGGCGAGATCGTGAAGGACTGGATAACTTTCGATGTCGGCAAGCCGTCCTCATCTGCGGGCCGAAGCTCGAAAATGGCAGAGCCGTTGCCGCCTCGCTTGCCGCGCCACGTCAGGCGTGTCAGGCGATAGCTCAGAGTTCCCGGCGGCAGGTCCGGGCGGAAGTATTGACCGATCCATTCGTCGGGCTCGATCTCAAATTCATCGCGTTCCTCGTCTTTGCTCATACCGCCGAGATATTTCTCGGACTGCTCCTGGCCGGGACCGCTGTAGCTTTCCTGTATGGTGCGGGTCTTGTAGCCGATCCGGAAGTTATGGACACCGGCAGCGACGGGGGCAGCGGGCTGATCGTTGACCTGTCTGAGCAGGGGATCGCCCTGCAGGCCGGACCAACTGTAGCGGATGGTATCCAGCTGTCCGTCGCCGGTGCGGTCTGCGACGACCGCGGCTATGGAGGTGGCCGTCCGCTCTGTAAGGTAGCGGGCGCAGTTGAGGTCTTCGCTCATGCGATCCAGGGCCTCCGAAGCGTCAAGTACGCGGTAGAGGCCGCTTCCGGCGTCAGGCAGGCTGTGGCCTGCCAGGAGAATCGTCGAGCCGATTGCGGCCATCAGCACCGTCGAAACGCCCAGCGAAACAAGCAGCTCGACGAGGCTGAACCCTCCGGCGAAGCGGTGGTGTGCGCGTGGGCAGCTCATTGCACTTCCGCCTCGGCACTGGAAGGGTGGAGGATGATGGTCTGCTGCTGGTCGCCGCACTGGACAACGACTCTGCCTCCGCTGTCGGGTTCGCCCAGGCCGTTGAAGGTTACCGACGGGCTGGAATCGAAGTCCGCCTCGATGATGGTAGCGCGATAGGGCTCGGCTGAAAGCTGGTTTCGGTATCGAAGGGCCGGATGGTCCGGATGGGGCAGGGACGGGATTCGGATCGTGCTGTCGGCCAGGTCGAAATGGATCGCAACGGCCTTGGCCTCGGCCAGGGCGTGCGCTCGGGCCCGCTGCAGGTCGCTGACGACCACCCGGGCGGCCCGGCCGGCGCGGTACTTGACCATCGCCCGGGAGATCCGGGGCGTGGCCAGGCCGGCCAGGACCGCGATGATCACGATGACCATGACCATCTCGACCAGGCTGAAAGCCGGATTGCGACGGGTGTTTTTCATCGGCCGGAATCCTCATCTCGGCGCGCAGAACAGGCAGCCGAGTATGGATCTGATCGACCAGATCGCAAGGGTCCTGAAGTAACCGGGAAAGATGGAATCTGCAGAACTTGCAGGCTTTCCAGTGGTTGTGAACCTCAGTGGCGGTTGTGGACAGCCCAGCCGCGCTGTATAGTGGCAAGAGACGACAAGGTCCCATTTCTTTCCTGTCTTAGGAGCCAATCATGCTGGGAAAACATGGCAAGCCGGACCAAGAGGATTTGATCAGCCTCAGTGACTCGATGGAGAGCGTTACCGAGGGTGAGGAAGCCGCGCTGAGTCGGTCCGAGGAGATCATCGCCCACGAAGAGGAAGAAGAGCCCTTGACCCTGATCGACGATGAGGAAGTCGGCACGATCGCCGGGGGTATCAAGGCCTTCGGGGGCGCCGATTCGAACATGGGAAAAGGCCACAAGAACGATTTCCAACGCAAGGTCCATCGCTCGGAACACGGGGCCACCCGTTGCCGGATCTTCCATTCCAAGCTGGCCGCGACCAGCCTGGAATTCATGGAAAGCCAGATCAACGACTGGCTGGACTCCGATGACGACATCGATGTCAAAGACGTCGGCCACGTAATCGGGGACATGACTGGCAAGAAGACCGAGCCGAACCTGATCGTGATGGTCTGGTACTGATCGACCGGCCCGGTGGGCTCAGGCGGAGGCGGGTTCGGCGTCGACGGGCAGGGCGAAGGTGAAGGTTGCTCCCTGTCCGGGCTTGGACTTGACAGTCAGCCTGCCCCCGAGAAGGTTGCTCAGTTCCCGGGAGATCGCCAGGCCCAGGCCCGTCCCGGCCGACTGCTTGGTCAGGGGTTTGTCCAGCTGGTAGAATTTGTCGAAGATCCGCTGCTGGTCTGCCTCTGCGATGCCCGGGCCCGTGTCTGCCACCGAAATCACCACCTGGCCCGGGTCGGTCTCGCCTCGCCGGCTGAACTTGGCAGAAAGCTCGACCTGCCCGCCGACGGTGGTGAATTTGATGGCATTGGACAGGAGGTTGTAGAGGATCTGCTGGATCTTCCCTCCGTCGGTATTGAGAATCGGCAGGTCGGGGTCGATCTGCCCGATCAGCCTGATCTGCTTCTGGTCGGCCTGGGGCTTCATCAGGTCCAGAAGCGTCTGGCAGGTGTCGCTGATGGCGACCTTATCCAGGTTGATGGTGGCCCGTCCGGCTTCGATCTTGGCCAGGTCCAGCAGGTCGTTGATGATGGCCAGCAGGTTCTTCGAAGCTACTGAGATGTTCTGGGCCCAACGGGCGACCCTGTCGCCGGCCTGTTCGGAAATCAGGTCCGCAAAGCCGATAATGCTGTTCAGCGGCGTGCGGAGTTCGTGGCTGACGTTGGTCAGGAAGTCGGTCTTGACCTGGTTGGCCTGGAACAGCGAAACATTGGCTTGGGCCAGTTCCGAAAGCTTCAGGTCCAGGGCGCGGTTGGCCCGGCGGAGCTTGTCGGTCTGGTCGGTAATCGCCTCGAGCATGTCATTGAAGCTCTCGCCCAGACGCTGCAGTTCGTCACCGGTCTGAATAGTCGAGCGGACCACCATGTCGCCGTCGGCGACTCGATCGGCCATGTCGGTCAACTGTCGGATCGGCCTGAGGACAAGCCGCTGGGTCAGAAGCACGAACAGCACAAAGGCCAGCACCGTCGCAAGCGATCCGCCGACAAGGAAGGCCACCCGCGTCCAAAGTACCAGGGGCGTCGAGGCCAGCGATTTGGGCAGCCAGACATCCACCATCGCCACGAGTTGGCCCTGCGGGAACTGGTAGCGGACATCCATCGGCTTGCCACCGTGGCAGCGGTCGCAGGAGGGGACCATGCGGATCGACCTGAGTCCCCGGTACACGGTCGGCTCACGGTTGGTCTCATCTTTGAGGACCGTAACTTCCAGGTCCCGATTGGCCATGAAAGCCCGCCGGGCCCGCTTGGCAACCGCATCGAGGGGCTGTTGCTCAATTCGCTCTGCCGTCAGGACGTAAAGGAGCATCTTCCGCCCTTCGGCGGCGGGGTCGGCCCGGGAATACAACTCGCCGACCGGCAGGGGAGTTGACTGGCCGACCCAATCGCCAGGTTGGTCCGGACCTACCGGCCCCTCCGGGCGTTCAGCAGGTCCCCGGGCCGCGGTCCGAGCCGTCGGATGCATCTGGATCCACTCCTGCATCCGCAGGCGCGTGAGTTCCTCGGCCGGCAGTTGGAGGTTCTGCTGGGCCAGAAGCTCCATGAAGTACCAAGGAATCAGCAAGGCGGCGGCAATGATGGCCAGTACAGCGCCGCCGAACAACAGGCGGAACTTGGTAGCAAGCGAGATGCGGACGAAACTCTTGGCCATGGAGCCGGCATTGTAAGCAGCAGACGGCGGGTATGGAAGTCGGCAGGGAAAAAGCTGCCCGCTCAAGGCGAGGGGGCCGGGAGGATCGAGCATTGGCATGGATCATCCGCCCGCGATGGTGTATGATGCGCCAAGAACCCCAGATGGAGAGACCTATCATGTTGCAGTGCAAAGATTGCCAATATTTCTCCCGCAGCGCCGATGGCGAGATCGCCTTCGCGTGCGATCCGTTCTCGACCATCGTCGAGCCGGAATGCCTGGCCAAGTGGCAACTGATCAAGACCAACCAGATGACCGCCCAGGTCGCCCAGATGGCCTCGGCCTATCAGGCGACGCTGAACTACTACCAGAAACTCGCTCCGATGCAGGAGAAGATGTTCAAGTTCATGGAACGCGAGATCGACGAGCAGGAAGACATCGACAGCTGGAAGTACGAGGATCCCGATCAGCCCGACGAGCCGGATGACGAAGAGCCCTGGAGTGACTCACTCTAACCGGAAACCGCCGCCAATTGCAAAAAGCCGCGGCAAAAGCCAGATGGCTCGCCGCGGCTTCCAATTTCAGTTCCAAGTGTTCTAATCAGTGGGCTTGGCGGTCTCGGAACTTGGCGAAGGTCATGGCGATGATCTTCAGCTCCAGACGCCAGCAGCGACGCTTGATGTATTCCAGGTCGGCTGAGAGCTTGTGCTTGAAGTTCTCGATGGTCGTATCATAGCCGGCCCGCACCTGTGCCAGGCCCGTGATCCCCGGCCTTACCGCCAGACGTTCCCGAACGTTGGGGTAGTGCGACTCGAGGCTGTCCAGGATTTCCGGCCGCTCCGGGCGAGGACCAACCAGGGACATCTCGCCGCGGATGACGTTGACCAACTGGGGAAGCTCGTCGACGTGGCTCTTCCGCATCCAACGGCAGAGGGGGATTACGCGGGGGTCCTTGTCCTGGGCCCAGGTGGCTCCAGAACGGGATTCGGCGTCCATGTACATCGAGCGGAGCTTGTACATCCGAAACGGTTTGCCGTTCCTGCCCAGTCGTGTCTGGACATAGAATATGGGTCCGCGGTCCGAGAGCTTGATCATCAGAGCGCAGATCACCAGAACCGGCAATGAGAGGATCAGGGCGACGGCGCCCAGGACCACGTCGAACACTTCTTTGGCAATCTCAAAATGGCGGCGAGCCATGTGTACGGTCAGCCCGGTCAGGCCGCCGCCGACACTTATGATCGTGATTGGCTCAGGCATTTCCCTCACTCCTTTTGTTGCCTCTATTCGGCAACTCCGTCCAACAAATCCCCATGGTGCTTTTGCCCAACTACTGGGGCTGCCCGGATGATGCTGTCCGGATAGATCATCCACCCCGAGGGGGGAACTCTTCGCCGACAGCCTCCAGGCACAACTCCTTGAGAATCCGGGCCTTGGCTGCAACCTGCAGCGTCGTGTCCCTCGATGCCGGAATCTCAACAATCAATTGTAGTCTAGAATCCCCCAACGACAAGGAGAAATGTCGTCATTTTTCTCCAGATCCGGGTTCGATATCGGTTTTGGCCCGAATTTGTCATTGCCCGCCCACAACCGGCGGCCGGGGAAAAACATTTTGTCTCTGAAGTCGCATGCGGCAAAGACCGATAAGGCATCGGGAAACCGTAGGTTGCATTCCCCAGACGTCTCGCGCCATTTTCGCAGTAAAGGAAATATGGTCGCTATCGGCCATCGTGCTTATAATGGAAAGGCACGTATAAAAAAGCCTCCAGTTGGGGCCCGGAAATTACCGAACCGCCCTGCGAATCAGTTCGTATTGCCTCTGGAGGCAATGGGAAGACCGAAACGGAGCCTGAACGCAACCGGCATGCACTGCATACGCAAAACCCGTGCAGCCGGTGCACGAAAGACAAGGAGAATGGGGTTGAACATGAGAAACACGCTCGCTCTGTGTATCGTCCTGGTATCGGCCATGGCCATGGTTGGTTGCGATACCTACTACGACGCCTCCAGCGTCAATGCCTTCCTCCAGACGCCCCGTGACTCAGTGGTCTCCGCTACCGAATACCGCACCCTGCCTCCGGACGTGATTTCCATCAGCTCCCGGACGATCAAGGAAATTGAGGGCGGCGCCAGCCAGCAGATTCGCCCCGACGGCAAGGTCAACCTGCCCCTGGTCGGCGAGATTTACGTAGCCGGCAAGACGCCCAACGAAATTGAGCAGGTTGTGGCCGAGGCCTATACCGATTATTACGAGCAGACCGACGCCTCGGTGAATATCGTCGGCTACAACAGCCAGCGGTTCTACGTCTTCGGCCAGGTCGGTTCGCCCGGGCCCAAACGCTGGACCGGCCGCGACGCCCTGCTGGACGTTCTGGCTGCAGCCCAGCCGACGCGGATGGCTTGGCCAGAGCGGATCTGGCTGGTTCGAGGCGACAGCCCCCAGGTCGGCGGCCAGGAATGGCCCGAAGGGGCTACCGGGTCCAGCACCTACCGACTCTGGGGCGTCCATCCAGAGCAGGAAGGAAATCCGCGACACCGCATGCTGGTGAACTTGACAGCCATGTACGAGAATGGCGACCTGTCGCAGAACGTCCTGCTCAAACCCAATGACATCATTTACGTCCAGCCCAACCCGTTTGCCAAGGTGGGCCTGGCCCTGCAGAACGTCCTGTTCCCGGTCAGCCCCATTGTCCAGGCCGGGCGAGCGCCGGCCCAGATCGCCACGGCTGGCTCGGTTCCCTGAACCGTCCCGCCAGGGCCTGACCAGGCCCCTTGATCGGAGACTCCGATGACCGAAGAGAAGAAAGACAACTCCTTCCGGGACATCCTTCGTACGGTTTTCCGCCGTCGCTGGCTGTTCCTTGGCTCCAGCGCGCTGGTGACGATCCTCCTGCTGGTGCTGATGCACTCCTGGCCGAAGGAATACACGGCCACCGCTGTGCTGGAAGTGCTCAACAAAGACCTCTTGACCACGGGCGGCAAGACCGACAGTGGCTATGCAAAGCTTCGCCAGACCGCACCGATCTGGCTGAGCAGCCGGCCCCAGGTCGAAAAGGCCCTGGCTGAATGCGACGTCTTCGACGATCTGGCTCGGACCGAGGACAAGGGTATCCTCACCGAATCGGCCCAACGTGAGAAGCAGGACCTGATTACCGAGCACTCGGCCAATCTCTCGGTCAAGCCGCAGGTCCGGTCCGACAGCGTCGACCGCTACCTCATCAGCTTCACTTCGTCGGATCAGGAGTTGGCCATGAACCTGCCCAACCGCCTGATGGTCAACTTCACCCCCATGCTCAAGGACGAGATCGAAAGCCAGCTCTCTGCCCAGAAGCAGCACCTCGATAAGCTCATTTCCGCCGCCGAGACAGAGTTGAACCTGGCCAAGCAGGACCGCCTGCGGTTCGTCAAGGAAAACCACGGTCCGCCGCCTGGAGATATCTGGCACATCGACAGCCAGTTGAAGATCATCCGGGATCAGCTCCAGCAGCGGGAGACTGAGAAGGCAATTGCCGAACTGAAACTCAAGGCTTTCCAGAACGAGTTCGCTCGGTTCCAGTCCCAGAAAGAGAAGGATGGCCAGACCCAGGAAGAGGTCAAAGTCATGGGGCCCAACCCCAAGCTCCTGGAGATGCAGGACCAGTTGGAGCAGGCTCAGGAAGGGCTGGAGATCCTTACAGAGGTCCAGAAGAAAACGGACAAACACCCCGATGTGGTCCAGCAGAGAAACCAGATCTCCTACTTGGAGAAGAAGATCGCCAAGGAACCCCGGGAAATCGAACTGGAGAGGCACGTGTATCCGGCCCGAAACGGGCAGTTGGACCCCTCGTTCCACATAGAATTGACCTCGCTGGAATACAGAGTGGAAAACCTGGGCAAGGACATCGAACAGAAGAAGGAAGATGTCGCCCGGCTGGAGTACCAGAGAAGCCGCTACGAGCAACTGTCACGCGAATACCAGCGGATGCTCACGCGGGAAGAAAACGCCGCTGCCAAACTTACCCGCCTCAATGTCGATGCCGAAAAAGTCGAACAGAACCTCCGCGACGAGGTCGCCAACCGCCGCACCGGCGTGATCACGCGGCAGATGGCGACCTTCCCGTACCGCCCGTCTTCGCCGAAGTTCCTGATGGTCATCGCCATGAGCATCGGTGGCGGCCTGGCTGTCGGTGCGGGCCTGGTCTTCCTGTCGCACATCCTTGACAGGACGATCGCTACCCCTGAGGAAGCTGCCGCCAGCTTCAACCTGCCCGTCCACGGCGTGATCGCCGAAATCGTCACCCCCAGCGTCCGCAGACGGCGGAAACTCGTTCGGACCCTTGTCATTCCCGTGGCATCCGTGATCCTCTCGGCAGGCATCGGCCTGGGAGTGATGAGCAACTGGCTGCGACTGTCCAGGCCCGCAGAGTTCAATCGCTTCCAATCGGCCCCCACACTCTTCCTGAGCGAGAAACTGGTCGAGCCCGTCCGCGAACTTTTTAAGTAACCCGGCTGTTCATGTACAACGAATTCTATAACTTCCAGCAAGCGCCTTTCGCGCTGGCCTGCCAGCCGAGGCTGTACTTCGCCAGCCAGGCCCACAGTGAGGCCCTGGCCAGTATGGTTTACTGCGTCCAGCAGCGCAAGGGCATGGTGCTGGTCACCGGCCAGGTCGGAGCGGGCAAGACTTTTGTCGCCCACATGCTGGCTGCGCGCCTGGGCCCCTCCGTCCATACGGTGGTTCTGAGGCACCCGCCCAAAACGCCCAAGAACCTGCTTCGCGCGATTGCTGCCGGCATAGGACTGGCCTTGCCCGGCTCGATCGACGCTCACAGCTTGCAGCAGGAACTGCTGGAACACCTGCTCCGCCTTCACCGGCGAGGCAGGCAAGTCTGCCTGGTCATCGACGAATGTCAGGATCTCTCCCCGGCCGCGATGGAAGAGATCCGCCTGCTCTGGAACTGGGAAACGCACGCACAGAGGCTCGTGCAGATCGTCCTGATCGGCCAGCCGGAACTGCGGGAACTGCTCTGCCAGCCCAAGTGGGAGTCGCTCCGCCAACGGATCGTGCTGAGCTTCCACCTCCAGGGCCTGGATCGTGCGGACGTCTGCAAGTACATCCAGCACCGCCTCGACCTTGCCAGTCAAGGCAACGCCCGGGTGGAGTTCACCCCCGAGGCAGTTGAGCAGATCACCGGGGCCTCCAATGGCGTCCCGCGGCTGATCAATACGCTTTGCGACAACAGCCTGCTTGTCGGCTACAATCGACAGGTTCGCATCATCGACGCGGAGATCGTCCGGATCGTTATCAACGACATGACGTGCTGGGGCCTCAACAGCGAGGCTGAGAACGCTGAGAAACTGACCTCCTCCCTTTCAGGAGAATGCCGTGGGTAATGTATCCGACGCAATGAAACGCTATGAGCAGGAACAACGCAGGAAAGCTGCGGAAAAGGCCGCTCAACTCTCCGAGTCCCAGCCCGACGAGATGGTCGAGGTGCCCGACAGCGATCAACCTGCCGGCGATGCCAAACCACGCAGCCTTGCCGAAATGGTCGAGATGCCCGACTCGGCAGACACGGCGCCGCCCAGCCGCAAGGACCTGCCAGAGGCAACGCCCCTCGTGCCTCCCACACGCTCTGCTGCCAACCCCATCCGCAGCCCCATGGACGAAGGGAAATTCGCCGCCTGCCTCAAAGCGCACCATGACCGCGGTGGGTCGGTCACAGAAGAATACCGCACCCTCCGGACCAGCCTGCTGGCCCAGTCCAGCGACGAACGCTTCTGCTACATGATCACCTCGGCCAACCCTGGCGAGGGAAAGACCGTCACCAGCGTCAACCTCGCCCTGGTCATGGCCGAACGAACCGATATGACGACCGTCCTGGTAGACTGCGACCTCCGCAAACGCACCATGGCCGGCCTGCTTGGATGCCCGCCTGCCCCCGGAGTCGCCGAGATCCTGCAGGGCAAAGCCGGTATCGAAGAATGCATCCAGTCGACCTGCTATCCCAACCTGTTCGTCATCCCCGCCGGTGACGCCCACTTCTCCAAAGTCGGCGAAATCACCATCGGTCACGAGCTGGAAGAACTCGTCCGCCGCGTCCGCCGCACCTACGACTACGCCATCTTCGACGCCCCGCCGATCAACGGCCTGTCCGACGCCGGCATGCTTGGCCGCACCGTCGGCGAAGCCCTGGTCGTCGTCCAGATGAACAAGACCAAACGCGAATCGGTCGACAAAGCCATCCGCCTGCTCCACGCCGCCAACATAAAAGTCTCCGGCATGGTCCTGACCCACCGCAAGTACCACATTCCCAGCTATATCTACCGCTACGCATAAGGCCCCAGACCCGGAAAGCTGCCGTGTCCAAAGCATGGAACGCTTGCTCTACATCACGCATCGGCTTCCCTTTCCCCCCGACAAGGGAGAGCGGCTGCGCGCCTGGCACCAGATCCGCGCCTTGGCTGCCGAATACGAACTGACACTGGCCAGCCTCGTCCACGGACCCGTCCATCCGGATCACATCGACGCCTGCAGACAGGTCTGTGCTGACGTTATCACGGCCCCCGCAGGCGGAAAACGGGGCCTCCTCCGCGGCGGAACCGGTTTCCTGGCAGGCCGCAGCGTCACCCAGGGATACTTCCACAGCCCCCAGCTGATGAAACAGCTTGTCCACGCCAACAGGGACAAGCCCTTCGACATCGTCTTCGGCTACTGCTCCAGCACCTTGCCCTACGTCCAGGCAATCCCCGCTCGCAAACGAATTCTCGACCTCGTCGACGTCGACAGCCTCAAGTGGCAGGCCTATGCAGACACAGCCAGGGGCCCCAAACGTTGGGTCTACGCCGCCGAGGCCCGACGCGTCGCTGCCTTGGAGAGACAGGCCGTCGAACTCTGCGATGCCGTCCTGCTGGTCTCCCAGCCGGAAGTCGATGCCTTCCACGCCCGGGCAAACAACGTCCACGCCGTCGGAAACGGCGTCGATACCGACTACTTCCAGCCCGCAGGCGACCCCGTAAGCCCGCCGCGTGTCGTCTTCACCGGTACGATGAACTACGCCCCCAATGTCGAGGGCGTACTCTGGTTCGTCCGCGAGGTCTGGCCGGCCGTGCGCAAGTCGGTGCCCGCAGCAGGTTTCGACATCGTCGGCCGCGACCCGACCCCCGAAATCCGCCGCCTCGACGGCCGGGACGGCATCCGCGTTACCGGCACCGTCGACGACGTCAGGCCGTATCTTTCAGCCGCCACCTGCGCCGTCTGCCCCTTGCTGACCGCCCGCGGCATCCAGAACAAAATCCTCGAAGCCCTCGCCATGGCCCGCCCCGTCATCGCCACCCCCGCCGCCGCGGAGGGCATCGACGCCAACGAGGACGAAGGTGTCTCTGTCGCACAGGACCCAGCCGAATGGGCTCGTCTGCTCTGTCACGCCTTGGACAACCCGGTGGACGGTTCGGCCCGCCACGCGATCCGCCACTCCGCAGAGAATCGCTTCTCCTGGTCGGCCCAACTGGAGCAGCTTGAAAACATCCTGGCTGCCGACCCTGCCGCCAGAACGGCCGAGGTGATACGCCGTCAGCGGCTAGATGCTTGTAAAGCGGGCACTTGCTGTAGAGATCACGTGCCGAATTACCGATAGAGAAAGTATGGAACACCCCCGTTTTGGTGGTCCCGCACAGATAGGCCCACTACAATAGATACCCTGGCGAAAGTCGAGTTCAATGAGTACTGAGACCTTGTCGGAATCTGAGACACAGGACAGCCAGCCAAGCCTGGCCGGCCCGGACATCTCCCCAGATGCACCGGTGGTTGATATCCGTCCGCGCAAGGGCTGGTTCGATATCGACTTCAAGGAACTATGGCACTACCGGGAACTGTTCTTCTTCCTGATCTGGCGCGACTTCAAGGCCCGCTACAAACAGTCCGTCCTCGGGGCCAGCTGGGCAATCATCCGACCAGTGATGGCGATGGTTGTTTTCTCGGTCGTCTTTGGGCGGTTCGTCAAGCGACCTGGAGGTCGGCGGCTGGCAGAGCTGCTCCCCGCGTTCGTGCTGCGGCCGGACTTGAAATCGGGAGTCCACACTTTGGCCATTGAAAAGCCGATCCGCCTGCGGCCGTCCGCCTTTGATCAGACCCGGGCCTGCGGTTGGTCCCCCCGAACCTGCAGGAAGGCTGAGCTTTCCGGCCCGATCGCGATAAATACTGAGCAATTCTTCTTCTCCTGCCGATTAGAGACTAAGATGCCGTTGTCGTGATTTCTCCTGGTTGGCGTTTCCCGGCTCGCGTGAATACCCGCAAGAGAGAGGGCGACAGCTTCGTTCTGACCTGTTGCCTCTCTCAGGGCGGATGATCGCTCATGTACAAGGCCTTCTGATGGTACTGAAAAGACTTATAGCCCGGTGCCTCAAAGCCAGTGGGATCATCGCAGTTCCCCAATGGCGATGGCAGAACTGGACGAAGACCGAAGACCTTCGGCGATTGGCGAGGAAAGGTCTCTTTGATGGCGTGCTGGACGTAGGGGCCAACGTTGGTCAGTTTGTCGGGTATCTCCGCAAGGATGCCGAGCTTGACCTTCCGATCGTCTCTTTCGAACCGATTCCGGAAAATGTCAGGAAGCTTCGGGCCATCCAGCAGGATTTCTTGCCTTGGGAGATCTATGAAATGGGGTTGGGGCCCGTGAGTTCTACCATGCAACTGCACGTTGCCGAATCGACAGTTTTCAGCTCCTTCCTGGAAGGCAGCGAGAAGCTGCACAGGGAGTACGAACACTCGCGGACCGTCGATCAGGTCGAGGTCCGCGTCGAACCTCTCGACGGGCTGATGGACGAGATTCGGCAGAAGTCTGGTTCGCAGAAGTTTCTGCTGAAGCTGGATACGCAGGGCTATGATTTTGAGGTGCTGAAAGGAGCGGCGGATTCGCTGGATTCGATCTCGGCAATCCTGATCGAAATGAGTTGTCAGAGTCTATACGAGAATTCTCTCAGGTGCGACGAAGCCATGCAGAAGTTGATGGACCTGGAGTACATGCCAGTCGGTTTTTACCCCGTAACACGCGATATGCAGGGGGTTCTGACCGAAATGGATTGCCCTGGCAAAGAAGAACGTCACATCCGGTCAGGCTGGTCGGTAGAGGGGCTGCTTTCGAGATGAGCGAGTTCCTGGAGTTGATCCGACAACCACGCCTGCCCTGGCGCATGACCCATCGAGGCGGGGCTCTGAACACCTGTCTGCTGGCTCCGTTGCGAAGAAGCTGGTTCCGCTTTCGACTGCGCAACACGCCGGACCAGCCGGGCGTGTCGGTGGTCATCCCCGTCCGCAACCGGATCGACGCTCGCATCCGCAACTGCCTGCAGAGCCTTCGCGAGCAGGATTATCCGGCCGAGAAAATCCACATCCTGATCGTCGAATACGGTTCGGACCAGGATGCAGACATCCCATATCTGCTCTCTCTGTGCGAGAAGTACAACGCCGATTGCTACAGGACCGGACCCCAAGAGCGGTGGAACAAGCCGCATGCACAGAATGTCGGCCTCAAACGGGTTAAGACCGATTTGGTCATGCTCAGCGACAACGATCAGATCTTCTCTGCTAATTATATCTCAGCGGCCGTCCGGAAGCTGGTGGAGTCTCCACTGTCTGTAGTCTACGCGCCGATTCTGGACATGCCCGAACGACTGAAAGACGAATTGATGGCGGAGGATCTTGATCTTCAGGTCGTGATGCCGGAATGGAAAGAGGTCTGCGAACCCCGAACGCACGGGTTGTGTCATCCTGGCTGTCTCATGACCCACACGATGTTGATTCATTACATCCGGGGGCTGGATGAGAATATCTTCGGATGGGGTGTGCAGGACAATGACATTCAGAAACGGCTGTACTTACTGGGTTGTAAGGACCTCACGGTTGCCGGTGAGGCCTATTATCTCCATCAATGGCATCCAAAGGGCCAAAGTCTGTCCTCCCAGGAAGTCAACGAATATACCGCGGTGAATTGGGCATATGTTCAGGAGCAGAACAGTTGTCGAAGGAATCCCTTGGGTTGGGGAGGCGAACGGCCCATGCCCACGAGAAATCTGTATTGGGATCTGGAAGAGTCCCATGGATAGAGCAGGTCTCGTAGAACAAGACAGACCGGATTTCGCCTTAACCGTGCGGCAGCCTGATCCCTTTCCAGTTGTCGGTTGGACCACGGGTGCCTGGCTATTGTTCGGATTTCCTGAAGTCTAGTCCACACCAGGTGAGGCTGTGTACGTTTTGTTCCGATATAATCGCAGGGCTGAAAACCTAATCCTTGAACGGATGGCGAGTCAGAAGTGATCAGGACACTCAGGAAGGAAATTGTTTCGGTCCTTGCCCCGAAAGCAAGGAGTGTACTGTTTATCGGAACAGGCCGTACTGCCACAGTAACCAGCATGACAATACTCAAGAAGTGCGGGGGATTGATGGCCAGGCACGAACCGTCTCCAAACCCTGGTCGTCAGGCAGGAGATGCCTACCAGATCATCGGGTCGCCCGAGGAAGACAAGTATTTCGAGGCGTTTCTGAAAAACAGGGGGCGATACTTGGCCACTGCATTTCTGAAAAGGAAACAATACGTCGAATTCGGGCCGTACATATACCATGCTCCGATTCTCGCAAAGAAACTTGCTCGCATGCGGTTCGTGCACGTTGTTCGCAACCCATATGGTGTCATCAGATCCGCGATGCGCAGGGGATGGTATCAACCCGATGAAGATCCTCCCCGGAAATGGCGTATCGTACCTCGCGAAGACGATCCCTTCTTCGGAGAATGGTCAGAATGGGGCCAGTTTGAGAAGTGCACCTGGTTCTGGCACGCGAACAACAAGTTCTGCGCGGACCTTATCGAGCAACTGAGTCCGGGCCGAACGAAGATGTTACGTTTCGAGGATCTCATCGACCTCAACTCTGGTGCCTGGTACGAACTGTTCCGATGGTTAGGAGCTATACCTCCGGACGAAGGAGAGATTCTGTCTGTCTTATCCGAGAAAATGAATAGACAGGATAGGGGAAGCTTTCCAGAAGCAACTGAATGGGATCCTCATATGATAGAGACCGCCGAAAGAATTGCGGGCGAAACGGCAAACCGCTTCGGATACAAGTTTGGTGTGGCGGAATGAAACGTGGCCCTGTCTTGCCACACTGCTATTGACGAGAGAGGAATGGCTACGTGAGTCGCGCCGCAATTTACGCGAGAAATATCTTCGCCAACTACGTCGGTTTCATCGCCAATGTGGTCGTGGCGTTCTTCCTTACGCCGTATATCGTCCATTCGCTGGGCGATACGCGGTACGGGATCTGGTCGCTGCTGGTTTCGTTGGCTGGCTATTTCGGGGTTGTGGATATCGGCGTGCGGGGCAGTTTGGGTCGATTCGTAAACTATTACCTGGGCAAGGATTCGGTCGAGGACGTCAACGAGATTCTTTCCACGGCTGTGGCGTTCTTCTGCCTCTGCGGCCTGGGCATCCTGGCAGTCAGCGGAGGGTTCAGTCTGTTTCTGGGTGGGATCTTCCCGAAGATCGAGCCGGAGTTTTTGCCCCAGGCACGTGTGGCGATCCTGCTGATCGGTCTGAACATGTGGATCGGGTTTCTGGCGGCCTTTCCGCCGGTGATCCTGCGCTCGCAGGACCGGTTCGACCTGGTCAATGGGGTGGAGCTGCTTGGCCTGGCGGTGCGGACCGGCCTGACGGTCTGGGTCCTCTGGTCCAACTGGGGCCTGATCGCCCTGGGCCTGGTGCAGATTGCGATGACCACGGTGCAATTGATCGTCGGACATATATTGGCCAAATGGTCCTTTCCGGAACTGCGGATCCGCTTTCGCCTGGCGGGCTTGTCTCGCTTCGGGGAGTTGATGAGCTTCAGCTTCTTTGCCTTCCTCTGCAATGCTTCGAACCAGTTGATGCTCCTGGCCGACGTGCTTCTGATTACCTGGTTCCTCGGCCCCAAGCACGTGGCCTATTATTCCGTTGCGTTGATCCTGGTACGGTATGGGCAGAAGATCCTTGGAATGACCGGCGGCGTGATCATACCGGAGATCACCAAGCAATGTGGGCGCGAAGATTTCCAGGAGTTGAGATGGCTGTTTATTCGGGGCAGCAATCTGCGCGCTTCGCTGGGTATCGGGATCTGGGTGGGGATTCTGGCGTTTGGCCGAGAGTTCATGAATCAGTGGATGGGTCCGGATTACGACGCGAGTTACTGGGTGATGGCCGTGCTTTCGGCGTGGATGCTCACGCTGCTGGTGAACGAGATGATCGGCCCCATCGGCAGCGGCCTGGGAAAGATCCGCTATTTCGCGGCACTGTCGCTGGTCCGGTTGGCGGCAAACGTTTCCCTTACGGTACTATTCCTGCTGACCGGGTATGGCCTGGTTGGGGTTGCGATGGGAACGGCGATTTCTTCTGTTCCTGTTGCTATAGTGAATCTGATTGTTGGTTCTCGCTGGTTCGGCCTCTCGGTCCGAAAGTACCTTCGTGAAAGCGTATCCCGATGGGTTGTCCTTGGCGGTAGTTTCGGTGCAGTATCCTGTATCATTCGTCTCGGACTGCCAAGCGGAAACTGGGGTTGGTTGTTCTTGAAGAGTGCTTTGGCAGTGTTCTTGTATATTCCAATGGTCTGGTTCCTGCTTCTTGCACACCCGGATAGGGATCGCATCTCAATGAAAATTCGTAAGATGATGCATGTTTGGGCCCACGTAGGACTTGTGAGGTCAGAGAATGGAGAGGACGACGAAGGCAAGGATATGCCATGCTAGAGGAATTGTACTATAGATTGCCTTACGGTGCCAGGCGGACCGCTTACCGGATGATTCACCCCCATTTGTTCAAGCGTCTCCAGTACAAGAGGAACCCGCCTAAAGCAGGCCAGAAGTATACGTTTTATCCATTCGATAAGTATAGATGCATCTTTGTCCACATTCCGAAAGCGGCGGGCGTGTCAGTATGTCAGACGCTTTTTGGAAATCTGGCAGGTGGCCACGATACAATCGAGAAGTATCAGAAGGTGTTTTCATGGTCAGATTACAAGAGGTACTTCAAGTTCACCTTCGTGCGAAACCCATGGGACCGGTTGGCGTCGGCCTATCGGTTCTTGAGAAAAGGGGGATCTCGGAGTGGGATGCGAGGTGGGCCAGAGAGCATATATCGTGCTATGATGACTTCAATGAATTTGTCGAGAAGGGTTTGAGGAAGGAAGTGGTAAGGACATTTACTCATTTCAGGCCTCAAGTCTCGTTCCTGCGCATTCCAAGCTCAAAGCGCCTTGAGGTAGACTTCGTTGGATTTGTGGAGCACATCGACGAAGACTTTCGTACCATCCAGTCTCGAATATTTGGCAGGGCAGACAGGGCTCTTCCGCAGTTGAACAGGATGAATGATTGTATCGACTATCGGTCTATGTACTCCGAAAGATCAAAAATGGTTGTAGCTGAAGTGTACCGGGAGGATATTAGCGAACTCGGTTACTGTTTTGACAATAGCAGTCTGCCTGACCAGATTCGTCAAAGGGGTGAGTTATGAGTTCTCGTTTTCCTCCATTGCCTTGGCGTTTTCGGAAGTACCTGACCTGGTCGAATATGCTGATTGGCAGGCCATTGCGGAGATTGCGCCGCCGCATGAGTTCGGGCCCACGAAATCGCGATGTGACGTTCGTCCTGGGCGTGCGGAACCGGGGGGGACTGCGCCTGGCCAACGCGTTGCGGTCGATTCGAATGCAGCAGTACACACTGGGGCGGGTCTCGGCCCTGGTGGTTGATTACGGATCGTCCCCGGAACAACTCATGGAGATCACAAAGATCTGCAGCAGCCAGCAGGCGACGCTGCTGGCTGTACCGGTAAAGGGTCAGTGGAACCGATCTCACTGCCTCAACATCGGGATCCGCGCGGCGGCCACCCCGTACGTGTTCCTGGGCGATGTGGACGTGATCTACCCGCTGGATTTCGTAGAGGTCGCGATGGAGGCCATCGGCAAAAGCCGTCTGCTACGCGTGCACTCGGCACTCTGGGATCTGCCCGAAGAGGCCCGGGACGTCTGCCTCTCAGACGAGCCGGATACGTATCGAAAGCAATTCGCAGATCTACTGGACAAGGCGGATTCGCGCAAAGTTCAGATGCAGGTCTCTATGTTGCTGGTTGAAAGAGAGGTCCTCCGGAAAATCGGAGGCCTGGATGAACAGTATGCAGGATGGGGGTTTGAGGACCTGGATCTCCATGCGCGTCTCTGGGCCTACGGCTTGGAGAGAGCCAACATTGCCGACCGGGCGGTTATGCTTCACCAGTGGCACGAACGATACGAAGGAGTCAAGGACAAGGATTTCGAGCAGCGGGTCGAGAAGAATCGGGCATACTTCCAGCGGGCCAGACAGATCAAACGGAACAACGGGCGATGGGGGCAGACAGTCACGAAACAGAGGGACGGGAATGACCGCACTTGAGCCTGTGACAAGGACGCCACCTCGAGAGGTCCTGCTGCTGACCGGAACGGTGGACTATGGGGCAGGGGGTCGAGCTGTGGTCTACTGGGCCCGTGGACTTCGGGAGCACAATGTTCGGATGCATGTTGCCTACCCCGGCGGCGGAGAACTCAGCCAGATTTTGCAATCCGAATCCATTCCCTCTGTCGAGGTCGATCTGTCCTGGCCGCGAAGGCTGTGGCCGTTCCCCTTCCTGCGCTCAGCGCGGAAGCTTGCCCGATATGTAAGAAACAACGGTGTGGAACTGATCCACTGCAACGGAGCCTTCGATTTCATTCTCGGAAGATCTGCCGCGAAAAGCGCGAAAGTACCAACGCTCTGCCACATCCGGCTGCCCCGGGACTCGCAGTTTTATGAATGGCTCCTCGGGCGAAACCCTGTTCCCAGAAGACTGATCTGTGTCAGTGAATCATTGGCCGAGCAACAGCGATTGCAGGTCGACTCCTCAGGCTACGATGCCCGAAATGTCATACCGCTCTACAACCCGCTGGACGCCGAAGAATTCCAGCCCGATGGCCGGCGAGAAGCCTTTCGATCCCGACATGGCCTACCCGTCGATGCCTTCTGCATCGGAGTGGTGGGAACCGTCAAGCCGTGGAAGCAGACGCATTGCCTGGTGGACGTCATCGCCGAAATGCGGGCGCGCGGGCGGGATACCTGCGGGGTTATTGTCGGTCCGGTGTCCGATCAGGAATACCAGAGGCAGGTGCAGAAACTGACCGATGACAATGAGGTCCAGGACCATATCTACTGGACGGGGCCTGTTCAGGACGTTCCCGAGGCTTACAACGCGCTGGACTTGACGGCCAGTTTCTCCAAGGGCGAAACATTCGGCTACTCTGCTGCCGAATCACTCGCATGCCAGTGTCCGGTAGTCTTTTTCAGCATACCGGCGTTTCTGGAAGTGGTCCGGCAGGGCGGGATGGCGGTGGAAATGGGTGATATCGGAGGATTCGTAACGGCCTGTCTACAGTTAATGGGCGATGCCGACCTGCGCGATCGACTCGGTCGCCAGGGCCGGGACCACGTGAAAAACAGTTTCTCGATTGCCTCCTCCACCGGTCGCTTGTTCGAGATCTACTCCAGCGTCCTGCAGGAAAGCTCTGGCCGGTCCGGAGCGGACCGTCCCGGGCAGAAGGGGAGCAAGTCGTTATGAAACATGCCTTCGCATCTGCTCTGGGTTGGGCCGTGGGCCTTCACGCCCGGCTGTCCAACGCTTTGAGCAAGCAGGAACGAGTGCTTTGCCTGGCTCCGCCTGTTCCAGCCAATTGCGGCGATGAAGCGATGCTCTGGGTGGTCCTCAATGAGCTGCGGAAAAGAGGTCGATCCGTCAAGGTCATACAGACTGGCCCACAGGAACTGTCATTGCCGGAGGTCTGTCCAGGCGCTGAACTGGTCGAAGGGATTCATCCCTATTTCACGACAACCCGTTCCCGCAAAGAGCGGCTGCTTCTGCTTCGCCAGTTCCGTCACTGTCGCGACCTGATCGTCATCGGTGCCGACGTACTCGACGGGACCTACAGCAAGGACAAGGCCGTTCAGACCTTCCGGTGTCTGCAGATGGCCCATTCCTGTGGGATCCATGCACGCGTGTTGGGCTTCAGCCTTTCTGCTGAACCGTCCGGCCCGTTGGCCGAGAGCATCCGCAGCCTGCCGGACTCGGTCCGGTTGATGGCGCGGGATCCGCTTTCGGCCGAGAGGCTCCGTTCCGTTGCCGGCCCGCGCGTCGAGCAGGTGGCGGACCTGGCGTTCCTGTTCGAAGCCGCCGGGCAAGAGCAGGTTCCCCCCGAGGTGCGAACTTTCATCGAGGACTGCCAGGGGCCATTGCTGGGCCTGTCGGCGACCCCTCTTCTGATGGACAGTCGGATTGATGCCCAGCGCCGTATTGCCCGGGCGATGGGCATGCTGGCCCGGTCAACAGGCGGCCGGATCCTGCTGGTTCAGCACCATCCCAAAGACCTGGAAACCTGCAGTATCCTCCAACAGGCCATTTCGCAGGATGCCGAGGGTGCCAGCATGATCGTGCCCTTCCTGCCGGCCGCAGTGGCCAAAACAGTCATCCGCCACTGCAATCACGTATTCTCCGGCAGAATGCACGTCGCGATCGCTGCCCTGTCCTGCCGACGCCCTGTTACCTGTTTTCCCTACCGCGGGAAGTTCCGCGGCCTGATGCAGATGTTCGAAATCGACAACAGCCTTCTCGATGTGGACGATATCCCCGAGGACCCTGAGCGGATATGCGAATTGTTCGCGGAACGAGTTGAACAGTCCGATGTTGAGGCCGCCCGGATTCAGGACCATCTGCCCGGAGTCATGGCCATGGCTCGAAGAAACTTTGACGGACTTTGACCTCGAATGCACAGACCTGCCGATAACACAGCCATGAATTGCACCTGCTGCCAAGGCCGGATGGAATCAGACGGGAAGATGGCCCGTTGTCCCGCCTGTGGACTGGTCGAGCGGGAGGAAACCGTGGTTGCCGGCGACCGGCTGGACAGCTGCGCAGATCCCCTGACGTTTCTCGTCCTACAGGGTCGGCCGCGTTCCGTCCGTCTGCCGAACGGGGACTGTCCCGTTGTGGGGCTTCCAAAGAATGCCCGGCGGCTGATGACTCCGCGGGCTCTGTTGCATCTGATCCAGCGGGCGGGGGTGTTCAGTGAGGGGGTATCGCTTTCTGGATGGCGCAGTAGGCTTCCGTGGATCCGGGCGACGTTCCGGCCGGATCGCCCTGAGATCCCGCCGACGCCTGTCAGCCTGATCATCCTGTGCTGCCGGAGAGACCTCGACCAGGCGATCGGACTGGTCAACTCCTTCGCCGAGCGTTTCGACGAAACGATCCTGATGATCGACGCGGAGAAGCCCGACCAGCAGGTTCTCGACCTCCTGCAAGTCGACTGTCGAGTTTATGCTAGGTCCCTCCAGGGCGATTTCTCGGCCCAGCGGAACGCGGCGGTCGAGAAAGCCCGATCCTGCTGGGTTCTGCACCTCGATGCCGACGAAACACCAAGCGAGGCTCTGCTTGCCGAACTGCCATACTGGATTCATCTTGCTAGAAGGCACAGGCTGCGGGTCATCGGCGTGCCGAGGCAGAACTGGGTGGATGGCGAACTGTCAGAGGTCTATCCGGATTATCAGTTCCGTCTGCACCGGGCGGACCAGAAATGGGTTCGCAAGGTCCATGAGGTCCCCGAGGCCTGCGAAAAGCGGTGGCGCCAGGTCTGGCGAATACCGGCCCAGTCCGATGCGGTGATCCTGCATCACCTTACCCGCGCGGGCATGGGCGAGAAAGCCAGGTTCTACGACACGATCCAGCAGGGCATGGGGCAGACAGAGGGGATCCGTTCGATCCTCGATAGGAAGGAGAGCCAATGAACCTGCAAGAGCCCCTTCGCATCGCGATGACCACCCGGGCGCCCTTCCTCAGTGGAGCCGAAACCGCCCTGATGCAGTTGGCACAAGGGCTGGCCGATGTCGGCCACGCCGTAATGATCATCTGCGGGCAGGACGGTCAGGTGGCCGAGACTTACCGATCCGACGACCGGTTGCGTGTCGAGATCTGCCCCTTGGCTTATACCGACAAACGTCATCCGCTGCGGTTCTGGCTGTCTGCCCGACGGCTAAGCAAGCTTCTGGTCGATCACCGGGCAGACGTACTGCATGCCAATGACATTCCGAGCCTGCAGGCGGCATCATTCGCTGCCCGGAGATTGCAGATGCCTCGGGTCAGCCATGCCCGATTCCTCATCGAGGGCCCCGACGGGGCCCGCTGGTTCCTGCGCTATGGATGCGAAAGGGTGGTCTCGGTGTCCGACTTCCTGAAGGACCACCTGCTGTCTGTCGCGCCGGATGTGTTCAATGACCTTGTGGTGGTCTCGCGAGATGGCATTGTGGTTCCCGAACTGCCCAGCCAGGCAGACCGTCTGAAGGCCCGGGAATCACTTGGGATTGATTTGGACGCGTTTGTCTTCCTCTTCTTCGGCCAGTTTACGCCAGTCAAGGGCTTGGAGGAGCTGATCCCGGCGATCGGGAAGGTCCGCCCCGAGGTGCTGGAACGAAGCAGGTTCTACCTCGTCGGAGACGACCTGCAGAACCAAGGCAGCTACCGACATGAGATTCAGCAGTTGGCCGGGCAGTGGCTTGCAGAATTCAGGGTGGAATTCCCGGGGTTCCGGCGCGACATTCCCGCTTGGTTGACAGCTTGCAACTGCGTGCTGGTTCCGTCCCGGGTGGACCCCCTAGGCATGTCGGCGATGGAATCGATGGCTGGAGGGCGGGCTGTTATCGGCTGCCGCGTGGGGGGGATTCCGGAGATGATCGACCAAGAGAATACCGGACTGCTGGTCGATTCGGGTGATATACAAGGTCTCGCCCAGGCCATGGAGACGCTGGCGGCCGATCCTGCTCGGGCTGATCGAATGGGCTTGGCCGGACGAAAGAGAATGCAGGAGATGTTCTCGCTGGACAGGCACGTTTCCGATATGGAGCAGATCTATCGTGAGTTGCTTGCCGGCCAGAGGCACTAATCCTGCGACAGATGGTGCCCGAGATGGAGCGGCCATTTCTTCAGCGAGATATCGTAGACACGCGATCCCGTTAGTCCGATGACAGACTATACTGCACTGCAAGGGCATGGTCTTGGCCTGCGGCTGGAAGGAAATAGGACTGTTGGACAGACAAGAAGGCAGGTTGCTGATCCTCTCGGAGAACTTCCCTCCGATGGTGGGGGGCTCTGCGCGCTGGGCGGGGAAGATCGCCGAGCACTGGCCTGGACCTGTTCAGGTGCTGATGGCACGCTCGGGAAATCTGTCTGACAGAGAGAGCAAAGGCCGGGTGGACTGTCATCGGACGCGGTTCAGTTTCCCCAGTTGGGCCCCCGACAATGGCCAATCGATCTGGAGCTATCTGGCCTACACAAGCAAGGCCATGCGATTGGCAGCACGCCATCGACCCCGGTGGTGTCTCGTTGGCCGCGGTCTTCCTGAGGGTGTCGCGGCGATGGCGGTGCGCCTTGTTCTTCGCGTCCCATATGCGGTTCTAGCCCATGGCGAGGAAATCGCCACCTGCATGAGTTCGCGGATTCTCCGCAAGATGCTCAGCCGTGTCTACCGGAAGGCTGGAGTCGTCATCGCAAACTCCGAGAATTCGCGCCGCTTGGCTCTGCAGTGCGGGGCTCGCCGGGACAACTGCATCGTGTCGCATCCGGGAACCGATGTCTCCCGCTTCAGCAGGGAAGTGGACGTCGAGTCCCTGCGGAAGGAACTGGGCCTTGCAGAGGGACCGGTCGTGCTTTCCGTGGGTCGTCTGGAAAGACGGAAGAACCATCAGGCTGTCGTCGAAGCGATCGCGAGGCTGGTCCGCGACGGTATGTCGGTGTCTTACCTCATCGCCGGCACTGGAGAGGAGCAGGAGACACTGAAGGCGCAGATCAAGGAAAGGAAGCTGGAGTCGGTTGTTCATCTTCTTGGGTGCGTCGACGAGGATCGTCTTGTGGAACTGTACCACTTGGCAGATGTCTTTGCGTTGCCCGGTATCGAGACGGCCACGCAGTTTGAGGGGTTTGGCATTGTTTTTGTAGAGGCCGCTGCGGCAGGGGTTCCCAGTGTCTGTGGCCGGGCAGGAGGCTCTCGCGAGGCGGTTCTGGACGGCCGGACAGGCCTGGCGGTGGACGGAGACGATCTGGACCAGGTTACCGATGCCCTAGACAGGCTGGTGCGAGACGATTTTTTCAGGAAGCAGATGGGAGCCCGGGCCCGGGAAAGGGCGTTGGCGGAACTGGATTGGCAGCACCTGACCGGCTCGTTGATCGAGCAACTTCACCAGAGGCGACGGCGATGAAGCACACTTTGTTCATGATCGCTTACACGCTGTACTTCACCATCAAGGGGTTCACGGATCCGTTCATGGCGGTCATGCCCTATTACACCTGGGCGGTCCTGCGTCCCCAGGCTACCTGGGAATGGTCCCTGCCCCAGGGAGTCCGGTGGTCCTTATATGCGGCCATATTGGGAATCCTGGTGGTTTTCGTGAACTTCGGGATGCGCTCTTTCCGGAACGTCAAGAAAGGGTTTATCTGGGTTGTTGCCGGTTTCACCTGCACGATTCTTCTGAGTTACGTATTCTCCATGAGCATGGACGTGGCGGAGCTTCTCCTGGAGGAGTATCTCAAAATACTCTTGATGATGGTGGTGGCCTGCTATGCGATATCCTCCCCCAAACACCACCGTTACTTGGGACTGATGATCCTAATCTGCCTGGGATACCTGATCTTCAATGTCAATCAACTCTACATCTTCGACAATCGTCTCGATATCTTCCACAATGGATATGGCGGACTGGACAACAATGGGGCCGCGTTGATGCTGGCAATGGCAATTCCCTTCATGTACTACTTTTTTCTAGCCGAGAGCCGGATCTGGCGTTGGGGGTATCTGGCGATGACCCTGCCGGCTGCCCACGCTATCATGCTGACCTACTCTCGCGGAGCCATGCTTTCGGCAGTTGTCACCTCTGTCGGGATGATCCTGGTCGGAAGCAAGAAGAAGATCCAATCCATATTAGCCGCAGCTCTGATTACCACCTTGGTGATGTCGATGGCGGGTCCGGAGGTGCGCCATCGATTCTCCACGATAACAGAAGACACCGATGACACCGCTGCAGAAGGTTCGATCGAGAGCCGTTACGCCAGTTGGAGTGCGGCCATCGGGATCATTAAGGACTATCCCGCGCTCGGCGTCGGGCTGCGAAACTCCCCCCTGGTTGTTCGACGGTATAACCCGGCAGTCTCTGCCCCGGTCATTCACAATCTGTATCTGCAGGTGGCTGCGGATACCGGTATTCCGGCTTTGGCGTTTCTGCTGCTGCTGATGTTCCTCGCTTACCGGGGCTTCTGGAAGGCCTCTCGCGTCGCAGCAAAACAGATGAAAGATAAGACAATGAGGTGGCACTATGCGGTGAGCATGGCCGGCTTCTGGTCGCTCTTCATGTATTGCTTCGGTTCGCTGTTTCTTTCGACAGAGGTTTTCGAGTTGCCGTACCTGCTGATGGTGATGGGGGCTACGGCCCAAGGCGTCATGGCCAAGCAGGACGTCAAGGAGGTTGCAGAGGAGTCGCATTCTGTCCAGCAGCAAAGGCCAATGGTCGTTAGTCCGGCGGTGCGATAGAAGGGATTTCGCGGTGAGCTTCCAGGGCAGGATATCAGAAACAGGAAAGCAAACGGTGCAGTGCGTTCTGAACGTTTCTTCTCAGCCGAACGCACCTTCCGATCCGAGGCCTTTGCGGATGGGAGTTCCGTTTGGCCCCGAGCAGGTCAGAGAGGAAAACCGGTTGAGGCTGTGTCAAGAGGGCAAGTCCCTGGTCCTTCAGCAGCGGGTACTGGATCGCTGGCCAGACGGCTCGGCCCGCTGGGTGTTGCTGGACTGGATCTCGCCGCCAGGCCAAGTCGAGGTATCGCTGAGTTCGCCAACAGAGCGGACCGTCCCGGAACATGTCCTGCAGGTGAAAGAGCGGGCCGATGGGGTAGTCGTCGATACCGGCTGCGCCGAATTCTGTGTTTCTACAGGAACGAACATTCCGTTCGCCTCGGTGCAGCAGCAGGAGACTACGCTGCTGGCATCGGGTGGTTCTGCAATCCGCACGACCGATCAACAGGGGCGAGTCCACCAAGCGGTGGCGGATAGCGTTCGGGTTCTGGAGCAGGGGCCGGTCCGTGCCGCGGTTCTCCTGGAGGGCGCCTTGGCTCCTGCCTTGGATAATCGCTTGCTATTCGCATGCGAACTGCATTTTTTCGCGGGTCGGCCGGAAGTGGAAATCCGCTTGTCGGTCCACAATAGCAACCCGGCAAGCCACCCGGGTGGGATGTGGGATCTCGGGCAGGAAGGCTCTGTATTTCTGCAGGAGGTGGCAGTTGTATTCGATCTGCAGTGCGGCAATCAGGCTGTTGTGCAACTGTCACCGGAACCCGACGCCTCGCTGGTTGAGGGACAAACTGTGGAGCTTTACCAGGACTCCAGCGGCGGAGAGAACTGGGACAGCACCTGCCATGTCAACCGCGACAACACCGTTCCCCTGCAGTTCAGGGGCTACAGGCTCCATGTCGACCAGGATGAGAGCAAAGGTCTGCGGGCCACGCCGACGATGGTTGTCCGGCAGCCCGGCCGTTGTCTGGCAGTGACGATGGAGCACTTCTGGCAGAACTTCCCGAAGGCCTTGTCCTGGGACGGACAGAACCTTTCGGTCGGTCTCTGGCCGGGCCAGTTCGCGGACCTGCACGAGTTGCAGGGCGGAGAACGAAAAACCCACGTGTTCATGGTTTCATTGGGGGACGAGCTTGAGCTGGAGGATCTGAACTGGGCCCGCAGTCCAGCCAGGGCGGCGATTGATCCGGATTGGGTCGCTGCAACCGGGGTGATCCCTTATCTCTTGCCGGAGAAGCAGGACCCTCACGAGCAGTACAAGCAGTTGGTCTGGGCTGCCCTGGATGGCGAAGACACGTTCCTTGCTAAGCGGGAACGGGTGGATGAATACGGCTGGCGTCACTTCGGAGACATGTACGCCGACCATGAGGCGGTCTACTACGACGGGCCGGATGAACTGGTCTCACACTACAACAACCAGTATGACGGTATCTGGGGCCTTGGTGTGCAGTTCCTGCGCAGCGGCGATATTCGCTGGTTCGAGCAGATGCAGGAACTGGCAATGCACGTGTCGGATATCGACATCTACCACACGGATGGGGAT
>JBKHDI010000020.1:0-50307 GCA_046541415.1 Phycisphaerae bacterium | reverse complement strand
GGGCACGCCGACACCGGCGCGGGCGAAGGATAGACGAAAGCGCATAAAGGCCGAGAATGGCCCTGAATGGACGATCCCCAAGCGGGCCGACACCGGGACGGCCGTGGCGGGGATCATGGGGCAGCGGGCAAGCCTGCAAAGCGGAGGGCCGACCTAAGCGGCATTGGCCAGAGCCTCGCCTACTCTTTTTTCTCCAGAACGAGAACACATATCTTTCGGCCAGCCAACTTGACATCGAGCGCGGTGGGAGGCCTGTAGAATGCCGCAGCGACCGTCCATCCATCAGGTACATCTGCTTCATGCCAGGTGCTGCCATACCCTTTCACTTCCACCATCCGTACCCGCTGAGAAGCACGGCTGAACATGGCCGATGGTTTGGCCGTTCTGGTTTTCTTTCTACCCACTTTGTCGAACAGCCACGGCTTGACCTGTGGGAAGACTTGGGCGGCGAGTATCGAAAGAAGCAGGAAAACGTAGACGCGGTTTGCGCGGGGCCTTGTGTTGTGTTCGTTTTGCAGAGGCGCGGGTTCGCCCTTGCGGGTATGCGATGGCTTTGCCGTTGGGTACCGCTGATTTTCACTACCACCGGACACAGCGGATTGAAGACTGGACAGGTTATCCTCTGGCATGGTATCTCCCTGAAGAATCATCGGACTTGACTTCCCACACGTTCGAGATAGGATATACGTACCTGGCCAGCGTGGCCAGAGCAAAAGTTGCCCCCGCACCGTTGGAGCGGCCGGGGGCATGGCCCGAACCGAGAAGGACGATTCGGACAATGGGATTCTACTCATTCCAATCACATGCCGCAACTCTCGCGGCGCGTCCCGATTCCCTCGCGGTCCGGGCAATTCATCCCCAGCAGTCAGGACGGCTGCGCTTTGGGCGAACGCCCGGAAAGTGAACCCCCTATGATCGACCGTTACCCGATGGAAACGTACACCCCGACCTTTGAGACAAGGCAGGCCGAGCTGGCAGTGGTCAAGGCCCTGCTGGACCAGATCGACACCCGCGCCACGGGCATGGCCAACGACGACAGCGGATACGCCGAGCCCGCCCTTGCCGAACTGGCCGAACGGCTGCGCCCGGTTGCGGGATGGGTGGAAGGGAGATTCCAAGACGCGAAAGACGCCATTGGCGCGTGACCCGAAACCGGCGATAATCACGCCGAACGATGAACAGCCCGCCGGCGACGGTTGGCGGGCATATGGACCGGCCCGGCTGGGCGCTTCCTTCACCGTGAGCGCCCAGCCCTGAGGCCGGCACGGTGAAAACATGGCGAACCCACTTCAAGACGCGGCCGATTCGGCCCCAGCGAGCCCAACCCCCCAGGCGGTTAAGGACTGGTTGTACCGATCCCCAACTTCCCCGGCCAACGCCTTGGCCAACTTTCTGGCCGACCCCAAAGCGGCCGAGAAGGTCAAGCCCCTAACGGGCCAGGCCTGGCACCGGGCAAATGATCCCGATGGCCCGGCCCTGAAACTGCTGGACCTGCTTGGCGACAGATTCAGCAGCGTGGCCGCCTCCGACTGTCCCGACCTTGACCGGGTTATTGGTTCCCATTCTGGCTGGAAGCTGGCCGGATGCTTCCCCGACCATTGGACTTTTCGAGACCTGGCACAGCGGGCGGCGCAGTGGAGCGAAGGGCCGATCCTGAACAGGGCCGACCTGATATGCACCCCGCACAGCAACCCCGCGCCCGACACCCTGAGCGGGCTTGCAGGGGCTTTCTCAGAGCTTCACGCCACCCGATACCCGTGGCCGCACGTGGGCGACTATGGCGCCGTGGCCGCAATGAACAAGCTTAAAGTGTTGGTCCACCTTCGAACGGTATTGAAGACCCGAGATGGGTTCGACACGACCGACCGAGACGCCGAAGGCGAGAAGATCCGGACCCTGGCTGCCCAGGCTGAGGCCGATCTGTACCGGGCCGACGCAGCCGACCGCGCCGGGGCCTGGGCCTGCGCGATGATCGCCCTGGCCGGCGGGGCCGACTTGTGGGGCCTGATCCCCTGGCCGGCGGATCAAGATTACCTGATCGACGACCCAGAACAGGCCGAACGGCTGGACCCTGAGGCGATGGCCTGCCTGGATCGTGAGACTGCCCTGTATGCCACGCTCGCCCAGGTCATCGACACCGACCCGGCCGGGGTAGTCCAAGCGGCGCAGAGGGCGTGTGCTTGGCTGGGCGAGGAACGGAACACCTGCAGCAAGGCGGTGGCGACGCGGGACTTTGCTGTCAGCGAATCCACGTTGAAACGCCACTTGAAAGAGGGCAGGCTGACCGACCTGCGAATTGGCGGGAAGGGGCCTTTGCTATTGAATCGGGACGAACTGGCACGCATATACCCGCGAAAGTAGCCAAGCGGAAAATATCGGGTTTTCGAGGTCATTTCGGGGTCAAACCGAGGTCATTGCAGGCCACATCTCACCAATGGGGTAGGTTCTGGCAGATCGCCCGTAAACTTGGGGCATGAGCAATTCGACAGCATACGACAGTTTGGAGGCACTCGCCGCCCGGCTATGTCTGCCGAAGGCGTATCTTCGCCGACTGGCCGACCAGGGCGACATTCCCTTCTTGCAGGTCGGCCGATGGCGGCGCTTTGATCCCGAGGCGGTCAAGGAGTCCCTGAACCGCCTGGCCGCGGAAGGGGGCACGCCATGAAGGCCAGGGCAATCCAGAATACGCCCGACCCAATAGGCCCCTGGATCACGCCAGGCAAGGCTGATCGAGAGCTGGGCCTGCCCATTGGCACTGTTGCCGAATGGCGAGAGGCCGGGATTCTGCCCGGTTACTTGACCAACGGCAGGATGATCGACCTGGCCGGGCTGACGATCCACCTGCAGCGCGAATGCTGGAAGGGCGGGGCGGCGTGATGGCGAAGATCCCCTTCAACTTCCACCCGATCCCGAAGCCCTTGGCGGAGCGGGGAGACGTAACCGCAGCGGCCAAACTGATCTGGGCTGTCATCTTCAATAAGAATGGCGGACAGCTTGGAACAGCATCCCTCAACACCCTGCAAAAACGCGCAGGCATGACCCGGAAAACAGCCGTTCGAGCAGTCGAGGAACTGGAAGAGAAGGGCTTGCTCTTGGTGTGCCGGCCCGGCAGGAGAAGGGCAAATCAGTATCAGATTCCCCTCGTCAATCTGGTGGAGAATTGGAACCAGATTCAACCGGCCGATCTGGTGGAGGACGGGAACCACTCATCTGGTTCCATTTCGGCGGAATCTGGTTCCATTTCGGCGGAATCTGGTGGAGATTCTCCACCCTCTTCAGAACTGTATTCAGAACTGTATTCAGAACACTCCGAAGAAGGGGCGGGTATTCAGGTTTCACCTGAAGAAGAAAGCGAACAGAGCGACTTCGATAACTTCTGGCAAGCCTATCCCGACAGTCCACACAAGAACGGTAAGGCGCATGCCCGCCAGGTCTGGCAGCGTGCGAACCTGCGAGACCACGCCGAGCGAATCGCCCAGCACCTTGAGCACATGAAGGCGCAGCCCGACTGGAAGAAGGCAAGTGGCCGGTTCGTCCCGAAGCCTTCCAACTATCTCCGCGATGAGACCTGGAAAGACTGGGACGGCTACCGCACCCCTGAGCAGCAAGCACAGCAAGCGGAGCGAGCAGCCGAAGTGGAGAGGGCATTCTACAAGAGCTTGGGAGAATGAACGAATGAAGCGCTCACCCGCCGACAAAACCCCGCCGCCCTGCGACGAACCCGAAAGAGGCCGACCGGGGGACGCCGAAACGGAGATCTTCGCCCAGAGGGGCGATTCTGGCCCGGCATTCGGAGGGGTCGATACGACGCCCGCCGAACAGTCGCAAGCGCTCGCCCAGGACGCCCAGGCCGAACCACCGGCCCGACGACTGACCCAGGAAGAGCGGGCAGGATTCGACAAACTGATGGAACAACTCGGCGCGCCGAACGCAGCCGGCCGCCCCGAAGACGATGAGGACGCTGGACCATGAAGATGAAGATTCAAGGCCGACCGGTAGCGGTAGACGAGCCCACCGCCGCCGCCATGCTAGGCATCTCCCCCAGGACCATGTTTGCACTGGGCAAGGAAGGGCGCGTCCCCTATTTCCGACTGGGAAGGGCGAAACGGTACCGGGTTTCCGCCTTGGAAGAATTCGCGCGGCAGGCCGAGAAGGCCGACATACAGCCCGGCGAAGAATCGGACGAAGAAGAAGAAAATGAAGGCAGTAATTGACAAGCGCTCACACAATGGAGTATACTTCTGGCATGGCGAAAATGAAACAGAACCTGTCGAAGCAGTTGCGAGCTCAGATCGACGCCGCACCGATGAGCCGCTACGCCCTGGCCCAGGCCACAGGGATCGACCCTGCGAGCTTGAGTCGGTTCATGGCCGGGAAAACCGGCCTGCTCTTGTCGGCCGTCGATGCGATCGTCGAAGAACTCGGCCTGGAACTGGTCGCGCCGAAAAGGCGGAAACGAAAGGTGGCGAAGTGATGGCGAGTTTGAGCACCAGAAAATCAACAGGGACGCGGACAATTCAGTTTGTGGACCCCGAGGGCGTCAGGAAAACTGTTCGACTTGGCCGGATGGCGAAAAGGGCGGCCGAGTCGGTCAAAACACGGGTAGAGGATCTTCTGGCCGCGCAGGTGACCAATACTGCGATCGACCGGGATACCGCGATCTGGGTTGCAGGGCTGCCCGAGGACCTGCGCGAAAAACTGCACCGGGTGGGCCTGATCGAGCAGGACCAGCGCGAGGCAATCCCGACGCTGGCCGCCTGGCTGGAACAGTACATTGGCGGAAAGTCGGACCTGAAGGAATCGACCCTTCTTAACTACGAGAAGAACCGAGCGGATATGACCGCGTTCTTCGGGGCCGATACAAACATCGACCAGATCACGAAACTGGACGCCGAGCGGTTCCGTGCCTGGCTGGGCACGTCTCGGGGTCTTGCGGAAGCGACGATCCGCCGGCGGTGCAAGAGGGCGAAGCAGATTCTAGAAGGAGCCGTGAAGGCGAGAATCTTGCAGGACAATCCCTTCGCAGAAATGCGGCTTGGCCATTCGGTCAACCGGGCGCGGATGCACTTCGTCACCCGCCAGGATGCCGAGGCCTTCCTGGACGCCTGCCCAGACGCCACGTGGCGGGCGATTTTCGCCCTTGCCCGATTCGGGGGGTTGCGGTGCCCGTCTGAAATATTGCGGTTGCGGTGGGCGGACATCGACTTCGACAAGGGGCGGTTACACGTTCACAGCCCCAAGACCGAACGGCACGACGGCGGGGTTCGGTTCGTCCCAATGTTCCCCGAACTGCGCGGCCCATTGCTTGATCTGTTCACCCTGGCCGACGAGGGCCAGGAGCATGTAATCGCCAGGTACAGGGACGCCAAGCAGAATTTGCGGACGCAGTTCAAGCGAATCATGCTGCGAGCGGGGCTGAAGCCTTGGCCGCGTCTGTTCGCCAACCTGCGAGCGTCCAGGGCCACTGAGTTGGCCAACGAGTTCCCCACACACGTTGTCACCCAGTGGCTGGGCCATACCGAGGCCGTGGCCAATCGGCATTACTTGCAGACAACCGACGAACATTTCCGCCGTGCGGTTGGGGAGGCAGGGGAAAAGGCGCTGCAAAAAGCGCTGCAGCACTCGGATACCCTGGCCTCGCAAGAAGCCGCAAAAGGAATTCACGGGCACGGCAAAACCCTGAATTGCGAGGGTAAGCAAAAAGGTGCAAGCCCTTGCGAGAACAAGAACTTGCACCATTTGACCCCACGGAGACTCGAACTCCGGTTGCCGGGATGAAAACCCGGTGTCCTAGGCCACTAGACGATGGGGCCGATTACTCGGACCCCAGCCGGAACAGGTGCCGGCGTTGGGGGATCGATTACTATAGTAGAAAACGCGGTCAGTGCAATACTCTATTCGGCAAAAATGGCTGAATGGTTCGGATCGGGCCGGATTTTCTCTCCGGCGGGCTGTGCCTGACCGCTTCGTCGCATTGCGCGTGCTCTTGGGACACCTGGTTCCGGGCCGTCCGGCGCGGAAGAAAACCGGGCGTTTTCGGTTTCGTAAACAATGTATTAGCAATGCGTTATTGCAACCCTGGAGAGATTTGCAGTCTTTGCCCGTCTTTAACCGCCACAGGTAAGCAACGGCGAGTACAATAGTGTGTCCCGTCGGCGTGGGAGGCAGGCGGGCCGGTAAGATGAGGGAAACAGGCAGAAGTTCTCTGGAGGACGTGCCGTGAAAAGCAGGATTATCGGATCGATTCTGATGGGATGTACGGTAGCGGGAATGGTTGCGCTGGGGCCTCTGGCGCTGATCATCGCGGACTTCCGCAAGATGGGCCAGTCCTGACCCCATCCCGACCGACCACGCCGCAGGAAAGCGGACGCGCGGGGCTTGTCAGGTCCGGGCGGCCGAGAGGCAGCCGACCAGCGAGACCAGCTTTTTCTGGATCTGTTCGGGGCTGAGGACCTCGTCGATCTTGCCGGTCTCTATCGCCGCAGCGGGCATGCCCCAGATGATGCTGGTCGCTTCGTCCTGCGCGAAGGTCCGCGCTCCGAGGGTCTTGAGCTTGGCGATCCCTTCGGCGCCGTCCTTGCCCATGCCCGTCATGATCACGCCGATCAGCTTGCCCGGCACGGTGGAGGCCGACTTCATCGCCACGTCGACCGACGGGCAGACGAAGCATACCTTCGGCCCGCTGCGCAGGCGCAGGCGCGTGTTTTTGACCAGTTCGGTATGCAGTTCGGACGGGGCGAGGTAGACGCAGCCTTCCTTGATTTCCATGTTGTTCTCGGCCAGTACGACGTCCATGTCGGTCAGCGCATCCAGCGTCCGGCAGACCGACTGGTTGATGAACTTGGGCATGTGCTGGACGAGCACAACCGCAGCGTTGAGCCTCGGCAAAGAGCCGAAAACCCGCCGCAATGTCTTGGGACCTCCCGTGGAGATCCCCATCATGATGAGGTTTCTTACCGGCATGGCAGGACGTACCCCTTCTGCACAGGCGTGTTAGCGACTCTCATTCGACCAACGCGATGGCGTTGTCTACTGCTTCGATCAGTTCATCGGGCGTAAACGGCTTGCGGACGTAGTCCAGGACGTACTCCTTCAGCCCTTCCATTTCCGGCCCGGGATCCAGCACGGCGGTCAACATGCAGACGATGTTGCCCTCGTACAGGCCCTGGTCGACCATCGCCTTGAGCGTCTGCCAGCCGTCCATGCAGGGCATCATGATGTCCAGCAGGACCAGGCCCCGATACCCTTGCTCGAGCGTCTGGATGGCAGCCTGGCCGTTCTCGGCGAAGCGGACCTGGTAATCCGTCTCCTCCAGGACCATTTCCACGGTCATCCGGATCGACGGGTCGTCATCGACAACCAGAATTGTATTGCACATGATTGGATCTCTCCCCGGATGGCCCTGTCAGGCCACCCTCCCAGATCTGCCGCGGGCAGGGGCGTCCGCGGCGGTTGACTCTTCTATGCCCTGCGGCATGGTGAAGCGGATCGTGCTTCCCTTGCCCAGTCCCGGACTCTCGGCGGTAATCCTGCCGCCGTGTTTGCAAACAATGGCTCTGCAGATCGAAAGGCCCAGGCCCGCCGAAGCCCGGTCGTGTCTGGATTCATCGGCCTTGTAGAACTCCTGGAATGCCGAGGACAGCTGCTCCGGTGTCATGCCGATCCCGGCATCCTGCACCTCGATCGCCACCATGCCGAGACCCTGGGCGTAGGCCCGGATCGTCAAATCCCCTCCGCCGTTGGAGTACTTCATCGCGTTGGTCAGCAGGTTGTGGAAGACTTCCCGGAGCAGGACCCGGTCGGCCATGACCGATATGGGCTGGACGATCTCGTTGTGCACGCGGAAGCCCCTCTCCTGGAACACGCAGGCCAGGCTGGAGATGATCGACCGGCTTTCCGGGAGCAGATCGACCCGTTCGACCTCGAAGGGCACGTTGGATGAGTTCAGCCTGGCCAGCGAGAGGGTTTTCTCCACCAGCGAACGCATGAACTGCACGTTGTCGATGGCCACGTTGAGGATATTGAGCACCTTCTCGTCCGTGCTTCGCTTCTGGGCCATCGGCAGCAGGGCCACCAGGGGCGTCAGCGGGGTCTTCAGGTCGTGTCCCAATTGGTTGACGAACTTGTCCTTCTGCTCCAGCAGTTGGCGGACCTCACGGGTTCGCTGCTCGATCTTGGTTTCGAGGGTCTGGTTGAGGCTGCTGAGGTCCTGCTCGGCCTGTTTGCGTTCGGAGATATCCTCCAGGCAGACGAGGATCATCTCCTCATCGCCCAGGGTCAGCGGCACGCTGGTTACGTGCAGGCAGAGTTCGCGCTTGTTTCCCTGCTGGTCGGGGACGATCAGATTCGCCTCGCCCCGGTGGTGTCGGGCCCCGGTGGTCACAACGTCCAGCAGGATTTCGCGGAGCTTGCAGCGGCTGCACTCTTCGCCCGCCCCGCAGCCGCCCTCGCTGTGCGTGCCGATGTCGCACCGCAGGGCCATGCCCGGTCGCAAACCGACCATGTCCTCCAGCGGTTGGCCGGCCAGTTCGATCGCGGCCGGGTTGGCGTTACGGATCTGGAATTTCCTGTCGATCAGCAGCAGGGAGGTCGGTGCGCTGCTGAAGATGGCAGCCAGTTCAGCCTGGCTGGTCCGCAGGGAATCCTGGACGCCCAGCAGTTCCGACTGGAGGTCGAGGATGCGCCGAGCGGCCTTGAGTCGGGCCCGCAGCTCGCGGGCGTCGAAGGGTTTGATGATGTAGTCGTCGGCCCCGGCTTCCATGCCCGCGGCGATGTCATCCTTCTGGCCCCGCGCGGTGAGCATGATGATGTAGATGTAGTCCCGGGTGTTGTCGGCCCGGACCTGTCGGCAGACTTCCATGCCGTTCATTCCGGGCATGTTCCAGTCGAGAATCGCCAGGCGCGGGCCCCTGGGCTGGTGCAGAATCTCCCAGGCCTGGTTGCCGTCTTCGCAGGCGACCACGTCAAAGCCCCACTTGTCCAGCAGGGCCTGCAGGGCGAAACGCGATATGCGATGATCTTCGGCTATCAGGACCCGCATCGGGCCATCTCCTGCATGAAGTTGCCGATCTCCCGGCTTAGCTTTTCGTACAATCTGCCCAGACGTGCCTCGGCCGCCTGAACGCCATCTGCGTCCCCGCTCCTGGCCTGGGCCTCCAGTTCCATCGCCGCCCGGAAGACCTCGCCGGTCGAGAACAACCCCACAGCCCCCTTGATCGCGTGTGCGTTCTCGGCAACGGCGTCGTATGCCGATGCGCCGATGGCTTCCCGGATTTCATCGATCATCTGCGGCCCGTCCTTTAGGAACTCTTCTGCCAGGGCGGCCAGGAGGTGCTCGTCACCGCCCAGTCGCTCCACGGCCCCGGGCCTGTCGAACTGGGGCCGCTCGGGGCAGTCTTCCAGGGGCTCTGCAATGCCTTCCCGGCCGGCCGGGCCATCGAGTTCGGGCACCGCTCCGGACACGTCCTGTCCGGTCAGGCCCTGGATCATCGCCAGCAGCCTGCCAGCGTCGACCGGCTTGGCGAGATATCCGTCCATGCCTGCTTCCAGGCAGCGGGACTTGTCGGATTCCATCGCGTGGGCGGTCATGGCCACGATGGGTACGTGTCGTCGACCCTGGCTGGCCCGGCGGATCCGGCGCGTCGCCTCGAGCCCGTCCATGCCGGGCATCTGGACGTCCATGAGCACCAGGTCGTAGCGGTCGGGATCAAAGGACTCGACCGCCAGGTTGCCGTCCTCCACGCAGCTCACCGCATGCCCGGCCGATTCGAGGATGCTCACCGCCAGTTCGCGATTGATCCGCTTGTCCTCGGCCAGCAGGATGTGCAGCCGCTTCTGCTGCTCGCGCATCAGGTGGCGGGTGATCAGCGTGGCCGCATCCTGGTCGTCGCGATGGATCGCCATCCAAAGGGCAGTCAACAGGTCTTCTGCGCGGACGGGTTTGGTCAGGTAGGCATCGCAGCCGAGTTGGCGGCAGCGGGCGGCATCGCCGCGTTGGCCGGCAGCGGCGATCAGGATGATCCGGGTATCCTGCAGGTCCGGGTGACTCTTGATCTTGCCCGCCAGGACGTACCCGTTCATGTGTTTCATCTCGATCTCGATGACCGCCGCCTGGTAGCTCTCGCCCCGCTTGGCTGCGTCGATCAGTTCCTTCAGGGCCTCCCTGGCGCCCAGGGCCCGGTTGCGGGAGATGTTCGAGCGGGCCAGGAACCGGTCCATCAGATCCAGCGAGCTGATCTCCTCATCGACCATCAGGACCCGGATCTGGTCGAATCCGTCCTCGGCCTGAACCGCAGGCAGGCTCGCATCGCAGGCCCCCGGGATCTCCAGATCGAGGGTGAAGTGGAACGTGCTGCCCTGGCCGATCTGGCTTTCCACCCAGACCTCACCGTTCATCATGCTGACCAGTCGGCCGCAGATCGCCAGGCCCAGCCCCGTCCCGCCGTGTCGACGGTTGGAGGCGTCGTCACCCATCTCGAAGGCCTCGAAGATCCGGCTCTGGACGGATGGGGCGATCCCGCAGCCGGTGTCGATCACCGAGAACTGCAGGCGGGCGATTCTCTCGTCCCGGTGGGCCAGTCGGGCCTGGACCTCGATCGAGCCGGACTCGGTGAATTTGATCGCATTGCCCACCAGGTTGATCAGGATCTGCCTCAGCCGCCCCGGGTCGCCGACGACGGCATTGGGCACGGACGGGTCGATCTGGCAGCGCAGCTGCAGCCCGCGGGCCTCGGCGCGGTTCCGAAGCGGTTCGAGGCAGTTGTTTACGCAGTCCCCGATGAGATACGGGATCGGGTCGATCTCGATATGGCCGGCTTCGATGCGAGAGAAATCGAGAATGTCGTTGATGATTTCCATCAGGCTGTCTGCCGATTCCTTGACCATCTCCAGGAAGTGACGCTGGTCCGGCTGGAGCTGCGTGTTCAGCGCCAGTTCGGTCATCCCGATAATGCCGTTCATCGGCGTGCGGATCTCGTGGCTCATGTTGGCCAGAAACTCGCTCTTGATGCTGTTGGCCAGTTCGGCCTCCTCGGCCAGAACGTTCGCCCGCAGGATCGCCTCCTCAAGCTGCTGGTTGGTCGCTTCCAGTTCGTCGCGGGAGTCCTGTGCTCTCTTGTGGGCCTGGCGGAGAGACTCGGCATGTTCGGACCACTCGGAGATGTCCAGGATCAGCCCGCACAGGTCCTGCCTGCCGCTGCAGGAGGCCAGTTTCTCGATATAGACCAGTGATGCGACGGCCTGGTCGTCCCTCTTCCGGGCGTAGGCCTCGATCGTCGCGCAAGACCTGGCATCCTGCGAGATTTCCCGCACCGCAGCGGCGATCCGGCCGGAATGACCATCTATGAACAGGTCAGGCAAGAAGATCTTCCGTCGTGACAGCCAGCCGGGGTCCAGCCCCAGCAGCGACCGAAGGGCGGGGCTGGCATACCGAACCCGACCCTTGCGATCTGCCCGGAACAGGCAGACGTCTGTGTGCTCCAGGTCAGGCAGGCGCCGGAAGAAGCGACCGATGGTCAGGCCAACCGCCAGGGCGGGCAGAGTCAGGCTCCAGGCAGGGCTCAGCTCGGCCAGCAGCAGGAACCATCCCAGCGAGACGATCGACAGCACGCCCATCCAGGCCAATGCCCGGACGAGCCGACTGTCCTGCCTGTCTTTCTGCCACGCAGTACCCACGGTCTTGCTCTCTGAGTGATTCCCTGTACGTACAGACTCTCTCCCGAGCGGGGCGGAAGGGAGTATTCTTACTACCCTTGGCTGTATCGTCTCTATCATCCGGACTCTTGATTAACTCCTGCCCGCCTCGCCCGCTGCGCAACCAAAGCTCGGGCCTTCGTTGGCCGATACTCCTGGACATGGCCAGAAGATCTTCATTTCGTCGCAGGCTTTCCACCGGCCCGGCCGCGGGCACAGGGGAAACCCGAGCAGTGCACCCCGGGCGACGAACCGGGCGATCGATGCTTCTGGTCCGCTGCGCCGATGAAGCCTATGCCTTTCCCGCATCCTACGTTACGCAGATTGTCTCGGCCCGGTCGGTCAAGGGCGTCCCGGGCACGCCGGCCTACATACGGGGCCTGGCCAATCTTCGCGGCCAACTCGTGCCCGTTGTCCTGCTGGCCGAGCAACTGGGTCTGGCCCACCCCGAGCAGGGCGACAAGGCCAGCCTCGTCGTTGTCCAGCACGAAGACCTCTGCGTCGGACTGCAGGTCTGCCGCGACTGCGAGGTGTTCGATCTGGCAGAGGACGCCGCAATCGAGAAACTCGGGTCGCTGTCGGACAGCTCGGCCGGCTTTGTCCTCGGCGTGACTGTCGTCCGGGACGAGCCTCTGACGCTGATCCACATCCCCTCGTATCTGGCCCGGATCGAAGAGGACCTGCTGGAAGGGGCCTCTCTCTGAAGGCGCGGCTGCATTTGCCGAGTTTCTGATTGACCTTGCCTGCCCCGACCGGGAAGATAGATTCCCTCGCCACGCGTCAACTCCTGCCAGAGAGTCCCTCGCCCGGATCCTGTTCTGCCGCATGGCGGGCGCGTTTGCCTGCCTCGCTTGCCGCAGATGCAGCGCATGCGGCGATGGGGCAGAGGCATTCGGCGATCCGGAAGGGGTCCCCGCGAGAGGAACAAGCATGATTCAGAACGGATTTACGTCTCAGCAAGTCACTGCCGCCCACGAAGCCATCGCGGCGATGAATGACAGTCCCCTCCAGCAGAAACTCGCCCGCGAAGGCAAATGGTTCGCCAGCGTCGTCCTTTGGCGCCCGGGCGATTACGAGATGTCGTGGCTGGTCGATCAGCTCACGCGCATCAAGCAGACCGGCCTGACCTCCGTGCGGTACCACAACCTCGAATTGGAGGAGACCTCTCCCGGCGTCTACGACCTCAGCCGCATGGACGACTGGATGGCCGCGGCCGAGAAGGTCGACATCGATGTCATCGCCCACATCGGCTCGCTTCGGCCGTCCGAGGCGCTGCTGGCAAAACACGGCGTCGATCCGCAACGGTTCCAGAGAAGTCACCTGCGCGATCCGGAAAGCAGGGCCGCCCTTGCCCAGCTGTACCAGCCCGTCGCCGAGCGATACAAGGACCACCCGAACCTGCTGGCCTGGGGGATGGCCGGGGAACCCAACGCCGGTGACAGCGGGATCGACAACGACTACGACCGCGTCGAATTCGCCCGCTGGCTGGAAAAGCAGTACGGAACGCTGGAGAAGCTCGACGAGGCATGGAACCTCTACCCGGAGGCGGGCAAGTACATCGTCGAGTCTTTTCAGACCGCCTACCGGGCCCTGGAAGGCTTCCAGGCCGACTGGAAGGTCAGCGGGGCCCATCGGGCCCAGGTCAACTACGGGGCCGCCCGCGACGTGCTCCGCTACCTGACCGACAAGATGAACACGCGGATCGTCGCGACCGTCGAGTCGCTGCACAAGTTCGATCCGGACACGCCGGTCAACCTCGGGGCCCACCAGCTGTTTCTCAATCAGCCCCAGCTGCGGTGGGACATCCGACAGTTCGCTTCCAGGGCGGATCTGTTCACCACGTCGATCCACCTGTCGTGGCATTTCGAGGCGGCCTGCGGCGAGGTCGACAGGCCGGTTTACTTCCAGTCCCGCCAGACGCGCGACTACTTCAAGGGCGGCTGGACCAGCGCCTACGAGACCACCGGCGGGGCGGTCCAGTATTCCGGCGGATACCCCAATTCGATGAATCCGGGCCTGATGCGGCGCCTGATGTGCAACTACCTGGCTGCCGGACACGTCAACATCGCCTTCTGGACCTGGAACAACCGCCCCGGCGGCTGGGAGGCAGGGGAGTACGGCATGACGTCGCTGTCCGGCAAGGTCACCAGCTGGGCCAGCCAGGCCGGACAGATCGCCCGGGCCATGGGCAAGTATCACCGCGAGTTGTGGTCGGCCCGGCAGGAGAACCCCGTCGGCGTATTGGAGGACTGGGACACCCAGGCCGTCTACACCCTCGAGCCCGACCGCCACGACCTGACCGACGGCCCGGGACGCTTCGGGGGCGGCACGCAGCTGCAGCCGATCTGGGCGATGATCGGCGCTTCGCGGGCCCTGGTGAACCATCACAGGGCATTCCAGTACGTCCGGACCGAGGAACTGGGCGACGGGATCGGCCCGGCCTATCCGGTCCTGTACGCTCCGCATCTGCGGGCGCTGTCGACAGAAGCACTGGAGAACCTGCTGGCGTACGTCGAGGCCGGCGGGCGGCTGGTCGCCGACGTGCAGTTCGGCTTCCAGGACCCGTGGGGCAAGTGTCATCCGGCGGGTAAGGGCGGGCCTGTCGAGCGGATCTTCGGGGCGTGGATCGACGTGATCCACCACACGCGGACCGAGCAGATGCAGCTGGGTGACATGCCCATCGACGGGTACTTCGCGGACGTCGAGACCACCGATGCGAAGGTGCTGGCCCGCTTCGCCGACGGTCGGGCCGCGGTGACCGAAGTCCGGCGAGGCAAAGGCTCGGCCGTGCTGGTCGGTTTTGACCTGGCGCGGATGTGCACCCGCCCGGGCAACGCCCAGGCCGAGGCGTACCTGGCCCAACTGACCACAGGCCACATGCAGCGGACCTGGCAGTGCGACGCGCCGCTGGCCTTCCGCCTGCGGTCCCAGCAGGCGGATCACTACTTCCTGATCAATGACGGCCCCGCCAGGGCGGCGTTTATCCAGGCTTTCGACCGCCAGTACACCGAGGGCGTCGACGCGATTACAGGCGAACCGGTCGACGTCGCCCAGAGCATGGTCATCGACCTGCCGGCAGAATCGGCCTGCTGGATCCGCCTGGCCTGATGTGGCTCTGGCCAGGCCGTTGCAGGGGTCGGCCCGCGTCCACGGTGCTTTCGGGGCCGACCCGTCCGCGGTCCCGCTTGACATGCCCCGTCAAATGCCGATGCTGGGCTTCCGTGACCTGCCGGTCGAAACCGCTACCGACACAAAGCGAGGATCGCGATGAACCTGGAAATCGAACATCTGGCCCTGAACGTTCCGGACCCGGTGGAGATGGCCCGCTGGTACGAGAACCACTGCGGCATGCGGATCGCTCGTGGCATGGCCGTGCCGCCATTCACCCACTTCCTGGTCGATGCAGCCGGCCACGTCGCCATCGAGATCTACAAGAACCCGACCGATCCGATCCCGGATTACGCGGCCCTGCACCCGCTGCGGTTCCACCTGGCCTTTACGGCCGATGACCCCGGGGCAACAGCCAGGATGCTCATCGAGGCCGGCGCGGAGATGGTCGAGGAAGTACGGCCCGAAGACGGGTCGTACCTGGTCATGCTCCGCGACCCGTGGAAGATCCCGCTCCAGCTTTGCCGCCGGGCAGAACCGTTCGTCTGAGATCGACTTGGATGTTCGGGTTCGGTTCGGTATAATCAAAGCAGCTTGCCAACCTGCCCACCGGACGTGACGCCATGTCGATGAGCGAATCCAGACGCCGCAAACTCAGCCTGTTGACCAGATCCCTGGCAAGGGGCGATCTGCGCGCCGCCCGGGGGCTGCTCGACAACGTCCCGGCCGGGACCGACCCGGCCGCCCCAAGCCGACCGATGCAACTGGCCGAGGCCTGCCCGGGACAGGAGCTCATGTTCCGCACGCCCCTTGGCGACATGCCCTGTTGGCAGATCCGCAAGCCCCTGACCGAGGGCGACGAAATCCATTCGACTTATTCGGCCGTGCTGCGCGGGGCGAGACACCGGTTCGATGAACTCAAGGCCTCGGCGGCTCTGTGTCACGTGGCCAACGGTGGCCCGGGCGATCTGCTGTTCATGGACCTGGAGACGTGTGGATTCTCGGGCTGTCCGATTTTCCTGGTCGGCCTGATGGGCTGGCAGGACGAGCAGTTGGTTGTCCAGCAGTACCTTGCCCGCGATTACAGCGAGGAGGCCGCGATCTGCCAGGGCTTCTGGGACCGCTACGACGCGTCCAGCATCCTGGTGACGTTCAACGGCAAGTCGTACGACATCAACATGCTCAAGGAGCGTTCGGCCTTCCACGCCATCGAGCTGCCCATCCGCGAGATCCCGCACCTGGACCTGCTGCACGAGTCGCGCCGGTTCTGGAAGAACGACCTGCCCAACTGCAAGCTGCAGACGCTGGAGTGGGCCTTTACCGGTCGGCGGCGGACCGGCGACATCCCCGGCTCGCAGATCCCCGAGGCGTATCACGCCTTCGTCGACTCGGCCGATGCCAGGCAAATGCGGGACATCCTCCACCACAACTTCCTGGACCTGGTGACGATGGCCCACCTGGTCTGCGCCCTGCTGACCGGAAGCGCACCGGCCCACATGTAGCAGCGGGCTGCGGAACTCCTCGGATTCCCGCAGCCCGCCAGGGTGACTCCCTCCGCCGGTTCGGGCGGTTATTTCAGTTCGGTGAACAGCTCGATCGCCGGCATGTCGTACTGCTCGTTGCAGTTGCTCCGGTCGATCAGGCCCAGGTACCGGCGCCTGCGGACGGGTCGGCCTTCCCGGCCGCCGCTGCGAAGTTCGACCAGCACGGCGTAGGTGTCGCTGCGAACGGTGATCAGGTTGCTGATCGCATGATACAGCCTGTCGACTCCGTAGATGCCCGTGTACCGTTCCTCAGGCTGGAAGCTCTCGATGTTGCTCTTACGCGTGCGGGCAAAGAGGTACAGCGGGATGGCGACTTCGGCCTCGGTCAGGAAACCGTTGGCGTTGCCGACCTGGCTGCGAAGACCCGTAATGCCGGTCGTCCCCGCCCGGTTGGCGAAGTCGTAGCGGTTGTCCATCGTGGCACGGCCGTCGCGGTAGGCCAGGATGTAGTCGACCAGCAGTTCGACGTCCGCATCCTGGAGTCGCACGCCGTCGTTAGGGGTCACGCCGAAGATCGCGTTGGGCCAGGGCAGACGCATCAGCACGTCTTTCTCGGCGGTGTTGATGTTGATCCGCCCGTAGATGCGACGGGGCTCGTCGGCCATGCCTGTATCCGTAGGAATTACTTCCAGCTGCTCCAGCAGGATCGCCGCCCAGGGCAGGGACGGATACCCGCTGATCGGGTTCGTCCCGACCGCGTGCAGGTCGAGCTTGCCGCGGGTGAGGTCTTTCCAGAAGCCCTGGTCTCGGAGCTTCTGGGGCAACGCAGCGCCCGAGGCGTCGGGACCGGTCCGGTACAGGCGGACCAGTTCGCCCAGGTCGCGGACGAAGCCGTTGGTCGCCCGGTGGATCGAGAAACCTTCGAACGGCTCTGTCGTGCCGTCGGGCGAGAAGGAGTCCAGCCGGGAGACGCCGTTGGAAGATCCGAGCTTGTGGTTTGTCTTCTTGACCGAATCGCCGGCCTCGCGACGGTAGATCGCCAGCGTCGACCGCGCCCGACCGCCGAGCTTCCGCCTGCCGGGGTTGTCGTCCCAGACTTCCCACTGGTCGTCGCGTCGGGCCGAGGCGCCCCAGGACGTGTCGTAGTTGCCGTCGTGAGTCGTCTTGCTGGTGTAGGGGAACTCCAGTTCATCCACGTTGGGCTTGAGTTGGTCGACGGGCACCTGGTAGGTCATCGCCTCGACGGTGATCTCCCGTTCGATGGTCAGGACCGTGCCGGCGTCGAAAGCCTTCAACGCCTCGACCTGGAACTTGGGGGCGGTGATCGCATTGAACTCGAACGTCGTCAGGTCGGCGTCGTCCTTGTCGCCACTGTTGTCCTTGATTTTCCCGTCGAAGTGATACAGCACGATCTTCTGGCCGGGATCGACGGTGGGGGCTCCGATCGTCGAATCGTTGAACCTGATCGACTCGGTCCCGACCTTCAGGACGTAGCTTTCGGTGGTAACCGGCACCCAGCCGGGGTTCATCAGTTCGATGGCGATGCCGTATCCCGAGTCGCCGTCGCCGTCCTTGGTCTCGGCCTCGCTGTAGATGAAGGCTTCGGTAATCACCAGTTGAGGCGTGATGCCGTAAACCGTGCCCACGGCGTTTGGGTCGGGAACGGGGGCGAATGCGAATGCCTCGGTATCCGGACTGGCGTTGGAGGTATAGGCCCAGAGGTTGGCCACCATATGGGCGGCCTCGGCAGCATCGGCCCCGGCGGAGATCATCTGGCGGTAGAGGTACTGTCTCGTCGTGTCGGTCTCCAGCATCGAGCCATTGAGCTGGATGCGAGCGGTGTGGTCAGCATCGGGGTAGCGAAGCAGCGAACGCGAGATGTTTCGCGTGGTCATCTGCCGGGCCAGCTCGGGGTCTGTACGGGGAGTGGACTGTCCATTGCGGATGTAAACGAAGTGCTTGGCCAGGCGCCCGACACGGTTTTCTCGCGGCAGGGAGTCGGGGTTGGCGTCGCGCAGGAAGGCTTCATCGGCCACTTCGAAGGGGCGATAGGACGCTTGGGGATGCAGCACGCGGCTGGCCATCTCGACCAGGTACTTCTGGGCGGTATCCACTTTGAAGTCCCAGCCGTTGGCCCGATCCCGGTGGAAGTCCCGCCACTTGTCGTACTTCAGGTTGCTCATGCCCAGGAAATCGATCAGCACGGGGCTGGTAGGGGATGTCCATTGACCCGTTCCCCAGCAGACGCTGGTGTTGACGAAGGCGGAGGTGTCCACGACGCGGACGGTGGCGTAGATCGTGTTACCGTCCGGGTCGACCATGCCGGTGTCAAAGCGGATGCCGTCGGCCTCGCCATCGCCGTCGGCGTCGCCGAAGTCCGCATCGGGGTCGCCCAGGGCTACTGAATCGGCCATGTCCCCCACGCCCGGGATATCCCCGACGCGGCGCCAGCGGCTGATGCCCTTATAGTACGAACTCGACAGCCAGTAGTCCCCGCGGGAATCGTCGGTCGGGTAGTCGATGAAGCCCAGGTAGCCGGCCGCTCCTCCCGGCAGGTTGCCGTACGGCCTGCCGTCGTCGGCCGTGTGCAGGTCGTCACGCAGCTTGTTCTGGATCAGCTCGACCAGGCCCTGGGCCCCGGTGGAAGTGCGCCCGGAGCGGGTGATCGCGCGGGTCTGGCGGCGGTCCAATGACGCGACGATCAGGAAGGTTCCGCCGAGCATGTAGATGATCGTCAACAGGCCGACGACCATCAGCAGGACCGAGCCGCGTTGTTGTCTCAATGTGCGTTTCATGTTGCACCTCACGGTTAACTGCCGATCGAGCAGATCACTTCATAGGTCAGGGCGTCTTCGGCAAACTCATCCGGCCAGGCTTTGTCGTGGATCTTGAAGCGGATCCGCACCGCCAGGGGCCAGGCCGCGCGATCGTGGTGGGTCCAGACTTTCTCGTTGCCCCCCGAAACCGTCTGCCAGTCCAGGCTGCCCCCCTGGAACTCCATCGCATAGGCGATCTCCAGATCGCTGACGCGGTGGTTCATCACCATCCAGAGGTCCTCGACGCTGGCAAAGGTGTTCTCGGAAGGCACGCGGATCGAACTGGGAGCCCCGCTGATCAGCGACCCGGCGATGTCGGCCAGTTCGTCGGCGGTCTTGGTCAGGAAGTAAGACGGGGAGATTTTCCACGCGTCGGCCGGGGGAGAATCAAAATGCTCCGGGTTGAGAACCACCGGGATCCGGAACAACACCGGGTCGCTGAGGGAACTCTCTGCCGGATTGTCGCATCGGCCGTAAATGACCACCTGGCCCAGGCCGAATCCGCTGACCTTGTCGCTCGTGCCCTCGTCATCGTTGCTCAGCGAACCGACGCGCTGCATGGGGAAGTAGCCGGCCGTGGTGAAGGCGATCTCGTCATCGCGGATGACCAGGAAGCCATCCTTGGTAATCGCCTGAAAGTCCAGGCGGATCGCCCGGGCGACGGCCTCGGCGGCAGCGTTGGAACGCATCAGGGCCTGCGAGGAGGATATCACCTTCTGCGAAGAGGCCAGGATCGTGCTGAATGCCAATATCATCGCCGCGATGATCGTCAGTGTCACCAGCAGTTCCACCAGCGTCAGGGCTTTGCGTCGGGTCATGTTGTCGGGTTTCTGCATCATGGTCGACTCCGCAGGCCTGTCCGGCTGACCAGAACGGTCGTGCCCGGGTTCATCACCGATATGGGGCTGTCCGAGCCACTGACCTCGTAGACCAGCGTCAGGCCGCTGACATCTTCATCGCGGGACAGGGGTCTTTCCAGCGTCACCTTGCCACCGTCGATGCTCTTGATATACGCCCACGGGCCGGAGTCGGAGATTACCACGCCGTTGGGCTGGAACTTGCCCGGATCGCTCGTCGAGAAGCTCTCGGCCCCCGCGTCGACGTTGACCGGGAAGTGCTCGGTCTTGATCTCGTGGGCGGCCTTGGTCTTCTCGTACGAGGCGATCACCAGCAGGTAATCGTTGGCGTCCCCGGCCATGCGCCGGGTGAGAACCCGGAAGCCGCGTCGGCCGTCGCTGCCGGTCGGGTAGGTCACGTCGTCTCCGCCCAGGCGCGATGTCACGTCCACCAGTTGCCCGCTGCCTGCACCGGCGACGGGGTGTTCCAGGCTCGCCTTGGCCACGGCCAGGCCGTTGTCGGTGATGATCCCCCCGAGGACCATCGCAAACGACTGGTCGTTCATCTCCAGAGCGGCCGGGAAGGCCCCGGCCACCATCGCCAGGCAGACGCCCAGGAGGATGATCGCGAACATCACCTCGGCCAGGGTAAAGCCGCCTCTTCCGGCGGTGTATCGGTTTCCTGTTTCTATGCGTCGCATGGGTTACTCCCGCGGGAACAGCTGGCCGGTGTAATGATTGATGCCGATAAACCGCCCTGACTCGTTCATGTATTGCACCCGGACTGATGCCTGGCCTGCATTGCGGAACGAGGGCAGGTGCAGCAGGGTGACGACTTCGGCCCCGACTTCGCCTCCGGTCCAGTGGCCGGATCCGCCCATGGCGGTCTTGAAGCTCCAGATCGACAGATCGCCCTTGAACAGCGGGTCGTTGGGATCAAACCGGATGCGCGAAGCGCCGGCGGTACGCACCAGCTTCCCGTCGGGGTTGAAGACGATCGTCATGGTCAGGAACATGGCCGGATCGCCCAACTTGTAGCTGCCGTCCGCGTGCATCGTGTTGTTTTCTTTCTGCACGTGCCCGAAGCTCATGTTGCCCGGGAATTCGATCGGCTCGAATCCGGTGGCCCGGCCGAAAACGTTCGTCTCCGGGTTCCACGCCACCACGCAGGCAAAGCCGGTATCGGGCTTGTCGATCGCCCCATTGCCGTGCTGAATATGCACGCCGGCAAAGACCTGGTGCTCCATCGCGTAGGCCCGGGCGGCGCGGACGCTGGCATCGAGCAGTTGGTACGTCTGGGCGTCGGCCCCGGACTCGAAGAAGTTCGAGACCGTCGGGATCGTCATCGCCGCTATCAGGGCGATGATCGCGATGACCACGAGCAACTCGATCAGCGTGAAGGCTTTCGGTTTCATCTTGGTTTTCATCTCGCCTCTCCTGGACTCAGTCGAAGTCTGAGCGGATGTTGTCTTCGGCGTTGTCGCCGTCGAATTTCTTGTCGGGCCCGGCCGAGACGATCAGCGCCGTGCCTCCCGACCCACCGTCGCGGTCGTATTGCATCTTCGTGCCCCAGCTGTCGTATAGCGAGTTGTCCCGGCCGGTGAAGATCTCCGGGTCGATCTTCTCGAGGATCTCCCGGGCGGCGTCCGACTTCCACAGGGAGTCCAGCAGCACCTCGGTGGAGGTGTCGTCTCCGTCGGGGTCCCGGTCGGGCGGGTAATCGCGGTATTCGTCGACGTACTGCTCCAGGGCGGTCTTGATCATCTTCAGGGCTGTCTGCGTCCGCTTGCGCGAGCTTTCCTCGGAGATATACCGTCCCACGGCCACCGAAAGGGATACCAGGATCGCCAGGATCGCCATGACGATCAGCAGCTCGATCAGCGTAAAGCCCGTTCGGCCCGCGGGTCTGTATGTTTTCCTGTCCAGGTGCATCATTGGGTTACTCCGAGAAGAAGTTGGCGATGTCGTCGGATGTCGGGTCGTCGGCGATGGCCTTGAAATCCCCGTCCTTGCCGCTGGTGACCAGCACGAAATCCTTGCGGTAGTATTCGTCGTCGCGGCTCTTGAAGTAGTTCTGTTCGTTGCTCATCCCGGGGATGCCACCGGTGTCGATCCCGCCGTTGCGGTACACGCCGTACCAGACGGGGCGGTCGAAGGTATCGACGAAAACCCACTCGCCCGGCGAGCCGGTGTTGGCGAGTTTGGCCTTTTCTTCCAGGCCCGCGTAGGGCCCGTGTCGCGGTCCGCGGTGCACGCCGGGCTTCATCCAGCCGTAGCCGTCAATGCCGTCGTCCTCGTAGTACGCCCGTCCGCCGGACATCGCTTCGCCTTCCCGCCCCGGATCGTCTGCATAGCCGAGCATGTAGAAGCAGATCGTCTCGGCCGAGTTCATCCCGCCTTCCCTGGCAGGGGGGTACTGCTCGTCCATCTCGCTGTAGTAATGGTCGATCCCGATGCCGATCGAGTTCAGCAGGGCCAGGGATGCTGATTCCTTGGCCTGCTGACGGATCGAGAGAGCTACCGGAATGGCCAGGGTCGCCAGCAGGGCGATGATGGCGATGACCACCAGCAGCTCCACCAGCGTAAAGCCGCCGCGGTCGCCTCGGTCGCCAAGTTGTGTTGCATGGAGGTTCAAACCAGGGCCTTTCGCGTTACTTGGGGAAGTTGGTGTGATCGTCGTCAGTAAAATACTTGCGGTCCAGCCCGGCACCGATCAGCAGGTAGCTTCTGGGGTTGTGGAAGTTGCCGTTTCCGTCCTTGACGAACTTCCCCCAACTTCCGCCCGAGGGCGTGTCGATCGAACCGTTGTCGCCACTGACATAATTGCTCAGGTATCCGGTCCGCCCGACGCGTCCGAGCCGGGCCGGGTAATACAGGATGGGCATGGCGTCGTCTTCGTCGTAGTCGTCGCCCATCAGCGGGCTTTGCCCTTCGTATTCGATCACGAGGTTCTCGTTGTAGGCCATGTACCCGGAGGTGGGCTTGAAGGGGCTGTCGAACGGATCGTTATCCGCAGACTTGCTCCAGAACAACGTGCGGGCCAGCAATTCGCTGCCGGTCATGACCTTCAGTTTGTCGCTGGAGGGTCGGCCCTGGCCCGGGTACATGCCTTCGTTGTCGCTCTTGAAGCCCTCCAGGCCGTTCTTGATCTCGGCCATCACGGCCAGGGTCTTGGTGTCCTTGGCGATCATGATCGCCCGCCGCATCGAGGGGATGATCAGCGCGACCAGCAGGCCGAGAATGGCAATGACGACCAGCAGTTCGATCAGCGTAAAGCCCGCCGAGGGGCCTGGATCTCCCGGATGGTTGCTGCGTTGTTTCATGGCAATCTCACTCGGCTCGTCTGTTGAAGTTGGTCACATCGTCATCGTTGAAATACTTGCCGTCTGCCCCCGGGGCGATCAGCAGGAACTGGTTGCTCTGGTACGGCTTGCCGTCGGAGGCGGTGATGAACCCTGTAAACCCGGCAGCGGAGTTGCCCGCCGTATAGGCCTGGTTGTCCGACTCCTTGTACTGCTTGCCGGCATCGAGATCCGTCTTGCGGGGGTCGGCCACGTAGTAGCAGATGGCCCCGGGGTCGGGGAAGGTGTCGACGAGGGTGTCATCCTCGCCTTCCACCGTACCGAGCATGCCCTGCTGGTACTTGACATATCCGGTGGTCACGGGGAAGTCACCGTCCTTGGTAAACAGCTCCCTGGCCAGTTTCTGGCTGCCGGTCATCGAGCCGCGCCAGCTGTTGAGGTCCTGGGCACCGGGATAGAGATTGTTGTTCTCCTTGGCGAACAGGCTGGCGCCGTTGGACAGGGCGGTGATCCGCGCCTGGGTGGCGGCTTTGTCCTTGGCCCGGGACGCAGCGTTCAGCGCCGGGATCAGGATCGTCAGCAGCAGGGCGATGATCGAGATTACGATCAGCAGTTCGACCAGGGTAAAGCCCCAGCCGCGGGGCCTGCGACGGATTGTGCTGTCTAATCTAACCATAATTCTTCTCTGAGGTTATACGATCGATCAGTTCTGCATGTTCTGGATCATTGCGACCATGGGCATGAACAACGCGATGACGATGAACCCGACGATCAGACCGAGGAAGATGATCAACAGCGGTTCCATCAGGCTGGTCATCGCCCCGACGAGGACTTCCACTTCCTCGTCGTAGGTGTCGGCGACCTTGTTGAGCATCTTGTCCAACTCACCGGTCTCCTCGCCGACGTCGATCATGTTGACGACCATCGGGTCGACGATCTTGGCCTGTTTCAGCGGGCCGGCAAAGCTCTCGCCCTCGCGGATACCGTCATGCACCTTGCCCAAAGCCCGGACGTACACCTCGTTGCCCGAGGTCTCACGGGTAATGTTGATCGCTTCGAGGATCGGAACACCGGCCGAGAGCAGCGTGCCCAGCGTGCGGGCGAAACGCGCCACCGCACCTTTGGATACGATCAGCCCGAACAAGGGAATGTGGAGCTTGACGTTGTCTACGAAATACCGACCGCCGGGACTGGTCCGCAGCAGTTTGATCAGCAGGTACAGACCGATGGGGAACGCGAGCATCCAGATCCATCCGATACGGACCATCCAGTCCGAGAAGCCCAGCAGGGCCTCGGTGACCGGGGGCAGTTCGTCGCCCATGTCGGCGAAGATGGTCTGGAACTTCGGCACGACGAACATCAGCAGGACCGCGACGATCAGCACCGCAAAGGTGATGACCGCTGCGGGGTAGATCATCGCGCCGACGATCTTGCGTTTCAGGGCCTGGGACTTTTCCATGAAGTCGGCCAGTCGCTGGAGGATCAGGTCCAGCACGCCGCCCAACTCGCCGGCCCGGACCATGTTGACAAACAGGCGGTCGAACGCCTTGGGGTGTCGGCTCATCGCCTCGGAGAGCGTCGCACCGCCTTCGACGTCTTCGGCGACCATGCGAATGGCCACGCGAAGCATGCCGGGCTTCTGCTGCTCTTCGAGGATGCGCAGCGAGCGGAGGATCGGCAGGCCCGCGTCGATCAGCGTCGAGAGCTGCCGGGTAAACTGGGTCAGCAGCTTTCGGGGCACGCGCCCGGCCGTGCGGCGCTTGGCCGCCGCGGCGCCGGCCTGGGCACCGGCCGACTTCTTCTGCTGCGGCTTGCGGGCGGACTTCTCCTTGATCTTCGTCGGGAAGTTGCCCATCGAGCGGACGCGGGCGATGGCTTCCTCGGAGGAAGAGGCCTCGACCTCGCCCTTGACCGGCTGGCCCACGCTGTTCATCGCTTCATAGGTAAAGGTTGGCATCGGTTGTGACTCCTGGGCGTCGCTGAAAGCCCGGTCAAGTACTTATCAATCTTCGAAAATGGTCTGGCTGATAACCTCTTCAATCGTGGTCTTGCCGTCGAAAATCGCCAGCAGGCCGCTCTCACGCAACGACCGCATGCCACGCTTCCGGGCCGCCTCGCGGATCCGGGCCGTGCTGCTGCGCTGCATGATCAACTCGCGTATGCGGTCGTCGAGCATCATGATCTCGTAAATCGCCGTTCGCCCGCTATAGCCCGTGCCGCGACACTTCTCGCAGCCCGTGCCATGGAAGAACTCGTGTTTCTCGGCCTCTTCCATGGGGAGGTTGATTTCCATCAACATATCCTCGGTGGGGTGGAAGGGCTCCTTGCACCGCGTGCAGATCGTACGAACCAGTCGCTGGGCGACAATCGATTCCAGCGTGGCGGTAACCTGGAACGGCTGGAGGCCCAGGTCCAGGATTCGCGCAATGGTCGAAGGCGCGTCGTTGGTGTGCAGCGTGGTGAAGACCAGGTGGCCGGTCAGAGACGCCTGAACGGCGATCTCGGCTGTCTCCAGGTCGCGGATTTCACCGACCAGCACGATGTCCGGGTCCTGTCGCAGGAAGCTGCGAAGGCAGCGGGCGAAGGTCAGGCCGATATCCGAACGGATCTGACACTGGATCAGCCCGTCAATGTCGTATTCGACCGGGTCCTCGCTGGTCAGGATCTTGGTCTCGACGGAATTCAGTTCACTCAGGGCCGAGTACAACGTGGTGGTCTTACCCGAGCCGGTCGGCCCGGTGACGATGACGATCCCGTGGGGGCGGCGGATCAACTGGCGGAAGATCCGCAGGTCGTCATCCCGCATGCCCAGGCGCTCCAGGTCCAACTGCACGTTGGAGCGGTCCAGCACACGCATGACGACCGACTCGCCGAAACTCGTCGGCAGGACCGAGATCCGCAGGTCGACCGGCTGGTTGTTGACCAGCAGCTCGATTCGTCCGTCCTGGGGCAGGCGGCGTTCGGCGATGTCGAGATTGGCCATGACCTTGATACGCGACGCGATCGCCGTGGCAATATGACGCGGCGGGGGGAGCATCTCGAACAGGTGGCCGTCGATGCGGTAGCGCATCTTGAACTCGTTCTCGAACGGCTCGAAATGGATGTCGCTGGCCCGGTTGCGGATCGCCTCGAGCAGGACCATGTTCACCAGGCGCCGGACCGGGTTGGAGTCAGCCGCCTGCTGGATCGTGTCCAGGTCGATGCTCTCGCCGCGGTTTTCCAGCTGGGCCAACTCCTCGTTGCCGACGATATCGTTCATGATATCGCCCATGGATTCCTCAGCCGCTCCGTAATATTTGCTCAGGGCCTGCTCGACTTGCTCGGGCACGGTGATCCGCGCCTCGACCTTGAAGCCCATCAGGGTCCGCAGGTCGTCGACGGCATGGAAGTTGTCGGCCGAGGCAATGGCGATGACCAGGCGCTTCTCGTTCGGGTCGTAACTGATGGGCACGAGTTTGTAGGTCTTGGCCATTTCCGGCGGGACCTGCTCGATGACCTCTTCGGGGATCTCGCGGCTGGACAGGTCGACGTAATCCATCCCGGCCTGGAAGCCCAGGGCCAGGCCCACCGTGGCCGAGTCGACATAGCCCAGGTCCACGAGGATCTGACCGAGCGGGCCTCCCTTGTCTTTCTGGGCGCCGAGACCCTCGTGGACCTGGTCGCGGGTGATCTTTCCCATCTTGACCAGGATCCGGCCCAGGGGGCGGCTCCGCAGTTGCTCGACGTTGTATCTGGTCGCTTCGGTCATCGGTTACTCCTGTCCGTTCTGGCCTTCGGATTCCAGACCGCCAGGCTTGTCCTTCATTGTGTTGATCCGCTCCTGGATCTCGCCGGGGTTCTGGCTGCGGTCCACGGCGTCTTCCTCGGAGACCTTTCCTTCCCGATACAGTTCCAGCAGGTGGTCGTCCAGCAGCTGCATGCCCAGACGCTTGCCCGTCTGGATCGCCGAGGGGATTCGGAAGACCTTGTTCTCGCGGATCAGGTTGGAAACGGCGTTGGTTACGACCATGAACTCGAAGGCTGCGATCATCCCGCGGGCGTCCTGGCGGGGCATGAGGGCCTGACAGAGCACGGCGATCAGGGCCTCGGAGATCTGCACGCGAACCTGCTCCTGCTGATCGACGGGGAACTGGTCGATCAGTCGGGTGATCGTCCGGGCCGCGGTGGTGGTGTGCATCGTTCCGAAGACGAGGTGGCCCGTTTCGGCCGCCCGGACCGCGGCCTGCGTGGTCTCCAGGTCTCGCAGCTCACCGACCAGGATCACGTCCGGGTCCTGTCGAAGCACGCGGCGGAGGCCCTCGTCGAAGCTCGGCACGTCCACGCCGACTTCACGCTGGTTGACCACGCTCTTCCTGTGCGTGTGGTAATACTCGATCGGGTCTTCGACCGTCACGATGTGCTTGTCGAAGTGTTCGTTGATGTAGTGCAGCATCGTCGCCAGGGTCGTCGTCTTGCCCGAACCGGTCGGCCCGGTGACCAGGAACAGACCACGCGGACGGCGACAGAGGCTGCGAACGATGGCGGGCAGGCCGATCTCGTCGAACGTCAGGATTTTCGACGGGATCAGTCGCAACACCAGCGAGACGTTACCTTTCTGCATGAACACGGCCGTTCTGAATCGCCCCGCCTTGCCGTACTCGAAGCCGAAGTCCGTCCCGCCCTGTTCCTGCAGTTCCTGCTGACAACGCTCGGGCGTGATCGACTTCATCAACGCGACGGTGTCTTCCGGCTCCAGCGTCTTGGTCTCCAGGGGCCTCAGACGCCCATGCAGCCGCAGGGTCGGAGGACGACCGACAGCCAGGTGCAGGTCGCTGGCACCCCGTTTGATACAGGTCTCCAGCAGTCGGTCTATATGGATTGTTCCGGCCATTTCGGTCCTTTCTGCACGTATATTATTAGGATTTCAAAGGACAATTGGTAGTCGCCCCAGGAGGCAATCGGGCAGGGCATAGTCAGCAAGTCCTGTGTTTGGCAGGAGTTGCATATCTTTGCCCGGCCGGGCACTATTCTTCGACAATCGCCTCGGCCTGGGTGACGCGGACGAGTTCTTCGGGGGTGGTCACACCGCTTCTGACTTTCCGTCGGCCGTCTTCGAGCAAGCTGTGCATGCCGTTGGACTTGGCCGCCTTGCGGATCTCGGAGAGGGGGGCCCCGTTAAAGGCCAGGTCACGCAGCGTGCCATCGAATTCCATCAGCTCGAAGATGCCTTGGCGACCCTTGAAGCCGGTCCCGTTGCACTGGTTGCAACCCTTGCCTCTTGCAAAGGTTGTGTTGGCGATCTCTTCGTCGCGGAACCCCAGCAGCTGCAGCATGCGGCGGTCCGGTTCCGGATGGGGCTGCTTGCAGTTCTTGCAGATCACCCGGATGAGTCTCTGGGCCATTACCGCCTGGATACTGGAGGCGACCAGGAACGGCTTGACCCCCATGTCGATCAGACGCGTCACCGCAGACGCCGCATCGTTGGTGTGAAGTGTACTGAATACCAAGTGTCCAGTTAAAGCGGCCTGAATTGCCACTTCAGCCACCTCGTAATCGCGAATTTCACCAACGAGAATGATGTTTGGGGCCTGGCGAAGCATGGATCGCAGGATCGAAGCGAACGTCAAATCGATCTGGTCATTCACCTGAACCTGGTTGATTCCGGCGAAGTTGTACTCCACCGGATCCTCGGCGGTGATGATTTTCCGGTCGGGCGTATTCAGTTCGTTCAAGGCCGAGTAGAGCGTGGTGGTTTTGCCCGATCCGGTCGGCCCGGTAACCAGGAAGACCCCGTTGGGTCGCTTGATGATCTGCTGGAACCGGCCGTAGTCATCATCCTCAAACCCGAGCGCTTTAATGCCGATTCGGGCGCTTTCGGGGCGGAGGATTCGCAGCACAATGCTCTCGCCATGGTAGCTGGGCAGGGAGGATACGCGGAAGTCGACGTCCTCCGAGCCGACAGTCATCTTGATTCTGCCGTCCTGGGGCAGGCGCTTCTCGGCCAGGTCGATCCCGGCGAGGATCTTGAATCGGTTGATCACCGGGCCCTGCATCCGTTTGGGGACGTTGTCACGTTCGATACACACGCCGTCGATCCGGTAGCGGACCCGGACGCGGTTGGCCATCGGCTCGATGTGGATGTCGCTGGCCCGCGACTTGACCGCCTCGGTGATCAGCATGCTGACCAGGCGGATGATCGGGGCGGCGTCTTCGTCGATGTCTCCGCTGGCGGCAGAGGCCTTGGCCATCAGAGCGTCCTCGCCGGACTGGCGGATCTCGCTGACCGTCTGGTCGATGGACATGTTGTCCATCCGCACGAACTCGTCGATGTAGGCCCGCAACTTGCTCTTGGGCGCCAGGCAGGGTTCCAGCTCGGTATTCAGCCGGAACCGGAGCATGTCCATCGTGTCCAGGTCCAGTGGGTCGGTGATGACCACCTTGACCTTGCCGTCCTCCCGCGCCAGCGGCAGGATCAGGTGCTTGCGGATGATGTCGTCCGGGATCAGGTCGAGTTTGCTGGGTACGACGGTGTTCTTGTCCAGATCGATGTACTCCATGTCGTACTGCAGGGCCAGGGCCTTGGTCACGTCCGTCTCGTCAGCCAGGCCCAGTGCGACGAAAGCCTCGCCCATCCGGACGTACTCCCGCTGGGCGTAGTCGACGGCTTCTTTGACGCCTGCCTTTGTAACGACCCCCCATTCCTGAAGAATTTCACCGATACGCTTGCGCTGTTTTCTTGCCATGACGACTCGCTATATGCAGAACCAAAATGTGTGCCCGGCCGGGCCGGGAGTATCCATAAGTAACGGGAAAGCAGATACATCGGTGCGAGCCTGCCCGAATGGACAAGATCGGCCGGTCCGATGCGGATGGCGGATCAGGCCTGCTTTCCCGGTCCTCGCAATGGTGGGTGAACTACATGGAAGCTTGGGGCCCTTTCGGGCGCTTCCGACGCCCAGACAGGTGTGGATGGGCGCTGCTCGGACCATACCGGATTGTAACGGGTTTTCCGCATGCCGGTCAAGCCTGCATTTGCCCCGCAGCAAAGACCGTTTCGCCGGGCAGTCATTGCAGGGGCTTTAGTCCGAACCTTTTACGCATCTCCTGGACCGCGTGGAGCAGGTGACGGTCGGACTTGAAAATGCGCACCAGGTTGCCTGTGCTGATCCCCAGCGTCGCCGATGCCTTGCCCAACTGTCCCTCGCAGACGTCCAGCAGGTCCAGCAGCCAGGCCGCGACCGCCCAGAACCGGTGGTCCTTACGCCCGATCTGCAGCACCTTGCCCGCCTTGCCGGTCTGTTTGCGCGGCGTGCTCAGGCATTGGCCGACGAGACCGGGCATGAGGATGGCCTTGGGGTCCAGCCGGGTCCGCAGTTGCAGGGCGATGTTCATCCGCAAGCGTTTGATCGCCAGACGCTTATTGTCGTGCTGGCTGCGGGAATCGTTGGCGTGGGCCATCAGCCCCGTCGGACCATGGCGCAGCCGCACGGCCGAGGAGACCTTGTTGCGGTGCTGTCCGCCCGGGCCAGAGGCTTTGTATATGTCCACCTCGCACTGGTCGAGCAGTTGCTGATCTTCGAGGTTCAGGATTTTCTGGACGTCCGGATCGCTCATGCAGGGATTGTACCTGCCCGCAGGGCCGGCAAGAACCCCCAATTCCCGCCTCGGTGGGCGGTTGGGCAGAGAAATTCATGCTCCGGCCGCTCGGATGCGCCTTTGGCGGTTGTTGTATAAGGGCTCCTGCGATACAATGGTCTCATCATACCTGGCGAACGACGCCGCAAGGCCCCGGCCGCCTGAAATACCCGCTGAACGATGCCTCCGAGGCACCGGAATCATAGAAAACCGAAGGGATACGTGCTCCATGGAAGAGTGGATGGACGCCGAGAATCGGGTGGAACGTGCCCACCAGCTGTATAAACAGGGGCGCTGGGCAGAGGCGGCCGCGGAACTCCGTGCCGCGATCGACTCCAACCCGTCCAACGCATCCTGGTACTTCAACCTGGGCCTGACGCTGGAGGCGATGAGCGATTTCGGCCGGGCCCGCGAGGCCTACGAAGCGGCCCTGGAGCTGGAACCGGAAGATGTCGAGACCCTCAACTGCCTCGGCGTGAACCTCACCCGTCTGGGCCAGTATGCCGACGCCCTGGAGTGCTTCGAACGCATCGAGAAGATCGACCCGACTTACGAGCCGGCCTACTGCAACCGGATTGTCACCTACTGTGAGATCGGCCGCCACGAAGACGCCGAAATCATGTTCTACCTGGCCAGGCTTTTCGTCGAGCAGTGTCCGCTGTGCTACTACAATATCGGCACGAGCCTCTACGCCCGCGACGAGCTCGAACGGGCCATCTACTGCTGGCGGGAATCGCTGCGGCTGGACCCCAATCAGCCCCAGGCCAATGCCCGCCTGGCCGAGGCCTACTGGTCCCAGGGCGAGTTGACCAAAGCCCGCGCCCACTACCAGGCCGAGCTGGCCCTGGACCCGACCGAACTGAATACCCTGCTGGACTTCGGCGATCTGCTCAGCGAGATGGACGACTACTCCCAGTCCGAGCGGATGTACCGCGACGCGCTGGAGATCTCTCCGCAGAACCCCAACGCACACTTCGGCCTGGGCGAGCTGGCGATGAAGCAGGGCAGGCAGGACGAGGCCCTGGACCGCTTCGGCCTGGTGCTTCGGCTGGACGAGACCACCCCGGGCGTCCACGCCAAAATCGCCCGCGTGCTGGTCGACCAGGGCAAGATCAACGAGGCCGCCAAGCACGTCGTGCTCGAACTGCGCCAGTCCGGCGGCGATCCTGAGACGCTGCAGGAACTCGGCGAGCTGCTGATCGAGGCCCAGCTGTCCCGCCACGCCTGCAAGGTGCTTACCCGCCTGACGGAAATCCGCCCCGACGACGCCTACGCACACCACAACCTGGCCGTCAGCTACTTCATGATGGGCCGCTACGGCCATGGTATCCAGCACTGTCGCAAGGCCCTGGAACTGCGGCCCGACTATTCGCTGGCGATGTACAACCTGGCCCTGGCTTACCTGCAGATGGGCGACAAGGTCCGCGCCCGCCGCTACACCCGCGAGGCGATGCAGGTGGACCCGGATGACCGCTACATCAACGAACTGGCCCGGGGCCTGGGCCTCCAGGGACTCTGGCACCGGGTGCGCAGCCGGATCGCGAATATCGGCAAGGCCACCCGCACCGTCCGCAAAGGCTGATCCGCCGGCGACCACAGAAAGAAAGGATTCCAAGTGGCTCGTTACCTCGTCAGTGAACCGCTGAACGACATCAGTGTCGACTATCTCGCCCAGCACGGCGATGTGCAGATGTGCCAGGCCGATGAGGCGATCGACCTGGTCGCCGATGTCGACGGCCTGGTCGTCCGCAGCTACACGCAGGTCAACGATAACCTGCTGGACAAGGCGTCGAAGCTCAAGGTCGTCGGCCGGGCGGGCGTGGCCCTGGAGAACATCGACGTCGCCGCCTGCCGCGCCCGCGGAGTCGAAGTCGTCCATACCCCCGCTGCCAACACCCTGGCCGTGGTCGATTACATCATCGGCATGCTCGTCGAGATCAACCGCAAGTTCTGGCCCATGGAAGGCTACGTCAGCCCGGAAGAGTTCCACAAGGTCCGCAAGAACATCTTCGGCCGCTTCCTGAAGGGCCTGACCCTCGGAATCATCGGGTGCGGGCGGATCGGCTCCCGCGTCGGTCGGGCCGCAGCGGCGCTGGGCATGGAGGTCCTCTACAACGACATCCTCGACATCGAGGTCGACTACCCGGCCAGGGCGGTCGACAAGGAAACCCTCTACGCCCAGAGCGACATCATCACCATCCACGTCCCGGTGACCGAACTGACCACCAAGTTCATCAACGCCGAGACCATCGCCAGGTTCAAGCCCGGCGTGCAGTTCCTCAACGCCGCCCGAGGCCAGTGCGTCGACTACCCGGCCCTGGGCGAGGCCCTGCGGTCCGGCCACGTCAGCTTCGCCGTCATCGACTGTCACGACCCCGAGCCGCCGACCGAAGACTACCCGTTGTTCGGCCTGGACAACGTGATTCTCACGCCCCACATCGCCGCCCGCGTCCCGGACGCCGTCCAGAACATGTGCGATGTCGTCCACGATGTCGTCGCAGTCGTAGAGGGCCGCCAGCCGCAGTACCCGGCCCCGAAAGAGTAAGACCGTGCCCCTGGCCGGACTGTCGCTCTGAGCAAGGCCCAACGGGCAGGGCAGGGACTTCTTGGGATCTTGCTATCCTGCGCCTAGAGTTGTCCAGAGCCCAAGCCATCGGTGACAGGAAAGGAGGCGGTCGGAATGTCGGATCGCCACTATCTCATCGTCGGAGGGACCTCCGGCATCGGCCATGCCCTGGCCCGGTCGCTGCTGGAAAAGGGTCACCAGGTGACGGTAGCCTCCCGCGGCCAGGCGAACACCCAGGCCCCGCGGGGCGCCGAAACGATCACGCTGGATGCGACCCGGCCGATCGAGTTCGAACTCCCTGCCGAATCGCTGGAGGGGTTGGCCTATTGTCCGGGCACGATACGTCTGCGCCCGTTCGGGCAACTGACCGATGACGACTTCGGCGAGGATTTCGAGATCAACCTGCTCGGGGCCGTCCGCTGCATCCGCTGGGCCCTGCCCGTCCTCAAACGGGCCGATCCATCCGGCTCGATCGTCCTGTTCAGCACGGTCGCCGTCCAGGCGGGCATGTCGTACCACGCTTCGATCGCATCGGCCAAGGGTGCCCTCGAAGGCCTGGTCCGGTCGCTGGCGGCTGAGCTGGCCCCGAAAGTCCGCGTCAATGCCGTCGCGCCGTCCCTGACCCAGACCCCGCTGGCCGAGAGACTGATCAACAATGACGACCGTCGCCAGGCCGCCTCTGCCCGACACCCGCTGGCGCGAATCGGCCAACCGGAGGATGTCGCCGCGGCCGCCGCCTGGCTGCTTTCACCGGAATCTGCCTGGGTGACCGGCCAGATCATCGGCGTCGACGGCGGGCTGGGTGCTGTCCGGAAGCTGCAGTGACTCCTGCTGCCGCGGGCGGTCGAAGGCAGCAATGCGCGGGGGATCGGCCAGCTTCTTCTATAATTCATGGATGCGTGTTCGTTTAACTACTCTGTGGGATTCTGTCCGGTCCAGCTACTGGTTCGTTCCTTCCCTGATGGTCACCGGGTCGATTGCATTGGCAGTCGGGGCCATATGGGCCGATCGCGTCTATGACCTGAAGGCCGTCATCCATTTCGTCGACACCAGCAGCGGCGTCGAAGGTGTCCGGACACTGCTCAACGCCGTGGCCGGGGGCATGATCGCCCTGGCCGGGGTGACCTTCTCGATCACCATCGTGGCCCTGTCGCTGGCGTCGCAGCAGTTCGGGCCCCGGATGCTCTACAATTTCATGCGAGATCGCGGAAACCAGATCACGCTGGGGACGTTCATCGCCACGTTCGTCTACGCCATATTCCTGCTCCGCGCCGCCGACAGTGCCACCTTCGTGCCCGCCATGTCGGTCACCGTTGCTGTTGTTCTGATGCTCGCAGCCGTCGCGGTGCTGATCTACTTCTTCCATCACGTGGCGGCATCGTTGCAGTCGGACAACGTCGTCGCCGAGGTCGTCTCGGATTTCTACAAAACCATCGGCCGAACCTGCGCGGGCAGAGGTCGACAACAAGCCGGCTGCATGGGGGTTCCTCCCGAACTGGCAGAGATGATCCCCTCCGACCAGGCCGGTCGGATCACCTCCGATCGCTCCGGGTACATCCAGTCGGTCGATGAACCCACCTTGGTCGAGTGGGCCTGCGACCATGACCTCATGGTGCGGTTGCACAAACGGGCTGGACATTTCGCCGTGGACGGCGAAGTGATCGCCGAATACTGGCCGGGGCAAGCTCTTGATGACAAGGCTGTCGGCAAGGTCCTCAAGTGCTTCACGTTCGGCCGTCGGCGCACGTCGGTACAGGATCTGGAGTTCGGCATGGAGCAACTCGTCGAGATCGCCGTCCGCTCGCTTTCCCAGAGCATCAATGATCCCTTCACGGCCCGTCTCTGCGTGGATCGGATCGGCCAGGCCCTCTGCGAGTTTGCCAGCAGCGGCACGCCTTCGCCTGCGTGGCGTGACGAGCAGGACCGTCTGCGGCTGATCACCCATCCGCCGGATTTCCGAGGCATTGTGGATCTGAGCTTCGACCAGATTCGCCAGAACGTTCTGCCCCACGTGTCGGTGATCATCCGCATGCTGGAGGCTATCGAACGGACAGCCCGCTTCTGTTCGACTGATGCTGCCCGCCAGCCGCTGCTCCGCCAGGCGCGGCTGATCATGCAACTGGCAGAACGCAACATCGAAGAACCGGACGACCTGGGCAGCGTGCGCGAACGTTTCCTGGCCGCCCAGCGCCAGCTCCGGCCAGACGCCGCCGAGGAATCGCAGGCCGGGCAGAGCTGAGAAGGCCGCTTTCTGACACCTGCGCTCGTTCCGGGTGGGGCCAGGCGTCATCCTGCCGCGGCGACGGGCAGGAATTCCAGCAGGTCCAGGCGGGTGGCGCGGAGGCTGAGAGCGCCGTATTGGGATTCGATTCTGCCTTCGACCAGGTAGGGGCCGTAGCGATTCAGGTCACAGCGGAGGCGGTCGCGCAGGTCGGGGAAAATGGTCACCTCAAACGTGCCGAACTCGTCGTCGAGGGTCAGGAAGGTCATCACCTCGCCGCGGCTGGTGGGGGTGGTCCGTCGGGCTTCGATCATCCCGGCGATGCGGACGCCGTGGCCGATGCGATCGGGCAGGTCGGTGCTGACGGTATCGACGCGGCCTGCAAGTTGCGGGCGATACCAGCTGAGGATGTGTGCCCCTGGGGTCATGCCCAGCACGTCGCGCTGCTGGATGTACTGCTCGGCGGGGCTGTAGTCGTCCGGGGCGTCGGGGATCACGGGCCGGCTGTTGAGCAGCATGGGCCCGCCGGGGCGGCAGGCGGGCTTGAAACGGGCGAACAGGTTCAGTTCGATCATCAGCGTCGGGCGGTTGCGCCCGAAGCTGTCGCAGGCCCCGGAGAGAATCAGCGAGCGAGCCTCGGCCTTGCCCATCTGCGTCCGCAGCAGCAGATCGGTCAGGCCGTCGTAGGGCCCGTTGCTCTGTCGCTGGGAGAGGATCGTCTCCACGCCGACCGGGCCGATCGTGTCGATGAAGTTCAGCCCGATACGGACACGTCCGTCATCGATGCAGAAGTCAGCCTCGGAGCGGTTGACGTCCGGGGCGGCGAACCGCACGCCGTCGCGCTTGGCCTGTTCGAGGTACAGCCGATGGGGGTACATGCTCTGGTTGTTGTTCAGACAGGCGGTCCAGAACTCCACGGGAAAGTGCGTTTTCAGGTACGCCCCCGCGTAGGCCAACTGGGCGTAGCTGGCTGCGTGGGCCCGGCAGAAGGAGTAGGCGTTGTACTTGGCCATCTGCACCCAGATGCTCTTGGCGTAGTCCAGGTCGATCCCGTTGTCCACGCACCGGGCCAGGAACTGCCTCGACAGGGCCAGTCTGGCGGTATCATCGGGACACTTCTGGACGGCCTTGCGGAAGCGGTCTGCCTCGGCCAGGTCGCAATCCAGCATGGCCGCGGCGACGAGCATCACGTCATCTTCATAGAGCATCACGCCGCAGGTGGGTCCGAGAATCTGCTCGACGGCCTCCGGGGCCGGCGGAACGTTCTCCAGCCCACGATGGCGGCGGATAAAGACCTCCTTCATGCCGATGCTCGCCGCCCCCGGGCGGATCAAAGCGAGGATCTTCATCACGTCGCGCGTGTCGCGGGGCTGCATCATCGCCAGCAGGTGTCGCATGGCGGGTGATTCCAGCTGATTGCAGCCGATGGTGTCGCCGCGACAGAGCGTTTCGATCGTGCCCGGATCGTCGGGGGGGACCTGCTCGATGTCGATTCGCACGTTGTGACGGCGGCGGATCAGATCTCCCGCAGCCCGGACGGTCGAGAGGTTGCGGTTGCCCAGCAGGTCGAGCTTGACGAGGTTGATATCCTCCACGCCGTTCTTGTCCATCTGGGTAATCAGCACGCCCTTGGCGGCCGGGACGAGCGGCACGTGGCGGTCGATGCGTCCGGGGGTGATGACGATCCCGCCGGGATGTACGCTGAGCAGGTGGGGCAGGCCGGTGATGCGCCTCGCCAGGCGGTTGATTCGCCCGGCGAGGTTGTCCGGGTCGCGCCCGGTCTCGATCATCCGGCTGATCTGCGCGTCGGACAGCCCCGTCGCCTTGGCCGTCTCGCGAAAGGCCGACCGCGGCTGGAAGCAGTTGTGCGTGGAGACCATCGCCGTGTGGTCGCGTCCCCATCTCCGGAATGCGTAGTCGATCACGTCATCGCGGATGCGCCAGCAGAAGTCGATGTCCAGGTCGGGGAAGTCCTCTCGCTGCTCGTGGAGGAAGCGTTCGAAGGGGATGTCGTAGTGGATGGGACAGACGTTGGTAATGCCCAGCAGGTAGGCGACGATGCTGCTGGCCCCGCTGCCGCGACCGGCGACGGGGACGTCCTGGCGGCGGGCGAACTGGACGATGTCGCGGACGATCAGGAAGTAGCCGGAAAACCCGAGTTTCTCGATCAACCCCAACTCGCGCTGCAATCGTTGTTCTGCCCCGAATGGTGGGCGGTTGCGGTACCGCCGCAGGAGGCCCTCCTGGCAGAGGCGGCGCAGATAGGTCGGGGCGTCCAGGCCGTCGGGGCAGGCGAAGCGCGGGAACGTGGCCCGACGCGGCAGGAGGCGGTAGCCGGCGCATCGTCCGGACAGGCGTTGGTTGTTCCGGACCGCCTCGGGCCAGGGGGCCAGCTGTTCGGCCAGGGTCTGCGGGGCCCGCAGCGTTGCCCGCAGCGAGGGCATCTGGTCGTCGGGGACGTTGTCGATGGTGGTTCGCGTGCCGATGGCGGCCAGCAGGCGGGCGGTCTGGAGATCGTCGGCATCTCTCAGCAGGGCCCGGCCCAGGGCGACAAGCGGCAGGGCGGTTCTCTCGGCGCAGTCCAGCAGGTCGCGCAGGGTCCGGGCCCGCTGGGTCGGCGGGTCGATGCCCAGCCAGATCTGCGTCTCAGCCAGGCCTCGCTGGCGGAGGTGCTCGACCAGGCGAAGGTCTTCGAAGACCCACTCGATTCCCTCGGCTGCGGCGGGGATCGACTCGACCCACCCCGGCCAGGCGGACCGCCCATCCGGCGCATCGAACGGACAGCGGTACAGATCGGAATCGCCGCACTGGATCTGCGTCAGCAGCAAACAGAGATTCTGGTAGCCGACCGGATCGCGGACCAGGGCGACAGCCGAGATTTCACCCGTGCGCAACTCGGCCCCGATGATCGGTTCGATATCGGCCTCGACGGCGGCGTGGTGGAATCGCGGCGCCCCGGCCAGGGAGTTCACGTCGGTCATCGCCAGGCGCCGATGGCCCAGATCGGCGGCGCGTCGGACCAGTTCTTCCGGTCCGGCCGTGCCACGCAGCAGCGAAAACCCGCTGCGGGACTGCAGGGGCGTGATGTCGGGCGGTCGGTTCATGTTATTTCGTCAGCGAGGGGGTGCGCAGGACAAAGCCGTAATCGTCGCGTTGCAGGCGCCCGAGCAGTTCAATCGACTCCCCGGAGATCACCGATCCGTGCCCCCACTTGTCGCGGATGCCGTCGACGGCCCGGTGGAGCTGCCGCTGCTGGCTGCGCTGGGGGGATTCGAAAAGTTTCGCCCCATCATTGCGGACGAGATTGGACAGGACGATCCCGACGTGTCGCAGGGCAACGCGGCGGGTTTTGTGAGTTGTAAGCAACTCGGTCAGCAGGGCGTAGACGTCTTCGTCGCAGTCGGTCGGTTCGTCCAGGGCGCGGCGGACGGTCTTGCCGCGCCAGTCCTCGTAGCGCAGGTTCAGCTCCAGACAGCCGGTCATGAGCTTGTGCCCGCGGACGGTGCGCATGGCGCGCTGCAGCAGGTAGGTCAGCATGGCCAGGACCTCATCGGCGTCGCAGGTGGGCTTGTGGAAGGTCGTCTCGCGGGAGATGGTTTTGGGCAGCGCATCGGGCCGCAGCGACTGGACATCCCGCCCGCGGGCACGCTCGTAGATGATTTCCCCCCGGCGGCCGAACATGGTTTTCAGGCTCCTGGACGACAGTTCCCGCAGTTGGCGGACGGTGTGGATGTTCATCTCGGCCAGTTGGGCCTTGGTCTTTCGTCCCACGCCGGGGATTGTTTCGACGGGCAGATCGGCCAGGAAGGCGTCGGCCTGTCCGGGTCGGATCCAGCAGACGCCGCGCGGCTTGACCGCGGATGAGGCGATCTTGGCCAGCATGCGGTTTTCGGCCAGGCCCACCGAGACGGGCAGGCCGACCTCGTCGGCGACCTGCTGCTGGAGGCTTCGGCCGATTGCCTCGCCGTTGCCGTAAATCGCCTCCATGCCGGTCGCATCGCCGTAGGCCTCGTCCAGGAAGGTCTCGAGGCTGTTGGCGTACTGGCGGGTGATCTGCCAGATGTGCTCGGCGAAGCAGCGGTAGATCTGGTACTGGCCGTCGAGGATGACAAGCCCCGGGCATCGCTTGCGGGCCTCGTGCAGGGCCATGCCCGCATGCAGGCCGAACTGGCGGGCCTCGTAGCTGCAGGAGGCGATCACGCCATTGCCCACCGCCACGGGCTTTTCGCAATACATCGGGATCAGCAGCTGCTCGACCGAGGCGAAGAAGGCATCGACATCGAGATGCAGGATCAGCGGTGTGGGCGGTTTGTCGAACCAACGGTCGAGTTTTCGGTTTCGTTTCCTCGTCGCTCTCATGGTTGCACCGGGGGTCTCAGCCTTCCAGCACGACCTGGTCGAGCCACCACTGGCGCCCGGCCATGTCGAAATGGAGGTAGTACGTCTCGTTGCCGACCTGGACGGAGAAGTGGAGTTTCTCCCCGTCGCCGGCGCGGTCGATCCATCGCCCGTTGATCTGCTCGATGCGATAGGTCCGCTCGCCCATCAGGAACCGCAGGGGGACCATCTGTCCGTTGGAGCAGTCAACCAGGACGCGGACGGGTTTGTCGATTTTCTCGATGCTCATCGCAGGGGACCTGTCGGGCAGCGGCGAGTTCCATCCGCGCAGGGGATCTCCGCGGGCCGGCGGCAGGGCCTGTTGTGCGGCTCGTCCCCCCGCGATTCGGGACAGAGTCTCGTGCTGCGTTTTCTGGTTTCCGGTCTTTGCAGTCGGCGTCTCGTGTGGTCCGGCCGGTCACACAGCGTGCAGCGCCCGAGGCCGGCCAGGACCACCCGATATAGCATATCGGAAGATACCTAACAGAATGCAAACAATAATAGCGATTGGCCCAGGGCTTCGTCAAGTCGACAGCCGAAAAGATTCAGACAATTCCCACGCGGCCCGTGGGCCCGGCGCGGTAAGCCATGCTGCCGAAAGAAGCAAAGCCCAGACTGCCGGCAGGGGCGCCGGCAGGGCGATTTTGGCCCTTGCCAGATCATCACCGTGCATCTAACCTGAGACGAAATCGCCCAAGAGGCGATGGCGTCGGCGAGGCAACGGGCCCGCGTGGTATCATCGACCCCGAGGAGAAGACGATGAAATTCATGATCGGCGTGGATCTGGAAGGCGTCGCAGCCGTGGTGGGCAATCCGGGAAAATCGCTCAGCACGTCCAACGACTACCCCTTTGCCTGCCTGCAGGGGGCCCGCGAGGCCGATGCCGCAGCCAAAGGCTTCTTCGACGCCGGGGCCGAGGAAGTGGTCATCTGGGACAACCACGCCGCCAGGCCGAACCTGGATTACGACCGGATCGACCCGCGCTGCGACCTGATCATCGGCGGCAGCGTCCCGCACCGCTTCCCGACGCTGGATGAAACCTACGCCGGGATCGCCCTGATCGGCTATCACGCGATGGACACCACCGCCCAGGCCGTGCTGGCCCATTCGTTCAGCTCCGTGGACATCCAGGAAATGACGATCAACGGCCAGACGATCGGCGAGATCGAAGTCGAGGCCGCCGTGGCAGGGACCTTCGGCGTGCCGCTGGTGCTGCTGTCCAGCGACGACAAGGCCGTCGCCGCGACGCGCTCGCGGATGGACTGGGTCCAGACGGTGGTCACCAAGCAGAGCCTCGGCTGGAACGCCTGCCGCAGCAAGCACCCGGCCCGCGTGGTCGAGGAGATCCGCACCGCCGCCCGGACGGCCACGGAGAACCTCGGGCGGATGCGGACGTTCGCCTTCGATACCCCCATGGAATTCCGGATCCGCTTCAAACGCATCGACAAGGCCGAGCAGTTCGCCTGCCGCGGTCAGCCTTGGCGCCGCGTCGACGCCTACACCGTCGGGCGGACGATGGAGGCGATCACCGATTACTTCTGACAGGCGGGCTCTCAGGCGTCAGGCTTATATCGGCCGGACTTGTCCAGCGTCTCCAAAACCTTGTCGTCCATGGCCTTCTGGTCGGCGCGGAAGGCGTTGAGCCCGGCGAGGTTCATCAGGGCGTCCAGGCCGATCGACCCGTCGGAGAGGGGCCCTTTCCAGTTCTCCAGCTTGGGGATCTTGCCCTCGGCGGCGCTGGTTTCGATCTGCTGGTCGCTCCAGTCGATCAGCAGGTTGCCCGCCCCGTGCTGCTGGAAGTGCTTGACCAGGTCCGCGGCGGTCAACAGGTCCAGATCCTCTGCCTCCAGGGCGTCGCAGGCGTTGCGGACGTTTTCGTCGATCAGCCAGAGCGTCTCGATGCCCGCCTCGTCGGCCCGGTCGCTGAGCCTGGGCTCGTAGATGGTCTCGGTCTTGTCGGTCAACTGATCGGGATCGATGTCCAGTTCGAGGAACTCCGAGGCGACCTTGGGGGGCATGGTCATCACGTCGATGCCCGCCAAATCCGCCACCTGCTGGCCCTGGCGGTAGCTGGCGCCGATCTGCCGGGTCTCGATCCCCGCCGCCCTGCGCAGCTTCTGGATTGCTGCCTGCGAGGCCAGCGTCGCCTTTTCCCCGACGTATTCGCCGTCGCCCAGATCGTTGTCTGCGACGAAGGAGTTCAACCTTCCCAGGAAGACGTTGACGTAAGCTGGTTCGGCGATTCTGGCAACCATGTAGTTCTGCCGGGCCGAGAAGCCCAGCGTGTGGTTGATGGCGATCCCCTCGCCGGCCAGGATGCGTGTCGCCAGGATCCCCGCCGGCGTAAGCGGCAGCTTGACGATAAAGCGTTCGGGGCAGATTTCGTGGAAGCGCCTGGCGGTGGCGACGGCCTGTTCCAAATCGTCGGCCAGGTCGGTGTGTTCCTCGACCGAGACATACGCGTCATACTTTCGCACGAGTTTCAAGGCGTGACGCGCGTTGAGGATGAAGGCAATCTCCAGCAGGATCTCGCGCTGGCTGAGCCCGTGCCTGGAGAGCAGTTCGTAGGCCGCCGGAATCACGTCGTCGTACGTACCCCGCTGGACTTCCTTGTTCAGAAGCGAGTTGTTGGTCGTCAGTGCGGCGAATTCGCGGGTCCAGAGCTTTTGGGATTCGTCCAGCGAGCCGGTATCCAGCCAGAGCTGGGTTCCCAGCTTGCCCAGCCGCTGCCAGGTCTGGTTGGTCGGGAAAGACCGCGTCTGTCCGGGGTCGATCTGGGTGTCCTGCAGGATGAAATCCTTGATCTGGGCCGAGAGTTTTGACTGGGATGCGATGGCCATGGAGCTCTCCTTTTCGCTGGAGTCGTTTACTCCAGTTTATGCACGCCGACAGGGAGCCTCAAAAGATTGTGACTTCAGGCCTGCAGGTCCATCGACCCGTTGCGGTTGTGTCGCCGGGCCTGCGGGTTGGCCGGACGGGCGGCGACCTGGCCCATCGCATAGAGGCGGTCGGGATACCACGTGCCCTGGCCCCGGCGGTTGTAGCGGTGCAGGGCGCAAAGGGTCTGGCAGCATCGGCCGGAGTTCTGGCTGCATGTGACGAAATCCAGCAGGAAGTCGCCGGCCGGGCCGTAGCAAAATTGGCCCCCCGGGCCCGGGTGGTACGATCCGCGGACGCGGCGCCCCAGTTCGGGGCAGGCGATCTGGATGGGTCGTTCCCGGTTCATGCCAACTCTATCGGAACCAGATGGGCTTGGCTTCGAGGGACCAGGTCAGATGACGATGCGCCCCGAGGCGTCTTTCTGGATGTTCGTAATCCCCGGGTGCTGCGACTCCAGGCCTTTCAGCAGCGAGCTTTGCTGACGGGCGATTTTCTGGGCCTGGCTGAGACGTTCGGACATGATGTCCCGCATCGAGACCATGCCGACCGGCTTGTTGTTGCGGACGACGGGCAGGTGACGGATGTTGTTCTCGGCCATGAGCTTCTCGGCCTGGTCGGTCGAGGTCTCCGGGCTGCAGGAGATGACCCGGTTGGTCATGATCTTTCCGACACTGATCAGGTTGGTATCGCCGCTTTCGGCGACGACCTTGGCGACGATGTCCCGCTCGGAAACCACGCCGGCCAGATGCCCATTCTGTTCGACCACCAGCAGACAGCCGATCCCCTGGCTGCGCAGCTTCCGGGCGGCCAGCAGGACGGTGGACTCTGCGGAGATGCTCTGTACTTTCGACGCATCGCATTGTCTGGCCAGAAGTTCTGATATTTTCGCCATGGTTTCATGCCCCTGGATTGTTCGGTGTTTGCCTGCTCGGTTTCTGCCGCAGATGCTGCGATTCGGCTACTCTAGGAATATCGGAAATTCAATGGGTGTCTTGAGCAAGCAGGGGAAATCTCCGTCCCGGCCGATGGATATGCATATCGGACCTGCTGATGATAAAGGCAGCTCCGGATCAGGCCGATAGGCTCTCTGGGCGGAGAGTTTCGGATTCGTGGCTGTATGTATGGTGTTGCGTTGTGAAACAGGTACTCAAAAAACTCACGATTACCCAGCAGACTACAGAGGTCGTCCACACGGTGGTGATCTCGATACTGGCGATTCTCGTGCTGACGGTCGCGATGACGCTGCGGGGATGGCACGGGATCGGTTGGTTGATCGCCGCAGCCATCGGACTGCTGGTCCTGCGGATTGTCGTGCAGGTCTGGTTCACCGTCCGGACGTTCCACACGCGGAACGACCAGCTCTGTCAGGCCAGTCAGCAGGCCCAGCTGCATTACATCGACGTTCTCAAGCGGATCGTCCGCTTCTCCGAGATCCGCGAAGGCTACGACGGCGGCCGAAGTGAACGCATCGCGCGCCTCTGCAGCCAGATGGGCCAGAAGATGGGCTTTGACCTGCAACGGTGCGAGAGGCTGTCGGTGGCCGGCTGGCTGCACGATATCGGCCTGCTGGCGGTGCCCGAACACGTGCTGCTGAAGGCATCAAGGCTCAACGGCGACGAATTCCGCTCGATCAAACAGCACGCCGTGACCTCCTTCGAAGTGCTCCAGCCGCTGGACATGCTCGAAGACGTCCTGCCGGCCATCCGCCACCATCACGAGCGAGCCAATGGCACGGGGTATCCCGATGGCCTGCGCGGCGAAGCGATTCCGATCGAAGCCCGCATCCTGGCCGTGGCCGATACCTACGACGCGATGACGCACGACCGGCCTCACAGGCCTGCGATGAGCGCGCTGGAGGCGGTCAAGGAACTTCAGCGGTGCAGCCCCGAAGGCTTCGACCCGAAGTGCGTGGAAGTGCTCGCCGAGATCGTCAATGTCCCGCAACTGGAAGAGACCCTCTGCATCTCGGCCTGACAGGCCGGAACGTGAATATCATCGACAGGCGGGGCGAGGGGAAGTTGGGGCGGCAGATTCTATGGAAGCAGGGGGTGTCTCAGTCCTGGTCGGCGTCCTTGTCCGAACCGTTACGTTTGGCCAAAGACTCCACACGACCCGGAGAGGTTCCCTTGGCCTTGGCGTTCTGCTCGTTTTCGCGTTGAATGGCTTCGTAGACTTCTTTGCGGTGAACGGGGATATGCGGCGGCGCGCTGATGCCCAGACGGACCTTTTCGCCTCGGATGTCCACGATTGTGATTTCGATCTCGTCGCCGATCTTGATCGACTCGTCGCGTTGTCTGGAAAGCACCAACATGGCGCGGCTCCTTCCGCAGGAAGCAAGTTCCCGGCCCGACGCGAGGGCAGGGTCTACGTCGGCAGCCCGCATGGGCTGACCGTTATGGCTATATATCGGCCAGACTTGCGTACAATCTGAGGCTGAATTTCAAGATCCCTCTGGCGGGGGTTCTTGTCCAGCAGGCGACCTGTTCATTATACGCCCGCAGGCCGAGGTGGCCAGGGCGGTAAGGTACTCGCCGCACCAGGGCCCGAAGAAATTGGCCGTCCGCACCTCGTAGTTGCCCGTTGCATAGTAGCTCCGCGGGACGATGTACCCGATATAATCTCCGTTAAAACTGGTACTCAGCCAGACTTGCGATCGCCTCAGGCCCTGCTGGATCAACTCTGCGCCCAGCGCTTCGCTGTAATCGCCGGGCTGGCCTGCGAGCATGACCGGCCCGATGCGAAGCACGTGCAGGTAGCTCTTGCGGTCATGCACCAGCGAAACCGCCGCCGGCGAAAGGCGAAGACTCTCGCTGATCCGATATTGCTGGACAGGCAGGTCGACCTGCAGGATCCGCGAGACGATCGGACCCCGATGGGCCGAGCGAACCAGCACCTGTCCGTCGCGATCTCCCGTCGCGCCGCCAAGCTGCTCCAGCAGACCGGCCGCGGCGGGCAGCATGGCCGAGACCGCCTCGGCCAACCGCTGCGGGCCGCGAGGGCAGCCCGATCGCAGCCGCGCCGAACCGACCGACCCGGCCACAGGCAGGATCACCCCGCCGAACCTTTCCTCCAGGCCCAGCGCCAGGCGGCCAGGCCAGTCGCCGCTGAAGTGGCGGTTCTCGTCTCCCAGGGCCGTCGGGTGGGCGTTGCATATCACCACCGCGGCGATCATCCCGTCCGGCCCATCGATACGGATGACCCAGAGCCGCGCATCGGCCGGGCCGCCGACAACCCGGTTCTCGACGACGCCCTGGCCGTCGGGCAGCACCGGCAGAACCCAACCGGCGTGCAGGCGGGCGGGCTGCAGCGCCCTGCGGCTGGCGCGTACAGCCTGGGCGCAGGCTTCGGCCAGGGCATTCAGCCGGGTGCTGTCGTAGTCGCCCATGATGAACTGGTCGATGAACCCCGCAGCATAGCCGCCCGGTCCGGAGTGCGTGTGGGACGAGGTGAAGTAGATCTCCTCGCGGTCCAGGGCCGTCCGCTGCAGCACCGCGTCGCGCAGCTGGGGCAGGAACAGCAGGATCTCCGCGGAAAGTATCGTCACCGTCCGATGGCCGTTGCTGACGGTGACCGCCCGGGCGTACAGGGGTTCCAGCTGGCCCAGACCGGTCATCGGGTCGCGCTCTACGTAGCCGGCCATCGGATCGCCGGGCGAGCAGGGCAGTTCGACGCCGGCGCTTCCGGCAAGGAACCGGCCCGAGGCCCCGACCTCGGGCCAGTTGGTCATGCGGGCAAAGGTTCGCCTGGCCCACTGAGCATTCTCCCATGGGCCAAAGTCGACCGGCCAGGGACCGACCAGACCCAGCATCGCCAGCAGCATCGCAGCGGCGATCAGCCACCGCCGGACGCGACGTCGCCTGGGCTTGCGGGATTTCCGGGGATTGGTTTCCATTCCGCAGGCCATCCTACCGCCGGATTCGGCAAAATCGAGGTCCAAACTTGCCCCCGCCGCCCGGATCGAATAGCTTTGCGGCCATGAACGAATCGCAACAACCTGCCGTAGAGCCGCCCATCGCGGTCATCGAGTGGTTCGGCGATGCCGATACCGGGCATCTCCGCCTGCTGGACCAGACGCTCCTGCCGACCGAGACGGCCTGGCTGGATTGTACCAGCGTCGAGGATGTATGGGATGCGATCCGTCGCCTGGTCGTGCGCGGCGCGCCGGCGATCGGCGTGGCCGCTGCGTACGGCATGGTCGTGGCGGTCCAGCAGGTCCAGCAGGTCGACCAGCTTGATGAGGCAATCGACAAGGCCGCCGCCTACCTGGAAAGCTCCAGGCCCACGGCGGTGAACCTTTCCTGGGCGGTTCGACGCATGCAGCAACACGCGGCCGGCCAGGTGTTTGCCTCCGCCTCGCAAGCCCGGCAGGGCCTGCTGGCCCTGGCCCGGGAGATCCACGCCGAAGACCGGCGGATGTGTCTGGAGATCGGCCGACATGCCGCCGAACTGATCCGCCGACATCAGGGCGTCCTGACCCACTGCAACGCCGGGGCCCTGGCCACTGCGGGGATCGGCACGGCCACGGCGGGGATGTACCTGGCCCATGCTACAGGACACAGTTTCCGCGTATTCTGCGACGAAACCAGGCCGCTCCTGCAGGGCAGCCGCTTGACGGCCTGGGAACTGTCGCGGGCGGGCATCGATGCGACGGTCATCTGCGACAACATGGCCGCCCAGGTCCTCCGCGAAGGCAAGGCGGGCATGGTGATCACCGGGGCCGACCGGATCGCCGCCAACGGCGACGCGGCCAACAAGATCGGCACGTACCAGTTGGCCATCGCAGCCCGTCACCACGGCGTACCGTTCTACGTCGCCGCCCCGTACAGCACGTTCGACATGTCGCTGGACAGTGGCGAGCAGATCCCCATCGAGTTGCGGGGGCGCGAGGAGATCACCTGCGGATTCGGCAAGACGACCGCGCCGGACGAAGCGAAGACGTACAGCCCGGCCTTCGACGTCACTCCGGCCGAGCTGATCGATGCGATTGTCACCGACCGGGGCGTCATCCAGCCGGTCAACGCCGAGAACGTCCGACGGATGATCCCCTCGGGCGAGTAGGCCCGTCGGCGGTGGGGCAATAGGCCTTGGCAGGACAGAGGCTTGTGGGTAACATGGACTGTATTCCGGCGCGTCCATACCTTACCGGCGAACCCAAGACCGGCCGGTGCGTCAGAAAACCACAGAGCATGGACCGGCAGATCGGCAGGAGTCCGTTGGCGGGAGAACACGTGGCTGCAGGCGCCCGACAATCCAAGAAACCCATCGAATTGAACCGCCCGGCCGGTACAGGCGAGGCGGCCCAGGCCCAGGCCCAGCCGGAGATGGACATGGAGTCGAACTGGGTCCGCCAGGCGCTGGATGGTCATGTCGACGCCTTCCGCAACCTCTACGCCACGTACGCCCGCAGGATCAAGGTCTACTTTCTCCGTAGCGGATTCGCCCAGGCCGAGGCCGACGACCTGACCCAGGACACGTTCGTCCGCGTCTACAAGTCGTTGCGGACCTTCAACCCCGAGAAAGGGCGGTTCTCGCTCTGGGTCTACACCATCGCCAAGAATGTCGCCCGGCGTAAGTGGTCCTCGCGGGCTGAGGCCCGCTCGCTGGACCCGGAACTGGCCGAGGAGATGCTCTCCGGCGGGACCAACCCGCGTGCGGCGGCGGCCCGGCAGGAGGAAATCCAGGCCGTGCGCGACTGCATCCATCGCCTGGACGAATCGCTGCAGCAGGTGGTGCGTCTGCGGTACGTCGATGCGTTGACGACGCGGGCGATCGGCCAGGAGCTTTCGATGCCCGAGGCCACTGTGCGCCTGCGCCTCCAGGAGGCCCAGGGACACATTCAGCGCTGTCTGCAGGCAAAAGGACTTTTGCAGTAGGAAAACTCTGCGCGACAGGCCGATCCCTGAATATAGCTTATCGGAATGACCAACCAACCCAACAAGTCGAACGAGCCTCTGGAAGCCCTGCTCAAACAGTGGGGCGCCGACGAGGCGATGGCCAAGGTGCAGGTGCCTGCTCCCCCGGCCGTGCCGAAAGAAGCGGCCGGCAGCTGGCTGCGACGCTGGAGCCCCATGCTGGCAGCAGCGATGATCCTGGCCGCTGCATCCGTATTGTTCTACAGCGTTTACCATCAGCAGCTGCTGCCGCTGCCAGACCGGGACCGCGTCGCCCAGACGCCCGACGGGGAGTCTGAGGAGTCACAACAGCTGCTGGCCCGCGTCGATAAGCTCCAGGATGAAGTCGAACGCCTTCGGGCCGCCAAACCCGCCGATCAGGAGATGGTCGCCGGGGCCAGCCAGGCCCGTCCTTCCGTGGCCGCTCCTGCCACAACAGGGCCCAACGCAGAGCGAACCGGCTCCGACGGTCTGGGAATGGCCGCGATGGACAGCAGCGACGCAGATGTAGATGCAGTCGAATCTGTGCAGCAGCCGGACGAGGCCCTGGCTCGACTGCAAAACATCCAGAACTCCCTGGCCCGTCAGCAGCGCAGGCTGGATGAGGTCGAGAAGGTAAGCACGCTGGCCGAGGGCCTGGCCGGGCAGCTCCAGCAGACCCGAAGCCGCCTGGAAACTGAATCCACCGAACTGGCCAGGCTGAAGGTAGAAAAGGTCCAGCTCAACCGCAAGAACCTCCAGTTGGCCGCTTCCGTCGCCGAGGCACGGACCGAACAGCGCAAGCTGCGGGAGGATATCCAGGCCCTGCAGGAGAAGCTGGTCTCCCTGGAAGACAAGTCTCAAGCCCTGGCCACCCGTCAACGGGGCAACGCCGCTCCGGCCCAAGCTGCCGTTCGGCGGGCAGCACCGGCCGAGGCGGCGGCCATGGAATCCGATGACGCCGGCCAGATCGCCAAGACCGATCGCACCGTCCGGGACGAGCTGCAAAGGAAGCTGGCCGAACTGAACGACCGGCTGCAGAAGCTCGACAACGCCCACCAGCGGTTGCGTGAGAGCTTTGAAGTCGCCTATCGGTCTTCGCTGGCCCCGGGCGAAACCGGTCTGGACGCCTGGCGAACTGTGGTCACACGCGGAAAGCTGATCTCCCGCAGCCGCCAGGCCATGCAGGACTCCAGCGGCCAGACCACGCGCAAGCTGATCGAGCAGGTCGAGTTCGTCCTGACACGCCTGTCGCTGGCGCCCCGCGACGATGCCGACATCGCTGCCCAACTGGCCAACCTGATCCGGCAGCGCAAGCTCGTGGAGATGATCGATTCGACGTTGCAGCAGGGCCAGGAGATCCAGCGACTCAACGCCTTCCTGCTGGAAGCCCGGACCGTGCTGAAGGGGATCCTGGATGTCAGCTAAGTCTGTTCTGTGGTTTCTGTTGCTGGCCGCAACCCTCTTCCTGGCCGGCTGTGCTGCCCAGGGGCTAGAGGAATCTCCCAGGGCCCAATCGCGATCCGGCCCGGCCAATGATCG
>JBKHDI010000019.1:0-50391 GCA_046541415.1 Phycisphaerae bacterium | reverse complement strand
GGCTAGAGATCCCGCTCATGTGGCTCGGTTCCGTCCTGGGCCGAGGGGGGCAGATTCGGGGAGGTCTTCAGGCGGGCCTGCAGAACCTGGACGCATTCATCGACCAGCCGCTTCTGCCATTGCATCAACTGCTGGACCCCGCTGAGCGTTTCGAGCAATTCCCGGTCATTCATGGTTGGTCCCCGAATCCATCTTGCCCGCGGGCAGATGGATACTATAATCGATCTTCACAGGCGGGGCAAAATCCCCATCGTTGTGAATATTGACCAGAATACATTCGCGTGTGCGAAAAATCAATGACAGAATCTTCTGTTTCTGCAATATGTCGGCGAATCGCTCAGCTGCGGCGCGAGCTGGAGGGCCCGCGTGGCAAGAGCGCTTTCGCCCGGCGGCTTGATCTCTCGCCCAGTACGTACGACTATTACGAGAACGGGCGAGTACCACCGGCCGACGTACTCGTCCGCATCGCCGATACGTGCGGTGTCGACCTGCGGTGGCTCTTGACGGGCGAGTCGGCCCGGTCTGACCAGCTTCCTGCCGACCATCCCGCTTTGCAACGGGCCTCCCGCCTGCTGGCCGACCGGCCCAATGCCGGGCAGGCCCTGGCGGCGTTCGTGGAGATCCTCATCGAGGCCGAGAAATTCCCCCGGAAGATCGGAAAATCCGAGCAAGTCCCGGCCGGGGCAGACTCTCCCGATGATCCGCCAGGGCAGGATCGAGCTGACGCATCCGGCTATCGCACCCCGCAGGCCAGCTGGATTCCCATTCTCGGGCGCTCGGCCGCGGGCGTGCCCGCCTTCTGGGCCGATGGCGGCGACGGTGACGGCACGGCCACGATCGGGCAGATGATCGCCCGGTTCGCCGGGCGGGCGCCCGATCGCCAGAAGCACCATCCCGTCTCGGGTCAAGGCGAGCTGGGGCAACTGGACGTGCAGTACATCCTCGTCCCGCCGGCGGCGACCGACGAGGTGCCCGTCGAGTTCGTCGCCTGCCAGGACTGCAAGCAACGCTTCCCCGATTCCTTCGCGCTGCGGATCGATGGCGACTCGATGAGTCCGGAAATCGAGCACGGCGACCTGGTGCTGGCCAGTCCCTCAGCCCCGGCCGTCGATGGCAGGGCGGCGATCGTCCAGCTGTCCGGGCAGATCGGCGTGACCTGCAAACTCTTCCGCCGCGACGGCGAGACGGTCCACCTCGTGGCCATCAACGAGCAGGTCGCCCCTGTGACCGTCCCGGCCGAGACCGTCGAATGGGCCCTCCGCGTCCTGGCCCGCGTGAAGCTCTAGTCGCCCGTCCCCCAGAGCAGGTAGCTGTCGGTCTCGTGGTTGCCGTCGTTGCGGTAGATGTGGTCTCCGTCGAGGACGATGGTATTCTTCTGCCCCTCGGACCAGACGATCGAGCTATTCATATTCAGATAGTTGATGCCTTCGCCGTGATTGGCCGACCCGCCATCCAGGTTATCAGGGTCGGGCTTGTCGGCCAGGATCACAACGCCGCCGGACAGGTTTGCAGAGAGCCTTGCATTCCACCGGTCGGTGGTCGGCTGAACTGCAAAAGAGGTGTTGTGCCAGTCGGTAAAACCATACTTCGCTTCTGCCCTGTCGGGGGGAAGGTAGCTCTCATCGGCCGGGCATCTGAACTGCCCGTCGGAAAGCATGCCCCCGTTGACCAGCAGCCAGTAGGTCTGAATGGCAGAGTCACGCTGCGAAACGAAAAGCTCTTCGGCGGAGTTCGCTCCCGTCGGTGCCATCCTGGTCTGTTCCACCGGCAGATTGGAGCCCAGGAAGGGGAAGGTGTAATTGTCCGCCTCATAGAGGGCAAACGCGTGGCCATAACCGCCGAGAGTCGCTGCGCAGGCGGTCCGCGCCGCCAGGTCCCGGGCCCGGCTGATCTGGCGGTGGCTACGCAACGTGTTCCAGGCGACCAATGCCCCGGCAGCGACAAGAACCCCGCCGATCACGGCCACCATCGTGATGGTCTCCGACCGCGTCATCCCGCGTGAGCTACTCATTGTTTTTCGCCTCCTGGCCCGCGGGAAGGGGCTGGTTGGCCTGAGCCCAGAGAAGGTAGCTGTCGTCTTCGCCGCGGTCCTGGTTCATCACGAAGATCGGGTCACCATTGACGCCCAGGTTGTTCTTTTCATCCTCGTACTGCACAGAACTGTCCATGTTCAGGTAGTTCAACCCGACGCCATGGTTGGCCGAGCCGACATCCAGTCGGCCGCGGACCGGACGATCAGCCATGATGACCACGCCGCCGGCCAGGTTGGCAGAGAGTTGGCCTTTGAACGCCGAGGTCGTCGGTTGCGCTGCGTAGGAGCTGTTGTTCCAGGACGTGAAACCGAACTTGGCCTTGCTTCGATCGGGCGGAATATTGTCCTTGTCGGCTGGGCACCTGAACTGGCCGTCCGAAACACAACCATTGTTGACCAGCAGCCAATAGGTCTGCATGTTGCAGTCCAGGTTCTTTTTGAACAGGTCCTTCTCGTTGTCGGCTCCTTCGGGATTGCTGACGGTCTTGTCGACGGCGAGCGTCGAACCCATGTAAGGGAAGCCGTTGTTGTCGGCCTCGTAGATGGCCAGGGCTTGGCCGAAGCCTCTCAGCGTGGCACCGCAGGACGTGCGGGTGCCCTCTGTTCTGGCATTCCTCAATGCCGGTAACAGCCCAACCGTCATCACCGAAGAAACCCCCAGGGCGCAGATCGTGATCGCATCTGCCAGAACGAAACCTCGTCTAGAACGCATAGCCAGACTCCCTTGCTTATCCAAAGATGTGCTGTCGGGCCCAGACAAGCCGATCCTGCAGAACCCCGCAAGCTGCATGCATTCTCTGCAAGTGTCCGGACCGGGTCAATCAGAATATGCGACGCATGTGGATTCGTTCGGACTGCCGCATCGCCGCAGGCGGCGCATGCGACATCTTCAGATCAGTGGATAATCCGCAATCCGCAATCGGATCAGTGGTCGACCGGTTCGCCGAGGATCTCCTTGAGTTGGTCGACCTTCTCTTCCATCATCGGCTTGGTTCTGGCTTCCAGGCTCAGGCGGAGCAGCGGTTCGGTGTTGGAGGGTCGGACATTGACCCACCAGTCCTCGAATGTCACCGTCACGCCGTCGAGGTGGTCGACCTCGCCGTCGGAGTATTTTTCTTCGACTTCCTTCATTTTGCCCACCTTGTCCTCGACCTTGAAGTTGATCTCCCCGGAGTGGCTGTAGCGACGCAGCGGGGCGACCATCTCGGAGAAGGGGCGGTCCGAGGCGGAGATGATCGAGGCGGCCGTGGCGAAGGCGATGGCGCCCGAATCGGCGTTGTAGTTGTCGCGGAAGTAGAAGTGGCCGCTCAACTCGCCGCCGAAGACGGCGTGGCCTGTGGCCAGGGCCTTTTTCATGAACGCATGGCCGACGCGTTCGCGACGGGGCACGCCGCCGGCCTGGCGGACCTCTTCGGGCACGACCTTGCTGGAACGCAGGTCGTAGACGATCATCGAACCGGGGTTGTCGGCCAGGAATTTCTTGCTCATCAGGGCGGTCATCAGGTCGCAGCCGACGATGTTGCCGAGTTCGTCGACGAACATGCAGCGATCGGCATCGCCGTCCATGACGATGGCGAAGTCGGCCTTTTCCTTGACCACCGCTTCGCGTGCCCAGGCGAGGTTGGCCTCGACCAGGGGATTGGGCGGATGCACGAAGCCCTGGCCCAACTCGAAGTGCATCGGGACGATTTCGAGGTTGTCTGCCCCGTCGAAGATGGCCGGAATCATCTTGCCGCCCATGCCATTGGAGGCATCAACAACGACCTTCATCGGGCGTTTGAGATCCAGGAACTGCAGGATGTGCTGGCGGTATTCGTCCCAGAGGTCGACCTGCTGGGCCTGGGAAATGATCGCGCCGTCGGGCATGCGGTTGAGGCCCTCGACGATGCGCTGGATCTCGGCCAGGCCGGAATCCTGCCCGACCGGGCGGGCCTTGAACCCGGAGACCTTGAAGCCGTTGTACTCGACGGGGTTGTGCGACGCGGTGACCTGGATGCCGCCACAGGCGCCGTAGTGGTTGACCGCGAAGTAGATCATCGGCGTATCGCACAGGCCGATGTCGATGCAGCCGGCGCCGCTGGAGGTCACCCCGTCGATCAGCGCCTTGGTCAGCGGCTCGGAGTGGGGTCTCATGTCGTGGCCGACGATGACGCGGTTGGTCGTCGACTGACCCCGCTCATAGCCGGATAGGCTGGAGCGAAGAAACTGGGCGGCTGCATATCCGATCTTCCAGGCCAGGTCCTCGTCAATCTGGCTGCCGTAGAGTCCGCGAACGTCGTACGCTTTGAATACCTTGGCGATGTCGGCCATGGGATTTACCCTTTCTTGGTTCCGGTGTCACTCTGTATGGTAATCAAACAGGCTGCACATGCAACGCCGAAGGTTGGCCGACCGATGAGATTTGCCCCCCTCAGGGGTCAGAGGGCTAACTTTCGGACCTGTCGCTTGCCGATAGGATCAATGAGAGTTGCAGCAAGAAAGAACCCCTACCTATAATCCAGGTCACTATGAACACGAGAGCCATCTGGAAGATCTGCGGAATGTGTACCGCCTCGGCCGTGCTGATCAGCCTGTCCGGCTGCATCGATCCGGGCTCTGCCGGCAGTGACGTGCTGACGCGCTACCACCAGGCCCTGGCAGAACAGTTCGCCACCAACCGCGGGGCCGCCGGAACGATCGATGCGTATCGTCCCGGGCCGGGGCAGGCGGCAGGTCCCCAGTTGGGGTCCAAGAATGGTCGGATCTACGTGTCGCTCAACGATGCGGTGATGCGGGCCCTGGCCAACAATCCGTCGATCAAGGTAGTCAGCTACGATCCCGAGATCGCCTACGAGGAAATGGTCGCCGCGGCGGCAGCCTTTGACGTGACGGTCTTCGGCAACCTGGCGCTGGTCAACAACGACATGGCTCCGCCGCCGAACAACCCGTTCGCCTCTGCCCAGAGCGAAACGCGGACCTTCGAGGCAGGTGCTTCCCAGCGTCTGCCCACCGGCACGACGTGGCAGACCACCTGGGGCCTGACCCGCAGCTGGAGCGATTTCGGCACGAGTCCGCGCACGACCTGGGCGCCGAGCGTGTCGTTCGAGATCTACCAGCCACTGCTGCGGGGGGCGGGGACGAGCTTCAACCTCGCCGAGCTCCGCATCGCCAGACTGAACTATCAGGTCAGCCAGGCCGAGTTTCGCCAGAACGTCGAACAACTGGTCTTCCAGGTCCACCAGGCCTACTACCAGTTGATCCAGGCGATGATTAACTACGAGATCCAGCAACAGCTTCTGGATGTCACCCAGCAAACCTACGAGCGGATCAAGAAACGTGCAGTCCACGACGCCGCCCCGGTCGAGGTCCGCCAGGCCGAGGCCGCCGTGGCCACCCGCCGGGCCGTACTGGTCCGGGCCCGCAAAAGCCTCCAGGACGCACGGGATCGACTGGCCCAACTGATCAGCGACCCCAAAGCCAACCTGGTAACCGAGTTGGAGGGAATCCCCCTCGTGCCGGTAACCCCGCTGGTCAACGAGCAGATCATCCCCAACGCCACCGACCAGCTGCTGCTGGCCCTGGAAAACAGTCCGGTCCTTGCCCAGGCCCGGCAGGGTATCGCCGTGGCGGCGATCGGCATTGACGTGGCCGAGAACCAGGCCTTGCCGCAGGTGGATCTGACCGCCTCTGCCGATTGGAACGAGCGAGAATTCCGGGTCGGTGAGGCCATCGACAGCATGGGCGACTTCAACTACATCAGCTTCGCCCTGGCCCTGTCGGTCGAGTACCCGCTGGGCAACCGTCTTCGAGAGGCCGAGCTCCGCCAGGCCCGCTACAGACATCTCCAGTCAATCGCCTCTTACCAGGACGCGGTGGATATAACCGCCCTGCAGATCATGGAGCGGATTCGCCAGATCGACATCAGCTGGCAGGAGATGGTCGCACAGGCCCAGGCCGTCGAGGCCGCCGAGGCCCAGCTCAAGGCCCTCAACTCCCGCGAACGGCTGATCGGCCAGCTGACGCCGGAATTCCTGAATGTCAAACTTCAGGCCCAACAGACGCTGGCGTCGGCCCGGCAGGGACAACTCGACGCCCAGACGCGCTACAACGTCGCGCTGATCGAACTGGCCCAGGTAACCGGCACGCTGCTGGACCGCTCGCAAGTCGTGATGGGCCCGCCGCGCGTCCCCATCCGCCAGCGGATCGAGAAATTCCTGCAGAGCCGCATGTTGGACAAGCCGGCCGAGCCCATCGATGAAATCCCGGACCGCCGGCGGTTCGTCGCACCGGAAGAAGCACCGGAGGCGCCGGAGGCACCTGAAGAAGCACCGGAGAGACCGGAAGCGCCTGTCGAGCCTGGAGATCAGGGCTGAACCATCGACTGTTTTATGTAACCTGAGCCTGCAGGGCTGTCGCGGACGGTTACACGCTGTTGTCACCGAATCGCTGCATCGTCCGTGGATACTGATCGTGTACCATGCAAATCAGCCGTATTTACCGACTCCTGCGCTTGATCACCCTGCTTCAGAGCGGGCGGAACTACTCGCCGGATGAACTGGCGTCGGAACTGGAGGTAAGCCGCCGGACGGTTTTCCGGGATCTGAACGTCCTGGAGATGGCCCGGATCCCGTATTTCTTCGATCCGGATCACAACGGGTATCGGATCAATGGGCATTTCTTCCTGCCCCCGATCAATCTGGATCTGCCCGAGGCCCTGGCCGTGCTGGTGCTGACCTCGCGTTTGCGGGGTGGCCAGAAACTGCCCCTCCTGGCCGAGGCCTCCCGGGCTGCGATGAAGATCGAAGCAGCCCTGCCCACCTACGTCCGCAAGCACGTCGGACGCGTGATCGACAACTTCGCCATGCGCATCGGCCCGCTGGTCGAGGCCGGCGGCGACGAGGACATCTTCAACGAGTTGGCCAACGCCATTGCCTCGAAGAAGGTCTGCCGTGTGACCTACCAGAGCTTCTACGAGCGCAAACAGATGAAACTCAGGGTCCATCCCTACCAACTGGCGTTCCTGCATCGGGCATGGTACCTGCTGGGCTACAGCGAGATGCACAAGGAGGTCCGCACCTTCAAGCTCTCGCGGATTGACCAGCTGTTCGTAAGCACGGCCGGGTTCGAGGGCGGCGATGACTTCCAGATCGACGAGCACTTCGGCCAGGCGTGGCAGATGATCCCCGAAGGTCAGATCTACGACGTGCACCTGCGATTCGCTGCGAAGGTGGCGGGCAATGTCTCGGAGGTGTTGTGGCATTGCACGCAACAGGTGCAGGCGAATGAGGACGGCTCGGTGGATTACCGCGTGCAGGTCGACGGGCTGGGGGAGATCAGCTGGTGGATCCTGGGCTACGGCGACCAGGTGGAGGTGCTGGCCCCGGCAGAGCTGCGCAGCCGCATAGGCGAAACAGCTTCCCGAATGGCGGCCATGTACAACTCGGACGCCGGCGTGTAGATTGCGCCCCTCACTGCTTGCTGCGGAGGTAACGATGCGTGCGTTGATCCAGAGAGTTCTTTCTGCCTCGGTGTCCGTCGATTCACAGGTTTCAGGCAGGATCGAAAGAGGGTTGCTGGTCTACCTGGGGGTGGCCATCGACGATACCGTTGCCCAGGCCGACAAACTGGCAGAAAAGGTCGCCCGATTGCGCATTTTCGAGGATCAGTCGGGCAAGTTGAACCTTTCGGTCGACCAGGTGGACGGGGCGATTCTGGTGATCCCGAACTTCACCCTCCAGGCCGATGCGCGCAAAGGGCGGCGACCTTCGTTCGATCGCGTCATGCCCGGCGAGTCGGCCGAGCTGTTGCACCGGCGGTTCATCGAGACCCTGAGCGAGGCAGGGATTCCCGTTCAGGAGGGTCAGTTCGGCGCTGATATGCGGATTGCGTCGGTCGCCGACGGCCCGGTGAATCTGGTGGTTGACATCGAGGCAGGTTGACCGCCGAAGCTCAGGCCTGGCCGGGCACCTGTTCGAGGCAGAGCGAGTCGATCATCGCGACCATCTCGTTGATACTGGGCTTGGAGACCCATCCATCGGCGCCGACGGCCCGACACTTGTCGGCGGTTTGTTCGTTGATCAGCGAGGAGAACATGACCACGGGCAGGTTCGGCAGTCCGAGCGAGTGCTTGATGGTCCTGCAGAGCGTCAGGCCGTCCATCTGGGGCATTTCGATGTCGGTGACAACCAGCGTCAAGTACTTGTCTATGCCGCAGTTGTTCTGCTCGGCCTGGGCCTTGTACTCCAGGATCTTCTCGTAGGCATCTTTGCCGTTGCCGAAGCACGTCAGGTCCGTATAGCCTGATTTTTCGAGGACCGAGGTGATCATCGCGCGGATGGCCGAGGAGTCTTCTGCCAGGACGATCTTCACATCCGGGCGGGAGGACTGCTTGGGGTGCTCGACCTGTTTATCGCCGAGGTAGTCCATCCGGGCGGAGGGGAGAATCTGCGCGACGACTTTCTCGATGTCGACGATGAGGATCTCTCGCTTCTCGATGTTCACCGAGCCGGTGAATTCCGCGGAAGATTCGGCGATCATCGGGCTTAAGGAGCTGATCTGCTCCCAGCTGATCCGGTGGATGCGGTTTACTCCATCGACGACGAAAGACGTCGTCATGCCGTTGAACTCCATGACCAGCACAATCCGCTGGTCCTGCTTCTGCTGGTCCTCGTCTTCAAGATTCTGGGCCTGGAGCTGGGGAATATCCAGTTCTGCTCCCAGGTCGATCAGCGGAATGGTGTGCTCCCGGAAGAGGAACATACCGGCCACCGAGGGATGGGCCATGGGCATGACGGTGACGCGTTTGCGGTCGTATTGTTCGATGGCCTGGATTTTCAGGACGTTAACCCCGAAGCTCTGGTCCTGGAGGTGGAACTCCAGGATCTCGACTTCGTTGGTACCGGACTCCAGCAGGATACCGTCTTTGGCCATGATATTCGCCTTGTAGTGTTGTGCTATGTGTTTACAATGCAAAGACATGCCCTGGGTCGGGCCATGCAGGTCGCCGGGCGCCTGTCCGCACCCAGATATTTTTCGGATGTCGATGCCACGATCTGAGAGGAATTCTCAGAATTGTCCGGTCCGAATGGGGCCGGGTCCTTGCACCGCAGCGGCTGAGCGCCTAGAGTCAATGTGCAGGGGGTTAACGTGTCTGGAGAGGCGGATGTCGGAGTCGGACCAAAAGCAGACAGAGGCTGGCTGCAGAGTTGTGGCGATCGGCGCTTCAGCTGGCGGTCTTGAGGCCCTCAGCGCCTTTTTCCGGGCGATTGACAGCGACACGGGCCTGGCGTATGTGGTGATCCAGCATCTCTCGCCCGACCATCCCAGCCTCATGCCCGAGATCCTTGCCAAGTACACCAACATGCCTGTCCACCAGGCCGAAGAGGGCCAGGTCGTCGAGGCCAACTGCGTCTACCTCATTCCGCCGCGCAAGGAACTGGCCATCGAGCAGGGGCGTCTGCACCTGAAAGCCCGCTCGCTGTCCCGCGGGGTCTACCTGCCGATCGACACCTTCTTTCAGTCCCTGGCCAGGGAGCAGAAGCAGCAGGCGATCGGGGTCGTGCTTTCCGGTTCCGGCAGCGACGGCAGCCGGGGGGCGATGGCCATCAAGGAAGCCGGCGGCATGGTGATGATCCAGGACCCCGATTCGGCCGAGTTCGAGTCCATGCCCCGCAGCGTCTTTGCCACAAAGTCCAGCGACTTCGTGCTCAAGCCCGAGCAGATGCCCGACATGCTCCTCGATTTCGTTCACCATCGACCTCGGATGGACATACCTGTCCCCCTGGAGGAGATGACCGACGAGCAGCACTATCAGCAGATTGTCTCGCTGGTCAAAGAGCAATCCATGCTCGATCTGGGCGAGTACAAGCGGAACACGATCTTCCGGCGCATCGCCCACAGGATGAACATCAACCGCCTGGTGGACCTGATCGAGTACATCCACCTGCTGCAGGACCATCACGAGGAAGTCGCCGCCCTCAGCCGCGAAGTGCTCATCGGTGTAACGAGCTTCTTCCGCGACAAGGAAGCCTTCGACCGCTTGCGGACCCGCGTGGTCCAGCCGCTGGTCGAGGCGATGGATCCCAACGAACAGTTGCGGATCTGGGACGTCGGCTGCGCTACCGGGGAGGAGGCCTATTCCCTGGCGATCCTCTTGGATGAGGCCTTGAGCCGGTACGACGACGGCAGGTCGGCCAAGATCTTCGCCACCGACGTCGATCCCGAAGCAATCGATTTCGCCGCACGCGGCATCTATCCCGAGAGCATCGTCAACGAAGTGACTCCTGAGCATCTCCGCAAGTACTTCACAAGACTGCCGGCGGGCAAGTACCAGGTCAAGCCCGCGGTCAGACGGATGATCGTCTTCGCCAAGCACAACGCCATGGCCGAGCCGCCCTTTACCCATCTCCAGCTGATCTGCTGCAGAAACATGCTGATCTATTTCCAGCCCCAGGCCCAGAGACGCCTGACGCGGATCTTCGAGTTCGCCCTGGAGCATGGAGGCTACCTCTTTCTGGGCCCCAGCGAAACGCTGACGGGCCTGGAAGGAAGCATGACCACGTTGGATACGCGGTGGAAGATCCATCAACTGACCAGCGAACAGCGCGTCGGACTGGACATCTCGACCAGCATGGCCATGCACAAGTCGGATTCTCTCCGCCGGGTCAGCGCGCATCGGATCAGCCCGACGCAAAACAAGCAGATCGACAGCAGCATTTCCGAGGCGATGTGCAATGCCTTGGCCATCGATTTCGTTCCCTCCGCGGTGGCGGTCGACGAGGAGATGGACATCGTGCATGTCTTCGGCGACGTCTCGAAGTATTGCACGCTTCGCGCGGGCAGCCCGAGGCTGTCTCTGTCTGTCATGCTGCCGGAGACGCTGTACGGAACGGTCTCGGCAGGAATCCACCGCTGCCAGGACGCCAAAAAAGATGTCGTTCTCAAAGGTATCCGATTTGCCGATACGGAAGGTCGCCAGCAGCGGGTGGATCTGCGGTTCCGCCACGTATGGGACCCGCGGGCCCGCTCGGCCTATACGCTGGTGTTCTTTGAGAATCCAGATCGCACATCGGACAACTCGCACTTCTCGCAGATGGACCTCGACGAGGCGACCCGAAAGCGCATCGTCGAACTGGAGGACGACCTGCGTTTTGCCCGGCAGGACCTGCAGGCGACGCTGGAGGAAATGGAGACCTCCAACGAGGAACTCCAGGCGACCAACGAAGAACTGGTGGTATCCAACGAGGAACTCCAGAGCACCAACGAAGAGCTCCAGTCGGTCAATGAGGAACTTCATACCGTCAATGCGGAATACCAGGAGAAGATCGCCGAACTGACGCAGCTCAATGACGACATGGACAATCTCCTGCGGACCAGCGAAGTCGGTACGATGTTCCTGGACGAGCATCTTCAGATCCGCAAGTTCACCCCCGCGATCACTTCCTGTTTCCATGTTCTCCAGCAGGATCTGGGCAGACCGTTCAGCCACATCTCCCACAGCCTGGAATATCCCGACCTGCTGGACGACGTGACCTGTTCGATGCGGCAGGTGCGCCGGATTGAGAAGCGCGTCGAAACTTCGGAAGCAAAGACGGTGCTTCTGCGGATCGACCCATATCTGCCCGGGGATGAGTCGGCAGAGAAGGGCGCTGTCATCACGGCCATCGACATCTCCGAGCTTTCCCGGCTGGAGGAGGCCCGCCGCCAGGCCGAGCAGCGATTCCGCAACACCTTCGAGATGGCTGCGGTGGGCATCGCCTACGTCAGCGGCGAGACCGGCAGGTTCCTGCGAGTCAATCCCAAGCTCTGCCAGATCCTTGGGTACAGCGAAGAAGAACTGATCGGAAAGGGTTTCCAGGAAGTGACCCATCCGCGAGATGCTGAGAAGGGCAAGCAGTTGTTCGAGCAGCTTCGCAGCGGTCAGCAAAGCTCAGCCGTCATGGAAAAACGCTACCTCCACAAGGACGGTAACGAAGTGTACTGCCGCATCCACACACGCTACATCGCCGAAGAAAACCACTGCCTGACCGTCCTCGAGGATATCACCGAGCAGAAACAGCAGGATTGGATGATGCGTCATCTGGCCGCGGTGGTTCGCTCGTCGGAAGATGCAATCCTGTCCAAAGACCTCAACGGGCGAATCCTCAGTTGGAACCGCGGAGCCGAGGAACTCTACGGCTACTCTCGTCAGGAAGTGCTCGGACAGAATATCAAGATTCTCTTCCCGCCCAACCTGATCGAGCAATCCGATGAGATCCTCCAGTCCATCGCCGATGGCAAGAGCCTGCATTTCCCCCAGGCGATCCGCTTGGCCAAGGATGGCTCGAAACTGGAAGTGTCGCTGCGGATTACCCCGATCTTCGATGATGAGGGCAATGTTTACGGGGCCAGCACGATCGCCCGCGACATCCGCCAGATCTCCGCGCTGGAGCATCGTTTCGACCGCCAGAGTGCAGTTACCGAGGCGATCATCGAGTCGGCCCAGGACCCGATCTGCGAGGTCGACGCCAAGGGCCGCTTCCGCCGATTCAACCAGGGCTGCGAAAGGCTCACCGGCTTCAGGGCCGAAAATGTCGTGGGCCAGTACTTCTGGGACGTCGTGCTACCCGGAGACAAACGCACGGAAGTGGTCGATTACTTCCAGCGAATCGTCGACAGCGATGAAAACGGCGACCGGTTCGAGGGCGACTGGGTGACCTCTTCTGGGCAGCGTGTGCGGATCCGGTGGCAGTTTCTGATCCATCGCGATACGGCCGGGATGGCGAAGTACCTGCTTTGCGTCGGCCAGGCTGTGCCCGAAGACGACCCCCAGGCCGATCCCGACTGACCGGCCTGTTTCACCAATACTCCCTGCAGAACAGGAGAAGATTCTTGGAATCGGCAGTCCTGATCGGTGACTCAATCCGCATGGGATACCAGCCTTTCGTGGCTGACATGCTGGACGGCCAGGCTGATGTCTGGGGTCCGGAGATCAATGGCGGTACGACGTCCAACGTGCTGGTACACCTGATTGACTGGGTCCAGCGCCGCAGGCCGGATGTGCTGCACATCAACGCGGGCCTGCACGATATCAAGACCGTGCTGACCAGCCGCCGCGAAACCGTCACCAGCCCCGAAGCCTACGCCCGCAACGTAAAGCTGATCCTCGAAATCGCCTGCCAGTTCTGCGGCCGGGTGATCTGGGCCACCACCACGCCTCTCCGCGAACATCTGCACAACGCCCGCCGGACGGAGGCGGGTTCGTTCCTGCGATACCAGGCCGACGTCGAGGCCTTCAATCGCATCGCCGTCGACATCGCCGCCCAGGTCGGGGCAGAAACCAATGACCTCCACCAGGTCGCCCGCAATGCGGGCCTGGACCGGATCCAGAAAGACGACGGCGTGCACTTCAACGATGCCGGCTCGGAGGCCCTGGCCCGGGCCGTCGTGACAGCTGTCCGCCAAAGTCACCACTGATCCTATCCCAGTTCTGCCTGCCTGGCCCTCTACGATACCTTGCGGCCGGATTCCTTGCCTCAAGGAGGACCAGGATGATTGTGATGTGGCAATTCGAACAATGCCCTTACTGCCAGAAAGCCCGCCGGAAGGTCACCGGGTTGACTCTGGACTGCGTGATGGTTTCGGCACCACAAGGCTGCCAGGAGAAGGACAAAGTCCTGGAGAAGCTCTTCGATTCTGTCAAAGTGCCCGCCATCTGGGACACCCGTACCGGGGCTCTGGTCCAGGGAAACCAGCAGGTTTGCGACTACCTCGATAAGCAGTACGGTTGAACCAGCCGTACCTTGCACGGGCCCGTGCCAACCGGATACCCGTGCATCGATTCGCCCAGATCCAGTAATGGCCTTGTGGTCGATGCAGACCAGCGGTAGATTGTCTGTCCGCGAACGGCACTGGCAGGAAGGAAACCATGAGCGACCTGAGCCATCCCAGCAACTGGAAGTACAGCAGCCCGAAAGAACCCGGTCTGCATGAAGTAATCAGCCCGGACAACTCGACGTGCAAGGTCACGTGGATCTACCGGCTGAATCTCCAGGCCGGGGAAAGCTTCACCTGGCGAAACGAGCAGTTGGAGATCAACGCGGTAGTCATCCAGGGCAGTTGCCAGGTCGAGTCGGGCCAGGAGACCTCGAAGCTGGCCAGGCTCGACTCGTTCTATTGTCCCGGCGGTTTGGAGGTGAAGATCTCCGCTGATACTGAATCGGTGCTGTTCATCGGTGCCGGACCGTTCGAGGGCGTCGGCGCGTTCTTCGTCCGTCCCCTGGACCTGGACATGCCTCTGGGTGAGATTCACCAGATCCACGGCCGCCCCCCGTACGAGCGGGAGGTCTTCATGACGATCAACCAGGAGGTTCCCGCCTCCCGACTGATCTGTGGCCTGACCTGGGGCCGGGACGGCCAGTGGACCTCCTGGCCACCGCACCAGCACAGCAAGGATCTCGAAGAGGTCTACTGCTACTTTGATATCCCCGCACCGCGTTTCGCCCTGCACGCCGGATACACCCAGCCGGGCAGGCCGGAGGTGATCCACCCGGTCTCCACGGGCGACATGGTCATCGTCCCCGAGGGGTACCATCCGACCTGCGGCACGCCGGGGGTCCGGAGTTGTTACTTCTGGGTGATGGTCGCTCACAGCGCCGAATCACGCCGCTATGACCTGGCTGTCGATGATCCGAACTTCGCCTGATTTGCCAACACGAGAGGTGCTCCCGAATGTCTGTTGGACTGTTTGATCTGCAGGGCCGCGTCGCCCTGGTAACCGGTTCGGGTGGGGGACTGGGTTTTGCCATCGCACGTGGTCTGGCCCAGGCCGGCGCGAAAATCGTTCTCAACGGCAGGAACGTCGAGAAGCTTCGGGGGGCGGTGACCGCTTTGTCCGGCCAGGGGTTGCAGGCCAGCGGCTACGACTTCGACATCACCCATCCCGAGTCGATCGAGCAGAGCATCGAGCGGATCGAGGTCGAGGTGGGCCCGATCGAGATCCTCGTCAACAATGCCGGCCTGCAGCGCCGAGGCCCGCTGGAGCAGATCAGCCAGGAAGACTGGCAGGCGGTTATCGAGACCAATCTGTCCGGGGCGTTCTACGTCGGCCAGGCTGTGGCCAGACGGATGATCCCCCGCAAGAGGGGCAAGATCATCAACATCTGCTCGCTGATGAGCGAGGTCGGGCGGCCGACCATCGGACCCTACACCGCCAGCAAGGGCGGGCTGCGGAACCTGACGCGCGCTATGGCCCTGGAATGGGGCGCCCACAACATCCAGTGCAACGGCATCGGGCCGGGCTACTTCGTCACCGAGATGACGCAGAAGCTCAAGAACGATCCGCAGTTCGACGCCTGGATCACCGGACGCACCCCGCAGGGACGCTGGGGCAACGTCGAGGAACTCATCGGCCCGGCCGTGTTCCTGGCCTCCGACGCGTCCAGCTATGTCAACGGCCAACTCCTCTTCGTCGATGGTGGCATGCTCTCGACGATCTAGGACCCTGACCCGGCGTGGACTACTTCCGCACCTTCTTGGCCCACTCGGGCGCCCAATCGGGCGTGGCCAGTCGCTGTTTGGCCAGCCATTCCGGGATCGGTCCGAAGGGGTAACCGGCGTCGGGTACGAACAGGCCGACCTGGCCCTGGCTGCGGTTCATTTCGATCTGCTCTCCGGTCAGCGTCGCGATCGTCTTGCCGTCGCGGATCACCGTCACGTAGGTGACGCTGTCGACGTCGTCGATGCCGCCGGCGAAGCGGATCTCGTCGCCGCCGACCTTCACCCCGCCGTCGATCGCCTGGCAAGGGGGCAGCTTGCCCGGGTGCAGCACGGTGATGAATTCCCCGGCCGAAGCGTCACTGGTCAGGCGGACGCCCTGGGTCGATTCGCTGTAGCCGCGCTGCTGGAAGCTCCAGTCCAGCGTGTCGTAATCGAACTTCTTCGGGTGGGCGACGAAGACGTTCAGGTTGCCGAATTCGATCTTCGCCCCGTCGCGCTTCCGTGAGTTGGTCTTGACATGCAGCATCCAGCTGGCCTTGATGCTCTCCTGCCCGGCGTACTGGTCGCGGATGACGAAGTAATCCTCGCCCTTGTTCTTCAACTGCACGATCGTCCGGCGGTAGGTCAGTGGCTTTTCGAACTGCACCTGGGGATGCTCCTGGTGCCACTTCTCCGGCGGCCGGGCCGTGACCTTGCGAATTCGCGGGCTCTCGACCTGCCCGATCGCGATGTCGACGTCCGAGCCGGTCTGCAAGGCGATGGTGCGTTCGTAACCGTCCATGTTGGCAAAGGGCATGTCCTTGGTGTGGAAGGCCACGCGGTTGTGCATGTGTTCCTGGCCGGCCCGGGGCGAATAGGAACACATGTGGTCTATGGCGACCGGCCTGGCATGGGCACAGTAGTGGAAGCTGAGCTGGTCGCCGTGGTAGTGGCCGCGGTTGGGGCCCGACTTGAACGCCAGATACGTTTCCTTATCCGTTCCCGGGTGATTGCGGAAGATCACGCCGAAGCCCGGGAAATCTTCGGTCTTGCGTCCTTTTACCGAACCGTTGATCTCCGGACCGGTGGGGTGGGTGTCGCCGCCGGGGTGGATCCGCCGCTTGCCCCCGCCGATCGGCTGGGACGTGTTGACCAGGAAATCCTGGGCAGCCTGGTAGCGGGGCCACTTCGTCGGGTCGAAGTTCAGGTACTTCTTGCACATCGGGGCCATCTGCTGCCACTGGTGAATCGCGTGGTTCAGGTAGCCGGGGCACTCCTGGCCGGCCCCGCCGGGCAGCGTCACCGAGTGGTAAAGGTCTTCATGAAGCTTCTGCTCGGCCATCTTCGCCAGCTTGTCGAATTGCGGGTGCTTGCGCAGCCGGGCGGTCATGGCGATCGGGACCTTGATATAATCGGTGAAGAAGTTCGGGTTCTCCGGCGAGTGCATCAACCAGTAGCTGCCGTAAACGTCCGGGTGCATCAACCACTGGGCGTGCGTCAACGTGCCGATGCTGTTGCTCGTCTTGCCCGCCTCGCGGACCGCCCGCCTGCCCAGACCCCGCCAGAAGCCCGTCGGGTTGATATTGCCGGTCAGCGGGAAATACCCGCGGAAGCTTCCCTCCGCGCCGGGCCAGTCCTTGAGCTCGATCGCGTGGGTGATCGTATTCAGCGCCTCGTAGCCGTACCGGTTGGCCAGCGCCTTCTCTTTGCCTGCCAGTTCCCTCTCTCCGGCCAAGAGGAACCAGTACCGCGAGCCGCGCCATGTCGGGCAACGCAGGGCCACGCCCTGGCCGTCCGGGGTGACAACCTGGATCGCGTTGTCGTGCATCCAGTACCACTTGCTGGCGCGGGTCACCATCGCGGCAAGGGCGTGTTTCTCATTGACCGCCGCGGCAAACCACCCGTCCTTGTAGTGTTGGTTCCACCGCGGGAACAGCTCGATCAACAGTTCAGCCGGCTGGTCGGGCACACCGTTCTTCGAGATCGGCTGGACGCCGCCGCGCTTGGGGCCGCGACCGCTGGGGCCGGACGAAAACGGCTGGAGGTAGACATTGTCCGCCTTGAAACCCTCAGTCATTTCGAATGTCCAGTACGTGCCTCGCGGCATGTTCTGGTGATACTCCTGGATCAGCGCGCCTTGCCAGCCGGCCGCCAATGTCACGTCCACGGTGACCTGACCAATCTGATCGTCCTTGCGCCGGAACTGGTAGATCAGGCGCGTCCGGGCGAACGGCTCGCCGTCTGCGAGCATTTCGAAGGAAACGCTCACCGGTTTGAGGCTGGTCGACCAGCCGCCCCGGCCGACCCACTTGTCGTCGAGGCGGATGGCTTGGATCGGGCCGGCCAATTTCACGCCCGACTCTCGCGGATTGCCCGCCGAGACGCGAATGGCGAACTGGCCGTTGTCGAGCGTGCAATAGCCGTCCTCGCTCGTGACCCGGACCTTATGATCGCCCCGGCTGGTTTGTCCCTGACCGATCTTGTACGTGTGGCTGGCCCCGGCCTTCAGATCGGTCAGGACCCAGATGGCCTCATCGTCACTGCCTGGCTCGGCGAATAGGGCAAAGGGCACGTTTCGCCCGTCTTCTGTCACCGTGAACTGGTCGGCGGGTTTTCCCGGCAGGGCCAGTCCCAGTTTCAGCGGCTCGTTGACGTAGTCGGTCTTGGTGATGTTGGTCACGGTCCAGCTGGACTGGGCTGCAGCACAGCCAATCAGGGCGACAAGACAGAAAAGCAGGCTCAGGCGGATCATGGTCTCTCCAGAAAGTTGGGTTCGGATCTGTATCTGCAACACCGGCGGAGGTCGAGAGGTTCCGCATGCGGCGCCGCAGAAGCATTGTACCTGAACCAGGCCGCGCAAGCCACTGGCAGCGAACCTGTCCGGGCGGTACAATGCGAATATGTTCCGGTCGGTTCCTGCCGGTTCGCACGACTGAAAACGGGGGGGCTGGAGGTGCGTCATGCTGTCGCTGAGACACGTTGGCCCGTGGTTCCTGGTTCTCCTGCTTGTTTGCCCTGCTGTCGCCGGCGTTGGCGTCCACCGGATCGATGCCCCGGCCGGAGTGTTCGCCGCTTCGACAATCCCCGTCGACGGATTCGTGCCGATGGTGCTGATGGGCATTACAGACGACGGTTACATCGTCAATTCCGGACTCGATTCCTACGAGCCGCAAGCGGGATATCAGCCGGGCGTAAGCGGCAACTGGGAGCCGTCTCCGACGAACCCCGTTTTCTCTGTGGTGCTCTTCGACACCGGTGCCAACGCCAATCTGCTCAGCTACGAACATTGGACCGAGCGGGGACTTCTGAACACCGGAGATCTTTTCACGGTCCAGGGGGCGGGGCCGGATTCGGTCGACGCAGCCATCCTGCAGGCGTACGGGTTCTTCGCAGCCGGGTTGGATGCCATCGGCCCAGGCGAGGCCGTCAATACCAACCGCTTCCTCGGGGCCAGCAACATCCGGCCTCTCGGGGCGACCACATCCTCCGGATCGGCGGCCCTTCCTTCGGTGCTCGGCACGGCGACGAGCATCTTCTACACCACCGTCATCCGCACCGACCAGGTTCACACCGGCAGCTTCGGCGGCGTCGACTACGACAGCCCGCGCGTGGAGATGTTCACGTCGCGCTACGCCCATGACGTGCCTCAGATCTTCGACCACCGGCTGAAAGTCTCCTACCGTAGTGGCGGCCAGACGCTCCCGCCGGTATACGTCGTAGGTGACGACCTGTTCGGGATCCTGCCGGCCACGCCGACGGCCTCGGAAGCCCTGATGGTCGACGACGTGACGGTCGAGCACACCGCACAAGACGCTCGGACCACTGGCGGGCGGTTCCTCTTTGACACCGGCGCGCAGGTGACCGTTATCAGCCGCGACCTGGCGATGGATCTGTCGCTGAATCTCGATCAGCCGGAGTTCTCCGTGGAGATCACCGGCGTCGGCGGGACGCTGCAGCAGGTGCCCGGCTATACGCTGGATACGCTTCGCCTGCCGGCCACGGGCCTGGGCGACATGGTCCTCCACGACGTGCCGATCATCGTGATCAACGTGCCCAACGACGATCAGCCGCTCGACGGGATCATCGGGATGAACCTTTTTACCGACCGCAACCTGGTGATCCATGGCGGGCACGGTGCATCCAGCGGGACTTTCAGCAATCCGTGGGTGGGGGTAACCGCGGTCAACCCGGCCGGCCGGGGAACCGACTTCGCCGTCTCTTCGGGCCAGTGGGATCAGTCGGCCAACTGGGACAACGGCCTGCCCGATGCCCAGGCCAACGCCTATGTGCAGTTTGATACCGCGGTGACAGTGGCAGGGACTGCCCGGGCTGCCGGCGTTCGTGTAGGCCGACTGGGCTACGGCAGCGGAAGCCTGAACTTCACCTTCTCAGGCGTGCTGGAGATCGACCGGACGCTGCTGCTGGGGGCCAACGCCGAGCTATCTGCCCAGGCCGGAGCGCAGATCAGGCTCGGCACGGGTGGGAGCCTGGAGATCCGCCAGACGGACCCCGCCGCCCTGAGCGGGCTGGCTGAGGCGACACTGGTCGCCCTGGCCGGTCAGGAGCAGACGATCCTGGAGGCGGCCTCGAACCCCTCAGGCGGACTGGCCGACAACTTCGGGGTCGACCTGCTGGAATTGGGCTACCAGGGCAGTGCACGGGTAAGAATCATCGATGCATTCGACAACCAACTCGACGGGGCCGGCAACGAGGTCTTTGCCGCGGGCAACCTGGCAATGTCGACCGGCTCGGTGCTGGACCTGGGGTCGTCAGGCATCTGGCTGGCCCGGACACAGATGGCGACCGTGCTGGGCTATCTGGCCGAGGGTGCGATCGTCAGCGATCGGCAGGTAGCCTACAGCGAGTATGCCGGCGGGATCCTCCTGGCCGACAGCCTCGGGGGGGATATCAACTCCGACGGCCAAGTGGATCTCGGCGACCTGGAGATTCTCTCGACGTACTTCCAGCAACCGGGCCAGTGGGCCCAGGGCGACCTGAACTACGATGGAACGATCAGTTTCGCCGACTTCATTGTCCTGAGCCACCACTTCGGGCGGTACGACCCGGAGTTTCAGGCCGCGGCCGAGGCCTTGCTCGTCCCAGAACCCCTGACCATCGGCCTGCTGGCTATCCTTCTGCCCGCCTGGCCCCGGCGTCGCCGCGGCAAACGAGGCTGAAACACAACATCATGTGGTCCGGATAATTCCGGAACGCACCATCTTGTAGTTTCGCCAAAGTATCATAACAGCTTGCAGTGCAAGCACTTACGCGTTCTTAGAATTCCTGTTTCCCTCTCAAGTCTCCCCTGCGTGCTGGACGATAGGAAATATGGAGCATGTTGTCGGGTCACTCCACCCGGATCGTACCAGTCGCTTGGGTCATGGCTGACCAGGGAGCGGGCGCAATGCAAAGAGTATATGGAATCATGGCCGGCGTGATCGAGCTGGCCGTCCTTCTCGGGGGGGCTGTAGGACTCATCCTGGCCGCTTCGTACCTTGTCTAGGTGCGAGATTGCCCCGCAGGGGCAGCGGCCATGCCATCGAGGATCGGCAGCAGTTGGGCGATTCTCCCGATCGTGTAGTCGGCCCAGGGTCGTCGGTGCGACTTGCGTTGATCGGGATCCTTGAGAACGGTGACCATCCGCATGTCTTTTGCCCCCCGAACGTCTTCCTTGGGTGTGTCTCCGACGAACATCACTTCCTCCGCCGGCAGGGAGATCAGCTCGAGGGCCTTCTGGAAGATCAGCCGATGCGGCTTGCGGTGGCCGACCTGGCAGGAATAGACGCGGGTATCGAAGTACTTCCGGAGGTCTTCCTCATCCAGGTGCCTGTCGAGTACCTCAGCCGGCAGAAACGTGTTGGAAACGATCCCCAGCTTCAGTCCCCGCCGTTGCATCGCCGCCAGGGTCTGGTGCAGGTCGTTCTCGATGGTCGCCATCTCCCGCAGGGGCAGGTAGAACCGCCAGGCCAGCTCGACCGCCTCCGGTTCAGAAAGGGGATGTCCCATCTTTTCTGCCTGGCGTTTCAGCAAAGCCAGGGAGTCGAATTCGCGCCCGGTCATCAGGCTCTTGAGATACGACCATCGCACAGCCCAGAGTTGCCTGAGCAGGTACACGGGTTTGCTGGGCAGAGGTTTGCCCAGGTCTCGGACGTAGTAGTAGGCGTTCCGGGCTCCCTGGACAAACAGACGGTTGATCCGCACCGAGCCGAAGTCCAGCAGGGTGTCGCCCAGGTCAAACAGGATGCCGCGAATCGCTTTGCCCATAGATCGTCGCCGTCCGGGACGGGAAGAATACCAGAAATCTCGGCGGCGTCGATGTTTTTTCTCTATTTCGAGGCGGCACGTCGGTCCCTGACGTCTGATGTCTCCGCAGCGTCGAGGTACTCGGTCAGCCGCGTCTTCGACCCGTTGCCATCTTTCGAGCCTATGCTCATCGCCGCAGTCAATGACAGGCGCATCGCATCTTCTACCGAAATGTCCAGGCGCGTAATCTGGCTGGCGGGCAGGTAGACAGTGAACCCGCCGATCTGGTAACTCATGGGCAGGTAGACGGCCACGCGTTCATCTCCCGAAGCGAGATTGTCGGGCAACTGCTCGAAGCTCTCGCGGGTGACAAAGCCGATCAGGCTCCAGTCCTCGTGTATGTCGACCTTCACGACGTGGCTAAGACCTTTCTCGTGGTCATTGCTCTGGCGAACGAAATCCATCAGGTCCATCAGGCCCCCGTACAGAGTCTTGACCAGGGGAACCCGGCCGAGGAAGTCCCCGACCTTGTCGGCTGTGTCTCGGAACGCCTTGGAATAGGTTCCCAATCCGACCAGGAAGATCAGCAACAGGCCTGTCAGTACCCCCATGCCGGTGACATAGTAATTCTCACCCAGAACCCAGGCGACGAGGGGGCTCAGCCACTTCTCTGCCAGAAAAACCAGGTAGTACAGGATGTAGATGGTCAGGCCGATGGGGATAGCGATCCCCAGGCCCCGAACAAGAACTCTGGTGATGAACTTCATCTGCAGTCTCCACGCGCTGTATGACGCTTGGAGTATGATACCAACTGGCCGGCAGGATCAGGGGAATCAGCCGGTCTGGTCGCTGAACTGAGGCGGGTCTTGAGCGCCTCCGGCTTCGGAAACTGGATCCCCGTTGAATCGATCTGGCCTGTAAGCGATGCAGTTTGCGTCGGTTATATGTCATCCAGGCTTCCTGTCTGGGCAAGGTGGCAGGCATCGCCCCAGACATCGAGCATCCATCGGCCCCCTGTGCGGATGAAGACATTCCGGGCAGCGTTGCGGATCGTGAACGGCCTGGGTGTGATCAGGTCCAGCCCGAGCACGTGACGCATCATCGAGTCCATCGAGCCGCCGTGGCCAATGACCAGGACCTGTCGGCCGGGGTTATCCTGGGCGATTTTCTCGAAGGCCCTGATGTTCCGCTCAAACCGCTGTTGCGCCGACTCCCCAGCCGGAATGGGCCAGTCGGCATCGGCCTGCCGGAAGGCTCGGACGGTCTCCGGCATGGTCTGGTCGAGTTCGTCCCAGGTGTGTCCCTGGAAACACCCGAGGTGACGCTCCCGCAGGTCCGGGATGGTCACAACTTCGGCCTCCGGACCGGCGAGGATCTCGGCGGTCTGCATGGCCCGGCCCAAGTCGCTGCTGTAGATTGCGTCGAACGCCCGGCCTGCCAAGGCCTCAGCCAGGGCGGCAGCCTGGGCCCGACCTCGCCCGGTAAGCGGGCTGTCGAGGTGTCCCTGGAGCCTGCCCTGGAGATTCCATTCTGTCTCCCCGTGCCGAACCAGCGTAAGCAGTGTCTTGTCCATAGCGGCTGTTTTGATGCAGGTCAGTTGCCCGTTTGCTTGCGCGGATCCAATAGAACCGAGAGCCGGTCGTTTTCAATCAGACCTTTCTCCGTGATGATCTGGCGGATGGTCTGGCCTGTGGCGTAAGCCTCCTTGGCCAGTTCAGCCGCGGCGTCATAGCCGATCTCCGGGGCCAGGGCGGTGCACATCGCCAGTGACTGCTCGATGAACTCGCTGCAGCGTTGGGCGTCAGGTTCAAGCCCCTCGATGCACTTGTCGGCCAAGAGGCGCGAAACCGAAGCCAGAAGATCCAGACCGACAAGCAGGTTCCAGGCGATCATCGGCATGGCGACGTTCAGTTCCAGGATGCTGCCGACCCCGCCGGTGACTCCGGCGGCGATGGCGGCGTCGAAACCGACGATCTGGCAGGCAACCTGGATGCCCGATTCGCAGATGACGGGATTGACTTTTCCGGGCATGATGCTGCTGCCGGGCTGCAGGGCGGGCAGCTTCAGCTCGCCGATCCCGCAACGCGGGCCCGAGCCCAGCAGGCGGATGTCCGAGGCGATCTTGCCGATTGCGATCGCAGCCCCTCGCATCGCCGCCGAGGCCTGGAGCATCTCGTCCCGCGCAGCCTGGGCGGCGAAATGGTTGTCGGTCTCGCTGAACTGACCGCCGGTCTGCTCACTCAGCGCCTCGGCGACCTTTCGGCCGAAGCCCTCCGGAGCGTTGAGCCCGGTGCCCACGGCCGTGCCGCCAATCGGCAGTTTCGAGAGGCGTTCGGCTGCGGCCCTCAGGGCCGGGATGCTGTTGCGAACTTGGGCGGCAAAGCCGGAGAACTCCTGTCCCAGGCGGATCGGCACGGCGTCCATCAGGTGGGTTCGGGCGATCTTGACGACCTGGTCGAATGCCTCCACCTTGCCTTCCAACCTCCCGGCCAGGTGCTCCAGGGCTGGTATGACCGTATCGAGGATCGCCAAGGCTGCGGCGACCTGGATGGCCGTCGGAATCACGTCGTTGGAGCTCTGGGCCATGTTGACCTGATCGTTGGGGTGGATGGCTTCAGTGGCCGCCTTACCGCCTCCGAGGATCTTCCGGGCCCGCGAAGCGATGACCTCGTTGGCATTCATGTTGCTGCTCGTGCCGCTGCCGGTCTGGAATACATCGACGGGGAACTGATCATCCAGCTGGTTGTCGGCGACTTCGCGGGCAGCGGCGATGATGGCTGCAGCGACGGCTCCGTCGATCGCCCCGCGGTCGCGGTTGACCGTCGCACAGGCCAGCTTGACCTGTCCGATCGCCGCGATCATTCGCGGGGGAATCCGCCAACCGGAAACGGGGAAATTCTCCACCGCCCGGGCCGTCTGGGCACCGTAAAGTACGTCCCGGGGGACCTGCATCGAGCCCATCGAGTCTGTTTCTGTTCGCATTCTGGCCATGTGATTCTCCTGTTCAGGCATGATTGTAGACGCCAACGCCCAGGGCTGCAACGCCCGCTCTGCTTGGCGCCAGGGCGGCCTTGCGGTTACACTGGCCTGCATGGGACCAATCCGTACGTACTTCCGTCAGCACCGGTGGCAGAGGCGAATGCTGACGCTGATGACTCTGGCCGTGCTTGCCGGGGCAGTCGGCCTGATCGTCCGACCGCTGCTGGTGGACAAGCAACTTCTCGACCAGCTTTCCAGCCAAGACCCCGAAGTCCGTCAGCTTGCCGCCAGTCGTCTCCTGCAACGTGGAGCCGATTCCAGGCGATTGCGCAGATGGATCGGCGACCAGCTTCAGGCCGAGAGCGACCACGCCTGCCGGTTGAGCATCGAGATCCTGAGCAAGCTCGCCCGGCAGCACCCGGACGCGGTCGAGCTGCTGGCAAAGGGTCTGGACAGCGATATCGACGAACGCTTCGCCCTGTCCGCCCGGGCCCTGCAAGAGCACGGCCTGTTGGCTTCCAAGGCAACCGACGCGCAGTTCGAGCGATGGTTGTACCTGCGATTCCCCGACCCGAAGCAGGGACCGACCCTCAGCGTGCAGCGGGCAATTCTGAGAGAGGCGATCTTCCTCGACAGCCGCGGCCCACTGCTTGTCTCCCTGGCCGAGAAGGCTGGCGCAGCCGAATCGCCACAGGTCCGCTGCTATGCCGCAGCCCTCGCTGCGCGGGTCGGGGCGATCGAGACGCTGAGCAACCTGCTGGACGACGAGCCGCCGGTCGCCTCGGCTGCCGCGTTGGCGGCAGGTTTCGCCGGTCTGCATGAACTGGCCGATCCGCTGCTGAAATCTCTGGCAGACGCCGAGGATGTCGACATTGCTTCCAGTGCGGCCCTGGCCTTGGCCAACCTGGATGCCCCCGCCCACCAAGAGGCGATTTTCGACCGCCTCGCACGAACCGACGACGGCAGCGAGTTGGCCGAAAGGCTGGTCTGGGTTTGCAGTCTGCTGGCAGGTGAGCAAGCGCGGGATGTCATCGCCGATCGTCTCCAACAGGCCACGCTGCCCGGACCGATGGAGATGCTTGCCGCGGGACAGCTTGGCCTGGTGCAGGCAGGCGAGCCGATTGTGCGTGTTCTCGACCGGTCCACAGACCCACAAGCCCAGGTCACCGACAGGCAACTGATAGCGGCCCTGACAGCCGCCCGGGCCCTGGACCTCGATGCCGCCGAAGAGACCGAAAGAATCGTCCGTGTGCTCTGGCAGCCGCGGTTGAACCTGGCGATGATTCTGGCGGCCGAGAACCTTGGCTCAGCCCTCCGGACCGGCCGATTATCGCAGGAGATGGCTGCGAGGATCATCGATACTCTGGACCAGGCCCGCCGTTTCGCCCCGGCAGGAGACCCGCAGGCCGCCGCGGTTGCCTCTGCCGTTGCCGCCGCGGAACTCTGGCTGCTGAACCCGACTTCTTCCTGGTATACGCTCGGGGAAGGGGGTGGCAACGTCCTGGCACAGGTCACCTTCGACCCGACAAGTTCTGCCTGGTGGATCCACAATAACGCCGGGGCCGATAACAGCCTCGCCGGCGAGTTGATCGCCTGGAAACTGGCCCTGTCCGGTCGGCCGGAGGCGACCAGGCTGGCCGAAACCATGCTCGATGGGCCCGTGCCGGTTCGAAACGAGCAGAGATTGGGTGCTGCAGCGACGATGCTCGCGCTGTGCGGGCGGTTGGGCATGACCGACCGGACCAAGGCCGCCGAGCTGATCCGCTCGAAGCTCCATACCCGCTTCGGAGTGGTCGAAGACCGATACCTGCAGATGAGCTACCGCGCCGCCTTGGCGGTGTTGGGAGAACCCGAATCCATCCCGACCCTTCGGCTGACATTCGAGCACGGGCGGGGGCCGCTGATCCGCATGGCAGCCGGGCTGCTGGCTGCCGGAGACAAATCGGTCATGGACTGGATGTTCTTCTCCGGCGTGTTGACCGACGGCGACCTGGTGGCCTTCTATGTCGAGGCCCTCGGCGGCAGGGTCGTGGAGCGGTTCACCGGCCCCATGCCATTTCCCCAGCCCGCAGCCAGCCGCCAGAGCCAACTCTGGCAGGTGCGTGTGTTGCGTCATTTCTGGGCCCAGCGCCATCGGCAGGTGCAGCTGCGATGGCCGGCCTGACCGACTGGACCGATGGGGCAACCGGGCTGCTCCGCCAGTGCGCCCAGGGCCTGATCGACCTGGTGTTACCCCAAAGCTGCCACGGCTGTCAGATGCGGCCCATCGATGCAGCGGGTCTTTGCGAGCTCTGCAGTGGGCAACTGCTGGAACTGGTATCCAGGCGCTACTGCAGCCGCTGCGGTTCATCCCTCGGCCAGGGCCTGATCGACGATGATGATCAGGGCTGTTATCTCTGCCCCAGTCCCCAGCCGCGGTTTCGGCGCGTGGCCAGGCTGGGCCCGTATCGAAAGCCCCTGCGATCGGTCATCGGGCGGTTCAAGTATCGCAGGATAGAGTCGATGCGGGACCGCCTCTGCGACATGCTGGCCCGGGCGGTCGAGGCACGGCTGGGTAACGCTTACGATATGGTCCAGGCGGTTCCGATGCACTGGTCGCGCCGGCTGGTGCGAGGCTTCGACCACGCCAGCCGCCTGGCCGGGCCACTGGCAGACAAGCTGTCCCTGCCTCTGGGCGATGTGCTGGTGCGGACCAGGCCGACCCCGCCGCAGGTGGCCCTGCCCCGCAAGCGACGGTTGGAGAACGTCCGAGGAGCCTTTGCCGTCCGGCGCGGGATCTGCCTGGACGGGCTGAAGGTTCTGTTGGTGGACGACGTGACGACCACGGGGGCCACCGCAAGCGAGGCCGCCGCTGTGCTCAAGCGTGCAGGGGCCATCGAGGTCGACCTGGCCGTGCTGGCCAAGGCCGATCCGCCCCGGGCCTATGCCAAGAAAGCCCAACCCCAGGCGGAGATCTGAAAGGCTACCACCAGGCGAGCCGGACCAGAAGACCCGCCGCGACGAGGATCCCGACGATCAACGCCAGCCAGCCGAGTCGGCGGAGGCCAATCTTGTGCGTGCCGCGACTGTGACGCGGATATTGCGGCCGATGGGTGAAGAACCGTTTCTGGCGGCGGGCCAGTCGCATCCGGGCGTTGATGGCCCAGCCGGATCCCTCGATAATCGCACTGAGATCGCGTCGACGCAGCTTGATGATGGCGACCATGCTGATCGGCACCATGACCAGGAGGATTGCCCCGGCCAGGCCGTAGAGAATCCCCATCCAGCCGACCCCGGCCAGCGTCTTTGTGATGTAGGCTGCCGCAGAGCCCACCGCTGCGATGGTCAGCCCGGCGCCCATGAGCATCGCCGGATTGCGCCCGGGTGTCGCCGGGGCCGGCGGCGGTGTCTGCCCCTGCCCGACCGGCACCTGGTCGATCGCGCCGGCCGCCCGGGTGTCGAACTGCTTTTCGGCAGAGGAGGCGATCGACTCGATCTTGCCCGTGATCATCCTGCCGATACGCTTGAACGGCATGGCCAGGGCCTCGAGAATACTGACCGGGTTTTCGATGATCTCGACCACCCGGGCGCTGCATTCCCTGCCTTGGACATCGTGGAAAATCCCTCGCTTTCCGATGGTCAGGTTGCCCTTGTCTCCCCAGACGACGGGGCAGGCGACTTCGAACTTCGCACCGCTCTGCGGCGGCTGAATCTCGACGTAAATCACGAAGATGTTGGACGTTCCGGCCACGGCCAGATGCTCGTTGCGGTTTTCAACCTTTACCGCCAGGTTGAAGCGTCGTCCGTCCATGATCAGCGTGCCCATCTCCAGCATCGCCCGGCCGGACGGATCGTACAGGCGCGGGAAGCTGACGATGTTGTTGGCCAATTCCAGCAGGTGCTTCTGGTAGAGCAGCAGCTTCTCGGCCAGGCGGAGGTTGTCCATGACGAACGCGCGTCGATCGGTCTCGGCCAGCAGAGCCTCTACCCCGTCGGTCAGGTCGTCCTGGCCGGCGATCTGTCGGAGTCGCTCGATCCCCAGCTTGACAACAGCGGGATCGGGCTGGGACTCGATCCACTTTGCGTACGGGTCGAAGGTGCGTTTGACGTCCAGCCACTCCGCGGCGGTCAGTTGCTCGACAGCCCTGCCCAGCGCCGGCGAAATGGCTCTCTCGGCCGCTGCGGCAAGCATCTGCTGATAGTACGGGTTGACGCCCTCGGTCAGGTCCAGGACGCGGTCGGGGCGGGCCCTGGCGATCGGTGCCCCTGCCAGCACGTGGCGGATCGCGTCGGGGTTGTCGAAGTCGATCTGCCCCAGCTCCTCCTCGCTCCAGCCCATGTGGACGCTGAAGCCGGGATCCAGCGCAACGGCTTCGCACTGGGCGAAGTACTGGTCGATCTTGGCGATGACGGGGCTGAGGCTCTGGAATGCCTCTGCTGTCTGCTCGCCCAGTGGTTGGGTGTCGCTGGTCTGCTGATCGGCGGGGATTTGCCCGGCATCGTACCAAACGAGATAGTCCCGTACCGCGGCGGTGAAGCGGGCCAGGCTTTGGCGGCCGACGCCCTTGGCGCCGCTGGGGTGGTCGGTCCCGCCGACGGTGGTCAGGATCTGCTTGATCAGAAGTCGCGTGGGCTCATCCCGGGCAGCTTGGGGCAGCAGCACGCCGGCTTCACTGACCGGCAGGGCCTCTTCCCGCGACATGACCTGGCGGACGTGACCGAGGCTGACTGCCGCGTCGGCCGGGGCGTCGATCCGGTCGATAATCTTGTTCAGCGCGTCGACGATCCGTTCTCCGTCCGGGTCGCTCTGGTCGACCTGGGCAACGCGGATCTGCTCGGCCCGGCTGTCGATGCCGCCCGTATCGCAGAGCACCGAGAACATCCAGCTTACGGCCTGTTTGAGGTCCCGACAGGTGATCTGTCCGGAGGCGTCGGCATCGACGAAGCTGCACAGGGCCGCGTCGCAGTGGATCGTCGAGATCGGAGCACTGGTCGCCACCCAGTGCGCCTCGTCCAGGTCGAGAATCTGTCGCAACTGCTGTGCAGAGCGTATCTGCAGGTGGTAGGCCCGTCCGAACGTCTCGAATTGCACAGGAGTGGTTCCGGCCATGCGTGGGTTGCCTTTCTGACGCGGCCTGCAGTGTAGCCCGCTGCCCGTGTGGCTGCAAGTCTGCGAACAGGCCGGCGGAATTTGCCGTTGCAAGGCCTCGTGCATGTGGTACCTTACAACCCAGCGACCTGCTCCGCCAAAAAGCGGGGCGCAATGGGACTGACGGGAAGCGATCATGGATGACGGACAACTTCAGACTGCCTGGAACAACCGCCAGAAGATCGACCGCGGCCGTCCCCTGGGCCAACCTCTGGCGATGTTCATGAAGCACACCCTGGCCCGGAGAGTCAAGCAGGTGGGCAAGATCTCCCAGGCCTGGCAGGAGGTGGTCCCCGAGCAGATTTCCGCCCACTGTTGCCTCGAGAGCTTCCACCGCGGGGTCTTGACCGTTCTGGTCGATACCGCAGCGCACCGCTACCAGTTGCAATCGCTTCTGCGCAGCGGCCTGCAGAAGGCCCTCCAGGAGCGGTTCGCCGGTCCGCTGAACCGGATCAAGCTCGTGCCCGGCCAATTCTACAGTCTCGATGATCAGAACCAGCAACGCTACGAATTCTAATGCTATCGGCCTCTTCGGCCGGTCCGACAGGTTGGGAGTGTCCAGATGAGTGGAGCGTTCGCCTGCATCGCCGGCGAGGAAATCTACCGGCTGATCGAAACCGGCCGACTCCAACCCGAACGGCTCGGGCAGAAGCAGACGCCGTACGGACTCAGCGGGGAGATCTTTCTGGCCGACGCCGGCCGCCATCCGTTCTACCTGCTTGCTCGCTTCAAGGAAAACCAGGCCAAGACCTCGCCGCGGAAAATCAACAGCCGCGCGAACATCTACGCACTGAAGGATCTGGGTGTCGGCTCGATCCTCGGCTGGGGGCCGGCCGGGGCGATCACCCACAGCTTCATGCTTAACGACCTGGCCCTGATCGGCGACGTGATCGACATGACCTACCTGCGCGAGACGACCTTCTTCGAGGACAGCCCCTTCGGCTACCTGCGCCAGTTCCCGGTGTTCTGTCAGCCGTTGCGTCGCCGACTGGCGGACGTGCTGGACCGGATGGGGCTGGCGTATCACGACCAGGCCCTGGCTGCGGTCAAGGAGGGCCCCCGGCTGGAGACCCCGGCCGAGATCAAGGTTCTGGCCGGGCTCGATGCCGAAGTGGTCACCCACACGCTGGTGCCGGAGATGTTCCTGGCCAAGGAGCTGCAAATCTGCTACTCGGGGGTCTGTTATATCGTCAACTACGCCGAAACGGGCAGTCGTCACAGACCCTTCGAGACCGGGGGACTGTTCGGCAGCGTCCACCGCTTCGCCCACGGCCGGCAGTACGACAGCGTCAACGCCTCGCTGGATGAGATCGCCCGTGCCCTGGCCGAGGCCCTGGCGATGGGGCAGGAGCCCTGCGAATGTGCCAAGGCCATGCAGGCGATGCGGGAGCAGTTCGACTTGAGCGCCGACTGGAAGAGCTGGCTGTCGCCGGAGCGGTAGACTTCAGGGCCCCAGCAGGATCGCCGCGACCGATTCGTCCTCTCTGCGCCAGCAGAACCGGCTCTGTCTCTGTCGGATGAATTTCACAGCCACGCGAAACCGTCTGCCGTCCTGGACCAACCGGGCGATCAGTTCGATGCTCTCAAGGGCAGGCGGATCTGCGGCGACCGGGTCGAAGTAGACCACCTGGCCCGATTCGCAGCAGCGGGAAGTCTCTTCGATCCGCAGCGGCAGTGTAGTTTGGCCTTGGTCGGTTCGGAATCGGACCGACTGAATCTGTGGCGGCGCCTGCGGGCTGTCGCCGTAACCGCAGAAGCAGACCCAGAGCGGTTGGGCGCCGAAATACCTGGGCGAGACGACGCGGGGCTCGGGCTGAACCGGTCCGCAGCCGACAACCAGTGTCCCGGCCAGGACAAGGCCGATAAGCAACATGGCGGATCTGTCGGTTATCATCGGCCGGTAGATCCCCCAACGCTCTTAGAGGTTATCCAGAAGGTGGCCCAGCTTGTCCTTCTTGGTCCTGAGGTAGTTGCGGTTGTGGCAGTGGGCGGGAATCTCGATCGAGACGCGTTCGGCGATCTCCAGGCCGAAGCCTTCCAGCCCGTAGATTTTCCGTGGATTGTTGGTCATGATCCGCAACTGCCGCAGCCCCAGGTCGCGCAGGATCTGGTTGCCGATGCCATAGTCCCGCCTGTCAGCCTCAAAGCCCAGGTGGAGGTTGGCCTCGACGGTGTCCATGCCCTGTTCATACTGGAGCTTGTAGGCCCGGAGCTTGTTGACCAGGCCGATGCCGCGTCCTTCCTGTCGGACGTATACGACCGCGCCCTTCCCGGCCGCGGCGACGGCCTCCAGGGCCGTGTGCAACTGGGGGCCGCAATCGCAGCGAAGCGACCCGAGGATGTCGCCGGTGAGGCACTCGCTGTGGACGCGAACCAGAACGGGCTCTTCGTGAATGACGGGCTTGTGCTGGTCATCCAATTCGCCCACGCCGCCGCAGCAGAGGGCCAGGTGCGGCTCGGGGTCGACCACGCTGGAGTAGGCGATCAGCCGGAACGTGCCGTATTCGGTCGGAAGGTCGACCTCGACGGCCCGGTCGATCATTTTCTCCGACCGCAGGCGATAGCGGATGATATCGGCCACCGAGCACATCTTCAGTTCGTGCTTCTTGCAGAAGGTCTCCAGGTCATCGCGCCGGGCCATCGAGCCGTCTTCGTTCATGATCTCGCAGATCACAGCGACGGGTCTCTTCTCGGCCAATCGGCAGAGGTCAATCGAACCCTCGGTCTGCCCGGCCCGGACCAGCACGCCGCCGTCGCGGGCGCGAAGCGGGTTGATGTGCCCGGGTCTGGCCAGGTCGGAGGCCTTGGCGTTCTCATCGGCCAGGACGCGGATGGTATGGGCCCGGTCCTCGGCCGAGACGCCCGTGGTCACGCCGGTGGCGGCATCGACGGTGACGGTAAAGGCCGTTCCGTGCAGGGCCGAATTGTCCATGACCTGGGGGTAGAGGGCGAGTCTGTCGGCGCGGTCCTGGGTCATCGGCACGCAGATGACGCCGCCGGCCTGGCGGATCATGAAGTTGATCTGCTCAGGCGTGACAGCCTCGGCGGCCACGACAAGATCGCCTTCGTTCTCGCGTGATTCATCGTCGACCAGGACGATCATCTTTCCGGCTTGGAAATCAGCAATGACTTCGCTGATCGGATCCATGTGTAGTGCCTCTCGGCTGGTAGGGTTGGTCTCAGGCGTTCTTGTCGTCATGGTGCAGCCACCAGGCGCCTACTATAAGGATAGCGCCGAGGGGGAAGGCGGCAAAGGTCAGGGCCTTGCCCATCGCCGGCGAGACCGACCCGGAGTTGTAGGGCTTGAGGATGAGCATCGCCACGGCCAGGCCGATCAGGATCACACCCGAGACGAGCATTGGCGGGATCATGATCTTTTTCATTTGTCCCGCATTGGCTTTGCGGGCTGCGGCGGTATTGCGGGCCGATCGGGCCCGTTTCTGCAGCCCGGCCTGACTGTTGTCATCCAGTGTCCCGGCCAGGGCGGCCGGGGTGGCATCTTCGTCAGGGGTTTCGCCTTCGGCGGCTTGGGCCTGTCCGACCTCGTCGCCGTCCTGGGCCTGCGGGGACGGCTCCTGCGGATCGGGCTGGTCGAGATCTTCGCCGGCGGCCATGGCCTCCAGCGCCCGGGCATGGTCGTCGTGATCGGGCATGGGTAGTGTATCCAACGTCAAGGGGGTGTGTATAATACGAATAGAGCATTGTAAGAGAAATACCTCGAATTGGCTATCTTTTTTGGCCTGCGGAGATGGTTCTGATGAATATCCGAACGCCCGTCCGTGCCGGCAGCTTCTACGAAGGCTCGACGGCCAGTTGTCGGCGACACGCCGAGGAGTTGGTTTCCTCGGCCCGGTTGCCCGACGATCTGCCCGAAACCCTCTATGGCGGAATCGTCCCCCACGCCGGATGGATGTTTTCCGGCCCGTTGGCGGCAGAGACCATGGTGGCCCTGTCCGAGTCGCGCGGTCTGGAGACGGTCGTGCTGTTCGGGGCAGACCACGTCGGAACCGTCAGCCGGGGCGAAGTCTTCGACAGCGGCCTTTGGCGGACGCCCCTGGGGGAAGTGGAAATCGACGAAGAGCTGGCCGCCGAGATTCTCCAGTCCGATCTCTGCCGGGCCAACCCCGACGCTCACGCCCACGAGCATTCGCTCGAGGTCCAGTTGCCCCTGCTGCAGACAATCAACCAGAACGTGAAGATCGTTCCCGTCGCGGTTCCGCCAACGGAAATGGCCGCCCGGATCGGCCGTGAAGTCGCCCAGGCCATTGCCCAGACTCGGCCCGGGGCCGTTATCGTCGGTTCCACCGACCTGACGCACCACGGGGGGCATTTCGGCAACCCGGGCGGACAGGGAAGGGAGGGCGTCCGGTGGGCCGAAGAAAATGACCGCCGCATGCTCCGGCTGATCGAAACACTCGACGCCGACGGGGTGATTCCCGAAGCGCGCAACCGCCAGAATGCCTGCGGGGCAGGAGCCATCAGCGCCACCATCGCGGCGGCAAAGCAACTCGGTGCCTCGGCCGCCCGCGTTCTGGAGTACACCAACAGCTATCAGATCCTCTCCAGGCAACTCGGCCAGAGCAACGACGATACCACCGTCGGCTACGCCTCGGTCGTCTTTGCCTGAGACCCGGAGAACCCGCATGTCAGGATGGAAATGGTTCGTGATGTTGATCGGCCTGGCCGCGACCGGCTGGGCTGCGGTTGGGGCAGTCAGTCTGGCAGGGCGGGAATCTGCCCAGCCGACGGCCGAAACCTTGGATCGTCCAGCCGCCGATTCGAAGGCCCGGCCGCCGGGCTTCCTCTCCGACAGCCAGGCCCGGCAGATCGAAAAGCAGGACCCGGTCGAAGACCGCACCTGGGTCGATCGCCCGGACTGGTGGTCGAAGCTGCCCGACTGGGCCGCCGATGCGATGGCCTGGGTCCGCACGCAGGTCCGCACGAGCAACTGGACCGAATATCTGACGATCCCGATCGCCATCGCCGCAGCCGTGATCCTTTTGCTGACTCGCAAGCTGCTGGGCCTGCTGCGTTTCCTGGCCGGGGTGATGCTCGTCGTCGCCCTGATTGCCGCCGGCTACCTCTACTACCAGCAGAACTGGGCCGGCTGAGGCGGAAGTTGTCCCGTTACTCCATTTCCGTAATGGTGTACTTGCCGTCCCGGAACTCGTAGAAGGCGCCTCCGCCCTGGCCGTCCCGTCGGGATATCTCGCAGATGTCATCGTCATTGACATCTTCGATCTTCAGCGGCTGGGTGTGGAAAGACTCGAAGACGACGGCCAACTTCCCATCATCGCCGGCCCGGATGATCTGCGACTTGCTCCGGTCCGCATGGAACTGGCCGGTGATCAGGAGGGCCTGACCCAATTCCGGGCCCAGCGAGATCTCTTCGACCTCGGGCAGCGATGTTTCGCCCAGGCCGCTTCTGTGCGAATCGACCATCTCGCCGTCGCGGTAGAGTCGGACTTCGACAAACCCGAGCGTCTTGCCATCCTGGTCCTCGCCGCCGGTGGTCCAGGCATATTCCAGGACCGACTCGCGGGGCTCTGCCTCCGCCCCGTTGCCGGAATCGCAGCCGGCCGCAGACAACCCACCTGCCAGAACCACCAGAAGAATACCCGCCTGTTTCGCTGGCATCTCGTCTCCTTTCGATGCTATTGCCCATGGTTCCCATCCCCCTGCCCAGGGGCAAGTACCTCCCCACGCATCCGTTGCGCAGGAAATGCGTCAGTCGGTAGAATCCAGGATGATCTTCTTGCCGTCAAACCGCACGATCCGCTTGCCGATCGTAATCACCGCATCCAGTCCCTTGCCCTTGACCTGCATCCGCGGAGCCTGGCCGGACTGGATCGTCGCGACGAAGAAGAACCGTCCATCGGCGTCCTCGGCCGAGATGACATGGATCGGCCGGTCCAGCTTCTTGCCTGCCGAACTGCCAGCATGGCCGCGCATGTGCGTCATCATCGTCTGGGCTGCGGGCTTCTGGCCGGTAGCAAAGAGTCCGTGCATGGAGGCCTGGCCCCGCTTCCAGACCAGCCTGTTTCCCTCGACCTGGATCTGCCCGACAGCATCGCCACGGGGCAACTGCCACAGCCACGTCTTGGATTTCCCGCCGTCGATGCGGTCGACGATGGCGATCAGGCAATCGGCCCCGCTGAGCTTCGAGTAATCCACCGCGATGCTCCGCATGCCGGTGATCCCGCTGTCGGCAAAGGCCTCGGGATTTCGGATATCGCCGTAGCGTTCGTACAGCCTGCCTGCCCGCCGGCCGTCGGGCCTGAGCTTGCGGGCGGCGTAGACGTCGTTCATGTTGTAACTGACGACGCCCGAGCCGTCCTCGTACATCTTGACATGGGTGACTTCGGCGCCGGCCCCGTCGTTGATCTCCGGGTTCTCCGGGAGCATGACGACCGATTCCTCCCAGCGGTGGCGGTTGCGGTCGGTCGGGGCTGAGGTCCACGCCCGTCCCAGGCCCATCACCCGGAACGTACCGGCATTGGGGGCATTCCAGCCGCCGATGTAATGGCTCTTGCCGAAGGTCTGGATGATGAACTCCTCCTGGCCGTCGGCATAGCCGCTGCGGAACCCGAACAGGCCGAAGTCCGGGGCCTTCCAGGTCAGCGGCAGGACACCTTGCGGGGCCTTGGGTTGCAGGTCCGTCGGGAAGTGCAGCAGGGCCAGCGGGGGATAGCCGTCCATCAGGGCAGAGGCGTTGCCCGGTTCGGCGTCGGCGTGACGGTACCAGGCCCAAAGTGCAGCCTCTCGGTATTCTTCGGGTACGACGGGCAGCAGCGCGGCGAACAGATCCGAATCGGCCTTGGGAGATCCGTTGATCTCCTGTGCCACCGGATCTCCGTCCTTCGGGTACCAATGTGCGAAGATCTTGCGGACCAGCAGCAGTTCCATATCCTGCTGGGGCGAGACGCTGTAGCCGAACAGACGCCGGTGCAGCCCGGCGTAGCGGGCGGGATGACGCTCGGCGATCGCGCTGTAGTGGGTCAGTTCCGCAGACGCGCCGCCCGTGCCCACCGCGTCGCGACAGAAGCGATACATCATGTACCGGCTCCGGGTCAGCAGGTTCCAGTAAGCAGGACTCTGGCCGTCGAGACGTTCCTGCATCTTCTCCAGGGCCCGATGGAACCGCATCGCCTTTTCGTGCCGCTGCTGGTTGCGCTGCTGGATTTCGGCGGCCTGTTCGGCCGAGACATCCGCCAGGCGCGGTCGCATGAGGTGTCGGCCCCAGGAGTTCATCCAGCCGATCTCTGCGGCGATCAGAACCGGAATCCTGCCTTTCTGCAGCCTGGCGACCTCCCCGTCGACAAACCCCTTGCCGTTGAGATAGACGGTGGCAGGAGCGTAATCGGTGCGGATCTGCACCCAGCGGGGCTTGTCATTCTCGATCACGTGGTAGTAGTAGCTCGTGGTGTAAAACGTCCGGCCAACCGCGTTGGTCAGGTCGATCGAAAGGGTTCCTCGGGAGCTGTAGTAGCCTTTGTCCTTCTCGTGGGACAGCTGGCGGACCACCCGTCGGGCAGAGGCGTGCGGGATCGACTGCTCGGGCGCCAGCCTCAGAGCCTTGCCGCCCAGTCCAGCCAACGGATCGGGCTGGCCGTAGATGTCGAAAGGTCCGACGTAGATCCAGTCTGTCGGCATCTGGTCGGAGGCGAACTTGCTGGTGGGCACGCCGGCCGGGGGATCGTAGTCCTCGGCGGGCTGGACCGTCTGGCCGGAAAGAGTCGTGCGGGGCTTCTCGGGATCAGGGCCCGTTTGGCCGAACAGGGCCATGCCCGCAAAGCCTGCCCCTGCATAGAGCGGAGACGACCAGTTGCTGCAGACGTGCCAGTTGATCCCGCCTCCGGCGGTCTGGTCGGCCCGGAGGACCCCGTTGGCCGCCCAGAGCATGTACTTTTCGACCTCCTGGCGGAATTCCTCCGGCCAGGCGTCGTAGCAGCAGTCGTAGGCGATGGCGGTCTGCTCGAGTCGCCAGCCGACGTTGTGGCCGTACTGGTCGCTCATCAATCCCCGTTTGATCATCTCCCGGACCATCGGGATGACGGCTTTGGCGTGCTTCTTTTCGCCGGTCAGCTGGTACTTGATCGCCAGGCCGATCGGCCCGGAAAGCTGCGCGACGGCCTTCTGGCCCCAGGGCGTCCTGGCCCGGCGGCGCAGCTCGGGCAGCTGCTGGGCGGTAAAGAGGATTCGCGGGTGCTTGCCTGCGGCAGGCAGGCGGAAGTTTTCGGGCCTGTCGACCGGTTCGGGCAGGACTCTGGCCTCGGCCCTGCCCCGGAGGGTCTTGCCCAGGTACTCGGTGACGAACCGGCCGGTGTAGAGGTCGTCGCCATTCTTCTCCAATACCACCTGCAGCGAAGCGTAGTTCTCATCGGCAGGATAGTAGAGGCTGACGGTCATGTTCAGTTCGATCCGGGACTCCTCGATGACGGCCTTGTCCAGCAGGGCGAGTACCACGTTGGTGGTCACGTCCCGGGCTGTGCCGGCGGCGAAGTCGCCCGCCTTGGCGTCGCGATTGAGCAGCATCAGCAGCGAGCCCTGGCTCTGGGCTGGGTTCTCGCCGCGGAACAGCGCTTTGTAACAACGCAGTTCCAACTGTCGCGGGGGTTTTGGGTGCAACTGCCCCTGTGCGGCGGCATGGGCGAAACACAGAACTGTCAAACAGATGAGCGACAGGCGGCATTTGGACATGGCATCCTCCGAAATGCAGACGATTTGCCCCAGAGACTCAGATTCGATTTTGCCTTCGAGTTGTATTCTAGCCGATCGGCCTGCGTATCGGTAGGATGTCTTCGGGGCCGCCCAACCAGCCTTGCAGGAGTCGATGGTGCAGAAACCCAGAAGCGAATATCCCCGGCCGCAGATGGTGCGGGAAGAATGGATGTGTCTTAATGGCTTTTGGCAGTTCGAGATCGATCCGGGCGACAGCGGTCTGGAGCGGGGGCTGGTAGAGCGGGAGCTGTCGGACGAGATCCTGGTTCCCTTCTGCCCGGAATCGGAGCTCTCGGGTATCGGGCGGACCGACTACCTCAACGCCGTATGGTACCGGCGTCGCGTCGAGATCCCTGAACACTGGGCCGACAAAACCGTGCTGCTGCACTTCGAGGCGGTCGACACCGACACGACAATCTGGATCGACGGGCAGGAAGTCAAGCGTCACCGCGGCGGCTGGACGCCGATCAGCTGCGTCCTGACCGAGGAGGCCCGGGCGGGGGCCCAGCACGTCGTTGTCGTTCGGGCGCGGGACGACCACCGCAGCTGGCAGCCGCAGGGCAAGCAGTCGCGGAAATTCGACAACCAGGGCTGCCATTACACGCGGACGACAGGCATCTGGCAGAGCGTCTGGATCGAGCCGGTCGACCCACGAGGGCGGCTGGAGCGACCCCGGATCACGCCCGATTTCGAGGCAGGGGTCTTCGAGCTGGTCTTGCCGGTCATCGGCCGATGCGCATCTTTCCACGTCGAGGCCGAGCTGCATGACGCCGAAGGAGTGGCAGCCAAAGCCCGGGCCGGCTGTGGTCTCAACTTCATGCCCCGTCTGCGGCTGGAGATTCCGCCTGACCGTCGTCGCGCCTGGTCGCCGGAAAATCCGTTCCTCTACGAACTGAAGTTGCGCCTGGTCGGGCCAGGGGGTGAGGCAATCGACGAGGTCGCCAGCTATGGCGGCCTGCGGAGCGTCTCGATCGACGGCGATCGGGTCCTGATCAACGGCCGCAGCGTTTTCCAGCGTCTCGTGCTGGACCAGGGCTACTGGCCGGACGGGATCATGACGGCCCCCTCGGATGAGGCCCTCGTCCGTGATATCGAGTTGTCGATGGCGGCCGGGTTCAACGGCGCCCGGCTGCACCAGAAGGTCTTCGAACAGCGGTTCCTCTACCACGCCGATCGCGTGGGCTACCTGGTCTGGTCCGAAATGGGCGACTGGTGCTGGTCGAGCGCTTCGGATGAGCAGAAACAGCCCCGGGCTGCGACGGTGGTCGCCCAGTGGATCGAGGCGGTCGAGCGGGACTACAATCATCCGAGCATCATCGGCTGGTGCCCGCTGAACGAGTCGCTGGACGCCAAGGACGACCAGATCCACGTACACGACGACGTGATGCTGGCGACGTTCCTGGCCAGCAAGGCCGTCGACTCCACCCGCCCCGTTCTGGACACCTCAGGCTGGACGCACCGCCTGAATTTCGCGGACATCTACGACGTACACGACTATGAGCAGGATGTCGAGACATTCGCCTCTCACCACGCCGGGGCCGCTGCGGGCGGCGGAATGGTCAACGACAACCCGCAGAGGAAGTGGAGTTCGATTCCCCGCAACGGCCAGCCCTACATGGTCAGCGAGTTCGGGGGCATCTGGTGGCAGCCGGGTGCAGAAGGCGACAGTTGGGGCTATGGGGACAGGCCGAGCGATGAGGAGGAATTTTATCGGCGCTTCGAAGGTCTCTGCTCGGCGCTGCTGGAGAATCCCGGCGTCTTTGGCTACTGCTACACCCAGCTGACCGATGTGTTCCAGGAGACCAACGGGCTGTTCGGCTTCGATCGCTCGGCCAAGTTCGACCTGCAGCGCCTGCGCCGTATCCAGCAGAAGCCTGCAGCCATTGAGCGGACTTCCGAATAGGGGGCCGTGATCTGCTGTCCCCGCTACTGAGAACCTCGCCCGGAGTCTGGTGTTATACTTGAGGGGCAATGTGCATGCATTTTCGATTCGGCCTGGCCCGGCCAGGCTTTTTTCCGGTAAGGAGATATGGCTTGATGACTATAAAAAAATGGCGTCTGTGGTTGCCTGTTCTGGCGTTGATGGTTGTGCCTGTGGCTGGGGCCCAGCAGGTCGAGCATCCGAGGCTGTTTGTTACGGCGGATCGCCTGGCGAAGGTTCGCCAGGCAATCGCCGTGCCCGGCTCGCACCATGCTCAAGCGTTCGAGCTGCTCAAGAAGCGAATCAGCGCGGGAACCATCAAACCCTACAATGACGAGAGATATGGGCGGAGCTATGCTGCCCGCGAGGCTGCCTTGTGCAGCCTGTTGGCCACAGACCTGGCCGAGAAGAAGCGATATGCTCAGCAGGCCTACAGCTTCATTGAAGAGATGTACTCCGACCCCAAGGCCGAAGCCCACGCGTACAAGGGCAAGGGCCTGGCGCGGGGGATGATGTCGCTGGGCATTGCCATCGCCTACGACTGGTGCTACCCGGTCTGGACCGAGCAGCAGCGTCGGTTCGTGGAGGGCAAGATGGACCAGGCCCTGGACGCCTGGCCGAAGTTCGGGCACGTGAACGTCTCGGGCCACTACGGTTCGAACTGGGCGGCGGTCTGCCGAGGAGCCGAGCTGATTCTCATCCTGGCTCGCGGGGACGAAACGCGACGGGAGGGACGGTACAAGCGCGTCAAGAACAACCTGATGCGACACATGCAGACCGGCTTCGGGTCTCTGGGCGTCAGCCAGGAGGGCGTGGGCTACATCGAGTACCCGGGAGGCTTCCTCTTGCCTGCCTGCTACGCCGCCGAGAGCATCGGCGATGACGAACTGGCCCGCAAGGCCCGCTCGATCGGCTGGTCGAAGATGGCGATGTACACACACAGCTTCCAGGGACGGGCGAGGAAATTCATCATGTCCGGCGTGGCCCATTCCTCCAACTTCAACGAAGGTTGGCTGAGTCTGCTGCTGCACCACGCCGGCGATGACCACCTGCCGTACTACCTCTGGTTCTACGACCGGGCGATGGGCAGCAAGTCGGCGATGCAGCCCGAGATCCGCTTCGACGGCGAACGTGCCGGAACCGTCTGGGCCCTGCTGTATTACCCGACAGATCTCGAACCGAAAGACCCGACCGGCGTGATGCCCAAGGCGGTGGCCGACAACCGCGGTTACTTCTTCTTCCGCAACCGTTGGAGGGACGCCAACGACATCCAGACGAGTATCATGGCCGACGAAAGCCACCACAGCCACGCCTGGGATCAGCCGGAGAACCTGGCGATCAACCTGCTGGCCCTGAACACCCGCTTCATCGGCGGTCCGGGCAAGGAACGTGGGGACGAGAAATACTCCTCCCTGCTGGTCGACGGGAAGTACAACGTGCGGAAATCGGTCGACATGAATGGCAAGACCATCGATTTCCAGGCCAGCCCCCAGGGCGGTCAAGCCGTTGTCGATGGCGGCGAACTCTACAAGGCCTTGGGCGTCGAGCAGGCCCGCAGGCAGATGCTCGTGCGATTCTCCGACCCGGCCGCCAATGTCGGTGTGCTGTCCATCTTCGATGACATCGGCTCGGAGACGGACCATACCTACACGTGGCAAGCCAACCTGGCTGAGGAATCCGGATCGGGAGACATCGAAGTCTCCACGTCGACCCATGCCGGCCGTCCCGCCTTTGCGCTTTCGGGCGGCAATGGCAAGGTCCACGGTTGGGTGATCCATCCGGCCGATGCGAAGATCACTTCCACAAAGGATCCGCTGCGGATCGAGACGTCCGGCAAAGACCGGAAAATCTGGGTGGTCTTGTACGTCGGCGACAAGAAGCCCGACCTGCTGCTGAAGGGCACGGGCCTGGAGACGGTCGTGAAACTGGGCGACCTGACGCTGTCCTACGACGGCCAGAGCGGACGGATTGCCGCCGACAGGTAAAAGGGTTTTCTGGAATCAGACAAAGGCCCGCCGGCTCTCAATCGGCGGGCCTTTGTGTTTTCAGGGCCGCTTTCGGGGCTGCCCGGCTTCCAGGGATGCCGGCGGATTGCCGACGCTGGGGTCTGGCTGCTTGAAGGCATTGTGGTGGTATTCCCAGGTGGCCCGGGCCATCTTCTCATCGACGTGCCAGAACGCCTTGGCTTTGTCCCCCTTGTATTTGTCGCAGGGGCAGGTTCGTAAGGTCTCGCCGGCACGGGAGGCAGCGGCTTGACCAGGGCGATCGGTCCATCTACTCTCATCCACAAGGAGATCCGAAATGGGTTTGTATGAACGTGTCTGGAAGAGGTGGAAGCTCCATCAGCAGAACGCCCGGCTGCGACACTACCGCCGTCTGGGCCTGCGCGTGGGCCGTAAGGTGATGCTCTACGGCCCGGTGGAGATCACCTGGCCGCAGAACGTGACGATGGGCGACAAATGCACCGTAAATTCCGCGGTGATCATCGGAGGCAGGGGCGGCGTGAGCATTGGAAACGACGTTCGAATCAGCGCCAAGGCCTTCATCGAATCAGGCTTCCTGGAGGCCGCCTACAAGACCGACGGGACCAACCGCTGGCGGACGCACAGTTGCAGGCCGATCGTGATCGAAGACAATGTCTGGATCGGGGCCGGGGCGATGGTCCTGGCCGGCGTGACGGTCGGGGCCAATTCCATTGTTGCTGCCGGAGCAGTCGTCACCCGCGACGTACCCCCGGACTCGGTGGCCATGGGAATCCCGGCGACCTGCAAGCCGGCCCCCGAACCGGTCGACATGCGGCGGAAGCAAAACTAGCGACCCGAACCCGGATTCAGTCGGCAGGTTCCAGTTGCCATTCATGTTGGGCGTCGGGCAGGAACGTCAGTCCCGTGCCGATGCCATCCATCCCGTTCTCAGTCACCGCGACCAGCCACCCGCCGGGCACGGCCGCCCGGTATAACATGTCCGGCGAACCATCTTCCCCTGCACTCTTGATCCGTTGCCAGGTCAGTTTGCCCGCATAGTCCGTATGGAACCACCCCATGGTACTCTCCGTAAGTCAAAGGGCCCCCGCCGTCTCTGGCAGGGGGCCCGAAGGTCTCAGAACCCGCCCTTGCCGCTAGTCCCAGATCCGCCAGTTCGGCCCGCTGTAGCCCTCTACCTTCCGGTAGGAATCGGTGTGAATCTTCTGCCAGGGCAGGTTCTCCCGATCGTAGCTTGTCACGTGGCCGTCGAAGTGGGAGATGTTCGTCTTGGTCAGTCGGCTGTGGGGCGCCAGGATACGCTCGATGCCGGCGACGTTGTGGGTCCACCAGCCGTCGTACCCCAATGCCAGCGAGCCGGTCTTCTTCAGGTCGTCGATTTTGTGAATCATATAGCGGTGGCTGGCCCGGCCGTCGTCGGAGGGCAGGGTGGTAAAGGGGATCCTGTCGACATAGAACGTCGCGAGGTTCAACCCCTGGGCGACCTGAATGTAAAACTCCCTGCCGTTCTCGCGGAAAAAACGCGTTTGCATGGCCATCGCTGCCTGGTCGTACGGGTCGCTGGGGCCCGAGCCCAGCTTTGGCGCCGCTTTGGAACAGGTCATGATGTTCCGGGCAGCGCTGAAATCGCTCTCTGCCTCCTGCTTGGTGTCGAACTTCTGGGCATCCAGGAGTTCTTCGTCCACCAGCTTGGCCATAGGGTCGAATCGGCCGCGGTAGTAGGGTACGACCACGCCACCGTTGTCATTCCCGTAGCTCAAGACCGCAAAGGCCACGCCGCGCATGTTCGAAGAGCAAGCCATGGTGCTGGCCAGTTCCTTGGCCTGGCCCAGGGAAGGCAGGAGAATCGAGACAAGCAGGGCAATGATTGCGATGACCACCAGCAACTCGATCAGGGTAAAGCCCCGATCCCGACAAACGCGAGTCGCCCGGTCCTTCCGGGCCAAATGTGCCATCATATCTGTCTCCTCTGATGATTGGCGAAATGGCTAAGTGTCGAAACAATCTACATTCCTATCCTTCGGAATTGTACCATAGCTTCGCAAAAGAAAGGAATGGGTTTCGCAATTTAGCAACTCGATTGGGCAATAGGATCATCTTCTTGCTCAACCGGAGGATGCGTCAAGTCAGGCGGAAGGCTCCGGCCGGGCCGGGCACCGGATCTGCGCGGGCAGTGAGGTTACTGGCTCTCGGGTCGGCGGACATCTGCCAGACAGTCGGATTGGTCGCAGCTGGTCTGTTCGATCACACTGAGAGTCCCATCGGTCTCCAAGACCACTGCATGGACCTGCTTGATCGAAGCCAGGCCAGCCTTGCGGATCGAGCAGAGGACTTCAGACCGGGGGACTCGGACGTGCCGGCAGGCATGTTCGAAGATCTGCCCCTGGTAGGCCAGAAGGGCAGGGTCCCCCTTGACTGTGTGCTGAAACCAGCCCCAGTGGACGCTGAATTTGTTGACGACATACTGCAGGCCGACAAGCAGCCCGAAAGCCAGCACCCCCTGGGCCAGCGAAGTGTTCGAGTTCAGCAGGATCGCTGCCAGCACCGAACCCAGCGCCACGGTAACTACCAGGTCGAACGCGTTCATCTTCGACAGCGTCCGCTTGCCGGAGACCCGCAGCAGAAAAACCATCGCCGGATAGGCCAGTATCGCCCCAATGAGCGTTTGAACCAGCAGTTGCCAATCGTTGTAGAAAATTCTCAGCAAAGGAGGCCTTCTGTGCACGAGTTTCAATGCAACGGGCAGAGCTTCTCCCGTCAGGGTATCCTATCGGCGTCCTGCCGGGCCAGCCGGGTCGCCAGAAGAGATTGGCTGCCTGTACGGCAGGATCAACTGATCAGACGGAAAATCAGCGCGGCGATCGAGAAGTAGATCAGGATGGCCGAGACGTCCATCATCGAGGCGATGAACGGGCCTGAAGTCACGGCCGGGTCCATCCCGATCCGCTTAAAGAAGAACGGGAGCATCGAGCCGATGATGTTGGCCAGGCTGACCGCCAGGAGAATCGCGATTCCAACAGCCAGGGCAATGGCTGACGGCTGCTGAAAGGCCAGTACGATCCCCGCACCCATTGCCCCCAGCAGCGCTCCCATGAAAATGCCTCTTCCGACCTCGCGGACCAGGACGGTCAACCAGTCGCCCAGCGAAAGCTCCTGCACGGCCAGGCCGCGAAGAACCACGCCGGCGATCTGCGTGCCCGCATTGCCCGCCGGCGAGTTGATCAGCGGCACGAAGACCACCAGGGCAGCAAATGCCGCAACGTGATGGAACCCCGACAGCGCAACGGCGGTCAGGCTCTGGGCCCCCAGCAGCAGGATCAGCCAGGGCAGGCGAAGCTTGAGCATGCCCAGCAGATTCGTCCCGAAATAACTGTGCTCCAGTGGATCCATGGCCGTGAGCTTCGAGTAGTCCTCGGCCGCTTCTTCCTCGGCCACATCGAGGATGTCGTCGACTGTAACGATGCCAACCATCACGCCTTCGTCGTTGACTACGGGCATGGCCACGGCGTCGTACTTGCGGAAGATCTCCAGGGCTTCCTCCTGGTCCTCCTTGGCCTGCAGGGCGGCTACGTGGCCGTCCAGCAGATCCTCGACCGTCTCATCAAGCCCGCAGAGCACGAGCTTCTCCAACTGCACGTCGTCCAGCAGATGCCACCTGTCATCCACCACATAAATCACGTTGATGGTCTCTTTGTGGTGGGCGACCTTCCGCAGGTGCTGCAGAACGCGCTCGATGGTCCAGCCCGGGCGTACGGCCACGTACTCGGGCGTCATCAATCGCCCGATCGAGTCCTCCGGGTAGGCCATCAGCTTCTGGGTGACCTCTCGCTCATTTCCGCGCAGCAGGTTCAGCAGACGCTGGGCGATCTCCCCGGGCAGTTCTTCCAGCAGGTCTGTCCGTTCGTCGGGGGGCATTTCATTGATCAGCCCCGCGAGTTTGTCGCTGCTGAGGGTGCTCAGGACGGCTTCGCGACGTTCGGCGGGCAGATCCCCAAAGATCTCTGCCGCCCGCGACCGGGACAGCAGGCGGAAGCTGACGGCCAGTTCTTCATCCTCCAACTCCCCGAGAAGCTCGGTCAGATCGTGGATCTCCATCTCGGCCAGGACACTCTTGAGAGTCGCAAAGTCCCGCTGGGCGATACGTTCTTCGATCTCGGGTTGTAAGGTGGCGCCGAGCATGGTTGAAATCCCTGGCTAGCTGTTGCGGGCGACTCGGGCAGGTGTCTCCGCATTGTCATCTGCCTGCTGGGGCAAGTCAACGCCCCTCCGCGATCGACTCCTCCAGATCCCTGAATCTGAAGAAAATCCCTCTACGTTCGGGAACCATCTCCAGCCGTTGGCGTCTTAGCGTGTAACCTGCCAGAATGGTATTTTATCCCGGACGGGCTCGATTCCGGCGAGCCGCCGTCTCCGGGGCACAGACAAAGGAGACAACCTGACATGACACGGAAGTTCTCTATCGACGCCGAATCCCTGTTCTCGTTTTCCAGGATCCTCTGGCTGAGCGTCTTGCCGTTTCTGGCGACCACTTGGCCCGCCATGGCCGAGCCGGAGGCCCCCGCAGAGATCCAGGAACCACGAGCCTCGCAACCGGAAGATGCACCGCCCGCCACGGCCAGTGCGGGCGAAGGCGACTGGTTCGATTACCCTGAAGTGCTCGTTACGGCCACGCGCAGTGAGATCAAGTCATTCGCTGCCCCGTACACAACAGACATCGTACCGATCAGCGGCTTCTCGCGCCAGACCCTGCCGCGTACGCCCACAAGAGCACTGGAAGCCGTTCCCGGCGTGATGGTCCAGAAGACCTCCCATGCCCAGGGGTCGCCCTATATCCGCGGGTTCACCAGCTTCCGGACGCTGTTGCTGGTCGACGGCATCCGCCTGAACAACTCGGCCTTCCGCCCGGGTCCCAACCAGTACTGGAACCTGGTCGATCCGTACACCATCGATCGGATGGAAGTCGTCAAAGGCCCGGCCAGCGTGCTCTACGGCTCCGACGCCATCGGAGGGACCGTCAATGCCATCCTCCGCAGGCCCGAAGGCTACGGCGAAGGCTGGAACGTCTATCGCCAGATCGAAGCCCGCGTTTCGACCGCTGAGCGAAGCTACATCGCCCGGGGCGAGGTCAATGCGACCTACGGCCCGTGGCTGGGCATCGTCGCAGGTGGGACCTGGAAGGACTTCGGCGACGTCGACGGAGGCGGCGGCGTGGGCGTTCAGGACAAGACCGGCTACGAGGTCTCCAGCGGCGACATCCGCATGGAGTACCATCCCGACGCGGACTCGGTGCTGACCTTTGCCCATTACCACCTGTATGAAGATGATGGCTGGCGCACCCACAAGACGATTTACGGCATCAGCTGGGAAGACACGACATTCGGCAACGAGTTGAGAAGAGTCATCGACCTGCGTCGCAGCCTGACCTACCTGCGCTATGCCCGGAGGGACATGGGCAGCTTCGTCGATGCGATGGAGCTGACGGCCTCGTTCCAGGAGTTGGCCGAAGAGCAGTGGCGCACGCGCGCCGACGGCCGACGCGACCGCAGTGGCTTCGACCTGTACACCATCGGCCTGGCGGCGCAGTTCGAAACGCCCTCGCCGATCGGCCACTGGACCTACGGGGTGGAATGGTACCACGACGAGGTCCGCAGCTTCCGCCGCAACTGGGCGGCTGACGGCACGTTCAGCGGCAACGACATCCAGGGTCCCGTCGCCGACGATGCCAGCTACGACCTGCTGGGCATCTACGTACAGAACCGCATCCCGATCGCCGAGAGGCTGGAACTGCTCCTGGGCGGCAGATGGACCTATGCTCGCGCCGATGCCGGCGAGGTCGAAGACCCGCTGACCGGCAACGAGATCTCGCTGGAAGACAGTTGGGACTCTCTGGTCGGCAGCGCCCGGTTGAGTTGGTTCATCGACGAGCAGGAACACTGGAATCTCTTCGGCGGCATCAGCCAGGGCTTTCGGGCCCCGAACCTTTCGGACCTGACCCGTCTGGATGACGCCCGGTCCGGCGAGAGAGAGACCCCCAGCCCCGGGCTGGATCCGGAGTTTTACCTGTCCTACGAGATCGGCCTCAAGACCCAGTACGAGAACGTTTCTGCCCAGGTTGGACTATTCTACACGGACATCCAGGACATGATCGTCCGGTATCCTACCGGGAATATCGTCGATACCGACAAGCAGGAAGTCACCAAGAGCAATGTCGGGGATGGCCATGCTTACGGCATCGAGTTCGACGCCCGCTGGCGGTTCCATCCGCAGTGGACCGCCTTCGGGTCACTGACGTGCATGAACGGCGAGGTCGACACCTACCCGACCTCCGCACAGGTCGTCGAATCCGAACCGCTCAGCCGCCTGATGCCCATCCAGGGGCAGGCAGGCCTGCGATGGGACCACCCGGACAAGAAGTTCTGGGTCGAAGGCGTAGTCAATGCGACCGGCAAGGCAGATCGACTCTCGACCCGCGACGCACGCGATACAGACCGGATCCCCCCGGGCGGCACGCCGGGGTATTTCACCATCGATCTGCACGCCGGCTGGCGCGTCCAGGAAGGGCTGGAGGTCTTTGCCGGGCTTGAGAACCTGACCAACGAAGGCTACCGCATCCACGGGTCCGGCGTCAATGAACCGGGGATCAACTTCGTTTTCGGCATCAAGTGGAGGTTCTAGCGAACTGTTGTGACCCCCGCCGAGGACAAGATTCGGCCCGTCGTGGCCGTGACAATGTCCCTGCTGATCCACGCGGGCCTGGCCATCGGACTGGTTCTGTTGGCCATGGCCCGCGCGGATCGCGCAGCCGAAGCGCGATGGCAGGAGGGGGACTCTGCCCAGATTCAACCGGTCACAGTTCGTCCACCCAGCCCCGAATCTTCCGGCCAGGGGCCCCAGCCCGTCCCAGAGGCCCAGCCCGACCCGCAAATGGACGACGTGCCCGAACTGACTGCCTTTAGCACCTCCCGGCCCAGTGCAGCCTACGTGACCAACTCCCCGCCACTGCCATCGGTGCTGGCCTACGACCCCCAGCCGATCGAACCGGCCGAGCTGTTCAGGCCCGACCAGCAGAGACCCCCAGACTTGCCGGACGTCCTGGCCATGTCCTCGACCCTTCCTTCAACGGCCGCCGAGTTCGCTCCGCCCTGGGTCTCCGTGGCTGGTATCCATCGCCGGGCAGAACCCGAGAACAGGGTCCACCCGGTCTACCCCCAGCCAGCCATCCGCCGGGGCCTGGAGGGGCTGGTCGTCATCGAGGCTGACATCTCCGCAGAGGGGGTCGTCTCCGCCGTGCGGGTCGTGGAGTCGTCCGGCCACGATCTTCTGGACCACGCCGCAGCCGATGCGGTCGGCTCGGCAACGTTCCGTCCTGCCATCCGCGGCGGTCTGCCGGCGGCGGCCAGCGTGCGGATTCCGATCCGCTTCCAGTTGCGGTAAGAGGCTTTTGCCGATGCGACATCAAGGGGCGATCTGGTATACTTGTCTGTGTCGGGCGCGTAGAAGGCCGCTCCGGATTCCCGCTTCGGCGGGTCTCCGGGGAGGAAAGTCCGAGCACCACTGGGCTTCGGTGGTGGGTAACGCCCACCGTTCCCGCTGGCGACGGCGGGAACCGGGACAGTGCCACAGAAACCAGACCGCCCCGAACTTGCTTCGGGGTAAGGGTGAAACGGTGCGGTAAGAGCGCACCGCGGCGATGGTGACATCGCCGGCAGGGAAAACCCCACCGGGTGCAAGACCAAGCAGCAGCGGATGGCCCAGCCCAGGCCGCTCCGCCCCCAGGCGGAACCGCTGCGGGTAGGTTGCTTGCCGCCTTGCGCGGCAGAGCCCGTCGGCAACGGCGGGTCCAGACAAATGGCCTTCGCCGCCGGAACGCCTCCGCCCGGGCGCTCGGCGGGACAGAACTCGGCTTACAGCGCGCCGCGACGGGCTTTTGTTACCGCGGCGGTCGATGCAC
>JBKHDI010000018.1:0-53227 GCA_046541415.1 Phycisphaerae bacterium | reverse complement strand
GTGTAGCGTGTTCGGGTCCGAGGGCAAGTGTGAATTTGCCCTGTCTTAACAGAGGCCCGCCGGGGCGGGGGCCGACAAAAAAGGCCGCCCCGGCGGGTCCGGGACGGCCTTGTTGGCCAGGACTGTGGCTTATCGCCAAGGCTTGCCCAGCGGGGCGGCGGCGATCAACTGGTCAATGTTGATCGGGCTGGAGCGGTCGATGCTGAGTCCGGCCGCCACGCCGGTGAGAATCGAGTAGGCCCCGTCGACCTGGTTGGCCTTGCGGTGCAGGGGGTCTGCCGGGGCGTCTGGATCGAAGATATCGGCCAGAAGGGGGTCGTCCCCGCCGCCGTGTCCGCCTTCGGCCGTGCGGATCTTGACATTGATGAAGTCCTTCTCCGGGTCGGCGTGGTGGGGCATGATGGTGGTGTACGTGCCGTTTTTCTTCATCTCGCCCGGGGCGTCCTCGCTGGCGCCGCTGACGTAGGAGAACTGGGCCGAGCCGTGCTCCAGACGTCCCTTCGAGCCGTTAAAGGCGATCTGGTAGCCCTCCCAGGGGCTGTAGGTGTGCAGGAAGTAGTTCAGCAGCGTGCCCTTGCGGTAGCGGACCGAAACGGACATGTTGTCCCAGATGTCGATCTCGTCGCCAAAGACGCAGCGGTCGCGGAAGTAGCCGTCCTCGTCTTCGTTGTCGAGGTACATTTCCTTGAGGCGTTCATTGCTGGACAGATCCAGGCTGAACTTGCATTTGTCTTTCACGGGGCAGTCCAGGCATCGCGGGCCGTGGCCGGTAAGGCCCATCGCCTCGGCCGTCGCAGGCGTGTAGAACTGCCGCGAGCCGTGGCAGAAGACCTCCTCGGGCCAGTCCTCCAGCCACCAGTTGACCAGGTCGAAGTGGTGGGTGGACTTGTGGACCAGCAGCGAGCCGGAGTTCTCCCGCTTGCGGTGCCATCGTCGGAAGTAGTCCGCCCCATGGCGGGTATCCAGGGGCCAGGCGAAGTCGATGCTGTAGATCTGGCCGATCTGGCCGGAGTCGAGGATCTCCTTGACCTGGCTGCGGTGGGGGGCGTAGCGGTAGTTGAAGGTGACCTGACAGCTCCTGCCGGTATCCTCGACGGTCTGGAGGATCCGGCGACACTTGGCCTCGTCGGTGGTCATCGGCTTTTCGGTAACCACGTCGCAGCCGAGCTGCATCGCCCGGATGATGTACTGGTGGTGCGTCGCGTCGACGGTGGTGACGATGACGGTATCGGGCTTGGCCTGGGCGATCATCTGCTCAAACTGGCCGGCCGGGTAGGTCGCCGCCTTCGGGTGGTCCCACTGCTGGAGTTTCCTGTTGGTCAGGTCCATCCGTCCCTGGTTGACGTCGCACAGGGCGACGATCTGGCAGGTATCGGAGTACTTGTTGGCAATGGCCTTGGTGTACATCCCGCTGCGGGAGCCCAGGCCGACCTGTGCGTATCGCTTCTTTGACATGTTCCTCTGCCTGGTCCTTTCTTCGCCCCTGCCCCGAAGCCTCTACCAGTGGGCCCGGTGCAAGTGTCGAGGATACCAGCGGCATGCGGTTCTGCCAGCACAAACTCGCGGCAAGACGCCCGAAGGCGGTTTTCTTGGCCTGCAAAGATGAAGGCCGCTACAATCGGGGGCGAATCTCGCTCGGATCCTCTATAAGGAGTTGTATTGATGGAACCCAGAGCGGTTATTTTTGACATGGATGGCGTGTTGATCGACAGTCTGGAAGCGCATTTCCGGTCCTGGAACCGAATGCTCGATCAGTACGGCCTGTCGATGAGCCGGCAGGAGTTTACCTCGAGTTTCGGGCGGACCAGCCGGGAGATCATCGCCGAGAGCTGGCCCGAGCAGGCCACCGACAGCGAAACGATTGCACGATGGGACGATCAGAAAGAAGCCGCCTTTCGGGCAATCCTCCACGAGACCTTCCCGGCCATGGACGGGGCCGAGCAGCTGATTGAACGTTTGGACGAAGCGGGCTTCCGTCTGGCGGTCGGGTCATCCGGGCCAAGGGAAAACGTCCAGGCCGCGATGGAGAACCTGCCCGGGGCCTCGCGTTTCGCCGCCGTGGTGACCGGCAACGACGTCAGCCGGGGCAAGCCGCATCCCGAGGTGTTCCTCAAGGCCGCCGAAAGGCTGGGCGTGCATCCGGGCCGTTGCGCGGTGGTCGAAGACGCCGTGGCGGGCCTGCAGGCAGCGACCGCGGCGGGGATGGTGGCCATCGGCCTGACCGGCACGACCCAGAGGCAGGCCCTTGACAGCCAGGCCGACATGGTGGTCGAATCGCTGCATGATCTGTCTGTCGACGGGCTGAGCAGGTGGATTGAACAGAACGCCCGGCAAGAGGGATGCATATGAAGCGTCAGTTCGCCTGTCGTATCAGCAGCTACGGCCGTTATGTCGAGCAGGGCTGGTCTCACCTGGGCGAGCTGGGCATCGAGCACGTGGAGGTGCTCGTCCCCCGCAGCGAGGAGGAGAAGGCCCGGTTGCGGCGCCGCCTGGCCGACAGCGGGCTGTCGGTCAGCAGCTTCCAGACACCGTGCGACGTGGACTGCATCGACCCGGGCGAGACGATCCGTCCCTTGCTGGAGACCTGCGTGGAGTTCGACGTGCAGGTGGCTTTCGTGTCGGTCAAGCCCGGCCCGGATGTGGATTTCGCCACCGCCTGTCAGCGTCTGCGGTACATCGGGGACGTTGCGGCGGGGCTGGGCATTGCCGTAACGATCGAGATCCACCCGCCCCTGGCAACCAACGGCTCGACAGCCCTTCGGACGATGCAGCAGGTGGGTCATCCGAATATACGGATAAACTATGATACGGGGAACATTTACTTCTACAACCGCCGCCTCAATGCCGTGGACGAGCTGGCCAAGGTGGTCGACTACGTCGCTTCGGTGCACCTGAAGGACACCTCGGGAAAATACCGAAAATGGCAGTTCCCTGCGCTGGGGCGGGGCGTAGTGGACTTCGAAGGGGTCTTCTCGTTGTTGGACAGGCGAGAGTTCCTCGGCCCCTATACACTGGAACTGGAGGGAATCCAGGGCAAGCGGTACAGCCTGGAAGGAAGGCTGGCTTACGTGGCCCGGTCGGTGGAGTACCTTCGAAGTATAGGTGTACTGGACTGAAAGTCAGCTCGCAAGGGGTGGATTGCCTGATCCTGGTGAAGGGTGTTTTTTCCCTGCCCTTGCTTTTTTCTACCAGTCCAGTGTCAGGATCGGTATAATTTCAGGAACTTGGCGGACAATTCCGAGTTTTGTCCGTCATGGTGTAGCATCTGTGATCTGGTCATGGTGGGGGCATTGGTCGTGGCGCGGTTTGTCGTCATGAAATGAATCACAGATCATTTTGAAGCAGGGAAAAAACATGGCAGGTCCGTCCGGCAAACAAGGACTCTATGCTCCGAGCAACGGAGACCAGGAGCTTCACCACTCGCTGCTTGTCCTGGCCTTTCAGCAGGCCGGGGAAGGGATCGTCATCGCCGATTCCAGCGGGGTCATCCACTACGCCAACCCACAGTTCGAATCGATGGCGGGTCTTGAAGTCGGTCAGGCCCAGGGCAAGCACATCCGCTCGCTGCAGAGCGAGTACCGCAACGACGACCAGTTCCGCGAGATGCTTCGCACGGTGGCAGAGGGCCACGACTGGCGGGGGCGCTGGGAGTTGGAATATGAAGCGGGCCACCAGCGGATTCTCGAAGCCCGGGTTACGCCCCTGCGCAGCGGCAGCGGGCACATCAACGGGTTCGTGGGCGTCCACCACGACGTGACACGCGAGGTGAGCCTGGAATGCAAGCTTCGCGAGGCCCAGAAGATGGAAGCCGCCGGCAGGCTGGCCGGCGGCGTTGCCCACGACTTTAACAACCTGCTGACTGCGATTATGGGCAACGCCCAGATCCTGCACATGCAGCTGAACCAGTCGGATCTGCAGGCCCGGGCCGAGAAGGTCCTCGATGCCAGCCGGCGGGCGGCAAAGCTGACCAGCAAACTGATGGCCTTTGCCCAACTGGGCTCAACCGAACTGGCCAGCGTGGACATCCACGAACTGCTGACCAGCGCCGCCGAGCAGTTCAACCATCAAACCGCCCCCGACGTGCGGATCAGCCTGGAACTGCGGGCGGATCCGGCCGTGACCCTCGGCGATCCGCAGCACCTGGCCGAAACGGTCAGCAGCATTCTCGACAACGCCGTCGAAGCCGTCGGCCCGTCCGGGCATATCGTGCTGGAAACCAGCCACGTGCACATCGAGCCGTTAAGCCCCCAGGCCGAGCAGACCGACCTGATGGCGGGGCGCTATATCCGCATCTCCATCTTCGACGACGGCAAGGGAATGGACGCCGAAGTGCTCTCCCACGTCTTCGAACCGTTCTTCACCACCAAACCCAATGCCGAGGGCGCCGGGATGAGCATGGCCCACGCATACGGCTGCGTCCGCAGCCATGGCGGGACGGTGCAGGTGTTCTCTCGCCCGCAGGAGGGTACGCGGGTGGACGTCTACCTGCCGTGCGGCCAACCCGCTGCGGTGCAGGGCCAGGGCCCCGACGAGGAAGACGACATGGCCGAGGCAAGCTCCGGGGGGGGCAGAATCATGATCATCGACGACGAGGCCGCGGTGCGCGAGGTGGCCTGCGACGCTCTGAAGGAATTCGGCCACGAGGTGCTGGCCTTCGAATCCGGACAGCAGGCGGTCGACTGGTTCTCCGAAAATCACGATCAGGTCGACCTGGTTCTGCTGGACCTGATCATGCCACGCATGGACGGGCGCCAGACTTACCAGAAAATGCGGAGCATCAACCCGGAGGTCAAGGTGGTTATCTGCACCGGGTACAGTACCAGCGAGATGGCCAGCCGCGTCCTGGCCGAAGGCGTGCTGGACTTCCTGGCCAAACCCTACCGACTCTCCGAACTGGCCGAGGTGGTCGAACGCTACCTGCCGAAAAAGGCCTGAGCCGCAGGTGCGCTGTTTTTCTGAAACATGTTGTCCAGGGTAAACATGCGCGCCTAACATTTCGTTGATGCTGCCATCCAACGAAAAACTCTCGCAGGTGGTCTTCCACGCGATGCCCCTGGCGGCGGTGGTGGTCGACCAGCAAGGATGCATTTTGACCCGCAACGGGCCGGCCGAGCGGATCCTCCCGCCGGGCGGAGCTTTCAGAGACGCCATCGTCCCCGGCGGTGACCCCGATGCGCTGGACCTGCAGACCCAATTGCAGCGTCTGGGCCAGGCAGATGGCTCGAACGTGGTCCGGGGGATCTGGTTGTACCGGCGGACGGGCAAGCAGTTTCTGGCAGACGTCTATTTCAGTCTTCTCGAATCGCACCAGGCGGCCGGCGGCCCTGGGGCAGGACAGTTGCTCGTGCTGGTCGAGGACGTCTCTGATCGGGCGATGATCGAGCGTCGCCTGTCGGCTTCGCAGCGTCTGGCGGCGATCGGCTATCTCTCGCAGAAGGTGGCCCACGAGCTGAATACCCCGCTGGACGGCGTGCTTCGCTACCTGGGCCTGGCTGAGCGGACGTGCGAGGCCCAGACGCGGGAATATCTCCAGAAGGCTCGAACGGGACTGGCCCGGATGGCAGGGATGATCCGCGACCTGGCCGACCAGGGCCGGCTGGGCAGCCACTTCGCCGGCAGCGGGAAACTGGGCCACCTGGTCGAGGAGGCACTTTCGTCGGTCCAGTCGAAGCTGCAGACGATGGACATCGAGGTCCGTTGCGACCTGGGCCCAGCGGCCGAGTGCGTGGTCGACGCCAATCTGTTTCACGTGATCTGCAACCTGCTGAGCAACGCGTTGTATGTGATGGACCAGGGGGGGCTGCTGGAGGTGACGGCCTGGTTGAGTCAGCAGATGCTCTTGCTGGATGTCTGCGACAGCGGTTGCGGGTTTATCGCCGATATTCCCGAGCAGATTTTCGAGCCCTTCTACACGACCAAGCCGGCCGGGCAGGGCTCGGGGCTGGGCCTGGCGATCTGCAAGGAACTGGTCGAACGGATGGAGGGGCAGATCCACGCATCCAACCGGGCCGAAGGCGGGGCGCGGGTCACGGTTTCGATCCCCCTCAAGCCCGAGGGCCGCAGCGATGACGGATGAAGCAAAGAGGACGGCGACCGACGAGGCCACCGAGACGGCCCGGATTCTGCTGGTCGACGATGATCCGATCATCCTCGACAGCCTGGGCGGATTTCTGCGACTCGAGGGTTATCGGGTGACCACGGCAGGCTCAGCGGCCGAGGCGGTCGACCTGCTCGATGCCCACCCCCAGAACCTGGTGATCACCGACGTGACCATGCCCGATGACGACGGATTCGCTCTGCTGGAGCACGTCCGCCAGCACCAGGCGGATACCGTCGTGATCATGATCACCGGGTACGGGACGATCGAGTCGGCCGTGGCGGCGATGAAGCGCGGGGCGTATGAGTACCTGACCAAGCCGATCATCGACGACGACGTCCGCATGGCGGTCCGGCGGGCGGTCGAGCAGCAGAAGCTGATCGCCGAGAACCGCAAGCTTCGCCAGGCCCTGGCCCAGCGGGGGGCGTTTCGGAGCATCATCGGGCAGGACTACCGGATGCAGAAGGTCTTTGAGCTGGTCGAGGCCGTGGCGGATACACGCTCGACCGTGCTGATCAGCGGGGAATCGGGCACGGGCAAGAGCGTTGTGGCCCGCGCGATACACGGCCACAGCGGCCGCAAGGACATGCCCTTTGTGGAAGTCTCCTGCGGGGCCCTGCCTGAGACACTGCTGGCCAGCGAGTTGTTCGGACATGTTCGGGGCTCGTTTACCCACGCGGTGGCCGATAAAGATGGCAAATTCGCCGCCGCCGATGGAGGGACGCTGTTTCTGGACGAGATCGACGCGGCCAGCCAGCAGATGCAGGCGAAGCTGCTGCGAGCCCTGCAGAACCGCTGCTTCGAGCCGGTCGGCAGCAACACCACGCGCACCGTCGACGTGCGGGTGATCCTGGCAACCAACCGCGACCTGCGGGGCCAGGTCGCTGCCGGCCAGTTCCGCCAGGACCTGTTTTACCGGATCAACGTGGTCAACCTCGAACTTCCGCCCCTGCGCGAGCGGATCAGCGATATCCCCCTTCTGGCTGAACACTTCCGCGAGAAATACGCCGCAGAGGCCGGCAGAAATGTCCATACCTTCACTCCCGCGGCGCGTCAGGCGATGCAGCGGTACGCCTGGCCGGGCAATGTCCGCGAGCTGGAGAACTGCGTCGAACGCGCCGTGGTGCTCTGCAGGAAAGACGCCATCGACGTCGAGGACCTGCCCGACGCCGTGCTCGGCCGGCTGGAATCCGCCGCCGAGTCGTCGCTGCACTACCGCCCGGGCCAGACGCTGGCTGAAGCGATGCAGGGGCCGGAGAAGCAGATCATCCGCCAGGCCCTGCAGGACAACGACCAGTCCCGCCAGGCCACGGCCGACCAGTTGGACATCAACCGGACGACGCTGTACAAGAAGATGCGCAAGTACGGCCTGCTGGACTGAGAGGTCAGCCCTTCTTGCGGTGGTTCCAGCCGTCGTCGGAGTCGTAGGCGGGCCCGTCGTGGGTTCGGCCTCGGATCTCGATGCGTTCGATGGCGGTGGCCCGGCCGGTGTTGGACTCGGCCTGGACGAGAACCCCGCAGAGACGCACGTCACCGGTAGTGATGTCGAACTGCGTGGGCATGCCCGTGGTCAGGAAGCTCAGAACCCGCTCTTTTCTCCGCCCCAGCACGCCGTCATAAGGGCCGGTCATACCCACGTCCGAGATGTAGCCGGTCCCCTCCGAAAGGATTCGCGCATCGGCGGTCGGCACGTGCGTGTGCGTGCCGAAAACCACCGTGGCCCGCCCATTGAGGTGCCACCCCATCGCGATTTTCTCGCTGGTTGCCTCGGCGTGGAAATCCACCACGCGCACGCGACAGTCCCGGGGGATCTCCTTCCAGATCTTCTCGACTTCGGTCCAGGGCGAATCGAAGTTCTTCATGAACATCTGCCCGAGCAGGCAGGTAACCGCCACGTCGCACCGCCCGTCCTTGGTCGGCACGACGGTCCAGCGTCGGCCTGTCGACTTGGGCGGCAGGTTGGCCGGGCGGAGGATCCGGTCGCTCTGCTCCAGGGCCTGGTAGATCTGCTTCTTACGGAACACGTGGTCGCCCAGGGTCACCACGTCCACGCCGTACTTCAACAGTTTGTCGAAGATCTGCGGGGTGATTCCGCTACCTCCGGCTGCGTTTTCCGCGTTGCAGACGACCAGGTCGATCTGACGCTCTTCGATGAGGTCTTTGAGATGATCGGCCAGGACGCCGCGGCCCGGTTTGCCGACCACATCCCCGATGCACAGGATTCGGATAGACATAATAAATGCTTTCTAGCCCCCCGGCTGCGGGCCATTATAGGCCAGCCCCCCCCGGGGCCCAAGACAAATGCAGCAAGCCGCAGTGACTGGGGGCGCCAGCAGGGATAAACACACGCATTCGTATGGGCGTTTTGCCTCAATTTTGCCGCCCCCATAGACGCCAACACGCGTTATGCGACCGGTCTGGTAGGGGTTTTGGGGATCTTCCCGTCTTCTGGCGAATTAGCAGTACTCTTAAGGAGTATTCGCTTTGCTCCGATAATCGTTAATGAGAAACGGTTTCAACGGGGACCGTTCTTTAATTCTGGCTTTCAGCAGGAACGCGAAACATGTTCAAGAATTTGAAGCTGTCGGCAAAAATCGGTTTGGGCTTCGGTCTGGTTCTCCTGATGACGGGCATCGTCGGGTTCGTCGGGTTCAAGTCCCTCTCCGACGTGGCGACCATTGTCAGCAAGGCCGAAGGGGCTTCCGACCTGGAATCCCAGGCCACACAGGCCCGCATCGCCGTGCTCTACTATCTCGACAAGGAAGAGCAGGAGTTTGCCGACCAGGAAACCGAGATCATGGAATCGGTGATCGCCGATTGCGCGACACTCAAGAGCACGATGAACGATCCGGTCGACCAGCAGGACGTCCAGAGCGCGCAGGACGCTGCCAGGACCTACCACGAGGGCTTCCAGAAGATGGTCGCCCTGACCAATCAGCAGCATGCCGAGCAGAAGACGATGGGCCAGGCCGCATCAAGGTTCCTGCAGGAATGCCAGAAGATCCGCAGCCAGCAGAAGCAGCAGCTGAAAGAGGCAGTGGAGAAGTACACGGCCGTGGAGTCCGAGAAACTCCTGAACGCCAATGAGGCCCAGGACATGCTCACCGCGATCTACAACGTCAAATCGCTTCGGATCAGCCTGATGGCCAAGAACGAACCGGACGTCCTGGCCCAGTGGAAAAGGGGCAACGAAGAGATCCTGACCAACCTGGCCAAACTGAGGGCTCGGCTGCAGGATCCGGTCGACATCGCTGTCTGCAACGATATGGAAAAGGCGTATCGCACCTATCAGACCGAGTTCATCGCATGGCTGGACGATGCGACCGAACAGCGGACCAAAGCGATGACCGACGCAGCCATCGCTTCGGTGGCCGGTGTGATCAAAATCCGCGACCTTCAGCGGAGCAAGTTCGAGGCCGCACGGACGTATCGCGCCGAACAGGTTGCAGACAGTACCTGGAAAGTCGACGCTGCCGGCGACCTGATGACGCTGGTCGGCACGGCCGGGATGAACCGTCGCGACTTCATGAACAGCCTCGACAGGACGTTCCTCGATGCCAACCATGCGACGATGGACGAGATCTACAAGCTCTGCGACGAGCTGGAATCCCGCTTCGATGAGGATGTCAACCGCAAGCAGGTCCAGCAGGTCCGCACCAGCGGCCAGCAGTACGCCGCCGCCCTGGGACGGTGGGCCAAGTTGGCCCAGGACAAGGACACCGAGTACCAGCAGTTGGTCAAGGCTGCCGGCGCGTTCAACGCCACCGTGGCCAAGCTGGTCGAGGGCCAGAACGAGAAGATGCATTCAACGACCGTCACGGCCAATGCGATGATGATCGGCGGGGCGCTGACGGCGATCGTGCTGGGCGTGGGCCTGGCCGTGTTCATCACCCGAAGCATCACCAAGCCGATCAACCGGATTATCTCCGGCCTGGCCAGCGGATCAGAACAGACGGCCTCGGCCTCGCAGCAGGTCGCCTCGTCGAGCCAGTCCCTGGCCGAAGGGGCCAGCGAACAGGCCGCCGCGATCGAGGAAACGACCGCCAGCGTCGAGGAAATGTCATCGATGACCCGCCAGAACGCTTCGAACGCCACCGAGGCCAACAGCCTGGCAGAAGCCGCCAACAAGGAAGCCCAGAACGGCGCATCGGCGATGAAGCGGATGTCCAAGGCCATCGACGACATCAAGACCTCTTCCGACGAGACGGCCAAGATCGTCAAGACCATCGACGAGATCGCCTTCCAGACGAACCTGCTGGCCCTGAACGCCGCCGTCGAGGCCGCCCGCGCCGGAGAGGCCGGAAAGGGATTTGCCGTCGTCGCAGAAGAGGTCCGCAACCTCGCCCAGCGATCGGCCGAGGCAGCCAAAAACACCGCCGAGATGATCGAGACGGCCGTGACCAACGCCGAAGGCGGCGTCGAGATCAGCCGCGAGGTCGGCCAGTCGCTCGAGAAGATCGCCGAGGGCTCGGAAAAGGTCAACGGGCTGGTCGCCGAGATCGCCGCCGCCTGCAACGAGCAGTCCCAGGGCATCGAGCAGATCAACCAGGCGGTCACGCAGATGGATTCGGCCACCCAGCAGGCCGCCGCCAACGCCGAAGAATCGGCCTCGGCCTCTGAAGAGCTCTCCGCCCAGGCTGAGCAGCTCAACGGCATGGTCGACGAACTGCGAAGCCTCGTCGAAGGAGCCAAGGCCCGCCGGATCTCCCAGCTGCCCGAGCCCGATGCAGCACCCGCCGGGCCCCGCAAGAAGGCCGCCAAGGCAAAGCACCAGGCCCAGCAGCAGGAGCAGTGGAAACTCCAGGACGAGAAGGCCGAGGATCTGTCCACCTTCTGATCGCGGCCTGATCGGCAACGTTGAACGTCCCTATCGCCCGGCCGGGGCCCCAAACCCGGCCGGGCGGTTGTCTCTTCAGACGCGCCGCACCCTTTCCTCTGCGTCGGCTCGATGGTATGATCGCCGGCAGGTACGTTCTGCAGCCCGGTCTGCCCCGAGCTGTTCTGCCAAGCAGGAGCCTTCCCATGAAACGCGCAATCCGGTCTCTGTTGATCCTGTCGGTTTTGGTGATTCCGGTCGGCTGTATTCAGCCGGCGGCAGAGCCCGACCTCCAGGGCCCGATCGAGCATGGCGAGGTCCGCACGGTCGGCGTGATCATCGAGAAAGTTACTCTGGGCGAGTACATCCTGGAAAGCTATCAGCTGGGCCAGCGGGTGATCCTGCGTCCGAGGCTCTTTGAGGCGATGTTCCTCGAACCGGGCACGTGGGTTCGCGTCGAAGGTGGCTGGGAGGGGCCCACCGCTTCAGCCCCGGCGGTCATCTACGACGCCACCGTCAGCGTCCTGCCCCGAAGTCAGTAACGCCTTACTTCAGGCCCTCCGGCCGATGGTCGATACATCCGACAAGGCCCGCGCCGGGTCCGATCGCCGGAGGTCCGATGTCGATCCACCGTCTGAAATGTTCGCAGCAGGGCTTCAGCCTTGTTGAGGTCGTGGCCGTCGTGGCCATCCTGGCCATCGTCGCCGCCATCGCGGTCACCCGTTTTGCAGTCGGAGCGGCCGGGGCCGAACGAAAGGCCTTTATCCAGGATGTACAGATCTTCCTGCAGGCCTCGGAGATGTACATCCAGCAGACCGGCGAGTATCTCGAAGACTCCGGCTCGGGCAATCTGCCCAGGGGCTGGGAGGACTATGTCGACGTGGAGAAATGGACCTCGCCGACACCCATCGGAGGCTGCTGGGATTACGAGAAGGACTCCTGGGGCATCAAGTCGGGTTTCGGCGTGCACTTCCACCGGTACAAACCGTATCGCGACGCCGGATACATGCTCGAAATCGACGAGATGTTCGACGATGGCGACCTGACCACCGGCCGGTTCCGGCAGATCGCATCCGACCGGTTCTACTACATCATCGAAGGTTGATCGGCGGCAGGGGGCGGCCCGGAGGCTACCGCAGAACGCTGTCCAGCGAGCTCCTGAGCGTTTCGATGGTAAAGGGTTTGGGGCAGAACTGCATTCGCGTTTCGTTGCGCATCTTCTCCTGGACCTGTTCCATGGCATAGCCGCTGCAGAGGACGACGGGCAGTTTGGGCTGTCGCGAGCGGAGGTGCCAGCAGATCTCCAGGCCGTCCATGTCGGGCATGGTCAGGTCGACCAGGGCCAGGTCGACCTTCTGATCCGCCGAATCGAACAGGTCGATCGCGTCCCGCCCCGTGCCCGCCTGGCAGGGCAGGTATCCGAGCTTCGAGAGCATCCTGGCGGCAACTTTGCGGACCGATTCATTGTCGTCGACGATCAGGACGGTCCTGCCGGGCCTGTCGCTATCTGATGCCGAATCCTGCATGGTTCACCCCCGAGCGATCCGTCAAGGTTCAAGAAGACATGCTTTGACGCGCAAATTATTATAGCAACTGGGTCTTGCGGGGCCAAGCCTCATCTGGTTAATGATACAAGCCCGTGACAAACGCCGGCAGATGTTCAACGTCGGCGAGACCTTCGCCGGACTGGAGTTCTCGCGTGGCGTCGAGGCCGCCGAGCAGATCAAACCCCTCGTGCCCGACGGAATGACGATGGCGCAGATGTCGATCCGCTGGATCCTGGATCACCCGGCCGTGACGACCGTCATCCCTGGCGCTTCACGTCCACAGCAGGCCCGGGATAACGCCGCCTGCTCCGAGCTGCCCCCGCTGGATGACGATCTCCACCGCAGGCTGCGGGAGATCTACCAGGCCCAGGTCCGGCCCCACATCCGCGGACCCTATTGACCGCGGTTGAGGCGACTACCACTTCCACTGATCTGCGGGGGGATAGCAGAGGCTGCCGACCCGCTGGGTCAGTCGCTCCGGCTGGACCCATTGGACCGATCCGTTGGAAAATCCCACAGAGGCGCCCCAGGCCCGGATGACGTTGGCCTTGTTGAGCCTCTTGCCTCGCCCGTCGGTCTGGTCGACGACGACTTCCTTCCGGTCGTCATGGTTGCCCATGCCCTGTTTGCTGTGCGGCCAGTTGCCGTTGTTGCTCGCCTCGGTGACGGTGTCGGTGATCAGCACCTTGACCCCGGACTCGCCGCCGCGGTACTTCAGCGAGGCGTACCTGACGTCGTACTGGCCGCTGCGGGGCGGGTCGTACCGCATGGCCCAGTAGATGTAGTCCATGTTGACCGGCTTGGGGTCGTCGTTGTCCAGGTGGGTGTAGAAGTCCGGCCTGCCGCCGGAAGACCAGCCTTCCGGGCAAGCCAGGTTGGCCCGGTCGAAAGCTTCGATGGTCTCCAGGGCCATCAGGCCCGATTTATGCGACGGGTAGTGCAGGGGGGAATAGACGGTCGACGGCTTGTAGTGGGGGATCGGGTTGTTCGGCGGCAGGATGCCGAACTCGCTGTAGTACATGTGACAGCCCAGCACAAGGTGGTGCATGTTGGTCATGCACTGGGTTTTGATCGCGTGTTTCTTGGCCTTCTGCAGAGAAGGCAGGAGGATCGAGACGAGCAGGGCGATGATCGCGATGACGACCAGCAACTCGATGAGCGTAAAACCCGGGCGCGGGAGGCGTTTCATGGCCGATCTCCGATATGCGTGCCCGCCGGCTGTCCCGAGCCATGGTATAAAGTATACCACATTTCCCCGAGCAGGCCAACGTCCTTGCAACAATCTGCTGACCCGGGAGCCAGGTTTTGTCCTCCGGGCAAGCTGCCCGGGCTGGTCAAAAGGGGTGATCTCTATGCTCTGGTGGGGCGAATCGCTGGATTCGGCAGAAATTCTCCAGATTGTCTCCTCTCCATAAACAGGTGAAAATAAAGCGATTGAGAATTCCGATCGATAAAAACGGTAGCCGTTGGCCCCTCATTCGGCGCCGGTTTTTGCCTCCGGGCCTTCCGATATCATAGTTTGCCCGTGTAGGAGTGTTATATGTAGGAGGTCTGTCAGCAGGGGAGGTGTATCTGCACCCGCCCGATTGATGGCTCGCAGACGTTGCCAAGCAGACGGAAGGTCCCTCAAAGAGGGCGACGATGATCACGATCCGCAACAACCTCATGGCCGACATCGCCACCCGGCAGACAGGTGCGTCATTCGACGCGCTGTCGCGGAGCGTGGCGAAGCTCTCGTCGGGCCAGCGGATCGTATCGGCCAAGGACGACGCAGCCGGCATGGCCGTGACCGAACTGCTCCGCAGCGACGTGGCCCTCTACCGCCAGGCCAACCGCAACGCCCAGGACGGGATCAGCATGGTCCAGACCGCCGAGGGCGCGATGGGCAAGATCGGCGAGATCCTCACGCGGATGAAAGGCCTGGCCGAGCAGGCAGCGACCGAGTCGTACTCCGATGATCAACGGTTGATCATGAACCAGGAGTTCCAGGAGCTCTCCGACGAGATCACCCGCATCGCCGAGAGCACGACCTTCAACGGCATCAGCCTGCTGCAGGAAAGCGATTCGCTGAACATCCACCTCGGCGGAAGCGGGACCGACGGAACCGTCGGCGTCCGCTCTGCGGACATGACCGCCAAGGGCCTGGAACTGAAGGGGACCGAGACGACGGTGGTCCTGGCCACCGCGGCGACGCTGACCGAGTCCGTGCTGACCGTGCCCGCAGCCAGCCCGCAGATGTCCCCCCTGGCCGTCCGGTTCCAGACCGACGGCGACCTCTTCGCGATCTTCTGGTCCGGCGGCGACAGGAACATCAGCGAGGTCGCCAATGCCTTCAACATCTACGCCGAGGCAGACAACCCCTGGACGCCCACCATGTACGGCGACCAGGAGAACTGGAACGTCGAGGATAACAGCTACGAGCCGGCCGAGGTGGTCTACAACCCCAACAGCGGCCTGTACGAACTGCAGATCACCGCTTACACCGCCGGCGAGGGCAACGACGCCTACGCCATCGACGACTTCACCGGTTCGGGCGTGGACATGTCCCAGGCCGAGGTCTCCAATGGCCAGGGGCCCGTGCAGGAAGCGTCCGTCGCTACCTCCACCCTGGCTGTCGAAGCCGGCCATCGAGTCGAGCAGGCCATCCTCGCCGCCGACCAGCACCGGGCGCGGATGGGCTATACCATGAACCGCCTCGAGGCCTCCAGCAAGGTCCTGGGTATCCAGGCCGAGAACGCCCTGGCCAGCCAGTCGCGCATCCAGGATGTCGACGTGGCGACCGAGATGGCCGCGATGACCCGACACCAGGTCATCGCCCAGGCGGGCCTGAGCATGCTCTCCCAGGCCAACGCCATGCCCCAGATGGCCCTGTCCCTGCTGCAGAACTAAGCCGCCCCGAGCCTCCGGCTGCAGGTCAGCCGGCCCGCCGGGCCGGGGCCTGGCGCTGCTGCTGTCGGACCAGCGATTCTGCCAGCTTTCCCATCGTCCCCTGTCCGGGCTGATCGCACAGCCACTCCAGCTTGCGCTGCGTCGTGTGCAGGTTGACATAACACTTGAACTGTCGCCTCAGCGGCAGCGAAAGGCGCGGACCTTCGGGGTCCAGCTCGCGCGGGTGGATCAGCGAGACCAGCGGCCGCTGCGAAGACCGCAACTGTCTCAGGCCCCGGCGGAGCATCCCCATCGGCGCCAGCCGCAGATACCCGCCGCTGAAGAGGCAGATCCGCCGGCCGAGGATTTTCACCACGCTCATCGGGATCTCCGCCAGCGCCCCCGACGGGGTCTGAAGCATGGACGGGGCCATCCCGGCGCCCGGGATTCCTCCGTGGCCCCGGACGGCGGGGAAGATGCTGGCGTCGTACGAATATCCCGCCTGGCGGATCAGCTCCAGGGCCCAGGTCGTCTCCGGGCGGATGCCGAATCCCGGCGCCCGAAAGCCACGCACCGGCTGACCGATGATCTGCTCGATAACGTCCTTGCCCCGTGCGATATCTTCGGCGAAGGCAACGGGGCCCACCTGGTAGGCCAGCACGTGTCCCCAGCCGTGCGAGGCGATCTCGTGGCCCTGCTCGATGCAGCGGCGGAGGAGTTCGGGATGTCGACTGGCCGACCAACCCAACCAGAAGAACGTCGCGCGGACCTGCCGGGCTGACAGGATCTCCAGGATCCGGTCGACGTTGCGCACCTGGCGGTCCGGCAGGGACATCCACCTTTCGATCGGCGGGGCGGCCTGGGTGTCCAGCACGTGGTACCAGTCCTCGATGTCGAAGCTCAGACAGCTCTGCGGGACTGTCGACCGGCCGTCGGAACCGGGCAAATCCTGATCGAGGGTTTCGATGGTCGTGATCTGGCTCGCATCGGCCTGGCCGCTGCCCAGAAACCGCCTGCCTGCACTGCGGAAGACCTGTGCATCGGCGGCGGTGGGGAAGGAGTAGTAGCTGGCCTGGCTGTCCGGGTTGGCCCGGCGCTGCACGCTGCCTGTGCGGATCTGGCCGATCACGTCGATCAGGGCGGCGGCCCCGACGGCCTTGGTTCTGCGGACGAGGCTTTCCCAGGTATCTGTCGGCCTGATGGGTACGCGGCGCTGCTGCAGGATCTCGCCGTCATCCAGGCGGTCGACCAGGTCGTGGACGGTGGCGGCAGTCTCGCTCTCGCCGTTGCGCAGGACCCAGAAGGCGGGCATGAGACCGCGGTATTTCGGCAGGGGCGAGCCGTGAACGTTGATGCAGCCCCGGGCGAACCGCTGCCGGGTGGCGGGGCGAATGATCTGCGGGCAGCTCATCGAGACCAGCAGGTCCGGCTGGAGGCGGTCGCAGAGGGCCCCGAACTCCGGGCCGTTGACATCCGGAACGTGGTGATACTCGATGTCGAATTCTTCGGCGACCGCCTGCATCGAGCAGGGGCGGCCCTGTCGGTCGCTGCGGCCGAGGCGGGCGCACAGCCTGGCCGTGGCGATCCGGGCGCAAAGACGCGCGGTGTCGCGCCAGCCGAAGAGGCGCAGGTGGCGGAGGAAGCCCCTGAGAGGCCCGCGGTGGGTGCTCATGGCCGGGGCGGTGACGATGGCGCAGATGGCGTCGCTTTCGGCCCGACAGACGCGGGAGAGGGCCTCGGGCAGAAAGAGGTGTTCCTGCTGTGTCATGATGATTATGCGCATCGTCGCACCTCGCGCGTGCCGGTTGGCCAGCCTGCCCGGCCGGGCCAGGTGCCTGTCGGGTCCGTGGCTTTCGGCCGGTTGCCGACGCCTGCCTGCAGGCCGGCCACGGCAGCGAGAATCTGCAGGTACTTCCGCGCCAGCTGATCGTGGTTGTAGTGCTTCAGGATGTGCCTGCAGCCCTGTTGACCCAGCGTGCGGGCCAGGGCCGGCTGGTCGACCAGTTGCAGCAGCGAGGTGATCAGTTGCTCGGGACTCTCCGGCTGGAAGCACAGGCCGGCTCCGGCCCGGCGGATCAGGGCCTCGGCAGCGCCTTCGACGCCCAGCAGGATCGGCCGCTGCATGGCGGCTGCTTCGAAGATCTTGCTGGGGTAGACGCTGCGGAATACGTCGCGCCGCTTGAGATGCACCAGGCATGCGTCGGAAATCGCCAGCCAGGCGGGCATGTCCTGCTTGGGCTGTCTGCCGGTGAACAGCACGTTGTCCAGCCCGCGTTGGCGGACCCGTTGCTCCAGGCCTGCCCGCTGGGCCCCATCACCGACCAATACGAACACGATGTCCTCGCGCCGTTGTCGCTTCAGCTGTGTGGCTGCGTCGAGAACGACCTCAAGTCCGGCGCACAGGCCGATCGTGCCTACGTATGAGCAGACGAACTTGCCCTCCAGTGCCCATCGTTGTCGTAGGGCCGGATCGCCCGGGCGGGGGGTGAACATCGTTGTGTCCACGCCGTTGGGGATGATGTCGATCTTCCCGGCCGGAACGTCTCGCTCCAGCAGACGATCGCGATAGCCTTCTCCGACCGTGACGATCCGATCGCTGGAACGGTAGAGCTTCCGCTCGGCCGATTCCAGGACAGACAGGATCTTCGGGTTTTCGATCGCCCCGACGGCGGCAATGGATTCCGGCCAGATGTCGCGGATCTCCAGGACGAAGGGGATCCGGCGGATCTTGCGGATGATCGTCCCGGCCCAGCCGGCGAAGAACTGCGGGCTGGTGGCGATCATCACGTCGCTCTTGCGGGCGAACAGGCCGGTAACCGAGGCGGAAACCATGTACGAGAGGTAATTGGCGATCCGCCGGACCGTGCCCTGGTTGGGGGCCACGTAAGTCCAGACGCGCGTCACGTCGATGCCTTCGATCCTCTCGCGGCTGATCGGGCGGTTTTCGTAGCCGTCATAGACAACCCCGTCGGGCACGTTGGGTGCGCAGGTGATGACCTGCACGCTGTGGCCGTCGGCGACCCATCGCCGGGCCAGTTGGAAGGCCCGGCTGGCCGGGGCATTGCCCTCCGGCGGGAAGTAGTGTGTCAGGTACAGAATACGCATGGACTCAGGCAGCTTTCTGGTTCAGGTTGGTTTCTCCGGCAGAGACCTGCCTCTGGCGGGACGTTGTCAAACAAAAGGCAGTCTCGGTATCGGTGCCTGCGGTGCGGAACTCGATTGCGCGGTTCTCCAGCACCTGGCCGAACCGGGGACAGTATTGCGACGCCTTGACGCGAAGTTCGCCCGGGCCCTGGAATTGCAGGCAGCAGGTTCCGGCCGGGGTGGCCAGGCGGACGGTCCGCCGGCTGGTCGAGATCACCCGGCAATCCGGGTGCAGGTGCAGGCGCGAGACCCAGGCGACGGGACTGGCCGAGCGGACACGGTCGCGGACCAGCAGAACGCCCTGGTCCTGGAACTGCAGGGACCGTTCGTGGACGGGTCGGCCGGGCAACCTGCGGTACCCGTCGTGCCAGCCGGCCAGGGCAAAGCCGTCCCCCTGCGGGCCATACTGGACTTTCCGTGGCCGGCCTCGACGCGCGACGCGGAAGGCCTGCCAGAACTCGCACTGGTCGGCCCGGTCGATCTCGACGGTGTTGTGGGCGGCCGTCGAACGACAGTAGTCGCGCATGGGACCGACCTGGTAGTCGTGCACCCCGCTGTCGACGATTACCCGGTGGCCGGCCAGCGACAACTCGAACGAGAAGATGTCGCCATGGGCGTGGCCGGGCATGTAGTCCGGACCGATGGGCCCGGCATCGCAGATCAGGTAGTCGCCCCGGTCGTTCCGCCAGCCGTAGTAGCCGGCCTGGGGCAGGGCGAAGGGGCCGGTTCTGCATTCGGGCAGATCGCCCAAACCCAGCCTTCCCGCCTCGGCCAGCAGGGCCGACGGGGCGGGGTAGACGCCCATCGCCGCGTCGTTGAGCAGGGCGATCTGGCCGTCCGGGTGACACATCCGCGCCAGGCCCCCGGCCAGGCTGACTGCTGCGGCGTGGATGCGGCTGTCGAGCGATCCGCACCCGGCGGCAGACAGGGCCAGCAAGACCCACAGGATGCGACTCTGGTACATCGGCGAGCGTTCGAAGTGCACGCCGTCGGTGAGGATCTGCTCGGAGATCTGGCTTTGCAGGAGGCTCGAGCCCTGCTTCCACCACCCGGCGGCGGCGTGGCCGGTGAAGCTCCGGCCCAGCAGGCTCAGCGCGGCGGCATTCTCGAACAGGTGATTGCCCCGCAGGTGGGTCTCGACCTGGCGGCTGAGCCACTGGCCCTGAATGAACAGGCTCTGCCAGAGCGGCTGGATGAACTCGGCGTCGGCCAGTGTTACGTTGCGGAAGCGGCCCAGCAGCACGCCCAGCCAGTTGACCAAACGAAGCGACGTGGGGTAGGGTTCCCAGCCCACGGCCGAATCGCTCAGGCGGTGATTGACGATCCAGTCCAGCACGAGCCGTCGGCAGGAGGCGTAGTCCAGCAGCCAGAGCGTCTCGAAGTAGTGCAGGTTGTAGCTCCAGAGGCGATCTGCCCCCGCAGCCGACCAGTCGGGCGGGAAGCCGACGTGGCGCGTCTGGTTCAGGAAGCAGAACCGCCCGCCCTGGATCTGCTGCATCGAGTTGCCCTCGGGCGCCGCGTCGGGCAGCTCGCGTCGATAGGGTGCTGCGGGGTTCGGCCCCGGCGGGGCCTGCTGGCGGCTGAACCCGTCGAAGTCGGTGCAGAGATGGCGCAGTTTCCGCCACGCCCGGGCCCAGATCTGTCCGGGCCTGAGGTGACGAACCGTCCGCCATGTCTGTACTGCCGTCATGTTCACCCTGTTTCTGCTGATAGTAACTCTCAGGCCGATCGCTTCAGTCGTACCGGTGCGGCCTGGCGCTTCGCACCTGGCGACCATTGCCCGCTGCGGATGACCTGCCCGTCCGGCTGGCCCTGCCCGGCAGGGGTCTGGCCGAGAATCTCGCGCGTCCATTCGCCCATGTCGATGCTCCGGTGCGTCCGGGCCGACTCGATCGCAGCGAAGCTGGCGGCCGAGACGTTGACCAGCTCGTCCAGCGCCATCGGCTGGGCCCCTGTGCGGATCGCCTCGACAAATGCACGCATCTCCGCGTCGTGTCCCTTGTCCTGCCGGCGGGTCTTGCAGCCCTTGCCCGGCCAGGAGGTGGTCCTACGGAAATTGTCGATCCGATGGACGCGACCTTCACAGAATACTTCGCAGATCTCCTTGGGGTATTGCTTCGAGCCGTTGGCCAGGTAGCTCAGCGTGCCGGTCGAGCCATCGGCGAACCCCAGCAGGACCGACATCTGGTCCGGCCGGTCCTGCGGGCAGATCGCCGAGACCGTTTCGATCCGCGCGCCGGCAAGGCAGCGCAGCAGGTCGATGAAATGACAGCCCTCGCTGATGATCCGCTGGCCGTGCTTCGCCGCATCGCGGACCCAGTGGTCGGAGGAGATGTGGCCGGCGTTTACGGTCATCTGCACGCTGATCGGTTCGGTCCGCCCTCGGATCTGCTCGAGCACGTACCGCGTGTGCGGGCTGAACTGTCGGTTATAGCCGACCATCAGGATCCGCTCGGGCGCCGACCGTGCCGCCTGGACGACTTCGGCCAGTTGCTCGGGCGTTACGGCCAGGGGCTTTTCGACGAACGTGTGCTTTCCCGCAGCCAGGGCCCGACAGGCCAGAGCTGCAAGCGATCCGGGCCGGGTGGCCAGGACCACCGCATCGCAGCTGCCGTCGGCGAAGATCGAATCCACGTCGGTCGTCGCCCGCAGGGCCCGGTACTTCCGGGCGGCATGGCGGGCGCTGGCGCCCTGACGCGATGCGATGGCCGAGATCGTCGCGCCGGTTTCAGCCAGGGCCGGGATGAGCACGCCGGAGGCGAAACTGCCCGCCCCGATCACCGCGACCTGTCCCTGCCCGGATTCGACACCATCGCTCGGGTGGAGCTGAACGCTGGGCGACAGGTCCGCCGCCGGCGGGTAGGTCAGCATCACGCCCAGGGCCCCGCGGTCGGCCGAGAGGGTCCGGTACGCCTGGGCCGCCCCGGCGATCGGGAAGCGGTGGCTGATCAGCGAGTCGACCTTCACCTGCCCGGCGGCGATGGCGTCCAGCACGGCCTGGAAGTTTCGCTGCTCGGTCCAGCGGACGTATCCGCGGGGGTAGTCGATCTGGCCGGACTCGTACTTGTCGTCATATCGGCCGGGCCCGTACGAGCAGGAGACCTGGAAGGACAGTTCCTTCTTGTAAAACGCGTCGCGGTTGAACGTCGTGCCCACCACGCCGACCAGGACGATGCGTCCGCGGAGGCGGCACATTTCGGCGGCGTTGCGGAGGATCTCGTCGCTGCGGCTGGAGGCGGTAATCAGCACCGCGTCGATGCCCTGGCCGGCGGTGAAGCCCCGGGCCGCGGCCGTTATGTCCGCCGAGGTGGCGTTGACGCAGGTGGCGCCCATCGCCCGGGCCATCTCCAGACGCTCCTGGTCGACGTCGATGCCCAGGACCTCGCAGCCGTTGGCGCGGAGCAACTGGACGGCCAGAAGACCGATCAGCCCCAGGCCGTATACCGCCACGCGCTCGCCCAGGGTCGGTTCGATCAGGCGGATGCCCTGCAGGGCAATGCTGCCGACTACGGTGAAGCTGGCCTGCTCGTCCGAGACCCCGTCCGGGATCCGGGCGACAAGGTGCTTGCCCACACAGACGACTTCGGCGTGCGGGCCGTTGGATACCACGCGGTCGCCCGGGGCGAACTCTTCGGCGCCGGCGCCGACGGCCATGACCGTGCCCACGCTGGAGTAGCCCAGCGGCACGGGGGCCTCGAGCTTGCGCGAGACGGCCTGGAAGGTCGAGGCCAGTCCGTCGGTCTTGATCTTGCTGATTACCTCTCGGACCTTCTCGGGCTGGGAGCGGATCTTCTGGATCATCCCCGAGCGGCCGAACTCGACAATCATGCGTTCCGTCCCGGCCGAGATGAGGCTGCGGTGCGTGCGGATGAGCACCTGTCCGGGCCCGACGGCCGGTGCGGGGACGTTGGCCACTTCGGTCTGTCCGTTGCGGAGACTCTGGAGTATCTGTTTCATAATCCAGCCTTTCAGTGGGTATCTGTCGGGATCGCGTCGGATCCGGTGTGTTTGGATGGGGTTTCACCGGTTGCCAGGGCCCGCAGGTGGCCCAGCACGTCGGCGGCGATCTGGTCCCAGCTGCGGGCCAGCTGTCGGCTGCGAACGGCCGCTGCCTGTCGCAGTTGGTCGCGCAGGTGCGCGTCTTGTTGCAGGTGTCGGATGGCCCAGCAGATCGACAGCGAATCATGCGGGTCGAAGTAAACGGCCGCGTCGCCGCAGACGTCGTGTGCGAAGTCCATGTCGCTGGTCAGGATCGGGCAGCCGAACTGCATTGCCTCTACGTACGTGCCCGAGAAGCTTTCGATCGACGTCGGCAGGATCATCGCGTCGGCGCTGCGGTAGTGGGCCTGCAGCTGGGCCTGTGGCAGGATGCCCACGTTGCGGACCTGGCGGTCCAGCCCGGCCGCAGCGGCGCGGGAAAGCAGCTTGGCTGCGGCGGGGTTGGCCTGGTCGAACGTCAGCAGGACGGTCACGTCCTCCAGCAGTTCGCGGTGGCGGGCGATCGCGTCGATCAGCCGGTCGATGTTCTTGTGGTGGAACGGGTGGCTGGGGCAGAAGAGCACGAAGCGACCTCGGAGCTGGTCGAACACTTGGGGGACTTGTTCGCTGCCGGCGGCTGCCTGGGCTGAGACGGCGTTGGGGCACAGGGCCGTTCTCGGGCTTGGGCTGACGATCCGGCCCAGCCTGCGTGCCATGGTTCGGGTCTGGCAGAAGACCATGTCGGCCCGGCGGATCATGCGGGCAAAGCCCGCCCGACGGGTTCGGCTGATCCAACGGGTCAGCAGGTTCGGGTGCGGCGCGTGGTCCGGCGGATAGACCAGGTGCGGGTTGTGCAGCAGGACCGCCTGGGGAACGGCCAGGCCCGGGACCGGGAAGTTGGCCAGGCTGAAAGCCACGTCGAGTTTCGCCTCGATCAGCCGGCGGCACAGCCGCCCCTGCCACTGGATCCACGCGCCCAGGGGCCCGCGCGGCGGGATCACCAGCGATTCGGCGTGGGGCAGGTGACAGATGATTTCCTCGTAGCCCATCCGCGGGGGACAGGTGACGAGGTATTCATTCTGCGGCCCCAGGCGTCCCATCGCGGCGATGAGGCTCTGTCCGACCGCCTTGCCCCCGCCGGTGCGCAGCGGGTGGGCGATCAGGCCGATGCGCAGGGGCCTGGCGCGGCGCTGAGCAGATCGACGCGGCAGGTGGCCTGGCTGGAATCGGGTTGTCGAACGTGTGGCGGTCTGCATGGTCATCTCTAGGCGGCCAGGAGGTAGTGGTAGAGTCGGCGGTAACCCTGGCAGATGCTCTGCCAGTCGTTGTTCTGGTCGACGAGTCTCGCGGCGTTGCGGCCCATTTCGGCGGCCTGTTCGGGGTTCTCTGCCAGCCAGGCCATCGCCCGGGCCAGGCCCTCGACGTCGCCGTCGCGCACACCCAGGCCGGTGATGAAGTCCTGGATCAACGCCTTGCCGATCCCCGTCCGCGTGCCGATCACCGGCAGGGCCGCCGACATCGGCTCGACGTAGTTGTGGCCGAACGTCTCGCAGCCGGATGGCACGATGCCCGCCTGGCAGTTGCCCAGCAGCCAGGCCACGTCGCCGCGGTCGATCCGCCCGGGCAGGAGGATCCGGCCGGACAGGCCCATCCGGTCGACCTGGCGGGCCAGCGGCTGGGCCAGGGGGCCTTCGCCCAGCAGCAGCAGGCGCAGGTGGGGCCGTTCTGCAAGCACGCGGGCCGCCGACCGGATCAGCCAGTCGTGTCGCTTGCCCGGCGTGAGATTCGCCAGGTAGACCAAGCGGAAGGTGTCTTCTTTGACGATCGGTCTCAGGTCGGGTCGTCCGACCGGATGGTCCGGCTGGCCCGGGCCGTCGTCTGTGCGCATCGGCTCGACGCCCAGGGGCAGAAACCCCGCCCTGCCTCGCGAGAAGAGCCCGCCCGAGGCGGCGAAGAGGTCGGCTGCATAGGGCGAGAGGAACATGACGTAATCGCAGTAGCGCCGGCAGGCGATGGACATCCAGAGGCTCTTGACCAGTCGCTTGCCGCGCGTCCGGTGGCTGAAAGAGTTGATCGCCAGGACCGTGCGCACCTGCCGGGGCCTGCCGAGACGCAGGGCCTTGACCCGGCGGAGCTGCTGGAACCCCTGGGTGTGGACGACGATCTTGTGTCCGTTCTCGACCAGCGATCGCAGGAACGGCTCGAGCCCGTCGATGCCGTCTTCCAGGCAGACGGTTTCCAGATCCCGCCCGGACCGGCGCAACGCGTCCCACAGGCCCGGATTCTGTTCGCCCGCGCTGGAACAGACGATCAGCCTCGCCGGGTCCTGCTGCATCGCCCGGGCCAGACCCAGGGCCGCCTGGGTCAGGTGGTACGTCAGGCCGAACTTCAGATCGAAGGCCAGGAAAACGACCGTCTGTTTCTCATCAAGCATATCAATTCCTTCCGCGATCAGGCGGATCTGCGAACCCGGTACGCCTCGCCCCGGCCCGTCCCTGCGGGGCGAACGGACTGGATCTGCCCGCAGTCGGCGATCTTCCGGGCCAGGAAGAACATGCACGCCCCGGAATGCACGTTGCGCATCAGCGGACGAAGCAGGCAGGTCAGGGCCGATTGGATCAAGCCCCGCAGCGAGACACTCCGCGGGAAGATGGTGAACTTCGGCCCGACCGAGCCGGTCTGGATGACCTCGAACCCGGCCATCTCGAGCATGTCGGCCACCTGCGTCGGAAACAGCGGGGTGATGTGGCCCACCTGTCTGCGCAGGGGACCGAAGCTGTTGGGCCAGCCGTTGATCAACGTGTTGATGCGGCTGGACGGGCTGGTAACGTTGGGCAGGGTGACGGTCAGCAGCTTGCCTGTCTGCAGCAGGGCGTTGCACATCTGCAGGTACGCCAGTGGATGCTTGAGATGCTCGATGACCTCGCAGGTGACGATCATCTCCGGGTCGAAACCTTCCAGGGCGTTGCAGGTCTGTTCGGGCTTATCGAAGTCCACCTGGACAGCCGGGATGTTCTCCGGCAGGAACGACTCGACCATGTAATCGGCAGCCTGGAGCTGGTACCCCTCGCGGGCCAGGCGGAACGAAAGCGCCCCGGCCCCGGCGCCCAGATCGAGGATGCGCGACCCGGCCGGGAGATGCGGGCGGATCTTCTCGACGACTTGTTCGTGCAGTCCCGCTGCCGAGAATGCCGGGGGAACAGCTTGTGTTTCGGGGTTTGTCATCCCAGGTCTCCAGTAACCAGAACCAGTGCGTTTCTCAGGGTGATTCCGACCAAAAACAGCCCAGCCAGTACGCGACGGGCGCGGATCGCAGCCGGTCGATCGTCCTGCCAGCCCAGGGCCATCATGCACGGGAAGAGCACCACCAGGGCCGAGTTGTGTCGCGGCTGGAACGACACGTATGTCAGCCCGCCCAGGGTAATCAGGAACACGATCAGCAGTACGCGGGCCTCGGGGCTGAACCGCCAGGCGCGGACCATTCCCAAGATCAGCACCGGGCCGGTGATCAGCCAGATCGGGACGTTCAGCCAGGTCATCCGCAACAGGTTCAGCGAGCCGTCGACGTGGAACTTGCGCACGCCGCGGTGGTGGACCGTCAGCTCCAGGCGGGGGTCGGCCATCTTGAACGGGGCGAACAGCGTCAGGGCCGGGCGGAGCAGGTGGCCGGCCGGGCCGATCTGGAACGCTACACGCTGGGCATCGTCGACCGAACCGGGCGTCTGGCTGAGCATCAGCGGTCCGCGGGCCAGGGCACGCTCGATGATCGTCACCGACTCGCCGCCGGATGGGCCCGGCTGGAGCGATCGCAACTGCGATCCGAGCTTGATGGTCTGGTCGGCCACGGCCAGCGAACCCAGCAGGCAGACGGTGGCGATGAACAACCCGCCGGGCTTGTGGATCCAGCGGCTCCGGCTGACGGCCAGCAGGAAGATCGCCAGCACGACGATGATCCCATTGGCCGCCCGGACCGTCGCACAGCCCGCTGCAGGAAGCAGGGCCCAGAGGTAGTGTCGCTGCGAGGCCAGCTGCAGGCTGATCATCATGAACAGCAGCATCAGCCCGTCGCGGTAGAGGTGGCCGACCGAGTCGATGTAGCTGACGTGGCAGAGCACGGCCAGGATGGCCAGCCAGCCCGGACAGCGCAGAGACAGCAGCGACCGGGGCAGCTGCCAGGCCATCGCGGCCACTGCGGCGCCCATCGCCCAGTTCATGCTCAGCAGCTGGATGTGTTCGACGCGCCCGAAGGCCAGGCTCAGCAGGCAGTACCAGCCGCCCATGACCCATTCGAAGGAGGTAAAGGCTTCCAGATCCGCCCCGGCCGCCAGTTGCGAAATCCGGAAGAAGTAGAGCGAGTCGTCGAAGTTCGGGCCGAAGTCAAAGCCCCACATCGATCGGTAATTCAGCGCCAGGGCCATCCCGAACCCCGTCAGAACGAGCATGGAAAGCGCCGCGAACGGATACACCTCGCGCGGGAGCTTCAGCGGCCCCGACAGGCTGCGCAACATCGCCAGCAGCCCGCCCAGGCAGGTCATCCAGGCAACCGCCGTCGGCGTCGATTCGAAAATCGCCAGCAGGCCCCCAGCCAGGCCCACCATCGGCCAGACCAGCTGGTTCAGATTCTCCCGGTCGGTCGCCCAGCACGCCAGAACGCGTTTGGGGCCGATCGCATCGATGGGACAGGTCAGCTCATGCACAGCGACGCACCTCCGGCAGGGCTTGGGGACCGGGACGAGTCGCCGGGGTTGTCGCGCCCGCCTTGCCTGCGAGCATGCGGACAAAACCGAGGCCGAACGCCCCGCCCATGCAAACCAGCAGGCAGAGACGCAGGGCCAGCGGGGGGGCGAACCAGCTGATCGTCGCCCCGACGGCCACCGCCAGCCAGATGGCCATCGACTCGCCGCTTATCAGCACCGCAGCGGGCATCATCCCCAGCCGATGGTAGAGCGGGACGATGACCAGCATCGTCGATGCGTAAGCGATCAGGAACGCTCCTGCCATGCCCGTTGCGCCCATCGGGGTCAGCAGCCAGGCCGCCGGCAGGAGCACAACCGCCCAGATGGCGTTGTCCAGCAGGGAGTACCACATCTTGCTGCGGGTCACCAGGATCCGCCGCAGGCCCTGCTTGTACAGCTGGATCGTGCAGTAGGCCATCGCGACGATCAACGTCCGCCTGGCCTGGAGAGTGGCAAAGGCGGAACCGACCAGCAGACCCATGATCTCCGGCAGGCAGATCAGCAGCGCAGCCGGGCAGACCCCCAAGGCCCAGGAGACGGTAATGCTCGCCTTGTTCAGCCGCGAGCTGCAGTCTTTGCCCCGGCTGGACAGCAGGGGCAGCAGCACGGCACCGACGGGCGCCTCGATCATCAGGATCATGGCCAGGAAGCGGCCGGCAGCGGTGAAGATGCCCAGCTCGGCAAAGCTGCCCCGGGCAGAGAGGATCAACTGCACGGCCCACAGCGTCGAGTTGACCACCGCGGTGGAGATGACCATCGGCAGGGAGAATCGCACGGCCAGGATGACGTCCTCACGCCTGGGCAGGCAGCGCAGCGGGATGCTTTGTCGGCGACACTGGCGGATCAGCAACCAGCCGGAGAAGAGAGCATCGAGCAGGCTCAGCAAGGCCAGGCCGCCCATGGCCCCGTTGGCCCCGGCCAGGTATGCCCCGCCGAGGATCAGCGGGATCGTGGCCAGGCCCCGACAGACGTTGGCCCCGGCGATCGATCCGAAGGCCTCCAGACCTGCCAGGGCTGCGATCTGGATCGCCTTGAGCAGCGACCCGACCAGGTAGAGACACCCCAGCTGCAGGCCGAGTTTCAGCGTCTCGCTGCCCAGCAGGGGCTGGGCGATCAGGTCGCTGGCCAGCAGAAGACCTCCGGCCAGGACCACGCTGGCTGCGGGGGCTGTCAGCAGGCACATGCCCAGCATGCGTCCTGCCCGGTCCGGGTCGTTGCGGCGGAACTCGGAGATGAACTTGGTGGCCGTCATCGCCATGCCCATGCCCACCAGGCCGACGAACATCGTCATCGTCGCCTGGAGCAGGCTGAAGCGTCCCAGGCCGTCGGGGCCCAGGATGCGGGCGGCCAGGGCGATGGCCACAAGCGTCAGCGCCTGGACGCAGAACGAACCGGCCAGCGACCAGAAGCTCGATCGCGCCACGCGACCTGCGGTGGTCCCCGGCGAGACCCGGGCCCGGATCCGATCGGATATGCGGTATGCTCGCTTCATGAGGCCTCGTCGCCCTGGGGCGGATGCAGATTCGTTCCAACTGGCCCATGCGTCACAAACCGCACAGACCTACTGTTTCTCTTATCGAGGCCGTCGGGAGGGACTTTAACGCCCGGAGGGGTTTTTCAGCGGCGGTGGGGCTGAATTCGGTTGCGAGCATTCGCCGCAGCGCGGGGGCTTGATGGGACCCGGCTTTTCACCCAGGGACCGGACAGGCCGACCGGCAGGGCGGGTGGTGACAATGAAGGCAATTCTCAGGCGGCCTGGGTCAGTCCGTCCTGGCCGTGCTGATCGGTGCGGGAACCGGCCGAGGGGATCTCGGCGATGGAGTTTTCTTCCAGCAGGCGAGTCAGGCGGGCTGCGACGCGGCCGGCCAGTTCGGTCCCGCTGCTGACGGGGATCTCGGCCCGCAGCCAGAGCATGGGCCCGGGCCTGCGATGGCGGACGGGGATCTCCACGTGCAGCGAGTCGCCGGTGTCCGTCGATTCGCTGTTGCCCCAGACCAGGCTGCGGTCCTGTCCGGTCCGGGAGCTGATGGTCATGCCCAACCGGGCGACGCCCATCTTCGCGGAGGTGTCGCACAGGGCGTTCCACCAGGGGTAGAACCCTTCAGCCAGGCGCATCCGGAGCTGTCCGTTCTCGTGGATCCGCCGGAGCTTGCCCGCAGCAGACCAGAGCGAAAGGTTGTGGCCCAGCGTCCGGATGCCGTTGGCCAGCGAGCCGGTGCAGACCCGCCGGAACAGCAGGAAGACCAGGCAGAGGCTGACGCTGACGATCCCGATGCGCTGCAGGGAAGTCGCCCGGATCAGGAACATCGACAGACCTGCCATGATGGCCGTGGCCAGGTGGATCCGGAAGACCACCTGCGGGTGGCTCAGGCCTGCATCGAGCATGCGGTGGTGGATGTGCTGGCGGTCGGGCGATCCGATGGATCTCCGCTGCAGCAGGCGTCGGCCCACGCTGGAGCAGACATCCAGGATCGGGATGCAGAGCACCAGCGTCATCGTGCCCATCCCCAGCAGCGTTCCGCCGTGGCTGGCGGTCTCCAGGCTGGCCTCTGCCAGCAGCAGCCCGAGAAACAGCGCCCCGCAGTCACCCAAAAAAACCCGGGCCGGATGGATGTTGAAAACCAGGAACCCGCTCAACGCGCCCATCAGCACCACCAGGCCCGTCAGGGAGATGAACAGCTGCAGCTGCCAGGCGATTACCGCCGTGGCCGCACAGGCCAGCAGGCTGATGCCCCCCGCCAGGCCGTCCAGCCCGTCGATGAGGTTCAGCGCGTTGGAGATGCTCACGATCCAGAAGCACGTCAACGGCCAGGACCAGATCCCCAACTGCAGTTGGAACAGGCCGGGCAGGGTGATCGTCTCCATGCGGATGCCTGCGGCACAGATCGTCAGGGCGCTGAGCAGCTGAATGAAGAACTTCGTCCGGGCCCGCAGGCCCCAGATGTCATCGGCCAGGCCCATCAGGAAGACCGAGCCGGCGGCAACGGCCAGGGCCTTCATCTGGAAGCTGATCGGCAGGAATTTGCGGACCGCCTCGTTGCCCGTCGCCAGGCCCAGGCCCAGGGCGATCAGCGAGGCCAGCAAAATCGCCACCCCGCCGATCCGGGGGGTGGCCGCGGCATGGATCTTCCGCACCCCGGGCTGGTCGAAGAGGTTCATCGTCCCGGCCAGTCGGGTGACCAGCGGGGTCAGAACCAACGCACCTGCCAGTGCGAGAAGATATAGAAAGACGTATTCCATGCCGTCGGGTCCTTATCCCGGTTGCCCTGCCATGTGGGCTGGCCGGTTATCCATGGTCCTTCCAGGACGTGGTCTGGGGCTGAAATGCTGCCTGGGAAATCGCCTTGCCGGCGGCCCGGCGTCTCTGTCGGCCGCTGAGGTAGCCGCCCATGCCGTATCCGTACGCGGTCGACGCCTTGGCGGCGTTGACCACCAGGCCCATGACCTGTGCGCCCAGTTGCAGGAGCGTCTGGCAGGTCAGGGTGCTCTGGGCTCGATTGGTCTTGCCCGAGCGGACGATAAGCAGCGTCCGATCGCAGATGACGGCCAGGCCTCGTGCCTCGGCGACCGGCAGGGCCGGGGCAGCGTCGACGATGACTTTATCGTACTGGCGGCCGAGACGCTTGAGCAGGTAGTCGTAGCCATCCTCCCCGAGCACGTCCATCGCAGCCCGCAGCAGTGCCCCGCCGCAGACGATGTCCAGGTTGGCCACGCCGCTGGGGCGGATGAGCATCCGTTCGAGGCTGGGGACCTTGCCGTCGGCGGCGCAGCCGGGATTGGTGTCCGGGTTGCCCACGCCGAAGATCTTGTGCTGTGTCGGGTTGAGGGTGTCGGCATCGATCAGCAGGACCTTGCGTCCGGCATCGGCCATGGCGATGGCCAGGTTCGATGCGATCACGCTCTTGCCGTCCCCGCTGGTCGGCGAGCTGACCAGCAGCGACTTGTAGCTGCCGCGCCCGGTGGCAAAGTGCAGGCCGGTCCGGAGGATGCGGATGGCCTCGGCCATCGCGCCGGTCGGGTCCAGGCGGACCCGCTGGCCCATCATCTCCGTCGTCAGCCGTCCCGAGACGTGGGGCACGGTGCTCAGCACGGGCAGGTTCAGGTCCTGGCTGATCTCGATCGGGTTGCGATAGCCCTTGTCCGTCCAGTCGAGGAAGACGGCCATCGCCAGTCCGCAGGCCAGGCCCAAAGCCCCGGCCAGCAGGAGGATTCGGCCCGGCTTGGGCCAGGTCGGTTCATCGGCAGGGCGGGCATGCTGGATCAGGCGGTACTTGACCAGCGACGTTTCGTTGCCCGTCGCGTCCAGTTCGCCGATCCGGTTGACCAGGCTGTCCAACTGCTCCTGCGAGCGATCGACGTTCTGCTGGAGCATCGTGTAGCGGCTGGAGATGGTCTTCCATTTCAGCGCTTCCTGCTCTTCGTCGGCGATGGTTTCCTGGATGCGGGCCATGCGCTGTTTGGCCATCTCGTACCGGTTCTCGGCGACGGCGACGAACCCCTCTGCCATGGTTTCCTTCAGTTCGTCCACGCGGTTCTCGATGTTCTTGAGTTCCTCGGCGGCCTCGACGACGGCGGGGTGGTCGCCGGTGTAGTGCATCTTCAGCCGGTCGAGTCGCTTGTGGGCGGTTTCCAGTTCCTTGGTCAGGTAGTACTCCCGGGCGGCCTGGGGGAGAGCTTCGGGGCTTTCCTGGCGGATCAGGGCCTTGCGGAGTTTCTCCGGGTCCTCGGCCACCTGCAGCGACAGCTCGTATTCGAACCGGGCGTTAACCAGTTCCAGTTCCGCCTCGGTCCGCGCCAGCGAGAGCTGCGACATGAAGTTGACCCGCATCGCGGCGCCGTTGTCCTGGTCCAGGTCGGCCCGGCCGTAGGCGTCCTGGAAGTCCGCAAGTCTGCGAAGGTCTTCGTTCAGGCGGGCCTCTCTGCGGTCCCGCTCGTCCAGCAGGTTCTGCATGGCCGCAGAGTCGGACTGCTGCTTGCGGGCCTGGAAAACCTCGGCCAGGGTATTGGCCAGTCGGCTGGCCTCCTCGGGCCAGTTGGACCGCACCTGGATATCGATAAGGTTGTTTCGTGCGGGGATGGTCACGTGGATCATCCGTTCCAGGGCCTGGAGGGGGTCTTCGGCCTTGTGGATCGAGGGCAGGTTCTCCAGGCCGATCGTCTCCAGCACGCTCTGGAGTGTCTCCTGCGAGCGGATCAGCTCGACCTGCGTGGGCAGGAACGTCAGGGGCAGGTCCGCGGGGGATTCCTGTCCCTTGAGGATGGTCGTGCTCTGGCTTTGGACGTGGAGGCGGCTGGTCGAGGTGTACTCGGGCTTGACCAGGGCCAGATAGACTCCGCCGCCGGCCAGGCCGACGGCCAGAACAACCAGGATCAGCCACTTGTGGCGCCAGAAGACCGAGCCGAGTCCCTCGGCGGAGTTCTTCAGGGCCGTGCCTGTCTGGCTGGCTGGGTTTCCGGATTGTCTGTCTTGCTCATGCATGTGAGCCTTCTCGTCCCCATTTTCTCGGGCTTAGCCGCCCAGTGAATACCCGGCCCGGACGTCGACGCCTGCACCGACCCGCAGCAACTCGGTCAGCAGGACCCGCAACTGCGTTCGTGTTGTCTGTTCCACCGCCACCACGTCGCCGGGTTTGAGCATGACCTGCCCCTCGGGGCTGGAGGCCAGATCCTTGAGGCTGAATCGTGCGTGGACACACCGACCGTCGGAGGTCTGGCGATAGACGGTCGCATACTGCGGGTCCGCGACGGGATTCGTGCCCCCGCTCATCGCAATGCCCTGCATCAGCGTGTACCGCGCGTTGACCGGATAGTGGTGCGTATACGGGTTCTTGACCAGGCCGACGACGCTGAAGACGTTGTGCTTCAGCCGCTCGACCTCGACAATATCGTTTTCTTCCAGCTCGATGTCCTGGAACGGTACGTCCATGCCCTTGATCGGCAGGAGAATCCGCTTGCCCTCCTCGGGGCTCTGGTGCGACTTGCGGACGATGATCGAAGCCGACCCGTCCTCGTCGATGCCCCCAGCGGCCAGAAGGGCCGAGATCAGCGTCATCTCGTTCTGACGCAGCTCGTACTTGCCCGGCCTGAACACCGCGCCAACGACGTTGACCCGGTTGGTCCGATAGTGGGCCACATGGACCACGATTGTCGGCGGGCGGACGAGGTACTTGGGATAGTAGGTGTCGCGGATGCGGATCTCCGCCTGGTCTGTCGTCAGTCCGGCCACCGGAACCTGCCCGATCAGCGGCAGCAGTATCTGCCCTTCGGCGTCGACCCGAGCCTGCACGTCGATGACCATGTCCGGGTGCTCGTAGGCCGAGCTCTGCGTGGCCATGGGCATCTTCAGAAGCAGATGATCGCCCGGGTGAAGGGGATATTCGGAGGGACTGACCTGTTTCGGGGCCGCCTGGGAGAGGTCCACCTGCGGGCGGATGGGCCCGGCCCGGTTGAATTCATCCCGGTCCACGGCCGTGGAGTTCAGGTGCTTCGGCTCGTCGCAGCCGACGGAGAGCATCGCCGCAGCCAGAAGCAGCACAACCCCGATCAGGCGGGCACTTGCCTTGCCGCTTCGGCGGCAGGCTGTTGCATGCGTGTCTCTGGTCGTTGCGCTCAAATCACAAATCCTTGTTGGTAAACACGATGTTATATACGGACAGCGGTGCCCGGCGTCTGTCTGGAACGCCTGCACAACGCTATTGTCGAGGGGCCTGTGGAACTCTTGACGGAATAATCGTTACTTTCTGACCAGATCGGATTGGCGATATGTCCAGCAAAGGCGAACCATTCCGGACATCTGGTCGGTATCTCCTGCTAAAGAAATGAGATACGCGATCAGTCCCGGCCGATCATCTGGCCATGTTCTTTAAGTCTTTTCGCATGTATGGCTTACATGCAGTGCGAAGTTCGGGTCTGGGCGCATGAAAAAGCGGGTCCGGGATGCGTCTGATCCGGACCCGCTTGGTCTTGTTTGGCGGCTATCTCTCAGGAGACCGCCCCGGATTCACTGACCTTTCTGGCGATGCCCCGCACCACCGTCTCGGCCCAGTCCTTGACCGTCAGGACCATGTCTGCTGCGCCGGGGGTGGGGCCCATTTCGGCGTAGGCGGTCTCGGCGTCGTGGACGACCTGCTGGACCTCGTTGAGGCCGATCATCCCGCTCTCGCCCTTGATCGAGTGCAACAGGCGTTTGATCGCGTCGGCCTGGGCCTCGTCGCCGTCTTCCAGCGCCATCGCGGCCGCTTCGAGCTTCTCCAGGTTGATGATCGTCGAGGACATGTAGTCCGACCAGAACTCCGATTCCAGCCCGTCGATGTCGATCTGGCTGGGGTCCGGGAAGGAGATGTTGTCGATCACGGCGGCGTTTTCGGTCTCGGCCATCTCCACACGCTGCTGGTGGGAGATGTCCAGTTTGCCCAGGGCCTCGGCGAGGTTTTCCGGGGTTACCGGTTTGACCAGGTACCACTCGCAGCCTTCGCGGAAGGCGCTCATCACGTCCTTGCCGTCCTTGACGGCGGTGATCATGAGGATCTTGGCCCCGCCGTCTGCGACCATCTCGGCCTGGCTGGTCTCCCACTCGCGCATGGCGGCGACGACTTCCTGGCCCTTCATGTCGGGCATGTTGACGTCCATGGTCACCAGTTGGTAGGGGACCTTTTCGCGGTAGGCGGCCTGGAACATGCGCACGGCCAGCTCGCCGCTGGGGGCTGCGTCGACATCCCCGTGCGGGCCCAGCAGGGCCTTGAGTTTCGTCCGGCTGACATAGTCATCGTCGACAACGAGAATTCTCATCATTCACCTCGTGCTATCCTGCCTGGACAATGGTTTCCAGGGCGGTAAACTGGGTCTGCATCTGTTCGAGGAAGGCATCGATCTGGTCGAGTTGCTCGTTTTCTGCCAGTTCTTCGATGCTGGAGGCCACGGCGGCCAGGGAGTTGGCGGTCAGGTTCGCTGCCCCGCCCTTGATCTTGTGTGCCTCGCTGCGGAGGGTCTGGGCGTCGGACTCGGCCAGGGCCTTGCGCAGCTGCTGCATCTGGTCGGCGGCCTGGTCCAGGAACGATCGCATGACGTTGCGGACCAGGTCGGCATTTCCGCCGAATTCGCGTACGGCCTGCTGGAAGTCGAAGACCCCGGCCTGGCAGGGTCCGGCGGCGTCTGTCTCGGTCGGGCCCGGCGGATCGGGCAGGGGGGGCTGGTCGGGCCCGGCGAGGTCACAAGGCCCGGCGCCGCTGCCGGGCTGGGACGGCTGGGTCCACTCGGCGACGATTTTCAGCAGGGGCCCGCGGCGGATCGGCTTGGTCAGCACGTCGTTCATTCCCGCTTCCAGGCAGGTGCTGTGGGTGTCGCTTTCGGCATTGGCGGTCAGGGCCAGGATCGGCGTCCGGGCGTTGGCGTTGTCCATCTTGCGGATCTGGCGGGTGGCGGTGTAGCCATCCATCACGGGCATCTGCACGTCCATGAGAATCAGGTCGTACTCGTTGACTTCGGCCAGCTTGACCGCCTCGCTGCCGTCCTCGGCCAGATCGACCTGGTGTCCCATGCTTTCCAGGTGCAGGCGGGCGACGTCCTGGCTTGGCGGGTAGTCCTCGACGACCAGAAGGCGGACGGGTTGGCAGGGCTGGCAGAGAATGGTCTCGCTGGGCCCGGTCGGGAGCTTGGCCAGCTCCTCCGGCTCGGGTTTTTCGGTGCACGCCTCTGCCGGCAGGGTGAACCAGAACGTCGAGCCCTGGCCGATCTTGGATTCCAGGCCCATCTGGCCTCCCATGAGGTTGACCAACTCCAGGGCGATGCTCGTGCCCAGGCCCGTCCCGCCGTACTTGCGCGTCGTCGAGCCGTCGGCCTGGGTGAAGCTCTGGAATATCTGGGCCTGCTTCTCCTCGGGAATCCCAATGCCCGTATCGATCACCTCGAACCGCAGAGTCGTCATCGGCCCGTCCTGGCCGAGTTGCTGGATCGTCACGCGAACCGAGCCGGTCTCGGTGAATTTCACCGCATTGGTCACCAGGTTCAGCAGCACCTGGCGCAGGCGCAGGGCGTCGCCCATGATGTGACGCGGCACGTCCTGGGCGATCTCCACGCGGAACGCAACGTCCTTGCTTCTGGCCTGGACCTGCCCGGAAGAGGCAATCGAATCCAGCAGCTGCACCAGGTCCATCGCCCGGTGCTCCAGGTCCAGCTTGCCCGCCTCGATCTTGGCATGATCCAGCAGGGTGTTGATCAGGCTCAGCAGGTGCTCCGACTCCCGCATGATGCTCTGGGACTGCTGGTGGGCGTTGTCCAGACTGTCGGTGGCCAGGACGTTCTCGCAAAAGCCGATGATCGCGTTCAGCGGCGTGCGGATCTCGTGGGAGACGTTGGCCATGAACTCGCTTTTCAGGCGGTTGGCCTTCTCGGCCTCCATCTTGGCGTCCCAAAGGGCCTCTTCGGCCCATTTCCGGTCGGTGATCACCTCGGTGAACTTGATGATCCCGCCGATCTGTCCGTCGTCATCATACCAGGGGTGGACCTCCCAGCGGATCCAGTCGAAGGACCCGTTGGAATGGATGATCCGTTCCTCTTCGCAGCGTTTGCTCCGGCCCTGGAGGCAGCGCTGGTAGGTCTTCTTCCACAGTTCGGGCACCTCGGGGAAGACCTCGTAATGCAGCCGACCGATCAAATCCTGGTCGCCCAGGTGGTAGTCTTCGCGCCACTGGCGGGTGGCCACGACGTAGCGCATCTGGCGGTCGAACATCGCCACGGCCGCCGGGGTGTGCTCGACGAAAAGCCGCAGACGCTGTTCGTTTCCGCGCAAAGCATCTTCCATCCGCTTGCGATCGGTGATGTCGATGAAGGTCTCGACGAGCATTTCCTCGTTGCCGATGGTCACGGGGATCCCGCTGGCCAGCAGGTGCACCTCGCTGCCGTCGCAACGCTGGATGATCCGCTCGCTGTGGTCGACGCTCTGGGCGGTGTCCACAATCGGACAACCCTGCTGTCCCTGGCAGAGCAGCTCGCCGCAGCAGGCGCCGATGGCCTGCTCGGCCGAGTCCAGGCCGAACATCCGCAACGCAGCCTGGTTGATCCGCCGAATCCGTCTTTCCAGGTCGATCACGGCCATGCCGGTGGGCATGTTGTCCAGCAGGGCCAGGAGCACCTGTTGACTGTTGGAGATTTCCTCGGCCGCCGCCTGCTGATCGGTAATGTCCTGTACCAGCAGGATATATCCCGCGCACGTCCCGGTGGCCTCGCGCCGGGGCATGATCGAGATCCGCAGGTTCCTGACCTCCGCTTCCGGGCCGTCGAGGATTTGCTCGATCACCGCCTTGCCGGCGGCGCTGACCTCGGCGAGGTGATGGATGATCGCTTCTGTGTCTACCGGCGTCTGGAGTTGCTGGAGCTTCTTGCCCGCAGGCTGGTCGTTCTGGATCTGCAGCAGGGTTGCCGCAGCCGGGTTCAGATGGAGGATGTGCATCTCCAGGTCGGTCGCCACGATGCCGAACTCGGTCGCCGAGGCGAACATCGAGTTGAGCGTGTCGCTGGCTTCGCAGAGCTGCTGTCGATGCTCGTGGGAGATTTCGTCGCCCAGGTGGCTGAGGCGGGCCTGGGCCTGGTAGAGTGTCTCGCCACCGACCATCGCGCAGCTGCCGTCGGGGAAGCGGGCGACGATGGGGTCCAGCCGAAGCATGCCGGGCCTCTTGGCGGACTCTGCGGCGGCCAGGGGAATGCTGCAGTCGGCCCCGAGAGTCAACGGAGCGGTCGCGTCGCTGAGCAGTTCGCTGATCGGGCAGGCTGCCTGCTGCGAGCCTTGCGGTCGCTGGGCCAGCCGCTCGAAGAACTCCCTGCGCGAGACCATCGCGATGACCCGCTCGTCCTGCATGACGATTACGCCCGGCAGGTTGGGCTGGCTGGTAAAGAGGCATCCGACGCGTGCTGTGTCGGTGTCGGCCCCGACGGTCGCTTCGCTCATCGGCAGGTCGCAGATCGGCGAGTCGAACGTCAACGTCTCCAGTACCTTCTGGAGCACGTCGAAGCTCTGGTTGGCCGATGTGGAACTGCGCCGATCGACCTTGCCCGGCGGGGCAGTCGGTTTGCTTTTGGGCTGGGCCATCGGGTTTACCCCAATTGCGGTAGAGGTTCGGCTGGGAGTCCGGTTTCCGCGCCGGTACGTTTCGGGCAGAGGGCAGAACTCGCCCCCCGGCCCCACAGGCCGCGTCCACAATGGATCTATCGTCGATTCGCCCCGCGAGATTCATTCCCGCATTTGGAATTGATACCGTTTTTGCCGAGATTCTGCAGAAAGCCCGTCAAGGAACCGACGCGGCGTACCGATAGTATCCGTGTGTAGGAGCATCGACTTTCTGTAAGGGCACATCGCAGGGAGCGTTATACGTGGCGCGAAAACTTCACGCTCTGGTCGTTGACGATTCGGTCATGACCCGCAAGATGATCATGAAGTCTCTTCAGGAAACGGGTCTGGCGGATTTCTCTTTCACCGAGGCCGAGGACGGGCTCGACGCGATCGAGTCGTACAAGCCTGACAGCTACGACTTGATGTTCGTCGACATGAACATGCCCCGCATGGACGGCGTGAGCTTCCTGCAGAAGCTCAAGGAACTCGACGGCAACCGTCCGCCGGCGGTGATGATCACCGCCGAGGCCCAGCAGGAGATCGTACACGACGCGATCGCCCGGGCCGATGTGGATGCGTTCCTGCTCAAGCCCGTCGACACCGCTCGAATGCTCAAAGGCCTGTCCTCGCTTGTCCAGTCGATCCCCGACCGCAACAGCAAGTGGTCGGTCCAGAACGGCGAGATCGTCGCCGAGGCCTTCCAGAAGACCGTCGGCCAGATGTGCAGCCTGGACCTGCGCGAGATCAACGAGGATGAAGCCCCCAGTGGCGACATCGTCTTCGGCATGATCTCGGTGGTCGGGCAGGTGCAGTGGTCGATCACGCTGGGCTTTTCCGGCCCGGCCGCTGCCGGCGTGGTCAGCAAGTTCGCCGGAATGGAAATCGACTTCGACAGCCCCGACCTCGGCGACGGGATCGGCGAGCTGGCGAATCTGACCGCAGGAGAGATCAAGCGCCTCCTGGCCGACCGGGGTCTGGACGTGGAGATCACCCTGCCCAACGTCATGGCCGCACGGGACTTCCGCACGCTCGTACAGCGCAAGCGGCGGACCAATGAAGACCAGGTCCACTTCGAGTCCGAGCTCGGCCGCATGTGGGTCGGCGTGACGGTCGGTCTGGCCACCGGCCTGATCCTCTGACAAGCCCCGACCGGGTTGGCCGAGAATCCGCGCAGCAGAAAGGGCGCCCATTCGGCGCCCTTGTTCATGCGCTGTCGGTTCGGGCCGCCCTCAGCAGGCGGTAAGGTTGGCCAGGGCCTGGTGGATCTGGGTGTCCAGCTGGTTCAGCTGACCCTTGAGCTGCACGCTGAGCTGCTGGGCCTCGGCCAGTTCGCCCGCCTTGGCCGCCTTCTCCAGTCGGTAGGCCAGCTGGCTGGTGCTGACGGCGCTGATGTTGGCCAGTGCGCCTTTGAGGCTGTGGGCGGCGCGCGTCAGCAGCTCTGGCTGCTGTTCTGCCAGGGCCTGGGAGACTTGCTGGACCTGGCGGGGCCAATCTTCCAGGAAGGCTTCGAGGGTCATCGTGGCCAGTTGGCGGTCTCCGTCGACCCTGTCGAGCAGGTCGGCCTGGTCGATCAACTCCGGACCGGTTGATCCGGCATCTTCGCAAGGGGCAGGTTCGATGTTCATCAGCTTCTCTTTCAGTTGGCGGGAGCGAACGGGCTTGGGCAGGTAATCGTCCATGCCTGCCTGGAGACATTGCCTCCGATCATCGGGCAGGGCATGGGCGGTCATGGCGATGATGGTTGTATGTCGGCCGGAAGAGGCGTCGTCCTGGCGGATCTTCCTCGTCGCGGCCAGGCCGTCCATGGTCGGCATCTGGATGTCCATGAGGATCGCGTCGAACCGGTTGGCCCGGTGCATGGCAACGGCCTCCCGCCCGTTGCAGGCGATGCAGACACGGTGGCCCATCTGTTCGAGCATCTTGACCGCCAGAACCTGGTTGACCGGGTTGTCCTCGGCGACCAGCAGGTTCAGGCTCACCTGCGGCTGGGGGTCCTCGGACGGTTGGGCCGGGTTGTCTTGCTCTCGCCTGGATGCTTCCGGGCAACGCACCGCCAGGCTGATTACATCCAGGATGTCCGAGGGGCTTACGGGTTTGGCCACCCATTCGATCCCGATCTCGCGGCAGCACTCGGCCTGGTGGGTCCGGCCCTGGCTGGCGAGCATGACAAGCGGGAAGTTGGCCCCGCCTGCGTCGCCGCGGATCTGTTCGGCCAAAAGAATGCCATCCATCCCCGCCAGGTCGGCCTCGATGATCGCCATGTCGAACGGGTTGGCCTCGTCTCGGGCCTGCTGGAGGAGGCCGACGGCCTGTCCGCTGTCTGCGGCCGAGTCGGCCTGCATCTGCCAGCTCTTGAGCATCTCGACGAGGATTTCCCGTCCGGCCGGGTTGTCGTCGACCACCAGCACGCGCAGGGCCGGCAGGGACAACGGCTGGTCCGGCGCTTCATGTCGTCCGGCCCGGATGGTAAAGCGGAAGGTCGACCCCCGGCCCGGCTGACTGTCCAGCTCCAGCGCCCCGCCCATCAGTTCGACCAGTTGGTGGGAGATCGCCAGGCCCAGCCCGGCCCCGCCGTGCGTCCGCGTGCTGGTCGTGTCGGCCTGCTCGAAGGCCTGGAAGATCCGCGCCTGTTTATCCGGCGAGATCCCCGGTCCGGTATCGGTGATGCTGAAGGCCAGTTGGTCGGTCGTTTCGTCCTGTCCGGCCAGCCAGACACGAAGCTCCACCTGCCCGGCCTGGGTGAACTTGATCGCGTTGCCGATGAGATTCGCCACCACCTGGCCGAGTCGGCCGGCGTCGGTGACAATCCAGTCCGGCACGGCCGGGTCGATCCGGAAGAGCAGTTCGAGATCTTTCTGGTCGGCCCGGATGCCCAGGGTCTTGAGCATTCGCCCCAGCGTTCGACGCAGGCTGAACGGCTCGGGGCTCAACGAGAGCTTGCCCGCCTCGATCCGCGAGAAATCGAGGATGTCGTTGACCACGCGCAGCATGGCCTCGCCGGACTCGCGGACCATGTCGAGGTAGCTTTTCTGTTCGGCTGTCAGGTGGGTATCCAACGCCAGTTCCGTCATGCCCAGGATGCCGTTCATCGGCGTGCGGATCTCGTGGGAGACATTGGCCAGAAAGTCACTCTTGGCCCGGCTGGCGGCGTTGGCCTGTTCGGCGGCATGGCGGAGCCGCTGTTCCAGTTCATCCTGTTCGGTAATGTCCTGTGCCGTCTCGACAAAGCCGCAGATCTGCCCCTTCTTGTCGCGGTAAGGGTAGGCGTTCATCTTGACCACCATCGCCGCGCCGTCTTCCCGCTGCGGCCGATGGATCGTAGAGGCAGGCCGGCCCGTTCGCATCGCCTCCACGCCGGGGCAGAACGGACATGGGCTGCTGCGACGCTCGTTCTGGACGTAGCACTTTCGGCCGACCATGTCATGGGGTTTCTTGCCTATGATTCCGGCGTGAGCGGCGTTTACGCTGAGGATCTCGAAATCCTTGTCGACCAACTGAATCGACAGGTCGGTATTGTCCGACAGGGCCCGGCTGATCTCCAGGGCCCGGTGGTCGGCCAGTTCGCGACTGCGGTCGTGGAGGGTCGTAACTACCCGCAGAACCCGGCCTGTCGGGCCGATCACCGGCTGGAAGACGAAATGCAGACCGTCGCTGTTACGGGCCGAGAAGTCCATCTCCCATTGACGGCCTGTCTGCATGGCCTGCTGGCGAGGACATTGCGACTGGCCGGTGCGGCAGGGCGAGCTTTTGCCGGCCAGCACCTCCTGGCAGGGCAGGTTGCGGAGTTGCTGCGGCGAGCGGCCGAGTTTGCAGGAGGCCTGGGCGTTGGCTTTGATCACCCGGCCCCGGCGGTCGAAGATGACCACGCCCACGTCGGCGGCGTCCCAGCTGCGCTGTTCGACGCCGATCCGCGCCCGGCGACGCTGCAGAATCGACCCGACCAGGACCAATACAGCCAGCGCCGATCCGCCAAGCCAGGCAGACCCGATCGCCGAATCCCCCAGGATATCGAACATGCCGTTTGGCAAGTCAGCCGTCCCATCTCTCTACCAAGCGCCCCGCCGTAGAGTCTGTGGTCCTTTCTCTGCCACTGGGTAAGCCAGTTTCGGCAGATTCGGACTTTTCCTGTATCGCCCGGATTGCGGGGCAGCTTGAGTTGCAATTCTGCTCGACACTTTTCTGCGCAGATGCCAACAACACGCGTATGCATTACCCGATCGCGAACCCGAACCCCGGAGAGGCAGATGAATCGACTGTTACAGGTTTTCCGTGCGTTCTGCTGTTGCTGTATGGGCATTGCCTGCGCCGCCGGGTGCTGGCAGAGAAACCCGCTGCCCGTATCGTCATCCCGGTCGGATAACAGGCCCCAGGCCCCGATTGTCCAGGCCGGCTGGCACGACGACAACCTCGCTTACAACGCGTACCTGTCCTACCTGCGCCACAGCCAATCCCTTGAGGACTCCGGGGGCGAACCGACAGACCGCCTCCGCCTGGAAGTCGTCGATACCGACGGCAAGGCCGTGGCGGGGGCCCGGATCCAGATCCTCGACCCCAACGATCAGCCGCTGGCGATCCGGACCACCGGGGCCGACGGAAGCGCACTGTGGCACCCGAGGCTTACCGGGCAGGGCAACTCGCGGGGGACTCTCTGGGCAGAGTGGGAGGACGTCGCGGTCAACGCCCGCTGGTCGGCCCAGGACGGCCTGGTCCGCCTGGCCCTTCCGGTTCGCATTGAGCCTCCGCAGCGGCCCCAGCTGGATCTGGCGATCGTGCTGGATACCACCGGATCGATGAGCGATGAGATCCGGGAGCTCAAGCAGGTCCTCTCGGCCGTGGAATACCAGATCCGCAACCTGCCTGAGCGGCCCGACCTGCGCGTCGGGCTGGTCGAATACCGCGATCGGGGTGAAGCCTACCACACGCGGGTTACCGACCTGACAGGCAATCTGGAGCGGATCCAGAAGCAGTTGGCCGGGGTTGAGGCCTCCGGCGGGGGCGACAAGCGCGAGGACCTCCAGGCCGGCCTGGGGGACATGCTGGAGCTGAACTGGAGACCCGGGGCGATCAAGCTGGCCTTCGTCCTCGGTGACGCCGGGCCCCACCTGGACTACGCAGGGCAGGAGCACTACGGCAAGCTGCTGGACCGGGCCGGGGCACTGGGGCTGCGAATCACGACCATCGGCGCGTCGGGCCTGGACGATTTCGGCGAGCGGATCTTCCGCAAAATCGCCCAGATCCGGCAGGGGCGCTTCGTCTTCCTGACCTACGGCGAGACCGGCGACCGTTCCGCGACCGGGTCGACCGGCGTCAGCCACCACACGGGGGGCAGCTTCCGCAGCGGGCGGCTGGATGCGATTCTTGTCCACGTCGCGGCCGCGGAGCTGGCGGCACTGGGCCGCAAGCCCGCGCCGCCCTGGCAGGACCAGTACTTCACGGCCCGTCCGTCCGAGGGCGTCGGCGCCGAGACCACTCTGGCCGACCTGTTCGGCCGGGCGGCAGAGCAGCTACAGGCGTTCAGCCAGGCGGCGATTCCGGAAGGGACCTCCGTGGCCGTCGCCCAACCGACCTGCCACGACAGCCTTCCGCCCGCCCTGGCCGACGCCATGGGCGACCGACTGCAGAACGCCCTGGCCGGCCAGACTCACCTGCGACTGCTGGAGCGCCGACGACTCGACCTGTTGCTGGACGAGGCAGACCTGTCCGTCGCCGCCGGTGAATCCAAGGGACCCGTCGAGGCCGGTTCGGCCGATCTGCTGGTCATCTCCTCCCTGGCCCCGGGGCCCGGCAACAGCCGCGTCGACATGTTCGTCCGTCTCGTCGCCGCCCGCAACGGACAGATCCTCTCGGCAACCGTGCTGCAGATCGACCCGTCCCTGCTGGCCGACCGCCGATAGACTGCCTACAATAGCCAACAGGCACAACTCGCGCAGCCTGCGGTCGGGCTCCATGCCGGCCCGGGCCTCCAGCCATGCGCGGGCGAGAAATGGACATGCTATCGGCCGGGACAGACCCTCCACGGCTGCAGAAAGGATGATCGATGTTTCAGGTAGACCCGGTTTCGGGCAGGTGGACCAGCCAAGGCGAGCAGTTGGCCGTCCCGGCGTTGCGGATTCTATCGGCAGGGGATTTCTGTCCCGCCGCCCGGACGCAGATCGCAGAGAAGATCGAGTCAGGCCCGGATGGCATCCAGTCGCTCTACGGCAACGTGATGGACATACTCTGCGAGAAGGATCTGTCGGTGGTGAACCTGGCGGGGCCCGCCGGAGTGGCGCTGTCGGCGGCCACCATCGACGCCGTCCTGGCCGGTCAGTTCGACGCGATCAACCTGGCCGGTTGCGACGCGACTTGCCCAGCCCCCCAGAGCCTGGGTGAGATGATCGAATCGGCCCGATCGGCCGGGCTGGAGGTCATCGGCGCCGGCCCGTCCCCATCCGCCGCCCGCCGCCCGGTGGTGATGGATGTCAACGGAATGCGGGTGGGTCTTGTGGCCGCGGGCGAGGGCCCGCCCGCCATGGCCGCCGCCGCTGTCAACACGCTGGACCCGGCCCGGATGGTGCTGACGATCGGCGACCTCCACGGGCGGTGCGACCTCGTGCTGGTCTACGTCTGCGGGGGCAGAGAGTCCTGTCCGATCCCCTCGCCGCGAACGGTCCGGTTGTACCGGAGCTTCATCGAGGCCGGCGCCGACGCGGTCATCGGCTGCGGCGCCCGCACGGCCGGGCCGATCGAGTTCTACGAATCGCGCCCGATTCTCTACAACCTCGGCAGCTTCGCCGCGGTCGATTCCGCCGGGCAGGTCCCGCCGCTCTGGGGCCAGTCGATGCTCGTGCGGCTGGAGTTCAAGGCCGGGCGCCTGGGCCACCTGCAGGTCGTGCCTGCCGCCCTGGACAGCCCCGGCGGCAGCATCCATATCCTCCAGTCGCCGGCGCGGGAGGAATTCCTCGGTCGGCTCAACCGCCTCGGGCAGATCGTCGCCGACCGCCAGGCCCACCAGCGGTTCTGGGATGCCTGCTGTCTTGCCCATTGGCCGCAGACTTCCCGGCGGCTGGCTGAACTGACAGGTTCGTCCGAGTCGGCCGACGCTGTCGAGTTGCTCAGGTTCCTGGGCCATCCGTCGGAACTGGACCTGATTGCCCGAAGCCTGGAATTGACGGCAAGCGGTGCCGGTGTCGATGAAGATGTGTCTGAGCAGCTGGCCGAGCTTCTCGAACCCGGGGCGAAACAGGGCCAGGGCAGCTAAGCGGCTCTGGGAGACTCTACCTGCGGCGGATGTTCCGGTGGTTGACCGAGATCTCCGTATTGCGGGCCCCCTCCAACTGCTTGAGCAGGTGCTGGTGGTTATCTGCCTGTCGCTTGAGCAAGGCCAGAACCGACTGTCGCACTTCGGGGTTGGCCGACAGGAGGGCCTGGCGGATGGACGGAATTTCCGGATGCAGCGGCAGGGAGCCCAGCTTGCTGCGTGCGCGGGCCCGGACGACGAACTGCGGCGAGATCAGGTCGTCCACCAACTGCTCGACCTGGCGGTTGGTCGAGTCATCGGCGAAACCGTCGGCCGCGAAGGCCTCCACATTGCCCTGCTGCTGGACTTGCGACCACCACTGGTTCCATTGCTGCCAGCTCTGCAGGTCGGTCCGTCCGGTGATCAGCTGACACATCCGCTGGGTGTTGCCATCCCAGGAGATCTGCTTGTCGCGGACGGCCTGGATGCTCTGTCCGACGGCCCGGGGCAGCGAGAGGCGCGCGGCGTGGTAGCTGGCCGTGGCCAGGTCTGTCTGCGTCGCGAGGTCCACCACCAGATCGTCCCGCTGCGGGGTCTTGGGACGCTGGGCCAGGAAGTCCAACGCGATTGCGCGGACCTTGGCATCGGTCTGTCCCGCCTGGCCGCGGGCGACCTTCTCGATCGCAGGCTCAATCGGCTCGACAGCGTCTGCCCAGGACTTGATGTAGGTCAGCAGGGCATGACAGCCGCTGGCATTCAGATCCTCGCCCAGCAGGTACTTGGTGATCGTCGGAGCCAGGCGTTTGGCCTGGTCGGCCCGGCCTGTCAGGGCGCGGAGGAAGTACGACCGCAAGCGGGTATCGTCGGTCTTGATCAACTGCAGGACCAGGTCCGGGTCCTTCGGTATGGGGTTGGCTGCGCCGCTGCTGTAATACATTCGGGAGATGTAGGTCTTCTGGGTCGGGTCGGTTGCTTTCAGCAGGTATCTCGCCAGTCGGTCGGCCGAGTCGTCCTTCCGCGAGTCGATCAGGCCGTAGGTGGCGTTGTTTCCCGCCACGGCCGAGCCCAGGCCGATCAGGAAACTGTCCTTGGACTCCAAGGCCTCGAACAGCAGATCCACCTGCTTCTGGCGGTTTTTCTGCCGTTCTTTCTCCAGGACCAGCTTCTCAAGGATGACCAGCTTGCGGTCCTCCAGGGTCTCCAGGGGCATGAAGGGCATGTTCGAGACGATGGGCATCCACTTGTTCTTGGCGATGTCGGCATCGGACGCCCGGTTCTGCGGCCTGGCGAGCACGAGGTACAGCTTGTCGGAAGGCTTGGGAACCTTGCCCTGGTTTCCGCGGGCGTAGAGATTGATGGAGGTCTCGATCGGCTTGTCCAGCGGCTTGCTGTTGAGGATCTGCTGGACCTGCAGTTGGACATCCTTGCGACGGTTCTGTTCCTTGCCCTCCTTCAGGATCCGGACGACGAAACCTTTGGCTCCGTAGTCGCTTCGGCTGAGGGTAAAGCCGGCCGAGTAACCGACCTGGAAGGCGTTGCGGTCGAGCTTGAACTCCTTCTGTTCGGGCTCATCGGCCGACAGGGGGGCAACTGAGGTGCAAACCAGCAGCAAGATGAGGATGTTGCGTGTTCTGTGCATCATATTGATCTCTGAGATCTGAGTCTGGCGAACCTTATGCGCTACCAGCATATCGGATGCAGGCCGGGGGGCGGGAATGTTTTTGCATTATCTTTCCACCGGAAGATCCGTCGGCAGTCGACTGCAACTGGCAATCGTGCATGGGGTATTCTAGAATGCTTCGTTCCGACTGACACCACAAAAGGACTCTCAACACAATGCCTCAAACACGCGAACTGACCGAAAGGATTGCTCAAACTGCCATTGCCGCCGCCCGCGCCGCCGGGAAGATCCAGGCCGACCAGGCAGGATCCTCCCTCCAGGTGGACCGCAAGATGGCCTACGACGTGAAGCTCGAAGTCGACAGACTCAGCGAAAAGGCAATCGTTTCGAAGATCCGCAACGACTTCCCCCAGCACGATATCCTCGCCGAAGAAGCCGGCGAAACACCGGCGGCCGGAGAGTACCGGTGGATCATCGATCCACTGGATGGAACCGTCAATTACTTCTACGGGCTGCCCTACTATTGCACTTCCATCTCCTGTTTCCGGGCGCCCGCGCTGGACCATGGCCAGGTCGAAAGCTTCGAACACCTCGGCCAGCCCGTCGCAGGGGTTGTCTATTGCGCAGCGACCGATGAGCTGTTCCTTGCCACTGAGGACGGGCCCTGCCTGCTGAACGGATCCCAGGTCACCGCCAGCAGTGTCGAAACGCTGGCCGAGGCGTTGGTGGTGGTGGGGTACGGCAATACCGAGTCGGCCCGCAACGGGCTTGCCCGGGCGACGAACATTCTGGCCGGACGCGTAAGAAAGATCCGCTGCCTCGGCGCAGCGGCCTACGACCTGGCGAATGTCGCTGCCGGACGGGTCAGCGTCTTCTTCGAGAAGGGGCTTCGCACATGGGACATCGCTGCCGGCGGGCTGCTCGTCCAGCAGGCGGGGGGCGTTTTCCGCGCAACGCAATATGCACCGACCAGCTGGCGGGTTTTCGCCGCGGGGCCGAAGGTATCCCAGGAGGCGTACCGCGAGTTTCTGACGGCCACCGAGTGGGATGACCCCACAGGTCTGTGAGTCTCAGATCTGCCCCCCGGCAGGGCTTGTTGTATCAGAAACATCGCTTTATTCGGTCCGCTTTCTACCGTTTGGATACAAACTTCTGACGAAAAAACATGGCAATTACCTTGTTGCATATCCGGGAGCATGCTAGAAAAAGGTATCAATCGTCTGTGTTACAGTTACTCTAGAGAGAATGAGGCCATGGCCAAAGACATCCAACAGAAGATCAGCGAATTGGAACAGGCAAAGAGCGATCTCGATGAGCAGATCGCCGCACTGAAGAAGGCTGCCCGCATCATGGGCCACGCACCTGCCTCGGGTAAGTCCCAAGCGAAAGTCGCCAATAAGAAGAAGAAACTCAAGAAGAGAAACAAGCGATCCCGCAGATCGGAAAAGCAGAAGGCCAAGGATCTGCAGAAGATCGAATCGACCCTGCCCGCCAAGGCCGATGACGGCCTGAGCATCCGCGACCTGGCCGGGAAGATCAACCGCGACGTGGACGTGACTCTCCGCAACGACGTCAAAGAACTTCTGGACGCCAACAAGATCAAGAAAAAGGGCCAGCGCGTCAAGACGCGGTACTACAAGTAACCCGCTCCTGCCGACCAACTGACAAGGGCCCGGGCACGTCCGCCTGGGCCCTTGTCATTTAGCGTTCCCGCGCGTCGTCCAACAGGGCTGAGACGGTCGGCAGGAGGGCCTCGGCCATGCGCATTGCACCGAGGTCCGACGGATGCGACCCGTCTACGCTTCCCTCGAAGTCTTCTCCGAAGAAATTCCGGCCGCTCAATAAGTGAATATTCTCCCAGCCGCGGGTCTTTGCCTGCTCGAATGCATGCTCCAAGGCACCGTTGGTGTCATCGAAGCGCTCTCGCCTTGCCTGCAGGAATCTCGCATCGCCGAACAGGCGGTTGCCCACAAAGAGGATCGGCGTTTCCGGGCGGTCCCGCCTTAGACGGGAAACCAGCGGTTCGGTCCGATCGCGGATCTGCTCGGCTGACATGTTGGGCAGGCAATCGATGATATACACTGCCGCGTCGATCTGCCCCAGCAGGGCAACGACCGGCTCATCCATCCGGCCATTGCCGGCCAAGCCCAGGTTTACCACCGGCCAATCGATCTTGCGGGAGAGGATGGATGTATGGGCCATTCCCGGCCGCGATACCATCGCACCGTGACAGATGCTGGTTCCGTAGATCACGATCGGCTTGCGACGGTCGGGTCCGAGCAGTTCAAACTGGCAGCCGGGCTCGACGCCGACCGACAAGGCCGTCAAAGGCATGCTGTGGGGCAGATAGAGACGATACGTCCGCATGCCCGGATCGAGCGGGGCCTTGTTCAGACGACTCTGCCAGGGAGCATCCCGCCAGGGCAGGCCCCAGCCGGCGAAGTACCATCGTCCATCCTCGTTTTGGGCGTAGAAATCCAGCCCGGTCTGTCGCAGGCGGGTCTCCGCCTCGGCCAGCCAGGGCTCCCACAGCGGGGCCCACCGGGCGAAGATCTCGGTTGCGTCCGTCCGGAACCGCACCGACAGCCCTGCCGGCTGGCGGGACAGATCCCAGACTTTCGAGGGAACTTTGCCTTCCGCCTCTGCCGGCAGGCGATCGCAGGGGCGGGCCAGTTGCTCGCGGGCAAAGCCCCGGCCTTCCATCTCCGCCGAGAGCAGGTCGGTCCAGATCAATGCATCGAGATCCGGTTCGGACTGGTCTATCATGGTTGTCTCCTTGATGGCCGGCTGTTGCGGCAGGATTCAGTGTAGCCGACTTCAGAGGTCGCCTTTCGGGGCTGGAAAGTCAAGTTCCTTGCTCGGGGGCCTTGACAATTCGGCCGGATTTGGTTCATCTGCCTGTCGGCGGATTCGGAGGGATCGGCCTTTTTTTTGTACCCCATGATCAACCAACAGGAACAGAAACTCCCATGCCCCTGACACCCGAATGGAAATCGCGGATCAACCGCTGGATACGAGAAATGCCCCGCCAGTTCTACCGTCCGATCGGGCGCGTGGAACTTGCCGGCTTCATCGGGCCGGAATCCCTCTCGCCCGCACAGGCCGCAAAGAAAGAATTCACCCCCATGCCCGAAGGCAGCAGCTGGGGAGGCAAGTGGGAGTACGGCTGGTTCCGCGGCAGCCTCGTCGTGCCGGAAGAAGCAAAGGGACAGCGGATCTGTCTGGACCTGAAGGTCGGCGGGGCGGGGACGCTGATCTGGGTGGACGGACGGCTGCACTCGGCGCGGGACAACAGCCCCCGCGACCTGTGCCTCTGCCCCGAAGCCCGGGGCGGCGAAACGTTCGAAATCCTGGCAGAGGTGTACGCCGATCACGGCCCGCGCGTCTGCTCGACCGGACCGGTCCCCCTGGACCGCCAATCGGTGCCCGAGCCGCCGTCGGCCCAACAGAAGATCGGGGCGACCACCTTCGGCCGCTGGGTCGAAGACGCCTACCAGCTCTGGCTCGACGCCCAGACCCTGATGGAAATCGCCGAGGCGAACGATCCGGATTCCCTTCGTGTCAGCCGGATCGAGACAGCCCTGCAGGAGATGACCTGCGTCGTAGACTTCGAACTGCCCGTCGAGGAGATGATCGAAACCTTCCGCACCGGACGCCAGGTGCTCGAGCCGCTGATGGCCTGCACCAACGGCTCGTCGGCCCCGGTGATGTACAGCTTCGGACACGGCCATCTGGACGTCGCCTGGCTCTGGCCGCTGGCAGAGACCCAGCGCAAGGCCGCCCGCACGCTGGCCAACCAGCTCAAGCTCGCTGAGAGCTACCCGGGCTACAGATTCCTCCACAGTCAGCCGCACCTGTTCCGGATGGTCGAGCGTCGCTACCCCGAGCTGTTCGAACAGGTCGTCCGGGCCGTCGAGGATGGACGCATCATCGCCGACGGCGGCAGCTGGATCGAAATGGACACCAACATAACCGGCGGCGAGAGCCTCATCCGCCAGTTCCTCCACGGCAAACGCTACCTGGCCGAGAAATTCGGCGTCGACAGCAAGATGCTCTGGCTGCCCGATGTGTTCGGCTACTCCGCCGCTTTGCCGCAGATCCTCCGCGGTTGCGGGGTGGACTACTTCGCCACGGCCAAGATCTTCTGGAACTACCCCGGCGGAGAGACTTTCCCGCACAATACATTCCGCTGGGAGGGCGTCGACGGCACCGACGTCGGCGTGCACCTGATGAACAATTACAACGCCCAGACCTGGCCGTCCCACGTGATCGGACGCTGGAAGGAGCGGGTCCAGAAGCATGGCATAGCCGAGCGTCTGTATCCCTTCGGCTGGGGCGACGGCGGGGGAGGCCCCGAACGAGACCACCTGGAGGTCGCCCTCCGCCAGGAGAACCTCGAAGGCTCGCCGAAGATGAAGCTGGCCAGCCCACAGGAGTTCTTCGAGCACCTCGACGCCAACGGCTGGCCCGAAATCCGCTATGTCGGCGAGCTCTACTTCCAGGCGCATCGCGGCGTCTTTACCACCCAGGCCAAGACCAAAAAGGGCAACCGCAAGAGCGAACTGGCCCTGCGCGACGCCGAACTCTGGGCCTCGATCGCCCGGGCCGCCAAAGGATTCGACTTCGGGCCCGCCCAACTCGATGAGGCCTGGAAGACCGTCCTGCTCAACCAGTTCCACGACATCCTGCCCGGCTCGTCGATCGCCCGCGTCTATCAAGAGGCCGAAGCCTCCTACGCCCAGGTCATCGAACAGGCCGGCCAGGTCCGCAGCGGCGCCCAGGCTGCCCTGGTCCAGAAGTCAGAGGCGATCACCCTGTTCAACTCGCTGTCCTGGAAACGCTACAGCCTGACGCAGTTGCCCGAAGACTGGGCCGGGGCGAGCGACTCTGAAGGCGACGCCCTCTGCTGCCAGGACATCGAAGGCAGACGCTATGTCGAGCCCATCCTGCCCGCCTGCGGCTGGACGACACTGACCCCCGCCGACAACCCGCGCCTGCCCTGCAGCGACGGCACCTGCGTCGAAGCCACCGATAACTCGCTGGAAAACCAGCACCTGCGACTCGAACTCAACGACCGCGGAGAGATCGTCAGCCTCTACGACAAAGACGCAGGCCGCCAACTGGCCGACCGACCCGTCAACGCCTTCAAGATGTACAAGGATGTTCCCAGCAAGTTCGACGCCTGGGACATCGATTCAATGTACGAGAAAACCCCGGTGGCCCTGGACGCCCCGGCCGATTCGATCGAGAAAGTTACCCACGGCGGACTGGTGGGCATAGTCCGCATCAAACGCAAACTCCATAACTCCCAATTGACCCAGGAGATCCGCCTCCACCGTCGCAGCCGCCGGATCGACTTCGTCACACGCATCGATTGGGACGAGCACCACAAACTCCTCAAAGTCAACTTCCCGGTCAACATCCACGCCGACCACGCCATCCACGAGATCCAGATGGCCCACGTGACACGACCCAACCACAAGTCCCGCCAGTACGACGCCGACCGCTTCGAAGTGCCCCAGCAGAAGTGGACCGCACTGGCAGAGGCAGACGCCGGCGTGGCCATCCTCAATGACTGCAAGTACGGCTGCAACGTCTCGGGAAACAGTATCAACCTGACGCTGCTGAAATCCGCCAAGGCCCCAGACATGCACGCCGATATCGGCACGCAGGAGTTCAACTACTCGCTGTATGCATGGAACGGAAGCCTGGCCGCATCCGGCGTGGCCCGACAGGCCTACGAGATCAACGTCCCGGCCACCACCGCAGCCGGCAACGGCGGCCAGCAGTCAGTCTTCACCATCGACGACCCCGACGTCATCCTCGAAACCCTCAAGCCCGCAGAGGACGGCTCGAGCGACATCGTACTCCGCCTGTACGAGTCGATGCGGCGACACGCCCGTACGTCCCTTCATACCACCCTGCCGGTCTCCGCCGCCGAGCAGACCAACATGCTCGAAACCGACCCGCAACCCCTCGACGTCCACCACGACGGCCGAATCGACCTGCAGTTCCGCCCCTTCGAGATCAAGACCCTCCGCCTGAAACTCTGACCCCGACGCGAAACAAACTGGCAACACCCACGGACCAAACTCCC
>JBKHDI010000017.1:0-56407 GCA_046541415.1 Phycisphaerae bacterium | reverse complement strand
GTCCGGCTCGTCGTGCTTCAGGCCGTTGTCTTCGTCGTAGTTGCGCGGGTCGCGGTCCAGCTCGATCCAGCCGATCTTGTTAACGCGTCGCTGGTGTCTGCCGCCGGCCTCGAATTCCGTCTCCAACCAGCTGACGACGATGCGGCGGATGAGCTCTTCGCCGAGCACGTCGCTGGCCAGGCAGAGCGTGTTGGTGTCGTTGTGGCGGCGGGACATCTGGGCGGTCAGTTCATCGTGGCAGAGGGCGGCCCGGACGCCGCGGATCTTGTTGGCGCAGATGTCCATGCCGATCCCGCTGCCGCAGATCAGCACGGCGCGGTCGGCCTTGTTGTCGGCCACGGACTTTGCCGCCGGATAGGCCGTGTCGGGATAATCGCTGGACCTGCTGGAGTTCGTGCCCATATCGAGCACTTCGTGTCCCATTTCACTCAGCAGTACAGCGATTCGTTCCTTGACTCCATGGCCGCGGTGGTCGGCTGCCAGGGCGATTTTCATAGCGTCCCTTCATCCATAAGGCTGCCCAGTGCGTCCCGGATCTGCTCAGCCGTCTGCTGGTAGACCTGCTGCGGGGCCCCGATGGGATCGGCGATGTCCCGATCGCGATCCAGCAAGAGAATGGTATCGGTTGCATTCGGAGCCAGACCGGTCGCCTGGGCCAGGTGATCTCGCGTCATGCAGAATACCAGATCCGCCGAATGAATCAACTCGCTAGTGAGCATGCGCGACCGATGATTTGCGATATCGGCCCCCAGGGCCCCGGCAGCGCGGACGGCTTCTTCCGTGGCAGAAGCGCCGTCGAAGGCCATCGCCCCGGCAGAGATCACCTCGATCTTCCGCTTGGCCAGTTGGCCGGGCCTGACGCCGAGCTTCTCTGCCAGCATCTTCCTGGCCAGTCCTTCGGCCATCGGGCTGCGACAGGTATTGCCCGTGCAGACGAAGACGTACCGCCGCGTGACCATGCGATCGATCTGCTCAGCCGGTACGGCCGACTCTCGCAGCACCTGCACCTTGCCCGGTTCGATACGCACGACGGTCGAGTCGGTGCCCAGCCTCGTCGGGCCTGTGTCCAGCAGCACGTCGATCTTCCCGTTCAGCGCGTCCAGCACGTCCTGTCCGTTGCGTGGCGAGGGCTGACCAGCCAGGTTGGCCGAGGGCGCCACGACGGGTGCATCGACCCGGCCGAGCATCTCGATCGAACCCGGCGCATCGGGGCAGCGAAGCCCGAGCATGCCCTGGTAGCACAGGGCGTCGATCAGTTCGGGGGTGTTATAGTCGTCCCGGGCCAGTTGTCCGCCGGTCGGCAGGATGACCGTCACCGGCCCGGGCCAGGCGCGCTGGATGAGTCGCCTTGCTTCGTCGGGGACTTTGCGGATGTACTGGCCCAGCGCTTCGGGGTCCGGCAGGTGCAGGCTGAAGGGCCGATCGGGGCGACCCTTCAACTCGCGCAGGCGGTTCAGCGCGGCGGGGTTGGCCGCGTTTACTGCTATGCCATACACCGTCTCTGTGGGGAAGCCCACGAGTTTGCCATTCGCCACGGCCCGGGCGGCGATTTCGGCGGCTTGGGCCAGTTCGTCTGGTTTTTCAACGCGGAGGACTTGGGTGGAGCTCATGGGTTCTGGATCTGCAGCAGTCGCCGGGCCTCGTCGGCCAGGGGCGACTCGGGGAATGTTTTGATGATACGTTGCAGCAGGGCGTCGCCTTTGGCGGGCTTGCCTGCGCGGATGGCGGCCTGGCGGGCGAGCATCAGCAGCTTCGCGCCGTAGTTGGACTGGACGTTGATGGTGGTCAGGATCTCCGCTTCGCGGATCGCCTCGTCGTAGTTTCGCCCGGCCAGGGCCAGGCGGACGGCCATCCACGACCAGTAGCCGTCGATCTTGTCTGCAGGCAGGTCGTCGGCCCATTGCTGGAGATACTCCCGGGCGGCGGCGAACTTCCCGCCGTTGATGTACGCCTCGACGTGGCGGGCCAGGTCGCCGCGGTAGATCGCCTCGCTGCGCTGGGCGGGGGGGATGCGCGGGCCCGCCTGGGCGTAGGCGGCGATGGCCTTGTCGCGCAGGCCCTGGGCGCGGTAGCTGTCGGCCAGTCCCACGCGGGCGACGCGAAGGGCATCGGCCCCGGCAGCAGGGAAGAAGCGGTCAATGCTCTGCTGGAAGATCTCAGCCGCCCGGTCCGGGCGATGCAGCTCGGACAGGACAATCCGCCCGGCGCGGTTGGTCAGCTGGGCCTGCCAGAGAGCGGCATCGGCGATTTTTGCCGCCTGCAGCAGCGCCGCGGCGGCTTGGTCGGCCTGGCCTGCTGCCAGGAGCTTTTCGGCGTAGACCATAGCGGCCGGGGCGAGCAGGTCGCCCGGGGCCTTGTCGCGGGCGATCAGGGCCGAGCCGGCGGCCTGGGCGGCCTGGTCCTGCCCGGTTTCCGCCAGCAGCAGGACGGCATGTGCGTTGGCAGCGGCGGAGAGGGCAGCGAAATCATACCCGGCCACGATCTGCCCGACGGCTTCGCGCCTGTCCAGGTCGTTTCGAGTCACGCGATCCCAGGGGCGGGTTACGACGATCCGGTTGGTTCGTCTCAGCTGCCCCACCCCCGTTCGCGCGGTAAGGGTGACCGTGTACGTGCCGGGCAGGAGGTATACGTGCTCGGTGAGGGGTTTGTCGGAGCTTTGGCCGTCGCCGAAATCCCACTGCCACTTCGCCTCGACCCGGCGGCCGACCAGCAGGGCCTCGAAGCGGTACCGCTGGTAGTAGGTGTCGTTGATCCACGATTCGCCGGCGTGGTCGGGGACGAAGTCGACCCCGCTGGCCCGCCCGTATCGCTCCAGGGGACCGGGCTTGGACTCGGCAAAGCCCGCAAAGGCCCCAGGGGGCATGGGGGCGAACTGGTCGGTCCCGGCCGGCTTCCAGGCAACGACGAGGATCGGATCGCCGGAATTGGATACGTGCAGGACGGAGATTTTGTGCAGCCCGGCGGCCAGCCGGATGCTCTTGCGGACCGAAACATCCCGCTGGGCCCGATGGCTGCCGCCGTTGTCCAGCAGCAACTGGTCGTTGATCAGCACGAACGAAGCGTTTCGGCTGGCGACAGCGAAGGTATATTCTCCGGCGGCCGGGGCGACGAACCAGCCGGTCAGCCGCTGGGCCACGGACGACTGGGGCCCGAACGGGTTGTGGCCCAGGGCGATCTGCGTCCGCAGGTCGCGGCCGAGCAGTTTGTCGGCCCGTGCCAAAAGCTTCTCGGCCTGCTGGAGGCTGTTGGGGTTGTATCCGCGGTGGGCCCAGGTTTCCAGCAGCACCCCGCGGCGGATCTGGAGCTGCTTGCCAGGGGCCTTGGCCGACTCGTTGCCTGTATAGACGTAGTAGGTGGATTCCCGCCCGTCGGTGGCCAAGGCGATGCGGACCTGGTCGCCGGGCCCGACCTGCAGAACCCGGTGGTCCATGAGGTTGCCCCTGGCGCTGACCACGCGGATGTCGGCGGCATCGGGCCGTATCGTCCCGGCGGTGGGGAAGGTCGCCACGGCGATGTTCTGGCCGCCAAGCCGGCCCTGATCGGGCTGGGGGACGGTGATCAGTCGACGGAAGGGCCACTTCAGATCCCACCAGGCCGGTGCGGCGCCAGCCGGGGCGGCCAGGACGGAAACGACCAGTCCGACCAGCAGGGTCAGTCGCATCGGGTTGCAGCGATGTGGTTTCATCTGGGCGTGGGATTCTATCATGGATCGACCCCGGCAGGGATGGTAAATTGCTTCGCCAGGTATACAACGACCCAGAGGTCAGGATGTTTTGATGCAACAGTTCGCCGGGGTGATTTTCGACATGGACGGGACGCTGGTCGACTCGCAGCTGGATTTCGAGAGGATCCGGCGGCATCTGGGCGTCGAGCCCGGCCAGGACATTCTCGCAGCCATCGAGGCGATGGAGCCCGAGCAGTCGCGCCGGTCGGCCCGGTGGTTGCTGGAGACCGAACTGGCTGCGGTCGAATCGGCTGATCTGATCCCCCATGCAGCCGAAACGCTGAGGAATCTGCGACAGGCCGGGCTGAAAATCGCCCTTTTGACCCGCAACGTCGCCGAGGCGATGCAGTTGGTCGTCAAGCGGCTCGGCCCGGAGCTGTTCGACCTGACCTGGTCGCGGGAGAACGGGCCGATCAAACCCGAGCCGGATGGCATATTGGCGGCCTGCGGGCAGATGGGTATCGATGCGACGGCCTCGGCGGCAGTGGGGGACTTCGAGTACGACCTGATCGCCGCCCGCGCAGCCGGCGCTACGGCGATTCTCCTGGCCCGAGGGGACAGGCCGCCCTTCGCCCACCGGGCCGACCACGTGATTTCCTGTCTGTCCGAACTGCCCGCCCTGCTGGGGGTGGAGCGATGATGCCCCTGTCTCTGGCCAATGTCCTGCACCACAAGCTCAGCAGCACGCTTTCGGCGGTGGGGATCGGCATCGGCGTGTGCATGATGATTACCCTGACCGGCCTGACCCGCGGGTCGCTGTATGAGGTCGCACGCCGGTGGGAGTCGGTCGACGCCGACCTGATCGTCTACCCCAAGCTCCGCGAGGATGTATCGATGCTCACCGGCAGCGGACTGAGCGACCGCTGGGCCCGGGAGCTGGTCAAGCAGACCGACGGCGCGGTCGAATCGGTCACGCCCGTCTTCTTCTGGCGGATGAAGCTGGCCGGTCAGGACCAGACCGTCGCCGGCGTGCTCGACGACGACCTGCCCGTCGTGGCCGGACGCGTCGAGCCCCGGGCCGGACGGGCCCGTTTCGAGCCCAAAGAAAGCTGGTCGGATTTCATGGCCAGCCTGGAGGCCGAGCAGCGGGCGGCGTGGATCGAGAAGTACGGCAACGACAGCAGTTTCGTGCTCGATCCGAGCCCGGACCGCCTGCTCCAGGCCGGCTGGATGGAACTGATCATCGACGACCGCCTCGCGCGGGCCGGGAAGCTGGAGGTCGGCCAGACGGTCTCGGCAGCCGGCCATCGCTGGCAGATTGTCGGCATTGTTCCGGCAGGGGGCTTGGCGCGGGTCTACATGCCCCGGCGCACCGCCCAGCTGCTTTTCGCCGGCGGAGCAGAGAAGTCTACCGTGCTCTTCGTCTCGGTGGCCGAATCGGCCGCTGTTCAGGCCGTCGCCGATCGGATCGCCGAGCTGACCGACCAGCAGGCCAGGCCCCTGGGCAGCTATCGGGCCCTGCTGGAGGACAAGTTCCAGGTCATGTTCGTCTACATCGACGTGGTGAACATCCTGGCGATGGGCATCGCGTTTCTGTTTATCATGGTCACCTTGTATACGATGGTCCTCCAGCGGACGCGGGACATTGCCATCCTCAAGTCTTCCGGGGCCTCTTCGGGCTATATCCTTCGTCAGGTGATGTCCGAGGCGTTGATCCTCACCTCGGCCGGGGCGGCTGTGGGCGTGGCGCTGAGCTTCGTGGGCGCTTGGGTCATCCACCGCCACAAGCCGCTTTTGACGGTGGAGATTACCGGCCAGTGGATCGCCCTGGGCCTGCTGTGTGCGGTCCTGGGTGCGATGGTCTCCGCCCTCTACCCCGCCTGGCGGGCGACGCGGGTGGACATGCTTTCGGCCTTGACGTACGAGTAACGCGTGAACCAGAGACCAGCGATCATCGAAGCAAGCAACCTCTGCAAGTCGTTCGGGCGGGGCCGGACTCGCGTTGACGTGCTGCGCGGCCTGGACATCTCGATCCCCCAGGGCCGCTTCGCCGCCATCATGGGCCCCAGTGGCTGCGGCAAGAGCACGCTGCTGCACGTGCTGGGGCTGATGACCACCGCCGGCAGCGGGAGTCTGCGGATCGACGGCGAGGCGATCAACGGCTCGGCCGCCCAGCAGACGCAGCTTCGACGCCGGAAGATCGGTTTCGTCTTCCAGCGGTTCAACCTGATCCCCGTGCTGACCGGGCGGGACAACATTTCCGTTTCGCTGAAGGTCCGGGGTGTCCGCGACGACGACGGGCGGGTCGAAAGCCTGCTGGAGACCATGCAGGTCGCCCAGGCGGCCCGGCGCAAGCCCGCGGCGATGTCCATCGGCGAACAGCAGCGGATCGCCGTCGTCCGGGCCCTGGCCCACCGTCCGGCGATCCTGCTGGCCGACGAACCGACGGGCAACCTGGACTCCGACAACGCCGATGCGCTGCTGAAGCTCTTCGCCCGGGTCCACACCGAGACAGGCCAGACGATTGTGATGATCACCCACAGCCCCGAGGCGGCCGCACGGGCCGAGGTGACCTACCGGATGAAAGATGGAAAAATCCTCCAACCATCCTGAGCCGGTCGAAGAGGCCCCGCCCGCCGATTCCATCTTCGTCCTGCCCTGGCTGCTCGGCCACGCGGTGGGGCTTGTCATCGCTGCAGGCCTGACGATCTGGCTGGCTGGGCAGTACGACTGGCAGAGTCAGACCTGGCTGGGCGAGGGATTAAGCCTCGCCCAGCGGTGGGACAACTTCCTGGCCGCCGTGGGCGGGGCGCCGGCGACGGTCAAGCTGCTGGTCTTCGCGATCTATGTCTCGATCTGCACGACGTTCACCCCCTTGCCGACCGGGGGCATCGTCGCAGCCCTGGCCACGCGCGAGGCAGCCCTGGCTGCCGGGATCGGCGGGCCGCTCTGGGTCGAGGCCGCCGCCACTACGTTGATCATCGCCCTGGCAGGAGCGGCCGCCAGTACGGTCGCCAACCTCACCGACTATCACCTGCTGACCTGGATGCTCCGCAGCGACCGGATCGGCAAGGTCCGCAGGACGGCCATCTACCGCGGGGCGGTCATCTGGTTCCAGCGCAACCCGTTCTTCCTGCTGGTGGTCTTCAACGTCATGCCCATCCCGATCGACCTGGTCCGCATGCTGGCCACGACCTGGCGGTACCCGCGCGGGCCCTTTGCAGTTGCGAATTTCATCGGCCGATTCATTCGATACGGCGTCATCGCCTTCGTAACCTACTGGTGGAACCTCGGTTGGATTGCAGTTGTCAGCCTGCTGGGCTTTGCAATCGCCCTGGGGCTGGTTAAACTGGGATTGACGCTGGTACGAAAATCCAGACCGGCCAACCATTCCGATCCCGAGGTGTCCGATGGATAACCAGACCCGCAACCTGCCCGAATGGGAGATTCTCATGATACCTGCCCGACTGACTGCCGCGGCTTTAACCTTCGTCCTGGCCGGCTGTGCCGCCGCCCAGTCCTCCGACCCGGCCCCGGCCGAAAAACCCCAGACCCCTGCGGCCAAGGTTGATCCGGCCAAGGTTGATCCGGCCGATGCGATCCTCAAACGCCTCGAACAGGCCGGCGGGAAGTATTCTCGCCTCACCGCCGAGGTCCGCTTCGTCGACCGCGACCGCCTGACCGGCGACCAGGAGATCCGCACCGGGCGGATCGCCTATCAGGCGGGCAAGGGCAAGGAAAGCGGAAAGTTCGCCATCGAGTTCGATACCTACCGAAACGCACCCGACGCTGCCCCCATCGCCGACCGCGTGGTCTACGCCTTCGACGGCCAGTGGTTCAGCATCCTCAAGTACCGCCCCAAGCAGCAGATGCGGTTCCAGGTCGCACAGAAGGACCAGGTCGTCAACCCCCTGAAAATCGGCAAGGGACCCTTCCCCATGCCCATCGGCCAGAAGGCTGCGGAAGTCAAAAAGGTATTCACCGTCAGCACCGAGGCCCCGCAGCTGTCCCGCCCCCAGCTGGATGAACTCGAAAACGCCGACTACCTCTGCCTGACCGTCAAACCCGAGCACGTCAAGAGCATGGACTTCGTGATCCTCGAGCTCTGGGTCGACCGCGACAGCGGCCTGCCTGTTCGGATGATCAGCCACAAGGGTACGAGGCCCAGCCGCCGGGCCATCAAACGCTACTCGGCCGCCGAGTTGCAGAACGTCGCCCAGCCCGAGCCTTTCGAGCCGTCCCGCTTCCTGCCCCCGCGCCAGCGAGGCTGGACCTTCGACGTCAAGCCCCTTGGACAGTGAACGCTGGCAACCCGCTGGGGCGGATAGGGTGATAACCGTACTTTTTTACTCCCAGACCCACTTTTCCGATATTTGTAGTACAGGATCGGCGGCTGATCGGTTATACTGCATCGCAACAGAGGTTCCCCCGCCTCTGTTTGACCGGTGCCCTCGGAGGTCTCCCCCTGCCTTCGAGGGCCCCTTTGTTTCACGATATGAACCATTGACCCGGGCCGAACGTATAAGATATACTGCTTTACAGACGGGGCCACTGTATCGGCAGAAACAAGTTCCTTTCTAACCTCTTGAGGTAGTACGATGAACACCAGGTCTCGTGGTTTTACTCTGATCGAACTGCTTGTTGTCATAGCGATCATCGCCCTGCTCGTTTCGATCCTCCTGCCTTCAATCGCCCGGGCCAAGCAATTGGCCGTCGATCTGAAATGTCAGACCAACCTCTCGGCGATGGGAAAAGCCTCCAATCTCTATGCTGCTGAAAACAACGGCGGCGTTCCCCGGGACTTCGACAGCCGATACCCGAACAACCAGTACTTCTTCGCCACACGGTTGGCGCGATATACCGGCGCGTCCGAGGATGCCTTTGATCTCGCAGATGAGCGGGTCGGGCTCGGATACAACGCCGACCACGAAGAGATTTACCAGTCGCTGAAGAAGGCCGACCTCGAAGTGCTCCGCTGCCCCGCACTGAGCATCAATGAGGACTACTATGTGCACTACGTCGCCAATGCGATCAAGAATCTTGAGAAGAACCCGGGTGGCTCGGCCGGCGTGACGGACGTGGGCGACATCCGGGCCCCGCTCAGTGACGTCTATTACCTTGTCGAGTTCAATCCGGATGCCTTGAATCCCAAACAGTACGCAAAGTACGACTTCTGGGACTTCAAGGGCACGACGTTCTCGGCGACCGGAAACGTCAACAGCAACCCCCGCATGATCCATGCCGACGACCAGCGACACCAGGGCAACGGAACGGGCGTCTTCTTTGACGGCCACGCCGAGTCCCGCGAGTTGATCTACGACAACTACCGGGTTGAGAACTTCGAGACGATTCCCCTGGATTGATCCGGGAACCACATAGCACAGACTCCCCCCAGCCGTCGCCGCCTCACGGGTAGCGACGGCTGGTTTTTTTTCGGCTGCGGCAAATTCGCAGCCGCGCTTGATCCTCGCTCAAACGGGGATACCCTGTACAGAAAGGGTGCACACAGATCCAGGGAGTCAAGACAGGATGGAAACTGCCACATTCGCCGAAGACCGTTACGAGAAGATGAACTATCGACGCTGCGGGCGCAGCGGGCTGCTCCTGCCGGCGGTATCGGTGGGTTTCTGGCAGAGCCTCGGCCAGCCGGGCAACGAGAAGACCTGTCGCGTGATCTGCTACGAAGCGTTCAATAACGGCATTACGCATTTCGACCTGGCCAATAACTATGGCCCCCCGCCGGGCAACAGCGAACGCGTTGTCGGCGAGATCCTCAAGTCCATGCCGCGCGATGAGTTGATCATCTCCACCAAGGCAGGCTACCGCCATTGGCCTGGCCCCTACGGCGACAGGGGCTCGAAGAAGTACCTCGTGGCCAGTCTCGACCAGTCGCTCGCCCGGCTGGGCCTGGAGTACGTCGACATCTTCTACCATCACCGCCCCGACCCGGAGACTCCCCTGGAAGAGACCATGGCCGCTCTGGACCTGATCGTCAAACAGGGCAAGGCGCTGTACGTGGGCGTAAGCAATTACTCCGGCGCGCAGCTGCGCAACGCCTGCGACGTGATCAAGCAGAACAACCTCACCCCGCTGACGATCCACCAGCCGTACTACAACATGCTCGGCCGCGGGGTCGAGACCGACCTGCTGCCGCACACCGAGGCGGCCGGTCTGGGCGTGATCCCCTTCTGCCCGTTGGCCCAGGGTGTATTGACCGACAAGTATCTCGGCGGCCTGCCGGATGATTCCCGCCACGGCCAGCGCGGCCAGAAGGGCCAGAAGTGGTACGACGACCACGCCCAACGCGGCACGTGGGACAAGGTCGCCCAACTCAACGAGATTGCCGACGCCCGGGGCCAGACGTTGGCCCAGATGGCCCTGACCTGGCTGCTGCGTGACCAGCGCGTTACGAGCGTGCTGGTCGGCGTCTCCCGCGTCGAGCAACTGCTGGACAACATCGACGCCGCCAACGCCGAGCCGCTGGGCGAGGAAGAACTCAGCAAGATCGAGGAAATCCTGGCCGGCTGAGGAAGGTCGGCCTGTCCCGCACGTCCCATACTTCGAAAGGAAATACCCATGAATCGAACGTTCACCGCAGGGCTGCTTCTGGTGCTTCCGGCGATGGGGATGCTCGTCCTGGCCGGCTGCAACGGCGATGATTCCGATACGGACAGCTCCGCATCGCCGGGGACGGTCGACCGCACCAGCGCACAGTCCGTCGCAGAAGCCTTTGTCCGGGGCGTCCGCGAGAAGAACGAACAGCTGGTCCTGTCCCTGGCCGCCCCGGAACTGAAGGCAGAGATGCAGCGCGAAATCGCCAGCGGCTGGCCGAGCGTGCCCGAGGATTACCAGGTCCAGGTTGATGTCGACGGCGACACCGCCCAGTTCACCTCCGGGCCCTTCCAGAACAGGCTGCAGTTGATCAGGACCGACGGACAATGGTACATCGCTGACTGATTTTCCAAACATAGGTGCCCCGGCCGCTTGTCGGCCGTGCACCGGGGACGGATCGCCGCGGCGGAAAACGCGGGTTTCGCCGCCTGCGACCATTCTGTATAATGTCACCAGCGGGCAACCTGTTACCAGAGGAGAAGTACCATGCGCCGCGCTGTTTTCGCTGTTCTCGTCCTTTCGCTGACCTCTTCGATGTATGCCCAGGGCTGGGGCAGAGACGACCAGGGTCGATATTTCGTCAAGCCCATCGACGTCCCCGCCGAGGCCAACAACCCCTGGCCCCAGGCATGGCAGGACGCATTCGCCCGGCGAGTCGATCGGACGATCCGCCACTACGAAGACATCCGCCCCAAGGGCAACACCTGGGGCGAGAATGAAAAGGCAGCCTACCCTCAGACCATGTTTGCCCTCCTCGTCGGACGGCACACCGACCAAGCCGTCAAGGTCCTCCAGGCCGACGACTACCAGAAAGACGACCACCGCCACACCAACTTCGTCGACTTCTACTGGTGCTTTACGCTCAAGGGGCAGATGCGGAAGTTCTTCTACTTCGGCCACCTGCTGGACGACGAGTACCGCGCCAAGTTCCTCGAAGGCGCCAAGACCTGGACCGAGCAGGACCCGTACCGCCGCCCGCACCCGGTCCACGGTAAGGGCGACCGGGCCAAGGGCGGCTGGGGCCCAGAGAAAATGGGCTCCTGGGTCGACATCCGCCGGACCGACAACCTCCGGGCGATGACCGACAGCTCGGTCTACCTGATGGCCGAGCGGACCGGCAACGAACAGACGCGCCGGCTCTACAAGCAACGTCTGGCCGCCTATGTCAACATGCTCTACAACGTCGGGATGATGGAGTGGGATTCGAGCAACTACCTCGGCCACACCATGGCGCCCTACCACAACCTCTACGACTTCGCCGAAGACCCGGAGGTCCGCCTGATCGCCAAGGCAGCCCTGGACTGGTTGTACGCAGCCGGGGCGCTGAAGTACTGGCGCGGCGGCTACGGCGGGCCCAACAACCGCGACTACGGCCAGGCCAGTAAGCCCTGGGGCGCGCCGGTCAGCCATCCGCTCGGGCTTTACTTCGGCTCCGATGCACCCATCGAAGATCCGATCAGCCACTACGACGACCTGCACCACATCACCAGCGCGTACCGTCCTCCGGCGGCGGTAGTCGAACTGGCCCACAAGAACATCCGAAAGCCCGTCGAGATCCTCGCCACCAAGCCCCACTACGACCTCTGGACCGGCGGCGACGTGGCGCCCATGTACTACGAAACGCAGTACATCGGCCGGACCTTCCAGATCGGTTCAGCTGTATCTCGCGACCCCATGCGACCGTGGAATCCCAACGTCTTCAAGATGATGGCATTCAACTCCAAACGCGGCGTGGATTACTTCGCCGCCAGCACGACGGATGTCTGGGATCGCTGGGTAAAAAACGCCGGCGACCAGATCGCCCAGTACCGCAACCTGCTGATCTGGCTGCGGCCGGCCGAGGGGGAAAGGCGTTTCACCTTCCAACTGCCCAAGACCGCCCGGCGAGAAACCGCAGGCGGCGTGATCTTCATCCGGTACGAGAAGACCTGGTTGGCCCTGCGTCCGATCGGCCTGGGCAAGCTCCAGCCGGCCGAGCTGCCCGACGTGACCGACCGGAAGACAAAAGAGAAGAAGCCCAATCCCAAGATTGCCTACTACGACGGGTCGGACTTCTTTGTCGCCGAGATCGCCGGTCGCGACGGCTATGCGGGCTTTGCCCTGGAAGTCGGGGAGGGCGATGATTTCGAGGCCTTCAAGAAGGCCGTGCTTGCCAAGAGCAAACTGGACTTGTCCGACCTGTCCAGGGGCGTTGTCCAGCTTGCCGGTGCAGGTGGGGCGACGGTCAAGATCGTCCACAACAAGACCAACGACCTGCCTGCGGTCTGGCGCAACGGCCAGGCCGTCGATTACACCACCTGGCGCGACGTGTACGATCCGGTGGACGGCCAGGCGCCGATCCGGCAGGAGTATCGCAGCGGTGTCCTCCGCGTCCAGAGCGACAACCACGTCTTTGTCGGGACGTTCCAGGACGGCAAGTACAGTTTCGAGAACCGCAAGAAGTGAAGATCCGGTGGTGTCAGTTCATGCCAAAGGCGTAACGATGCCTTGGGCAACCGCGATGCCCTGGAAGAAGGAGACAGTTCGATGCAGAGACGCGGATTTCTGAAGGCCTCGGCCGCCGCGGCCGGGGCGCTGGCGCTGGGGCCGATGCGCTGGGCCCACGCCCAGTCCGGCCGCGCGCCGCAGCAGGCGGGCGAGGGGCAGGTGCGGATCACGGATATCAAGCTCTTTACCCCGGGCCGGCTGATCCTCCGGATCGACACCGACGCCGGTGTATCCGGCTGGGGTGAGGTGAACATCTTCACGCCGGTGATCGGCCAGGCGATCGCCAAGACCTACAAGCCGCTGCTGGTGGGCATGGACCCGACGCGGATCGAGCACATCTGGCAGCTGCTGCACCGGGCCCACCGGAACATGCGGGGCGGGTTGGCTTTCGCCAGCGTCATCGGCGGGATCGACATCGCCCTCTGGGACATCCTCGGCAAGCTCACCGAGATGCCCCTCTACCGCCTGCTGGGCGGGCCCTGCCGCAATCGCATTCGCCGCTACCCGGGCAAGAGCTCCTGGAAGCAGACGACCCATCGCCTCCACCGGATGGTCGAGACGCCCATGCCCATCGACGCGATCGTCCACGATGTGGCCAAGACCCGGGAGAAGCTCGGGCCCAACGGGTTCCTGATGCTCGACGGGCACGGCAAGTTCACCGCCCAGGCTGCCGTCCAACTGGCAAAGAAGGTCGAGCCCTACGACGTGCTGTTCTTTGAGGAGGTCGTCCCGCCGGAGAACAACGCCGATCTCGTGCGCGTCAAGCGCGCCACCACCGTGCCCCTTGCGGCCGGGGAGAGAATGGCGACGATCTGGCCCTTCCGCCAGGTGCTCGAAGACCAGGCCGTCGATGTCCTCAACCCCGACATCGTCCAACTCGGAGGCGTGAGCCAATTGACCAAACTGGCGGGCATTGCCGAACTCTACGACGTGCCCCTGGCGCCGCACTCGACCCACAGCGAGATCGCCCTGGCCGCCAGCCTCCACGTGGCCGCTTCGATCAACAACTTCCTGATCCACGAGGCCTACCAACAGAAGAACTCCTGGGCCAAGGGCCTGGACTGGTCCGCCCCGGACCACTTCGCCCTGCCCGCCGGGGCGGGCCTGGGCGTGCAGGTCGACCAGGACGCCCTTCAGGCCGCCTCCGACGCCTGGCAGAAAGGCGACAGAAAGGGCCTCAAAAAAGCCTACTTCCTCAACGACGGTTCCGTCGCAGACCGGTGACGCTTGCGCGCTCGTTGGGGTGCCGGTCGATGTGCCGGCGTGTACCCCGGCGATCTCAGTCAATGGTGCCGGTGTTCACGCCGAAGGCGTAACACCGCGGGAATGCCTGTTCGACACCGGCGTGGGAATCAAAGCCCGAGCGAGCCTGACACTGCGTCTCTCTAGTGTGGCACGGTCATCTTGACCGTGTGAAGGGCCTTGAGTGGATGCCGTCTGGGAATGCGAATGGGAAAACGCACGGAGTTGCCTGCTGGAACGGCGTCCCGACATCGCACGGCCGAGACGGCCGTGCCACACGCACAAAAGAAAGGCTGAAATCTGGCACCTTCTTGGGGTGCTCAATCCGTCGGTTAGGTTCGGAGCATACCTGCTGAGATCGTTGATTTCCGCCGCATGTTGAACGTCCGGAGGAACGGTTCTGAGCACCCTGAAAGGGTGCAGGATCTCAGCCCAGGGTCGAGGCGCAGCGAAGCGAAGCAGAGACCCTGGGTAACGGTGTCAAACGGAAACCGACCCTGAAGGGGTCGCAGAACCCGTCAATCCCAGACGTACCGCTCGTCGTAATCTATCCCGTACCGTTCCAGAAACGCGCGATACTCCCCTTTGAAATCCACGCTCCGGTGGTGTTCGGCCTGGTTGTCGATGTACTTGACCAGATCATCGATCTGTGATGCGCCCACCGAGAACGCACCGTATCCCTTCTGCCAGGCGAAGCCGGCTTCGTGCTTGCGGAACCAGATGTTGGACGCTCTTTTCAGGTCTCGAACGACATCGGCCACGGCCACAGATCGCCCCAGCCCCATGGCTATATGGACGTGGTCGGCCACGGAGTTGATCCGAACAGGTCGACATCCCATTCGGTCGAGTGTTCCAGCCATGTATCCATGCAGGTCGGAGCGGATCGGATCGGCAATCCAGGGATATCGGTCTTTGGTGCTGAAGATCAGATGGATGATGATGCGGGAAAGCGATTGCGCCATGTGTCGCCCCTGGCTATATGGGTAGTGGATCGGGCCGCTATTGTAGCCACTGTCTTATCCTTCTGCGACCCTTTCAGGGTCGGTTTCAGGCCAACGGGTAACCCAGGGGCTCTCCGTCGCTGTCGCTCCGGTTCGACCCTGGGCTTAGATCCTGCACCCTTTCAGGGTGCCCAAAACCCATCCGGGGGTTCAACATCCCGAGATTGATCGTGATCTCAGCAAGTGCACTCCAGATCGGCACTGGCGAGGGATTGAGCACCCCAACGGGGTGCAGGATCTCAGCCCAGGGTCGAGGCGCAGCGAAGCGAAGCAGAGACCCTGGGTAACGGTGTCAAACGGAAACCGACCCTGAAGGGGTCGCAGAAGGGTGACGCCATGGGGTGCGGGAACTTCTGACCCGACGCACCCGTTTGGCGCTCAGCGTGAGCCGAAGTAGAAGCTGATGATCGCCGAGAGGATGCCCATCGCCCAGCCGGGCCAATCGGCGTGCCAGCCGGTCAGGTAGGCGGTGGTCAGTCCGGCGGCGGTGGCCAGGACGACCAGGCCCTTGACGTGGCTGAGAAGGACCACAAGGCTGGCGCCGCGGTCGCCGGCGGTGGCGCGGCCGTAGATGTGGCCGACCAGCAGGCCGGCGAGGATCAGGTAGAAGCCCAGCACGGGTTCCTGGTCGAATCGGCCCTGCATCGCCAGAGCGACCGCCGAGAGGATGAACCCCGTCGCCAGGCCCTGGATAACAAGAATCCAGCAACTTGCGGCCAGGGCGATCGAGACCATCGCCCGGATGCTGCCCTTGGGCAGGTAGAGCGGCTGGGGGATCTGGCCGCCTGCGTCATCCTGGCGAAGCAGTGTCGCGGCGCCGCTGGTGTCATCGACCAGCGCCCGGAATTCGGCAGAACAATGCGGGCAGCGCAACTCCATCCCGTCGGATAACTGCTCCTGGAACTGCCAACTGCACTGCGGGCAGTAATGCACCTTCTTCTCGAACATGCCTCTGAGCCTTTCTCCCGTTGCCTGAACCGTTCATCCGGTGTTGAGTATACCTCTACCGTCCGGGGTGACAAACTCGTGCCGCCGCTGGGGGGACCGAGGGGGTCGAGGAGGGGCAAAGCTGGCAAACAGGCGATTCTCTTTGATCTCGCGATGGATGTGACATGATACTACACTACAACAGACGGGTGTGCCGAACCGACTGACTTGAGGTCCATCACAATGCCTTCCCCCGACTTTGCGGCACGATACCATACAGCAAAGAGCCAGCATGTCGTCAGAAGAGAACAATTCGCTGGACGAACCCCGGCAGGCTGAAAAGTCATCCGGTCCTTCGGCCCCGAAAAACATCGACAACAGCCTGCCCGTAATCGCCGTTGACTACTTCTGCCGCAAGCTGCTGATTTACCCGGACAGCGAGATCCAGAAGAGTCTCCTGCAGTCGAAGAAACAGAAGGCAAAGAACGATGGCTGATCGACCGAAACATGCCGGCCCTGCCGGTCCCGACGAGCTTCGTCATCTGGCCGAACAGCTTCTGGGGGGCAAACTGCCCGAAGATCTCGACCCGGACCAGGCCCTTGCGCTGCTTCACGAACTGCAGGTCCACCGGGTGGAACTGGAGGTCCAGAACGAGCAACTGCGGGAAACCCAGAGGGACCTGGTTGAGGCAAACCGCCGCTACAGCAGCTTCTTCGAGAATGCGCCTGTCGGCTACCTGATGCTGAACGCAAAGGGCGAGATCCTGCGCGTCAACCGGCGGGCGGTGGAGATGACCGGTCTGAACCAGGATGAGCTGGTCGGCAACCGGATCGAACGGCTGGTCGCTCCGAAACATCGCGACGCCTGCTACCGGATGCTGCGCAAGGCTGGCGAAAATGAGGGGTCTTCACGCTGCCGCGCCCGACTGGAACTTTCGGCCGGCGAAACGACCTGGGTGAGCCTGGAGACGGAACTGAACCAGGATGAGGATCGGGCCGAGAGTACCGGATATTGCGTGAATATGGTCGACATCAGCCGGCAAGTGCGGATCGAGCAGCAACTGGAAACCCAGGCGATCCGTTTGCAGCTGGCCCTTCACGGCGGGCAGATCGGCCTGTGGCAGTATGATCTGGAAAGCGGGCAGATGTACTGGAGCGAGATGCTCTACCAACTGCTGGGGCGCGACCTGAGTGAACCAATCGACCAGCAGACGTTCTTCAACTACATTCATCCTGAAGACCGCCAGCGGGTCCGGCAGAAGGCATTTACCTGGTTCAGACAAGGAGACAGGTTTCAGGAAGAGTTTCGCATCCTGCGGGAGGACGGGGAACTGCGTTGGTTGACGGCGGTCGGGCAAGTGCTCGAGTCAGGCCCCACCGGCGGGAAGATCGCCATCGGCATCAACTACGATATCACGGATCGAAAGAACCTGCTGGATGAGGTCTCGCGGTCCCGGGACCGTCTCGACGAGCAGGTCCGCCAGAGGACCGCCCAGTTGCAGGATACGGTTGAGGATCTGCGCAAGGAAATCTCCCGGCGCCACCAGGCCGAGCAGGATCTGAAGAACCGGACCGAGCAACTCGAGGCGAGCAACCTCCAACTCGCCCAGCGCAGCCGCCTGCTGCAGAAGCTCGCTGCCGATCTGTCGGTGGCCGAGGACCGCGAGCGGCGCAACCTGGGCGAGTTCCTCCACGACCACCTCCAGCAGATCCTGATCGGGGCGAAGTTTCACCTCGAGGCGGTCAATCTGGAGAAGATCGGCCCGCGGTGGGCGGATATGGTTTCCAAGGCCCTCGAGCAGATCGACGAAGCGGTCCTGCAGTCGCGGCTGCTCTCGCACGAGTTGAGCCCGCCCCTGCTGGCCGAGCAGGGCCCCCAGCCCGCGCTGCGATGGCTGGGCGAGAAAATGCGGGAGCATTACGACCTGGAAGTGGACATACAGATCGGCTCGCAGCTGGATGACCTGCCCGAGCATGTTATCTGCATGATCTACAAGGCCGTCCGGGAGATGCTGATGAACATCGTCAAGCACGCCGATGTCGATGCCGCTGAGTTGGAAGTCTATCGAGAATCCGGGCAACTCGTCGTCTGCGTCAGTGACAAGGGCAAAGGGTTCGACACGACCCAGGAGCTCAAGGAGGGTCTGGGCCTGCAGACCATCCGCGAGCGTGTCCAGGCCCTGGACGGCCAGCTCCATATCGACAGCATCCCCGGCGACGGGGTGCGGATGCGGATCACCCTTCCCCTGTAGGGCCTTTCGATTCCGGACCCAGGCCCCGGGGGTTGGTCGGGTACAGCCCTGCCTGTCGCTTCTTCTCGGTCGGGCCGAAGACGTAGGTGTCTTCCACGCAGTCGATTCCGATCTCCCGACAGACTTCGTGGAACGTTTCGACGCGGCAGCAGCGCGGGCCGTGATGGCTGTGGCGGGTCATGCAACTGGCCAGGTGCACCACCACCTGCCCGGGGACGATCTGCTCGACCTTGCGCAGCTTGCCCAGCAAGTGCTTGATCTTCCCGGCCAGGGCGTCGCTGTCGCATCCGCCGCAGGTGATGGTGGTCATCCGTATGTCCCGGTCGCGGTAGAACCGGAAGGCCCCGCGTCGTTTGTGCAGCGCCAGCTCGCAGTGGTACCCGCCGCAGCGACGGCGCGACCGGTCGCACTGGAGGGCCATGATGTATCGTTTGTCGTTGAGGTCCATCGGCTGCCTGCCTGCAGGGAGAAGGGGCGGGTGGATGGCAATCTGACGGATCTGGCCTTGCCAGCCGATACGATTCTACCGGAGACACCTGCCAGAGCAACCACACACTGCCGGAGAGTCATCAACATGAGCGATACCATGCGAGCCTTCGTAATGAAAGAGATCGGCCAGGTCGGACTGATGGACAAACCCGTTCCGAGACCGGGGCCCAACGAAGCGGTGATCAAGACGACCGCCGCGCTGATCTGCACGTCCGACGCCCACACCGTAGGCGGGGCGATCGGCCAGAGGGAGAACCTGACACTCGGCCACGAGGCTGTCGGGACCGTCCACGCGCTCGGGGAGGCTGTCGAGGGTTACCAGACGGGCCAACGGGTGGCGGTTAACGCGATCACGCCGGTCTGGTCGTCGGAGAACTCCCAGCGAGGCTGTCCGTCGCAGGACGGCGGGCTGCTGGGCGGCTGGAAGTTCGCCAACGTCCAGGACGGTGTTTTTGCCGACTACTTCGTGGTCCCCGACGCGGCCGGGAACCTGGCGCCGATACCGGACGACCTGTCCGACGAGCAGGCAGCCTACTGCTGCGACATGCTCTCGACGGGCTTTGCCGGGGCCGAAGAGGCCCACATCCCCATGGGCGGGACCGTGGCGGTTTTCGCCCAGGGCCCGGTGGGGCTGATGGCCACCGTCGGCGCGAGGCTGCAGGGGGCGGGGCTGGTCATCGCGGTCGAATCGATTCCGAAGCGCCAGGCCTTGGCCCGGCAGTACGGGGCGGATCTGGTCGTGGACTTTACCGAGACTGATCCGGTCGAGGCCATACGCGATGCCACTGACGGGGCGGGGGTGGATTCGGCCATCGAGGCCCTCGGCAGCGACGAGACATTCCAGGCGTGCATCTCGGCGACGCGCCCGGGCGGGACGATCAGCAACATCGGTTACCACGGCGAGGGCGATTATGTCCACATCCCCCGGGCGGATTGGGGGGTCGGAATGAGCGACAAGACCATCACCACCAGCTTGTGTCCCGGCGGAAAGGTTCGCATGCAACGCCTGATGCGCCTGATCGACAACGGCCGCGTCGATCCGACCCCGATGACGACCCATCGCTTCGCGTTTGACGAAATCGAAAAAGCATTCGCGATGATGCGAGACAAGGAAGAGGGCATCATCAAGCCGCTGATCCGCTTCGGTTGAAACCGGCTCAAATGCGACGCTGTTGGGATCGTCTGGTGTGACATGGCCATCTTGGCCGTGTCTGGTCGGGCGGTTCGTTTTGCTCTCACGGCCGACACGGCCGTGCCACACAGAACTCCAGCGTGCGGGGCGGCTGAATATCTGCGACCCCGCGTCGGTCAGCTGCGCCCGCGGACGCGGTCTTTCTGGTCGTCCTTGGACTTTTCTTTCCAGGCCTCGGGTACCGGCAGATCCATGCCCATCTGGTTGAGTCGCTGCAGGTAGATCCGACCGCGGGTTCGTTCGTGGCGCTGGCCTGTCTCGATGAGGGTCGCCACCCGCTTGTCGATAAACGACTGGTCGGGCTTGGCCTGGCCCTCGGGCCAGTTCTTCAGCGGGACGGGCAGGGTCCAGGATATGTCCCGGGTCTTGAGGGTGGCCTGGGCCATGTTCTGCGGCACGATGCCTTTGATCACGGCCAGTTCCTTCAGCAGCATGTAGAAGGGGCTGTAGCGGTACGTGCCTCGCATCGAGTGGGCCCCGACGTAGACTTCCTTCTTGTCGTGGCGGGTGAAGTTGTCCAGTTTTCCCGTGCCTTTCAGCGAGGCCTTGGCCAGCGTCTCGGGCATGGCAGCCAAGCGGTAGACTTCGAGGATCTGCTTGCAGCGGAAGGCGACTTCCTTCGAGGCGTCCTTGTCCTTCATTGCCTCGGTGACCAGGTCGGTCGCCCCGGGGCCGATCTTCTTGAGTTGCTCGGTGGCCTGGTCGCGGACGACATGGTCATCGTCGGAAAGCTGCTTGATCAGCCCGCGGACGGCATCGGCGTCGATCTGCGGCTTTGCCTCCAGCTGGTCGGAAGCCTTGGCCCGCGGCGGGTCCCCGTCGGCCAAGGAAGCTGAGAACGCCAGACCCGCTACCAGACAAAACGCTGCCAACTGCAGCCGATTCCTGCCAATCATCTTATTCTCCTTGTCTCTGTCGGGGTGGCCCACCAGCATAATTGTATCAGCATGCACCATTTCTGTCCTGCATAAAACAGCAAAACCATAAAGGGGGTTGTCGAAACGCAGCGAATGCTGCCGGCAGGAGCTTCTGCCTCAGGCGGAACCAGTTCCGCCGAGTACGTCGCGCTGGTTCTGGAAGCGGGTGTTCAGGGCGATGGAGGGGTCTGATCCGAGTTCTTCGAAGATTACCTGGCAGATGCGTGTGGTCATCGGATCGATCCGCAGGGGGAAGGGGCCGAAGTTCATCATCTCCAGGACGATCTGCCCGGCGAAACCTGCGTGGATGGTCGGTGCGGTCATGTGCACGACCAGTCCGAGCCGCGCGTAGCTGCTGCGTCCCTCGACCCGTGCGGCCAGGCGCGAGTCGATCGGCAGTGTGACGGTCTCGACCGTGCGGGACAGGACGAACTGCCCCGGCTGGATGAGCACGGAACCATCGTTTTCGACAGGCAGGTCGACGGTCAGATGGCCGTAGTCGGGGATCGAGACATCCCGCAATCGCAGGTGCTGGACCATGCCCGGCGGGGGCTGTTTCCACGCCTTGAACTGCGAATCGACGTGCAGATCGACGGCCGAGGGGGCAAACTGATCCTCCCCGGGCGCCGGGTCGATGATCACCCGCCCGGTTTCGAGTGCTTGCTTGATCTGCCGGTCGGAGAAGATCATCTCAGGGTCCCTAGGCGGAGTTGGCCAGGCGGGTTTCGCTGTCGAGTCGGGCCTGGACGGCCGACTCGCCTGCCCCGCGGACGATGACCTCGTCGACGAAGGGTTGGATCAGCCGGGCCGTCGAGCGGAGATAGGCGTCGGTGTGGGGAATTGCCGCGCTGGCCAAGGCCTCGTCCGGGCGGTACTGCTGCAGGGTGTAACGACGCGCCCCGGCGATGCGCGAGGCGATCTGGCAGATGTCTGCCGCCCGCAGCGGCGGAGCGACGGTGGTGCGGAATTCGTAGTCGACCTGCCCGGCCAGCAGGGTCAGGATCGATTCCTCGATGGCCTCATTGTCGACCGGGGTTCGGGTGACCTGCTCGTACTTACGGACCGAGGCCTTGATGTCCATCGCCACGTAATCGACCAGGCGCGCGGAGATCAGCTGTCGCAGCATCGTCGGGTTGGTCCCGTTGGTGTCGAGCTTGACGGCAAAGCCCAGCCGTCGGACCCGGGCGATGAAATCCGGCAGGTCGTGTTGGAGTGTCGGTTCCCCGCCGGAGACAACCACCGCATCCAGCAGCCCGGCGCGGGAGGCGAGGAAATCGAGCATCTCGGCCTCGTCCAGCCGCTGGGGGCCCGGGCCGCTGAGCAGCTCGGGGTTGTGGCAGTAGAAGCAGTTCATGTTGCAGCCGGGGGTAAATGCCACCGCCGCGAGGTGTCCGGGGTAGTCGACGAACGAGCATTTCTGGCAGCCGGCGAGGATCATGCTTCCGCCCCGATCTGCTGGTACTTGCGGCGCTCGAAGTACTCGGCCTTCTTGCCCTTGTTGTAGTTCTGCACGGGGCGGAGGTAGCCCGTCACACGCGACCAGACCTCCGTCTGGGCCTCGCAGGTCGGGCAGGTGAAGTGCTCGCCGGAGATGTAGCCGTGGCTGTGACAGATGCTGAACGTCGGCGTGATCGACAGGTAGGGCAGCTTGTACCGTGCAAAGCTCCGCTGGAGCAGCAGCTTGCAGAGCTGCGGGTCTTCGACGGCCTCGCCGAGATACAGGTGCAGCACGGTCCCGCCGGTGTAGAGGCTCTGGAGTTCATCCTGCAGCGAAAGGGCCTCGAAGATGTCGTCGGTATAGCCGACCGGCAGCTGGGTGGAGTTGGTGTAGTAGGGTGTCTCGTCCCCGGCGGCGATGATGTCCGGGTACTTCTCGCGGTCGAGTCTGGCCAGGCGGTAGGCCGTTCCCTCGGCCGGGGTGGCTTCGAGGTTGTACACGTGGCCGGTTTCATCCTGGATCCGCGCCAGTTGCTCCCGCATGAAGTGCATCATGTCGACGGCGAAGGCTTGTCCGGCGGGGCTGGCAATGTCGGTGCCCATGAAGTTCTGGATCGCCTCGTTCATCCCCACGATGCCGATCGTCGAGAAGTGGTTGAACCAGTACTCGCCGGTCTTCTGCTTGATCTGCCGCAGGTAGTGGGCCGAATAGGGGTACAGGCCGTTGTCGGTCTGGTCTTCGACGACCTTGCGCTTGATCTCCAGGCAGGTCTTGCCCGCCTCGATCAGCTCGACCAGCCGGGCCTTGAACTCCTCGACGTTGCTGGACTGGTAGCCGATGCGCGGCAGGTTGATGGTGAACACGCCTACCGAACCGGTCAGCGGGTTCGAGCCGAACAGCCCGCCGCCACGCTTGCGCAGCTCGGTTGTATCCAGCCGCAGTCGGCAACACATGCTGATCGCGTCTTCCGGCGACAGGTCGGAGTTGACGTAATTGGCGAAATACGGGATACCGTACTTGGCCGTGATGGTCATGAACGCGTCGACCGAGGGCCGATCCCAGTCGAAGTCCCTGGTCACGTTGATCGTCGGGATCGGGAAGGTAAAGACGCGTCCCTTTGAATCGCCCTCCATCATCGCGTCGCAGAAGGCCCGGTTGAGCATGTCCATCTCTGCCTGGAAGTCGCCGTAGCAATCTTCGGTCATCTTCCCGCCGACGATGACCGGCTGCCTGGCCAGGGCCTGCGGGCAGGTCAGGTCGAACGTCAGGTTGCTGAAGGGGCACTGGAAGCCCACACGGGTGGGCACGTTGATGTTGAAGATGAACTCCTGGAGACACTGCTTGACCTGGTCGTAGGTCATGTTGTCGTAGCGGATGAACGGGGCGCAGTAGGTGTCGAAGCTGCTCCAGGCCTGGGCGCCGGCACATTCGCCCTGGGTGGTGAAGGTCGAGTTGACGATCTGTCCCAGGAAGCTGCGCAGATGGCGGGCGGGCTTGGATTCCACCTTGCCCGGCACGCCGCCGAAACCCTCGCGAAGCAACTGGGCCAGGTCCCAGCCGGCACAGTAGGGGCCCAGAAAGCCCAGGTCGTGGATATGACCCTCGCCGGACTCGTGCACGCGACGAACCTCGGCCGGGAAGACCTCGTGCAGCCAGTAGTTCTTGGTGAAAAACTCCCGGACGTAGTTGTTCAGGCCGTTGATCGAGCGCGACTGGTTGGCGTTCTCGTTGACCTTCCAGTCGCGGTCGTCGAGGTAGTCGCTGAACATGTCGATCGTCGCGCCGATCAGGGCGTTGAGGTGGCGGGCGCTCTTGCGCTTCTCTCGATAGAGAATGTAGGCCTTGGCGGTCTGGGCGTGGCCGTTTTCGATCAGGACCTTCTCGACCGTGTCCTGGACCTGCTCGACCTCCGGCACGCGATTGGCAGAGAGCTTCTCGAGCAACTGGACGACCTGGTTGCAGAGCGTCTGTGCCCGCTGGAAGTCGGTCCCGCCGCAGGCGACGGCGGCCTTGAAGATCGCGTGTGTGATCTTCTCTGGAACAAACCGAACCACTCGACCATCGCGCTTGCGAATCCATTCCTGCATGTCGGGATCCTTCCCACTTTGGCCCTTGCGGGCGCGTCGTTCCGAGTGTTCGTCATGTCCCGCTGTGACGGGCTGGCCCTGCCCAGGGCCGGCGATGCCTGACCGAAAGAAATGGCGTGCCGGGGCGCGACTCCGTGTTTCGCTGCCCCGGCTCGCAAAAGTCTCTAGCCTCTATAGGCATCCGTGCCGAGGCACAGCCTAGAGACCTTCGTCAGTAAGCATCATTCATGCAAGAAGATCGAATTTCGTGTCCCCTTATCCGGAAACGCCTGAAATGACCTTCTCGCCGTCGAGTCGCAGCCGCGGACGATCATCCGGTTCCCGGTGCCGCCCGGCGCCATCGTCGGCCCCTGGAAAGCTGCACCATCTATCGGACTATTCCAACTGCCTCTCGACTGTCTCTACTATATGTAGTGGCCCCGCATGCGGTCAAGTCGAAATGTGGGGTTTCTGCGAAAATGGGTTGATCCCCTCAATGGGCCGGGATCTGGCCGGATCGGTAACTCCCTGCCAGGAAAGCGTCTATCGGCCAAGAGGCATGCCCAGATAACAGCATGTTGGGCCAGAAAGGGCAGAAAAAAGTGGCTGTCCGCAATATATGGTGTCCACGGGCAAGCTGCAGTGCTCCTGGCCTGCCCCGGCCGGGAGATCCGACTGTCTCGGGCGGTATACAATACGTCCAGAAGAGTCAGCCATACAGGCTGGCCCGCAGATCTCATCCATGTTTCGAAGGAGGCAGACGATGAAACACATCTTCTTGTGTGTCCTGCTGGCCGGGAGCCTGCTCGGGTCAGGGGCTTGTCAGACCGGGTCGACCGACAGCGAGTACCGCAGCGATGTCGACCGCGGCCCCTCGGCAGCCCAGATGGAGCGTGCCGCCAGCCGGCGGTCGGACTGGACCGGCAGTCAAGCGCCGTCATTGGAATTGCCCGATCAACAAGGCCGGATGCGCAGCCTGGCAGACCAGCGGGGCCGATGGGTCGTGCTCTACTTCTATCCGAAGGACGACACGCCGGGCTGCACCTGCCAGGCCACGGAGTTCACCTCCCTGCTGATGCGGTTCGAGAACCTCAATGCCGTGGTCTGGGGCGTCAGCGAGGACAGCCCGGCAAGCCACCGCCGCTTCGTCGAGAAACACGACCTGCAGGTCACCCTGCTGTCCGACCCGGACCACGACGTGATGCGGGCCTACGACGCCTGGATGGACTACTCCGGCCGCCAGGGAGGACGCGCTGTCCGGACGACCTTCCTGATCGGGCCGGACGGCACGATCCGGCGCCATTGGCCCGAGGTGATCCCCACCGGCCACGCCGAACGCGTCCGCGATGCGCTGGCCGATCTGCAGCAGGATAGCGGGCAGTAAACTGCCGGTTGCAGATAGCCGCCAAATCCCGGGCCCGCTGGGGCGAGGCGTTACACTACTGAAGAGGCAGGGGAGACCCCGGCCCGAGAAAACCAGCTCATACGTTATCAAAAAAGGAGACAACAATGAGATCGACACTCTTACCACTCGTTGCAATCGTGGCGATGTCGGCACTGTTCGTTGCAGGCTGTCAGGACGGGGACGCAACCCTCTGGCCCTGCGCTGGAGACGACCAGACCGCCATGGACGACCAGGACGGTTCGCCCAAGTCCACAGGCCGGCAGGATGATGATTCCAGCTACGCCTCGGTCGACCATACCACCGGTGCGAATGGATCGTCCTGGATGGCCCTGCCCACAGGTCGTAAGGACTCCAGCGTCCTGTTGATCGAGAAGATGGGTCCGGAGAATGTCCGGGCCGGTCAGCCGTTCACCTACAAGATTCGCGTGACGAATCTGACGGACATGGCCTTGAAGAACGTCAAGATCATCGAGCAGATTCCTGACAACTTCAACGTCCGCTCCGTCGACCCCAAGGGCAAGAGCCAAGGCGACAACCGCATCTGGACTTGGGAAACCTTCCCCGCCAGTGCCCAGCGAACGATTGAAATTACCGGCCTCATGCCGGAAACCGGGCAGATCACCAACTGCACGAATGCAGAATGGGATTACAACCCGCTGTGTCTGAACTTCGCAGCAGTCAAGCCCGAACTGGAACTCCAGCTTTCCGGCCCGGACAACACGCTGATCTGTGACCCGCTGGTTTACATGGTCACCGTCAAGAACACCGGCGATGCACCGGCCAAGAACGTCCAGTTGATCAGCCGCTTCCCCGACCGTCTGCAATCGCTTGACGGCCGCAGGCAGCTGACCCACACGATTGACACCCTCGATCCCGGCGCGACGAAGCAGCTTCGCATCCGCGCCAAGGCCCAGCGGGCTGCGACGTACGATCACAGTGTTTCGCTGCAGGCCGATGGGGACATCAACAAGGACTCCAACACGGTCGAGACCAACGTGGTCACCCCCGTGCTGGTCGTCAATGTCGATGCACCCGAGAAGCGGTACGTCGACCGTCCGATCGAGTACAACATCCAGCTGAGCAATACCGGCAATGCTGCCTCGACCAACACCGTCCTCCGTCACGACCTGCCCGACGGCGTTGAATTCGTCAGCGCCTCGGACAACGGGACGCACAAGAACGGTATGGTCATGTGGCAGATCGGGAAGCTGGAAGTCGACCAGCGCCGCGAATTCACCGTCCGCGTCCGGGCCTCCCGCAAGGGCGACCTGGAAGCCTCGGCCAAGGCCACTGCCTACTGTGCCGACGCCAGCGACGCGACCGGTACGGCCACCACGGCCGTGGCGGGCATCCCCGCGGTTCTGCTTGAGATGATCGACCTGGCAGACCCCGTCGAGGTCGGTGGCACGGAGACTTACGAGATCCGCGTGACCAACCAGGGTTCGGCGAACGACACGAATATCGTCGTCACCGCCATGCTGCCCGAAGAGTTCAAGTACGTCTCTTCCGACGGGCCGACCGATGGCAAGCGAAATGGCAACACCATTACGTTCGAGCCGCTTGACGAACTGGCGCCCAAGAAGCAGGCGATCTACACGATTACCGCCACGGCGCAGGGAACCGGCGATGTCCGCTTCCGCGTCCGCCTGAATACCGACCAGACGACCAAGCCGGTCGAGGAAAGCGAAGCGACGCGCATTTACGAATAACGTTCCAGAAGCGTGACGCGTAAAACCGTCTGCGTACCTCAACCCGCCGCCTGGGCAGCTTCGGCTTGCCCGGCGGCGGTTTTCTTATGCGCCCGGACCAGAGGCCCGCGGTTGCCTGGGCCCCAGCAGCCCGGCCAGACCCTCGATGCCCAGCAGAGTGAGCACTACCAGCATGGTCAGGACGATCTGGCCGGAGAAGTTGATCAGCGTCGGACTGAAGTCTTTCACCCCGCTTTCGGGAAACATGACTGAAATGGCCAGGGCGTTGTAGACCAGTCGTCCGGCCAGAAAGCAGACCGCCGCCACGAGAAAGCCTCCCACCGCCAGCGACCGGGACATCGGGACCCGCAGGGCCGCCAGGCAAGAACCGATCCCGCCGACAACTGCCCCCAGAGGGATCGCCAGGGTGGCCCACCGGGCCAGGGCCCATTTCTGCTGGAGGTCTTCATCTCCACCCAGGGAATTAAACGAAAGATCGATCGCAAAGGCCCAGTCGACCCACTGGTAGCCCAGGTAGACCGCCAGGCCTGTCAACGCCAAAGCCGAGGCCAGGCGAATCCAGCGGACAGACCCCAGTCGGCCCCAAGGCCGGGCCAGCCTCGCCCAGAAGCCCTGCAGCGCGAGCAGGCAGACGAAGGCAATGGCGGGCCATTCCAGGTAGTCCTGCAAAGGCATGGGCCAGGCCGCCGCCGCGTCGGCAGCGAACATGCCCAGCGCATCCAGCGAGGTGAGGATGTCGACCATCGCCACGCCGGCCAGGAGGACGTAGGCCAGCGCTCGCAGACGGCCTCTCAGCAGCACGGCGCAGAATGCGGCCGCTGCAGCGCAGGCCCATACGCGCCACAGCATCGGGCCCAGCAGGATCGGGTTGCCGATGGACAGACCGGTGAAAAACTCATCTCCCTTGACCTCGAAGACCTCCTGGTAGGCCTCATCGGGCATCTCGGGCAGGTCCTGGGTCGCCATATCCATCGTCCAGACGAGTTGATCGTGCCACGGCTGTTCGACATAGGCCGTGAACGTCAGCCCCCACGGCAGGGCGGCGGTGGACAGGATCACGGTCGCCGCCGTGACGCCGACCCACATCCAGGCCGGGCAGTGTCTGGGTTGCTGCTGGATCATGCCCAGAGGATAGGTCCGCCCCCGACCGGCGACAAGGCAATTCGCAACCGGTCACGTAACAGCGGAGTAACTTGCCCGGGCCCGGATGGACACGGCCGACGCAGCCTACTGTAAAAGGTGTCACGCGCTTCCCGCAGGAGAAAGGAAACGACATGGGTCCTTGTCGCAGATGTTCCGCCTCGATCGCCATCGTCATCATCTTGACTTGCCTCGCCACCCCGGCCGCAGCGCTCTACGCAGTCGCCTGGAAGCCTGCGGTCGGCGACGCCCTCTATGCCACGCCGGCCATCGCCGCCGACGGAACCATCGTCCTCGGCACGGGGCAGGGGTGGCTGTACGCGATCGAGCAGGAACCGGATGAATGAAAAAACGGGCCGACGGAACCGAATCCGCCGACCCGCCGGAAAAGGAACTCTCTGAGCCCTCAGGTCTGCAGCAGTTCGCTGTCATCCGCCTTGGCGGCCGCGACCGAGCCCAAGGCGTTACAGACCGACTCGAACCCGTTCTTCTTGAGGATCGAAGCCGCCATCATCGCCCGCATGCCGCTGCCGCAGAAGGTGTAGATGGTCTTCTGGCGGGGCAGTTCGTCCAGGTTGCCCGGCAGATGGCCGAGGTAAATGTGAGTTGCGCCTTCCAGGGAGGCCTGCTGGACTTCCTCGTCCTTGCGGACATCCAGAATTGTCGCGCCGTCAGACTGCACGTCCTGTTCGATCTCGTCGATGTGTCGCGAGCCGACGTGGTCGAAGTCCCGTCCGCTGGAGGCCCAGCTGACCATGCCCTCGAGGTAGCCGGCGATGTTGTCGAACCCCAGTCGCTGGAGGTGTCGGACGGCTTGGGAGACATCGGCGGTGTCCTCGACGACCAGCCCGATCGGGTGGTCGTATCCCAGCAGCCAGCCGGCGTAGGCGCCGATCATCTCTATCGGAATCGAGATCGATCCGGGGATCGACGCGCCGGCAAATGCGGCCGGGCTGCGCGTGTCGACCACCACCATGCCGCCGGTCTGGGCGGCGGCGAAGGCCTTGACACTCATCGGGCCGATCGACAGCGGCTCGGCTGCGGCAGGGGCGTTACCCGTCAGGTTATACTCCTCCATCTGCGAGAAGTAGGGGGGCATGTAATGATGTTCGTTGACCTTTCGCTGGATGAACTCGTCCCGCGAGTCGACCAACAGGGCTTTGTTGGTCTTGCGTTCGGCGCCGAGGGTCGAGAAGTCGCGGCTGGCCATGCCCGACCCGCAGACGCTGCCGGCCCCGTGAGCGGGCCAGAGGATGGCCTGGTCGCCCAGCGGCAGGATCTTGTCGAAGATGCTGTCGTAGAGCATCCCGGCGACCTCCTCCAACCGGTCGGGGAAGAAGTCTGTCCTCCCCACGTCGCCGATGAACAGCGCATCGCCGGTAAAGACGCCGATCGGTTCCGAGCCTGTGCTCTTGTCGCGCAGCACGATCGAGATGCTCTCCATCGTGTGGCCCGGTGTGGACAGGATCGTCAGTTCGATCCCGCCGATCTCGAAGGTGTCGCCCTCGGAAACGAATTGGCCGTACTGGAAGTCCAGCCCTTGCCCGTGGTGGATGGTTGCGTTGGTCCGCCGGGCCAGTTCCATCGAGCCGATGACGTAGTCCTCGTTGCGATGGGTCTCGAAGATGTGGGTGATCTTCGCGTTATTCTTCGCGGCCTTGCGCAGGTAGACGTCGATATCGCGCCGCGGATCGATTACGGCGGCCTGGCCCTTGTGGCCGATCATGTAGGACAGGTGGGCCAGCCCGGGCGAGACAATCTTCTCGAAGAACATTTTGGATGGCATGGAGATACTCCTTCCGCTGGGACAAAATCGAGTGCATCAGGAGTATTGTATCTGTCCGGGACCGGCGAGCGCTTGCAGGCGGCTTAGTAACTGTCTCTTCGAAGGTCGTAGCAGCTCAGACGCGTGCCGTGACGGATGAACAGCCGCCCGGCAGAAATCGTCGGGCTGACCCACAGTTCCTTGCTGCCGACCAGAGGCTGGAAGCTGCCGATCTTTTCCATGCCGCTCTCGGTGACCTTCGCGGCGCCGATCCGGGCCTGCTTCCAGTTTCTTTCCCCACCCTCGACGAAGAAGATCATCCCATCGGCGGCGACGACCGAACCGTCGGACATGCAGGGAATTGCCTCGATCAGTTTGCCCGTCTGTGCATCGAAGCACTTCCAGGCCCAGGACTTCTTCTTGTCCTTGACGACCTGCCCGAGCCCGAAGACCTTCCCGTCGTAGGTCACCACCTGGCTGATGCCGTCAATCCCGCCCTTCCACAACTCGGTCGGCTGCTTCGTCGGGTCGTCGACCTTCAGCACGGCCAGGGAGTTGCTCCCGCCGTAGCTGCCGATGGCCATGTAGCCGTCGTGGTAACTCGGCGTGACGATCGTGCCCTTGGAAATCTTGATCGACCAGAGCGTCTTGCCCGTCTCGGGGTCCAGGCCCAGAATCGCCCGCCAGAGATGGGCGACCAGCACGGTCTTGCCGTCCTTGCGGATCAGGCTGATCGAGTTATCCCCGGCCGAAAGGTCTCCGGGGCCCGGATCGGCAGCCCAGACCTTCTTGCCCGTCTCCAGGTCCAGCGCCACAACCGGCGGGGTCGTCCTGTCCTTGGCCCGGAGCATGAAGACCACCTTGTCGCCGACGATCAGCGGAGACTCGTTATACCCCCAGCCCTGGCTGGCGCCGCCGAACGCCTTGTTCCCGTCGACGTGCCAGATCGTCTTGCCCGTCTTGGCGTCGAGACAGTAGATCGACCGCTCGTCCTTCTTGCCGCTGGAGAAGACCACCTTGCCCTCGGCCACCGAAGGCGTCGACCGCGTGCCGTCGAAGCGGCTGGTGAATTCCTTGCCGTAATACTCCTTGAACTTCAGTTTGCCCGTCTCCAGGTCCAGGGCGAAGAGGTTGCCGTTGGGCGCCCCGCCGATGCAGTAGACCGTGTCGCCGTAAATGGTCGCCGACGCCCAGCCGGGCCCGAGGTCGTCGTACGTCCAGAGCAGCTTAAGCCCCTCCTGGGGCCATTGTTCCAGGAGGTTCTCAGCCGGATAGATCCCGTTGCGGTCGGGTCCGCGATACCCGCCGGAATAAACCGTCTCGTCGCATTGCGCCGAAGCGTGCAAGGTCAGGATGGTCAGTAGAACGAGAAACAGGATGTGTTTCATGGTTGACCTCGGATCGAAGGTGCGGCAAAACATGGGTGGCTCTGAGCAGTGTAACCCGCCGGAGACGAAAAGGATTCGCTCCGGTTGCCGCCACGCATCAGGGCTCTCCGTTCATCCCGGGGCAAGGAAGGTGTACCGATGAAATCGCTCCCGACACTTCTGCTGCTTCTGATCCTGGTATTCGGCCCGGGCTGCGCCCGGACGATCGAGCAGACCCACACCGCCGACATCTGGGTCTCGCCCCGGGGCGACGACGCCGCCGAGGGAACGAAACAGGCCCCGCTGCAGACCATACAGGCCGCCGCCGACAAGCTTGAACCCGGCCAGACCTGCCTGGTCCTGCCCGGGACCTACTACGAGTCGGTCAAGCCCACCTGGTCCGGTCGCGACGACGCGCCCATTCGCTTTATCGCCCCGGCCGAGGCGGTGGTGATCTCCGGAACGCCGATCGAAAACTGGACCGCCGGGCCGGACAACGTCTGGACGGCCGAGACAAAGGTCCACCCGAAGCAGCTGTTCGTCGCCGATGGCGACCAGCCCCGCCCGCTGACCTGGGCCCGCTACCCCGATGACTCGGGCGACCCGTGGAACCCCAACGTGCTGGTGCTCAACCGCAAGCAGGAGCAGTTGGCCGTCGGACCGGGGCTCGATCAGCCGGCCGGGACGTGGAAGGGCGCCCACATATGGGCCATCGACGACCAGCGAGGCTGGGTCGCGGAGGTCAACACCGTTACTGAATCCCAGCCCGGGCAGGTGTCACTGGAGCGTCCCAAGGGCTGGTGGCCCGTCGGCGGGCGCGGCTACGTGATTCTGATGGGCGTCCGCCCTGCCCTGGACGCTCCGGGAGAGTGGCTGTACATCGACGGCAGGATCCACCTGGTCTGCGCCGAAGGGCAGGACCCCAACGAGCAGACGTATTTCGCCACCGACGACGGCCACGCCTTCGATCTGGCCGGGCGGAAGCACGTGGGGATCGAAGGCTTCCAGCTGGTCGGCTCGCGGATCAACTTCGACGGCGCCGAGCACTGCTGGGCGGCGAATGTCAACGCCGTGCACCTGACCAGCGGGCGGGACCTGCGCAAGGGCTTCTGCCGCGACGGCGGCACGGACGCCGACAGCCAGGGGCTGGGCATCGTCCTGGGCGGCAGGAGCAACGAGATCCGCAACAGCCGGATCGACTTCTCCGCCGGCGACGGCGTGAGCATCTTCGGCGAGAACAACGCCGTGCGAAACTGCGTGATCAGCAACTGCTCGACGCTGGCCACGGACTGCGCGCCGATCACCGTCACCGGTCGCGGCCACACGATCGAACACAACACGCTTTACAACGGCGGACGGTCGATCCTGGTCCACCGGTACCTCAAGGCCGGACGGATCGCCCACAACCACATGTACAACTCCGGGCTGCTCAGCCGCGATTTGGGTATGACCTACACGTACCACACCGACGGCGAAGGGACCGAGATCGCCTACAACGTCATCCACCACAACTTCGCCCCGGGCAACGGCGGGTGCGTGGGCATTTACCTCGACGACAGGTCGCAGAACCACGTGGTCCACCACAACGTGGTGTATCAGGTCAATGAAGCTCTCGCCCTGAACCCGCCGGAGAACACGGGCAACAAGATCTACAACAACACCTTCTCGGCCTTTTCCCGGACGGTCTCGATGTCGCTGAAGCGCCCGCAGAATCTGGAAGGCACGGTCATCCGCAACAACATCTTCCTGGCCGAGGTCATGCCCGCAAAACACATGCCCAACGTCACCATCGACACCAACATCCGCCCGGGGACCGATCCGAAGCTTGCAGCTCCGGCTGAGCGGAACTACCAGCTGACATCCGGCAGCCCGGCCATCGACGCCGGCAAGGTCCTTCCGCCCTGGACCGACGGCTACCTCGGGGAAGCACCGGACATCGGGGCGTTCGAGTTCGGCAAAGAGCCGTGGCGCTACGGCGCACCGCACGCCGGTTCGCCGGGCATGCGACAGATCGACCTGAAGGGCCGACGCAAACACGAGTGGAAGCTGCGGGCCGTCGAGAAATGGGAGTAGAGACTGACCGACGCTGTCCGGCCTCTGCAGCCGGCCCCGGGCCCGATGACGCGCAAACTCTTCGGCGACCACGGGCAGACGGTGTCGCCCGCCGCTGACGTTGGTTACAATACAGCCCATGGCCGAGCAGGACTACTACAAGACGCTGGGGCTGCAACGCGGAGCCGATGCCAGGCAGATCAAATCCGCCTATCGCCGCCTGGCCCGCAAGTACCACCCGGACGTCAACAAGGACCCCGGCGGGGCCCGGCGCTTCCAGCAGGCCACCGAAGCCTACGACGTGCTCAGCGACCCGCACAAGCGGAAGCTCTACGACAGGTACGGACAGGCGGGGATCAGGTCCGATGCGGGCAGCTGGTCCGCTCCGGCCCAGGCTGAGGCGCCGAAGGTCAGCTTCAAGGACATCTTCGGCGGCGCCCAGAGCGCCTTTGCCGGCCTGGGACTCGACGAACTGCTCAACAAGCTGCGCCGCAAGGGCGGGGACTCCGAGCAGGCCGAGCAGAAAGCCCATGCCAGCCGGCGGAAAAAAGACCGCGGCGCCGACGCGGAGATGCACGTCGAGCTGTCGCTGGAAGAATCGATCCGGGGCACGGTGCGCCCGATCCGCATTCACCGACAGGAGCTCGACGGCAGGAGCCTCGAAGAAAGCCTCGAAGTCCGCATCCCCCCGGGCGTCAGCGAAGCCGGGCGCGTGCGGGTCAAGGGCAAGGGAAGGCCCGGCAAGGGCGAACCTGGCGACCTGTACATCATCGTCCACGTTCGCGAGCATCCGTACTTTCAGCGGCAGGGGCGCGACCTGTACGTCGACCTGCCCCTGAGCCTGGCCGAGGCGACCCTCGGGGCCTCCGTCGACGTGCCCACCCTCGACGGCCTGGTAAGCATGAAAGTGCCCCCCGCCACAGCCAGCGGCCGAAAGCTGCGCCTGCGGGGCAGGGGCGTACCCTCGACCAACGGCCAGCCGGCAGGCGATCTTTTCGTGCGGATCCAGATCCTGCCGCCTGCGAACCTCTCACCCGAGGCGCGGGACCTGCTGCGGAAGTTCGCCGAAAAGGCCCAGGCCCACGGGACCGTCCGGAGGAATGCCCCGTGGATGTAAAGCCGGGCGACAAGACGTTCCGACGATCGGGCTTCTGGGTCCTGGTGGTGGTCCTGCTGATCCTGATGGCCGGGCAGGTCGTGCAGATCGCCGCGGCGATGCATCTTGTCGACGCCGTCTCTCGACCGCGTCGTACACAGGCCGGACGCATCGCCTGGCTGTCGCTGCTTCTGCTTTGCATCGAGGCGATGCTGCTGTTCTGGGTGGTCATCCGTCATGCCAGGGAAGGCCTGTCCAGGACCGCCCCCCGCCAGCGGACGCAGTACGTCGACATCTGGGCCGAGGCGGGCCAGCGGTTTCAACTGCAGGAGGACGAAGAGGACGAAGAGGACGAGCAGTCCGACCCGCCCGATCGCTAGCGATGCGGCCTGGGATGACGGTTGGCCAGCAGGTCTCGATAGCCCAGCAGGGCTGAGATGCTGTGCTGGACCGTGTCGATGCGGATGTCCGGCTGTTCGAATCGCTCATAGAACCCGCCGCGGGCGCGGGCAGGGTCGGGCAGGAACATCGCCGAATCGATCCGCATCTGCATGCCCATCATCTGCTCGAGACCGAGGGCGAGGGCCTCGGCGATCTTGTCGGCCTGGGCGTTCCGGCGGGCCTGCTTCATCAGCTTCCAGGCCGCGGCCAGACCTTCGCATCGCGTGGCGGTCTGGGTCGAAGCCGGCGGCAGGCGGAATGCGCCCTGCCAGTCGCTCCAGACGTGGTGACGCTTCTGGTGGTCGATGATCGTGTCGGTCAGCGTCTGTGAGAACTCCAGGAACAGCGGTCGGGGGTGGTCGCGGTAGAGTTCGCCCAGGCCGTACAGCAACCAGTGGTCGTGCGGCAGCTCCGATGGCTGAAGCTTGCTGAACTCGGCGATGCGGTACCGCGCGGATTTGTCGGCTGTATCCAGCCAGAGGTCGTTTCCGTCGAGACGATAAAGCCTCATCAATCCGAAGATCGCCTCGCCCGGGTAGTACTCCGAGCGGAAGTCATCCACCACCGGCGCGCCGTCCACCAGTTCGTACTTGTGCACGCGGAACCGTCCGGAGGGCTCCTGCGTGCCGGCGATCCACCGCGCCATCGCCTGCATCGTTTTGAGGTGTTTCAGGGAATCCGTTACTTCCGCGTGCTTGGCCAGGGCCAGGATCGCCAATCCGTTGCCCCCCAGTTTGACCTCGTTATCCTCGACCAGCCAGGCCGCCCCGGCCACATCGCCTGCCGGGTGGATCTGCTTGACCAGGTACCCAGCCGCCCGGTCGATCGCCTCGCGGTTGGCGTCGCTGGGCGCTACCTGCTGGACCTGACACATCGCAAAGAGCGTCCCGGCGTGGCGGAGGATGTTGTAGCCCTGCTTGGCGCGATTGGCCACGGGGTCGTACTCGTAGATGAACCGCCCGCCGGGCTCGACGCTGCGGGCGAGGTAGTCGCGTGCCTCGACCGCCGAGGCCAGCAACTGCTCGTCGGTCGGCAGGGACCACTGGCGATGGCCCCGGTAAAGGGGCCAGACCTTGTCCTCGCTCAGCAGCCACGCCTTGGTCATGAAGGCAAAGCCGATCTGCCTGGCGATTCGTGCAACCTCGGCCTCTCTGCGCACGTCGCGCTGGGTGCGGAGCAGTATCCGATGGATGGCCGTGGCGGGAGCAAGCGGGTCGAGCCCCGCGGCGGCTGTCTCGCCCGGATGCAGGGCCAGGCGGCTGCCCGCAGGCCCGGCCAGGCCTGTCCTGCCGATGCCGAACAGTTCGGCCCCAGCCGCGGTCAGGCCATCCTGCCGGGCCGAGAGGCTGACGATATCCATCCGCAGAGATCGAGGCTCAAAGCCCTCGTCGAGTCGTCCCCGCAGGCTGCGGGCTGCGGCCTGGAGGGCCTGGTCGATCCCCGCCTGACATGCCCACCCCGTCCGGGCCGTCGATTTGCCGTCGCCGACGGACAGGAAGACGAAGCGGACCTTGCGATCATCCCGAATGGCGGGCGGCAGGGCGAATGGATTCGCGTCGTTGCGGATCAGAGACTCGCCACGGCGGATCAGCAGGCGGGCCTGGGCCGGACCGATGCCCTCGGCCGTGGGCTCATCGCCAAACCACAAGCCCCCCTCGGGCGAGAAGGGGCGGCCGTCTTCGGGTGCCGGTGGAAGCTCAGCCGACTGGGCAGGGCTCTCGGGCAGCGGTGCCGGAGGGAGGGCCAGGGGGTCGGCCGGGCGGTCCTGCCGGGCCGGCGAACAGCCGAACAGACCAGCCAGTACCAACGCGATGGACAGGGCGATTTTCATGGCCTACAGGGTAGCGGGCAGAAGGCCGCCGGGCAAGCTCAGTCGGGCGGGTTGACCTGCTGGAAGATCCGCAACTGGTCGGGCTGGATCGGGACGCTCACCCCGGCCGGCCAGTCGATGACCGTCCGGTCCTGGCGGACCTGGCCGAAGTTCCGGTACAGAGGCAGCAGCAGTTCGCCGCGGCTGAAGGTGGAACTCCGGCGGGTGGTCAGGATGACGATCCGGCGCTTGCGCCCGCGGAAGTCCTCGTATTCAGCCTGGCGGACCACGACGGGCGATTGGATGTCATCGCGGCGCAGCAGGCCCAGGCCGAGATAGAGGCTCAGGCCGACCAGCACAGCCGCGGCCAGGGCGATCCGTGTCCGGGCCCTGGACAGGAAGATGCTTCCGGCCAGCGCCAGGCCAGCCAATGCAAAGGCGGCCAGCAGCTGGCTTCTGAGCGACTCGGGCCAACGGGGCAGGTCTGACTCGTACGGGTCGTACACCTGCTGATCGATGAACGGTGCGTCGGCGCGTACGTCTTCGGGCCAGGCCAGAACGGCTGCATGCTCCTGCTGCCGGCCGTCGCTGGCGGTCAGCGTGACGGTGAAGCTCTGCTGGGCCCAGGCTGCCGGCAGGAGCAATTGTTGGTTGGCGGTGGATCTGGGCGCGACGGTCATTGCGATGCGATAGGTCGGCCCGCCCTGGTCCCATCGCAGCTGGGCCCGGTTGAAGGGCAGTTCGGAGTTGTTGCGGATCTCCAGGTTTGCCCATGCGTAAGGCCCCGGCGGGTTCTGGGGCCATTGGGAGCTGCGAAGGGTCACATTGACGTCTTCGGGCCCCGCGGCCGTCACGGCCGGGCAGATGGCCGCGACCGCGAGGATCAACAGCAGGGGCCGATGGGTCGCGACCTGGATCATTTCTTCGGGTCGTGCAGTTGGCTCTCGGCCTGGCGAAGAAGCAGTACGCTGCGGAGCACTTCGGCGACCGACCATGCCTGGGCCACACATCCGCGCGGGGTGTGCGGCGCCTCGCCGTCGAAGATCTCGTTGACCTGGCCGATGCAGGCCTGGTACAGGTGGTTGGAGAAGCCCTCCAGCCACTGCTTGGCCTTGGCCAGCGAAAGCGGGGCCTGGCCTTCGACTTTCAGATAGGCCTCGATGAAGGCGCCCAGCAGCCACGCCCAGACTGTGCCCTGGTGGTACGATCGATCCCGCGACTCCCACGATCCGCCGTAGCGGCGGCGGTAGCGAGAGTCGTCGGGCGAGAGCGTCCGCAGGCCCATCGGCGTCAGGAGTTTCTGGAGGACGATGGATACCACGGCCCGCTGGCGGTCCTGGCTCAGCGGCGAGTAGGGCAGGGCGACGGCGAAGATCTGGTTCGGGCGAAGAGATGCATCGGGGTGGCCCTGGTAGATGCAGTCGTGCAGCCAGCCCATCTGGCCGTTCCAGAAGGTGTCGTTGAACGCCTTTCCGATGGCCTCGGCCTGGGAGGCGTATTGCTGGGCGGCCTGGGGTTCCGACGCGCCCAGGCGGTCGGCGAGGATGCGGTGAGCGCAGTACCACATGGCGTTGACTTCGACAGCCTTGCCCTGGCGGGGCGTGACGACCTCTGTGCCCAGGGCGGCGTCCATCCAGGTCAGCTGCGTGTCGTAGCTGCCTCCCTGGATCAACCCGTCGCTGTCGGCGCAGATGCCGAACCGCGTGCCGCGGCGGTAGGCATCTACGATCGTCCGGCAGGCGCCGGCGAGCGTGTCGTTCCAGAAGGTCGCGTCGCCGGTTGCCTGCATGTAGCGTTCGGCGGCGACGATGAACCAGAGCGATGCGTCGATCGCGTTGTAGTGGGCCGTGGTGGAGTAATCGTCGAAGCGGTTGGGGACCATGCCCTCGCTGATGGCCCCGGCGAAGGTGCGGAAGACCTGGCGGGCCTCTTCGAAGCGGCCCGTCGAGAGCAGCAGCCCGGGCAGGGCGATGAAGGTATCCCGCCCCCAGTCGGCGAACCAGTGGTACCCGGCCAGGATGGTCGTCGAGGCCGGCTGATCCGGGAAGTGACGCTGGACGACGAAGTCGTCGGAGGCGATGGCCAGGCGCTTTGCCATCTCACCGCCATCGGCGACGGCGTCGACGAGAGCCTGGTGGCGATTGCGGCGGGCGTCGAAGGCCTTGTCGAAATCCAGCGGCTTGGGCGCCTGCAGCGAGGCGGTCAGCTGGACGGGTTCATCCTCTGTCAACTGGGCCGACCAGGACCCCGGCGTCCAGAGGTCTTCGTAGGCGTCCTGCCCGCGAAGCAGGTCCTGGCGATACTGGAACTGCTGCCACCAGGTCGGCTCCTGACGGAAGCTGCCTCCGGCGACGCTCAGGTGCATCGCATCGACGGGGCGGGCCGCGTCGTGAACGACGATCGATTCGCCCTGGGCCTGGCAGGACAGCTCGTGGTGCTGGGCCTGCAGGCGCAGGTGGTGGAAGTCCCGCAACGAAAAGAACGGCTGGAGCTTCAATTCGGCCGATCCGCCTCGGATCGCGTACTGAACTGCGACGATGTTGTCGGTCTCAGCCAGGATGATCCGCTTGACGATTTCGATATCGCCGATGCGATAGACCCACGTCGGGGCGGTGTGGTTGACAAACTCGACGAGATACTGGTGTCCCTTGGGGTCGATCGACTGGGCGAACTCGTTGCAGGCCAACGGGTGGTCCTGCCCGTCGAGTGTGACGGTTTCCATGACGGTGTTGAGCGTGTTGACCCGTCCGACCGGGGGGTGGGTCGATGCGATCAGCAGGCCGTGGTAGCGGCGGCTGTTCGAGCCGGCCACCGTGCCGGAGGCATACGAGCCGATGCGGTTGGCCAGCAGCCACTCGCGATTGAACAGGTCGTAGACATCGGCGCCGGAGCAGTCGACGGCCAGCGGTTCGGGCAGGAGTTTTTCGGGGGTGGAACTGGCCTTTTCGGTCATCGGGCTTCTCCCGTGTCTCTCCGGCCGATCAGGACCGGGCTTTCTTGCTTTCGCCGATGCGGCTGCGGACGCTGTCGAGGATGTTCATGTAGTTGATGTAGGCATCGTAGGGCGATTCGTACGGGTTGAAGTACTTGTGTACGTCCCCGTCGGCGAACCACTTGGTGCACATGTAGTAGAAGTGGTCGGAGGTCTGAAGTTTCCGCCAGTCGCCGATCAGGACCGTATCGCCGGTGGCCAGGACCTCGTCGGTCAGCGTGTAGATGTCGTGCAGGGCGTTGGCCTGCATGCTGTTGCCCAGCCAGGCCGAGAGGTCGCGTTCGGTATCGGCCCAGGAGATCATGTTCGGCACGTCGATCTCCCCCACGGCCGGGTAGCGGTCGACGGCCTCGGAGACGGTCAGAAAGTCGTTCTTGCCGTTTTCCATCACCTTGCCCGGCAGGGCGCGGAGGAACTCGAAGATGCCCGTATCGGCCCACTGATGCTCGCCGAAGGTCTCGTAGTCCATGAAGAGGTTGCAGACGTAGCCGTTGCCGTTGATCTGGTCGACCCACTGGGCGAACTTCTCAGCCTTGAGAGGCCATTCCTTCCAGCCCCGGTTGGAGAAGCGGAAGGCGATGTCGTCGCTGAGTCGGTAGTTTTTCAGCATCATGCGCAGGTTTGCGCAGTTGGGCGGATTGTAGATGAAGTTCGGGCTGCGGTAGCCCAGCACGTAATCGGCGCCCTCGGTGAGGATGGCGTCGAAGCCCATGTCTTCGACGGCCTTGGCGACGTCGTTGTTGTACGTCAGTTCGGTGTTGCGGAAGATCCGCGGCGTCTGGCCGAACAGGTCCTGCATCAACTCGGCATGGATTTTCGTCTGGTTGACGAACTCCTCGCGGTTGTAGAGGAACGCCAGCGAGTGATAGTACGTCTCGGAGATGAATTCGACTGCACCGGTATCGGCCAGGGCCTTGAAGGTGTCCATCACTTCGGGCACCCATCGCTGGAACTGCTCGATCACCGTGCCGGTCAGGCTGTAGCTGACGCGGAAGCGCCCTTCGTGCTGGCGGACGAGTTCGAGGATCAGCTTGTTGGTCGGCAGGTAGCACTTGTTGGCGACCTTCCGACAGATCTCCTCGTTGCTGTACTCGTCGAAGTAGCTCGGGTCGCTGTCGAAGATGGTGTATCGACGCAGGCGGAACGGCTGGTGAACCTGGAAGTAGAAGACTACTGATGCCATGGTAAATGCAAGTCCTTCTAGCTGACCATCAATTTGCGGTCAAGGCCGACGGGGTCACTGTATACGCGGGCCGGGATTCATGCAAGCCGATCAGCGTCGGGGCGCCTCAGGAGACCTGGGCCTCCACGACGCTCTGGTAGGTCTGCTGGATCTTGCGTGCGCTGTCGGTCCAACTGAACTTCCGCAACTCGATCTGCCCGTGCTGGCGCAACGTACGCTGCAGGGGCGGGTGACGCAGGACAGCCAGGATCTTGTTGGCCATCTCGTCGATGTCCCAGAAATCGACCTTCAGCACGTGCGTCAAGACCTCCGAGACGCCGGACTGTTTCGAGATGATCACCGGGACGTTGTGGCTCAGGGCCTCCAGCGGGGCGATCCCGAACGGTTCGGAGACCGAGGGCATGACGTACAGGTCGGCCATCGAGAAGACCTTCTTGACGTCCGGGCTCCGCAAAAAGCCGGTAAAGGCCACGTGCTTACCCAGCTTCAGGTCCGCACAGAGGCGGATGCACTGGGTGATCATGTCGCCCGAGCCGGCCATGACGAAGCGGACGTTGGGGAACTTCTGGATGACCTTCTTCGCGGCCATCAGGAAGTACTCGGGCCCTTTCTGCATCGTCACGCGACCCAGGAAAAGGACGATCTTCTCGTTGGTGCGGATCGGTTCCATCGCCGCCGAGCCATTGTCGGCGTCGACGGCGTTGTAGATCACGTCGATCTTGTGCTCGCCGATGCCGTAGCGGGCCCGGACGATGTTTCGCGTCAGGTGGCTGACGCAGATGACCCGGGAGGCGGCATGCATGCCCGCCCGCTCAATATCGTATACGCGCTGGTTGACGTTCTCACCCGAGCGGTCGAATTCCGTCGAGTGGATGTGGACGACCAGCGGCTTACCGGTCACGGCGGCGACGGCCTGGCCGGCGGGGAATGTCATCCAGTCGTGGGCGTGGACAACGTCGAAATCCTCGCGTCGTGCCAACTCGATCGCCAGCCGCGTGTAGCGGTGGACCTGGTCCATCAGGTTGCCGCGGTACTGGCCCGGCTGATCGCCGACGAAGAATGTCGGTTCGAGCTGTTCGATGATCGTCTTGTTGATCCGCTGCATGATCTGCTCGATGCTGCGGGCTCCGGCGGCGATGGCCTGTTCGATCATCTCGCGGGTCTTGTCGTCCTCCTGTCCCGGCGAAGCGTAAGGCTGGAGGGAGATCGGGATCGGGTGGAACTTCAGGTGCTGGTACGTCTGGCGCCGAAGCTGTTCGATGTTCGTCTGTTCGCCCCCCGCCGGTGCAGGCTGAGGCTGTGGCTGGGCCTGCGTCTCTGCCGCAGGGGCGCTCAACGCGGGGCCCAGCAATTGATCCGGCGTGCGCAGGCTGACATGGCTGGCCGCGTCGGCGGGGATCGATTGCGGCAGGACGAAACTGACCTTCACGCCGATCTCGTCCAGGCCGCGAGTCATGCCATAACAGGCCGTCCCCAGACCCCCGCTGATGTATGGTGGGAATTCCCACCCCAGCATGAAAACCTTCATTTCTGACCCTTCAAATAAGGATGCCTCAACGCCCGAGTGCTTGCAGATTGTCCGTCATGCGTCGCGCAAAAGCAAGGGTAACTGTCTGGATTGGCCCGCGCCGGAAAAAGAACCCAATGCGGGTTTTCCATCATACCCTTGTTTTCGGCGGAGAACTCGGCCGCCGGTGCCCCCTCGGCATAATTCTTGTTTCTTACCAATACTACGCTTCGTCGATCCGGCCGGGAGACTGCTGGGCGGTTCCGGGACCGGCCGGTCCGGACCACTGCAGCTTGCCGACGATCTCGCCGATGCTCGAACAACCCTGGCTTCGCAGATACGCAGCCAGGCCCTGGCGGATCGAGGCGATGCACGTCGGATCGACAAACAACGCCGTCCCGATCGCAAGGCCCGTCGCACCGGCCAGGAGAAATTCGATCGCGTCTCGCGCGTATTGTATCCCTCCCATGCCGATCAGCGGAATTCCTGCCTTTTTCGCCACTTGCGTATAGACGCGATGGACCATGTAAACCGCCACCGGCCGAATCGCCGGACCCGACAGTCCACCCGTGCCATTGGCCAACACGGGCCGGCGACGCTCGATGTCGATCGCCATGGCCGTGAATGTATTGACCAGGCTCAGCGCGTCGGCCCCGCCGTCCACCGCCGCCCGGGCGGTTACCGCGATGTCCGAGACGTTCGGCGAGAGCTTGACGATCAGGATATTCTTCCGGCAGACCTTCCGCAGAGCCGACGTGATCCGCTCGACCGAGCAGGGGTCGACCCCGAACTGGATGCCGCCCTCCTTGACGTTCGGGCAAGAGATGTTCAGTTCCACGCCTTTGACGATCTCCACGTCTTCCAGGGCTTCGGCGACGGCGAGATAATCTTCCACCGTCGTCCCGGCGACATTGACGAAAACCGGCAGGCCCAGCGCCTCCAGCTGCGGGACTTTCTCTTCCAGGAAGACCTCCAGCCCGACATTGGCCAGGCCGATTGCATTGAGCATCCCCGCCCGCGTCTCGACGACGCGCGGGTAATCGTTGCCGATCCGCGGGGCGACGCTGATCGACTTGGTCACAAACGCCCCGAGGTTGTGCAGGTCGACAAAATCGCCGTATTCGTTGGCATATCCGCACGTGCCGCTGGCGGTCATCAACGGGTTGGCCAGTTTCACGCCGGCAATCTCGACGCTCAGGTCCACATCAGAGATGGATTCTACTTGGGTGGGCATGCAGGGGGGGTCTCCGTGAATCAGTCTGAAACACAAGCTTAACAGCTTGCTCAGCAGAGGGCAACGATGCTCTGGCCGGACTCGGCAGGAGGCTCAGCCTTGCTGCAGATACCCGATGCCGGCGTAGATTTCAGCCTCGCTGAGGTCGTCGACGATGCGGACCTCGCCGAGGCGGGTCGGCAGGAGGAACTTGATCTTGCCGTCGCGGGTCTTCTTGTCGTGGAGCATGCGGCGGTGCAGGTCGATGGCGTCAAGGCCTGCCCGGCGGGTTTCCAGGCCCAGTTGGACCAACACGGCCTCGACGCGGTCGGCGTCGGCGGCATCGAGCCAGTCACGGGCCACAGCGACCGAATTGGCGGCGACCATCCCCAGCGCCACGGCCTGGCCGTGGGTGATGTTGCCAAACCCGGCGGCGGCCTCGATGGCGTGTCCGAAAGTGTGCCCGTAGTTGAGGATCGCCCGCAGGCCGGCCTCGCGTTCATCCTGCGAGACCACGGCTGCCTTGATCGCTACGTTGCGGGCAATCAACTCGCTGAGCGAGCCTTCCTCGCAGGCCAGCAGGTCCGATGCGCGGGACTCGATGTAATCCAGCAGGTCTGCGTCGCGGATGACGGCGTGCTTGACGCACTCGGCCAGGCCGGACCGCAACTCCTCAGCCGGGAGTGTCTTGAGCGTATCGACGTCGACCAGCACGCCCGCCGGCTGGTGGAATGCGCCGATCAGGTTTTTCCCGGCCGGGTGGTCGATCCCCGTCTTGCCCCCGGCCGAGGCATCGACGTCGGCCAAGAGGCTGGTGGGCACCTGCACAAAGCGAATGCCCCGCAGGAAAGTCGCTGCGACAAACCCGGCCATGTCGCCGGTGACCCCGCCGCCCAGGGCCACGATTACCGAACTGCGGTCCATCGCCGGCTGGAGCGAGAAAAGTCTGTCGTACAGGTCGCCGCAGGTGGCGAGGGTCTTGTGGTTTTCCCCAGCCGGGAACGTCAGCAGACTGGCGGGATAGCCCGCCGCCGACAGGGCATGCAGAACGTCCTGCCCGTACAGGGACGAGACGTTGGAATCGCTGATCACCGCAACGGAACTGACGTGGCCTGCAACCTGCAGGAACGAGCCGGCCTGCTTCCGCAGGCCCGGGCCGATCTGCACGTCATAGCTGCGGTCGCCGAGGTCAATTCGTATCGTCTTTGTCATAGCCTTCCCGCTGTCTGTACTCCCTGGCAGCCGCGGCGAGTTCCTCGTCGACAGGCCCGTCCTCGACTTCTTCCTCTTGCGATTCCCGGGCCGCCGCCTCGATCTCCTGCTCGTCCCGCAGGGGCTCATACTGACGCGTGTTGCGGGCCGAACGCTGGGCGAGCACCTTCCGGAACAGCAGGTAGAACCCGCCGAGAAGCGCGAGGACCGCCCCGGCTATGATGTAAAGCAGTGTCTTGTCCTGCCCCGCGACCTGTCCGCTGTCGACGCCGAGCTGATTGGTCACGAAGACCGGGAATCTCGCGGTGTCGTCCGGGGCCCCTGTGGCCAGGTCGAAGGTTTCGCCCTCGGCGATCTTGTACAGAATTGCTGCGATCTGGAGCTTCCGGATGCTTTCCCGCGTGGTGAAGAACTTCGTGCCCCGGCGGGAATCCTCACGGTCCGGCTGGCCGAGAAGGGCAGTAGGGTCCGTCGTCGAGATCACCATCAGGGGCCTGTCCTGGTAGCCTTCGGGCGACTGGGCGGAAAAGCCCTGAAGCACCCAGAACGCCTTGGCGGTGGGGAACTGACGGGACGGCTCGATTTTCGTAACCGCCGCTACGAAGATCGGCAGGCTGATGCGCTGGGCCCGCCAGTGCGCCGGGTAGGTCAGCAGCCTCTGGTAGTGGGGCATTTCCAGAGACTCCAGGCCGGAGGGCCCGACCTGGTCCATCCCGGCCACCAGGTCGACCATCTCAGCCAGGACCGCATCCTGCCATGGGCCCTTGTCCTGCACATCGCGCAGGGCCACTCGCATGGATTCGGGTATGTCGATGGCGAACGGGCTGATGTTCGATTCCCGCTCGGGCCCCGGGTCGGTTGCGGGCGCCTGGCCCACTGCCAGGACCGGCAGAACGAGAAGGACGGCAAGAATGGTTCGGGCATGTTTCATGACACGCGATTCTATGACCATCGGCCCCGGATGCAAAGCGTCAAGGGGCGCAAAAACAGGGCGACCCGTCGTGGCGGGTCGCCCGGTGGTCGAGTCTCCGGGCCGATCGCGTCATTCGCGCACAAAGGCCGGCAGGAGGAAGGTGTCCTTCGGTCCGGCGGGGGATTCATCGCCGTTGTACTCGAAGGTCTGTTCGGCCTGGAATATGTTGTTGCCGTCCACGCCGACATCAGGGGATTCGACCCAGCGGGTGGCCCCGTTGAGGTAGAGGACGGTCTGTCCCGTCGAGCCGTGGTTGCGGCTGGTCCGGGCGTGGAGGCGTTCGGGAACGAACCGCCCGTCCTCGAACAGCGGCGTGGCGTCGGCGAGGATGCCCATTTCTTCGATCGCCTGGCCGATCGCGTCGGTCCGCAGCGGCTCGTCGCCGAGCATGTGCTGGTAGGAATAGTGGATGTACCGTTCTGCCGGGAAATCGGTCATCTCGCGCGTCGGGCGGAAGCTCTCGGTGCCGACGGCCGGGTCCTGGAAGAGTCGGGCAGCGGCGTAGTGCTCGCGGATCAGGCGGAACAGTCCGCTGGAGTTGCTGGTGTACGGTTCGGACCTGGCCGGCAGCCAGCGAGACCGCTGGGCGGCCTCGGGGGCCGGCAGACGCTGCTGGTTGTCGACGGCGAAACTCTGTATGCCCGCGCCGATCTGACCGACCTGGGCGGCACAAAGGTTCTGCGCACCGCGGGACCGGGCGGACTGGATCGAGGGGATGAAGATCACCGCCATGAGAATCAGCGCTGCGATCATGGCGACGGCTTCCTTCATCGAGAAGGTCGGACGTGATTGGCCCCGGGAGCTGAGCTCTTCCCGCGCCAGCAGGGCCTCGGTCCGGCGGGCGGCCTGGATCTTGGCCATCGTCCGCTCTACCAGGTCCTCCGGACCCTCCTGGACGGGCACGAGAGCGATGGCCTGGCCGGCATGGAGGAGGTCTTCGTGGAGCCTGGCGAAAGATTCATCGCTCTGCAGTCTCTGGCGGACCTGACGCTGCTGCTCCTGGGAGCATTCGTCGTGGAGGTACGACAGCAACAGGATTTCATCGTCGGTTCTGTTGTTACTCATGTTGGTTCTGCCCGGCTAAATCTTTCCATTTGCTTGCGAAGTGCTTTACGGCCGCGTGTAGACGTGATTTCACTGTACCAAGCGGAATATCCAGAATATCTGAGATGTCCTTATAAGCAAAGCCATTGAAGTAGCTTAGCGTCAGGACCGTTCTCAGGTTCTCCGGCATTTCCTCAACGATACTCTGTACGCTGCGGCGGGTCTCGAGGTTCAGTAAAGCTTCCTCGGGGGCAGGAATATCTGCCGGGAGCAGATCGGCGTAACTGGTTCTGCCCCCATCCTCGCCACCAACGGTCGCATCCAGGGGAGCAGCGGATTTGCGGGATCGCTTGCGCAGGGCGTCGCGGGCCTTGTTGGCGGCGATGGTGAACAGCCAGGGCTTCAGGCGGCGGCTTGTATCGAATGATCCAGCCGAGAGATACACCTGCAGGAACGCCTCCTGGAAGACGTCGTCGGCCAGGGCCTTGTCCCCGGTGAACTTGGCCAGGAAGTTGTACAGCTCCCTGCGATAGCGGCTGACCAGCTTCTCAAAGGCGTCAGGGTCGCCTTCCTGGTGCATCGCCAGCAGTTCGCTGTCGCTGGGTTTGGCGGATCTTTGGGTCGCTTTGGCCACGTAATCTGTGCTTCTGGTGTTGGGGTAGAACAGACGATTGCTTCAGGGAATGATAATCGCCAGATGCTGGCGGGGCAATGTTTTGGCCCCGCCGCGAGCCTACAGCAGGCGCAGCGAGGCGACCGACTTGGGCGGCAGGGACAGCTCGATCCTGCCGTCGGGGCCGATCTCCACAGGTCGGATGTCCTCCTCGGACAGCGCCGTCAGCCAGGCCTCCTCTGCCCGCCTGGTCGGGCGAATCCACCCCTCAATGGCCATTTCGGCCGGATTCCAGACCCGGACGATCTGCCCGCGCCCGTCCTCGGCTGCCTTCTGCGTCGAGACAACCAGGTTCCCGCTGACCGCCACAGTCGAGGTCTCGGCCGGAAGGGAACCCTGGTGAGGCTGGGCAGTCCAGGTCTGCAGGCCCAGCTTGTAGCGGTCCAGTTCGGCAAAGATTTCCCCGACCGGCAGCTGGCCGTCCGGGCAGGCAAGCGGCAGGAGGGCGAATTCGGCGAGGTTGACACCGGCCTGTTGGCTGTCCTCGGTGATCTGGCCGGCGATGGGCTGGCTGTACGCGCGGAAGAGCGTCAGGGCGATCGGGCGGCCCGGCAGGTCCTGCACGGCCGCCTCGTTCAGGCCGCGCGTCAAAACAGCCAAGCCCGCCGTTCCGTCACAAATGGCTGCGAAGTTCTTGATTACGCACTCCTCGCGGGCCTGTTCCTTCCAGCCGGTCGTGTCGATCAGGGCAACATTCCGGCGGACCACGTCGAAGGCCGAGTCGCTGAACCAGTGGTCGCAGTCCAGGCCTGTCGGCAGGATCGCCCGCAGGCGGTGGTCCCGGGCGGTATTGTCGATCTGCATTCGACATTCCAGGCGTCTGGCCCCGGCCCGGAGGGTCAACTCCATCAGGACAGGCAGGTTGACCGTTCGTTTCAGGCGCCCCTTGCCCGAGGCCGTCGCGGCGGCAGGGACCCGGAAATCCCGCCGCAGCGTCAGTCGGACCGCCAGTCCCTGCTGCAGATCGGCCTGGATTCTCACAGGCGATTTCCGCGCCTGCTCACCGGCCAGGACGCGCCGGTCCCGATGGGGGTACTTGTGGTCCCAGCCGTTGCCGACGTCGCCGCAGTCCTCCAGGTCCAGCAGTCCGTGGAACGTTCGGCCGGTGGCATGGTCGGTCAGGTCCAGCCTGCCGTCGTCGGCGAGCCGCACCCAGATCAGCCCATTGTCCAGCGTGCGTCGGTCCGTGTCGAACCGCACCGGCTCGAGTCCGGCTGGGAGCTGTCGCGGCGGTTCCACGTCGAATCGTACAGCCCAGCTGGCCCAGCCCATCGGCCCGATCGAGTCGGCGATCCGCAGACGGTACCGTCGGTGGGGGCTCCAGGTTCGGTCTCGTTTGTAGTCCGGCTGACCTTCCCGGACCTTGTGGACCAGCGGCCAGGGCGTGGCCGACTCCTCGGTCTCCAGCAGTTCGGTATAGACAGCCTGCCCGGCGGCGTTGATCAGTACGGGCGGTGCTTGTTTCGGAAGATCCCTGGCCAGCTCATCTTCCAGGAACAGATCGGCCTCGATGACCCGGTCGGTCCTCGTTGCGGCAGGGTTCATTGCTGTCAGGACGGTAGCGGCCTGGCCCAGCGAGGCGGTGTCGGCCTGTTCGACGATGTGCTGCATGCTCTCCCAGATCGCATCCTGGGCCAGCAGTTCGGCCTGGTCGAAGCGGTACCCAGCGTCCCGGGCGACCTGGTCGAGGCTGCAGCCGACGATCGTATCGTGCGGGTGGTTCAGCAGCAGGTACCGCCAGGCCAGGTCCAGGAAGGGCTTCTGGTCGTCGGCCCCGGCCGCCCGGGCCCAGACGCCCAGCGGCTCGGCCACCCGCGACAGCAGCCATTCGACCCGGTCATTGGCCTGTTTGATCCATGCCCGCGCGCTGGCCGTGCCGTGGAAAACCTCCGCCCACTGACCCTGTTGGATCGGCCAGCGCAGCTCGCCTTCGAAGCGGCGGACGCGGGACTTCCAGTCCGCCCCCAGGGCCTGCTTGAGCTGCGAAAGGTACTGTGTCATCGAGGAATGCTTGGCCTGCACCTGCTGAAACACGCGGTTGACCTCTTCGATCCGCTCGGGCGTCCTGACGCGGGCCGGTTGATGGTCGTTGCCGTCCAGGCTGAACAGCACGTCGGTGGTGGCCAATTCCAGCTTGCGGGCCTCGTAGGTGCGGAGTTGCTCGTCGCTGGTCTGGCGGTGCTCCCAGAAATCGCAGTAGCCGGTATCGATGAAGACCTTGACGATGAGGCTTTCCGTCCCGTCTGCCCCGACCCAGAGCATCTCGGTCGTCTCGTCCGTCCCCGGCGTGCCCCGGTGAAGCATGACCGAATCGATCCCGAACCCCGCCAGGATCTGCGGCAGCTGCGAGACGTGGCCGAACACGTCGGTCACGTAGCCGATCGGCATGGGCTGGGTCCGCCACTGTCTGCACTCCCGGCAACCCAGCAGGAGATTGCGCACCAGTGCTTCGCCGGAGGCAAGCAGTTCGTCGGGCATGACGAACCAGGGTCCGATGCGGATCCTGCCTGACTCGATGTGACCCGCCAGGCGCTGGCGCTGGCTCGGCCGAATCTGCAGGTAGTCTTCCAGCAGGGCCGTCTGGGCATCCAGGTGAAAGCAGCGGAAGCGCGGATCGGCCTCCAGCAGGTCCAGCAGGCTGTCGATGATCATCACCAGGCGCTTGCGATATCCCTGGAAGGGCTGGTACCACTCACGGTCCCAGTGGGTGTGGCTCAGCACGTGCATGACGGGGCGGGAGGCGGACATTTCACATTCTCCAGTTGCGGCAGGATTTGCTGGGGCGGAGTATACGCCAAAACACAGAGCGATGTCATCCATCACGGTGCAGGGTGGAAACATCGGCCGCCGGGCCAGGAACACCTTTGGGCCAACACTGGAGTCTCTGCCTGGATCAGCGCAAGAAAAAACGGACCTGCCGGCCGGATCGGCTTGCAGGCCCGTTTTCTCGGTTCCGCTCGGGCGGATATCGTCAGGCGATTCGTTTCCTGCGACGCAGGGCGAACATGCCCCCGATGCCCAGCAAGGCAATGACGGTCGGTTCCGGGATGGGTTCTCCCAGAAGCTGACCGCGGATCTCGCCGGCACCGTTTTCGGCAGTATGCAGATTCACATACCACAGGCCAGCCAGCAGGTCGGTCTCCATGGCATCGGTTACCGTATCCGTATCGGTTCCTGCCAGGACGCCAGAGACGCCTCCGGCAGTAGGGATAGGTACGATCGCGCCGGCGGGTTCGCCGATCGCGGCAGGGCCATGGAAATGCGCTGCGGCCAAGTCGCCGGTCAGGCCCGCGAAGTAGATCGTCCAGCTCAAATCGTTGGTGTCGGTGTCATAGGTGATGAAGCCGACGCCGGACGGCTCTACGCCCTCAGGGTATCCCGGGAGCGATACTTCGTGGGGCTCCTGTGAAACCGTCAGAGGGATGTTGAATTCAAGAATCTCTGCCTGTACGGGCAGAGCGACGGCCATGCTGGCCAGGGCCGTCACCAATACAATGGGAAGCTTCATAAGCGTCCTCCTTTCGCCGAGAGGCAAAATGCATGCCACTACACGGCCCCCATGGCATGTCACATTGTATTCCCGCCGGTCTGAATCCAAATGCACCGGATACCCGGAACTGTGCGGGCGGGCGAAAGTGGGAGCATCGCCGTTCTAAAGCTTGTCTGATATGGCGTTTAGATTTTGATGAGTTTCTTGGCTGTCGCCACCACCTGCGCCTGCGTGGCATCGTAGGGCGTCTGGATCGAGACCGTCCGGGAGAGGATGTCCAGGGTGGCGGGGCACATGTCTTTGGCGTACTCGACAGGCCGGGCCGTCCAGTCCCACGGGTTGTGCTTCGGGTGGTGGGCACGCTTCTGGAGGATCGGCTCCCAGTTGGAGTAGACGTGGCGGTCGGTCTCGATCGGACGGTACATGCTCACGATCTCGCTGTTGCGCTGGAGGAACTCGGCGGCCCCTTCGGCCGTCTCGAAAAGCAGCGGCAGCGTCGAGCTGCAGTCGCCGTCTACGTCGTTGCAGCTGCTGGGATGGAAGTCCGCTCCGCCCCAGAGCACCTCGGCCATCGCAGCCTTGTTCTTCCGCAGCTTCTTGAGGATCCCGTCGAGGCGCCGGACCTGCTCGGTCAGAATCGCAGAGGAAATCTCGCTGATCCGGTAGTTGTTCCCGCAGAAGAACGGCGGGTTCTTCGAGGCGGCCTCCTTGTCGAAGAAAACGCATCCGCCGTCGTGGTAGACCATCGCGCGTTTGTGGATCATCTCGTCGTTGGTCACCACGGCCCCGCCTTCTCCGGCCGTGATGATCTTGTAGTGGTTAAAGCTCAGGATGCCCACCTGGCCGATCGAGCCGAAACGGCGGCCGTGGTATTCCCCGCCGGCGGCCTGGGCGGCGTCTTCGATGATCATCACGTCGTGCTTCTCGGCGATGGCGCAGATCGCGTCCATGTCGCACGGCAGGCCGGCCATGTGCACCGGAACGATCGCCTTGGTATTCGGCGTGATCTTCCTCTCGATGTCTTCCGGATCGATCGTCAGCGTCTCGTCGACCTCTGCAATCACGGGCACGGCCCCGACGGCCAGGGGAGCCAGGGCTGTGGCGATAAACGTGTATCCCGGAACGATGATCTCGTCGCCGGGCCCGGCACCGATGCCCGCCAGCGCGCAGATCAGCGCGCCGGTCCCGCTGGAGACGGCCAGGGCATGCGAGACGCCGATCTTCTCGGCCAGCATCGACTCCAGCCGCGCCGTCCAGGGCGCGACCTTGCCGTCGGCATAGCGGAACAGGTTGCCCGATTCGATAACCTCGCGGACGAGTTTGACTTCACGTTCGTCGATTCGATACACGTTGACTTCCTTTCACAGGTTCCAGGGCCGTAGGATACCCGATCGACCCCGACGGGGCGAAGCGTTTTCGACCCGCCAGGGCAGCAATCTGGAACTCGCGGGCGCCACCGGCTACAATCGCGGCAAAAGGAGACCCGCCGATGCCAAAACAAATCGCGATCCTGGCCTTTAAAGGCGAGACCATGTGCTTCGTCCACGCCCTGCTCAACGCGCTGGACATGCACGAGAAGGGCTTCGATGTCAAAGTCATCCTGGAAGGCGCCGCCACCGGCCAGATCTCCCAGATGCCCGAGGCAGAAGACCATTTCGCCCAGCTCTACCGCAAGGTAAAGGAAAAGGGCCTTGTCGATGTGGTCTGCCAGGCCTGTGCCAAGCAGATGAACTCGCTGGAGGCAGCCCGGGCCCAATCCCTGCCGCTCTCTGCCGAGATGTCCGGCCATCCGCCGTTGGCTCCGTATGTCGAGGCTGGCTACCAGATCATCACGTTCTGACCCCCAACGCACCGCCGCAAGGACTTGCTCCGTGACACATCAGACGCAGATTCAGATCGAAACCACCGGCCATCGCCATATGCACGACATCACCTCCGCCGTCGCCGACGCGGTGGCCCGATCGGGGATCTCCACGGGAATCGTCCACGTGTTCAACGTCGGCTCGACCGGCAGCGTGGGTATGGTCGAGTACGAAGCAGGCCTCGAAGCCGACGTGCCCGAGATGCTCGACCGCCTGATCCCGCCCAGCCGCGACTACGGCCACGAGCAGGCATGGCACGACGGCAACGGCCATTCGCACCTCCAGGCGACCCTGCTGGGCCCCGAGTTGACTGTGCCCGTCACGGACTCTCGGCCGAACCTGGGAACCTGGCAGCAGATCTTCCACCTCGAATGCGACATCAAACCCCGCACGCGGACGCTCGTTATCACCGTCATCGGCGACTGAGTCGGAGCAAACATGCCCGAGAACAAGCCCAACATGGTATTGATTGTCGCAGACCAGTGGCGCGGCGACTGCCTCAGCGGCATCGGCTCGCGACATCCGGTGATGACCCCGCACATCAGCCAGCTCGGCTGCGAGGGAGCCAGGTTCTCCAACGCCTACGCCGATTGTCCCATCTGCATGCCCCAGCGGGTCACCCACCTGACCGGGCAGGTCGCCAGCCGCTTCGGTCAGCCGGGCAATTTCCATCGACGCCTGGAGAACATCGACCCTAAGCGGACCCTGCCGGCGAGACTGGCCCGCCAGGCCGGCTACCAGACCCAGGCCGTCGGGAAAATGCACTTCTTCCCGCCCCGGGCTCGATTCGGCTTTGATCATGTAAACCTGCATCCCAACGATTACGTCAACTTCCTGGAAACGGTGGGCTGGGGCGGGGCCTATCGGGGCCACGGTATCGGCGGCAACGAAGTCTATCCGGTCAGCGCCCAACTGCCCGAGCGATATACCCACACGCACTGGATCGTTGATCGGGCGTGCGAATTCCTGCTGCGCCGCGACCCGGAATGCCCGTTCTTCCTGTACGTGGTCTTCGAGGCCCCGCACAGCCCGTTCGACCCGCCCGCACCCTACGACCGGATGTACGACAACTTCCACATCCCCGAGCCCATCGACAGCGACTGGTCGACGGGCGATCAGGCCCCGGCGGCGATGGTCCTCGGCCGGGCGCAGTACAACTACGACCACCTGACCGATGAGATTATCGCCGAGGCCCGCCGGCGATACTACGGGCAGATCAGCCACATCGACTACCAACTCGGCAGGTTGATCGGGCAGCTCAAGACGCTGGGCCTGTACGACGATACGGCTGTCGTATTCACCTCCGACCACGGCGAGCACCTCGGCGACCACGGGACGTGGCACAAGGGGACGTTCCTGCGCGGCTCGGCCGATGTGCCCCTGACAATGCGCCTGCCCGGCTGGGTTGACGGCGCTCCGATGGCCGAGGTGGTCGATCATCCGGTCCTGACGGCCGATATCACCGCGACGATGTTCGAACTGGCCGGCCTGGAACCCGACGAAACCTGCGACGGGATCAGCCTGCTGGATACACTGCGGACCGGTCAGCCGCCTCGCCAGTTCACCTGCGGGGAGATCGGCCAGACCGCCTTCTGCACCGACGGACGATACAAGTACATATGGTACGTCGCCGGTGGAGCGGAATTGCTGTTCGACACCGCCGAGGACCCGGAGGAGCGGGTCAACCTCGCCGGCAGAGGGGACCATTGCGAAGTTCAGACCCGCCTGCGCGACCAGTTGATTGCCTACCTCCAGCGGTTCGACCGCCCGATGGCGGCCGGGGGGAAACTCCAGGCCGTCCAGGTCGACACCGGCCCCGACGCCCTCCGCGCCGCCCGCGCGAAGAACCCATTCGCCAACCGCGGCGACATGCGCTACGGCCAGGGGTACCATGGCTTTGGCGGCTGAGGCCGGTTCAGCTTCATCTGCGGCGTCGCAGGATCGCCAGACCCCCTCCTGCCAGCAGGAGCATGGTGGCCGGCTCGGGCACGATCTGATACAGGTTGCCGTCGATGGTCATCAGGTACAACTCGCCATCGGCGCCTTCGGCGAAGCTGCTGATGTTGCCGATGCCATTCTGGCCGTCGGGGATCAGGTCGGCAGTGTGCTCCATGACATCCACCACGTCGCTGCCGTCGTATTCCAGTGACCAGACACGGCCCGTGATGAAGTCTGCGAAGAAATACCGCCCGACCATCTCGCTGTCGAGCAGTTCGCCGCGGTAGACGTACCCGCCGGTGATCGACTGTCCGACGCTGTGGTCGTACTGATAGATCGGGTCGACCACGTCGGCAGGGACGGGCGTCTCGAGCACCAGCTCGCCTTCCTTGTAGTCCCACCCGTAATTCTCGCCGCCTGTCGACGTATCCGGCTGAGAGTTGATCTCCTCACGCGAGTTCTGCCCGACGTCGGCAATCCAGAGGTCGCCCGTTTCGCTGTCGAAGCTGTTGCGCCAGGGATTCCGCAGGCCGTAAGCCCAGATCTCGTCGGCCCCGGCCTGTCCGACGAACGGGTTGTCGGCCGGGGAACTGTAGCCGTTGCCGGTCCGACTGGGGTCGATCCGCAGCAGCTTGCCGTGCAGATCGTTGATGTCCTGGGCGGTATCGTACTGGTTGAAGCTGCCTCCGCCGTCGCCGGTGGCGATGTAGAGCTGGTCGTCGGGCCCGAAGGTCATCCAGCCGCCGTTGTGGTTTGCTGCGGGCTGGGAAAGCTCCAGGATGATATTGTCCGGCCCGTCCGGCTGGGCCTGGTCCGGATCGTCCGGGCTTACGGCGAACCGCTGGACGATGGTGGTTCCGTCGCCGTCGGTGTAGTTGACGTACAGCTTGCCGTTGCTCTGGAAATCCGGGTCGAAGGCCAATCCCAGCAGGCCCTGCTCGCCGCCGGTGCTGACGCCCGAGACCTGGAGGAATGGCGTGGGGTTGACGCTGCCCGTGGGCAGGTCGACGATCCAGATGCTTCCCGTGGCGGACTGTCGGGCATCGATGGCGAAGAATTCTCCCGGTCGGCCAGGCGCGACCCCGCCGCCGACGAGTCGGCCGAGACCGCCGGCGATCGGGTCCAGATCGAGCGTCTGGGCGTTTACCGGCGCCGTTATGAGGGTCGCGGCGGCCAGGCAAGTCAATAGTGTGGCGGTGCGATGTGTCATGGCATCTCTCCTTTGGTTGATGGTGCTGGGCAATGTGG
>JBKHDI010000016.1:0-58441 GCA_046541415.1 Phycisphaerae bacterium | reverse complement strand
GGCACCGGTGGGAGGGCTCGCGCGAGACCCTGCGCTTGGAAGGGAACGTTGGTTCGCGCGACGCGGGGGTCTGTCCGGACGGGGGTCAGAGCGCCAGGGTCTGCCAGACCCTGCGCTTGGAGGAAGGGACGTTGGTTTGGGGGACGCGGGGGTCTGGCGCAGCCGACTACTGGAAACTCCAACGTGCCGCCTGACACGCCGCCCCGATTTTATGTCGCACACCACGGCCAACAAGCCGCGGAAATGCTCTTGGCAGCAGCGACGCTATCGGATACAATCCGCAATTCTTTACCATTCGCCTGCCGGAGCCTGAGGCCCCGATTGCGACGACTGCATGCCGATTCGACGAATTCCGAGGTTGCGATGCGTAGTGGCCAGGACATACGAAGAGAGTTCATCGAGTTCTTCCAGAACAAGGACCACCGGTTCGTCCCTTCCAGCTCGCTCCTGCCGGCCGACGACCCGACGCTGCTGTTTACCAACGCGGGGATGAACCAGTTCAAGCCGATCTTCCTGGGCACCGAGACGCGTGATTACGTCCGCGCCTGCAACAGCCAGAAGTGCATCCGCGCCGGCGGCAAACACAACGACCTGGAAGACGTCGGGCGCGATACCTACCACCACACGCTCTTCGAGATGTTGGGCAACTGGAGCTTCGGCGACTACTTCAAGGCCGAGGCCATCGCCTGGGCCTGGGAGCTGCTGACGGAAGTCTGGGGCCTGGACAAGTCCCGCCTGCACGTAACGGTCTTCGAGGGCGATGCTTCCGAGGACCTCCAGCCGGACGACGAGGCTCGCCGACTCTGGGCCGAGACAACCGACATCGACCCGTCGCACATCCATAACGGCAATAAGAAGGACAACTTCTGGGAGATGGGCGATACGGGCCCCTGCGGCCCCTGCAGCGAGATCCACATCGATTTGACGGAAGAAAGAACCGGGGCCGGGCTGATCAACGCCGACGATCCGCGGGTCATCGAGATCTGGAACCTGGTGTTCATCCAGTACAACCGCTCCGCCGACGGGAAGCTCTCGTCCTTGCCGGCCAAGCACGTGGATACCGGCATGGGCCTGGAACGCGTTGCCGCTGTGCTCCAGGGCAAGAAGACCAACTACGCCACCGACCTGTTCGTGCCGATCATCGAGAAGATCGAGACGCTGACAGACCACCGGTACGGCTCGGCGACCGGCGCCAAGGACCGTTTTGATACCGCCGATGCCAGGAACATGGGCGACGTGGCCTGCCGGGTCCTGGCCGACCACGCCCGGGCCCTGACATTTGCGATTGCAGACGGCATCCTGCCAAGCAACGACGGACGGGGCTACGTGCTGCGACGCATCCTCCGCCGGGCCTGCCGGTACGGAAGACAGTACCTGCACATCGAGGGCCTGTTTATCGGCCGCCTGGTCGAGGTCGTGGTCGAGCTGATGGGCGAGGCCTACCCCGAGTTGCGGCAGCGCAAGCAGGCCGTGCTTGACATTATTAAAGAGGAAGAGGAATCCTTCGGCCGCACGCTGGACCGCGGCATCGAGCTGTTCGACCGCCAGGCCGAGAAGCTCCGCTCGGCCGGCCAGACCGAACTGTCCGGCCAGACAGCCTTTGACCTTTACGCGACCTACGGCTTTCCAGTGGACCTGACGGTTCGCATGGCCGAGGAAGAGGGCCTGAGCGTCGACATGGCCGGGTATGAAGCGGCGATGGAAGAACACGCCGAGAAGTCCCGCGGCGGAGCCGAGAAATTCAAGGTCGACGCGATCGTAGGCCTGCCCCCGACGGATGACTCGGCCAAGTACAGCCCGGGATCGCTGGAGGCCAGCCTGCTGGGCTGGGTGGTCGATGGTTCGTTGGCCGACACCGGGCGGCTGGAAGCCGGCGACGAGGCGATCCTGGTCTTCGACCGCACGTGCTTCTATGCCGAGCAGGGCGGACAGGTTGGAGACAGCGGCCAGTTGTCCAGCGACACCGGCCACTTCGAGGTGACCGACGTGAAGGTCGCCGGCCAGTCGGTGCTGCATATCGGGCGGATTAAATCCGGATATCTTGAAGCAGGACAAAAGGTTACGATGCAGGTCGGCCCCGATCGGATCGACACCATGCGCAACCATTCCGCCACGCACCTGCTGAACTGGGCCCTGCGGAAGGTTCTGGGCGACGGGATCGACCAGGCCGGCAGCGTGGTTGACCCCGACCGCATGCGGTTCGACTTTACCTACCCCCAGGCCGTGGCCGCCGAAAAACTCGCCGAGGTCGAGAAGCACGTCAACCAGTTCGTCCTGGCCGACGCACCCATCGGCGCCACCGTCATGCCGCTGGAGGAGGCCAGGAAGGTCCCCGGCGTCCGCGCGGTGTTCGGAGAGAAATACCCCGACCCGGTCCGCGTGATTACCATGGGCGTAGCCAGCCCTGCCGCGATCAGCCAGGCCGGGACCTGCAGCGTCGAGTTCTGCGGCGGGACGCACCTGCAGCGGACCGGACAGGTGGGCCTGTTCAAGATTGTCGGCGAGGAGTCGGTCGCCAAGGGCGTTCGTCGCATCACGGCCTTGACGGGCCGGGCCGCCGTCGAGTGGGTCCAGCAAGCCGATGCCGTCATCAACCAGCTGACCGGGACGCTCAAGACCCAGCCGGCAGAGCTGCCCGAGCGGGTCGCGGCGATGCAGAAGCAGATCAAGGAACTGAAGAAGAAGCCCGCCCCCGCCGCGACGAACGGCATGGAAGTGGTTGCCAGCTGCCAGACCGCCTCGGGCAAGGTGCTGATCGGCAAGGTCGCCCACACCGACGCCGACACGATCCGGGGCCTGTGCGACCAGCACCGCCAGAAAGGTGCCGCCGCCCTGCTGATCGGCGGGACCGACGGCCAGAAGGTCACGCTGATCGCGATGGTCTCCGATGAGTTGGCCAAGTCCGGGGCCCTCAAGGCCGGGGACTGGGTCAAGGACGTCGCCAAGGTCGTCGGCGGCGGAGGCGGAGGCAGGCCCACGCTGGCCCAGGCCGGCGGCAAGCAGCCGGAGAAGCTGGATCAGGCCTTGGCCCAGGCGGGTCAGTTCGCCGAGCAGAAGCTCCAGGCCGCCCAGTAGAACAGACTTACGTTCCGCTCGCAGGCCGGTCGGGTCCGCTGCGGGCAGGACGTTTTTGCTTGACAATTTCACCCGACCCGCTAAGGTTCCGGCACAATGCCGGGCGGTCGGCGTGCGCTTACCACGTCGGCCGTGTTTGGTCTATAGTGTAAGTCGCTGCAAACACAGGAACCCCCAAAGATGCTTCCAAAGTACAAACTCAGCCGCTCGCGCACCCGCCGGCGTCGCAGCCACCACGCCAAGGCAATCGTGAACTACACGTACTGCCCGCGCTGCTCGACAGCCAAGCTGCCTCATGCCCGCTGCCACAACTGCGGGTTCGTCCGCCCGGGACTGACGGTCAAGATGGCCGCCGAGGAGAGCTGATTGATGCGAATTGGCATTGATGCCATGGGTGGAGATGGAGCTCCTGCCAATAACGTCGGCGGGGCTCTGGCTGCGCGAGATGTCATCGACGAGACCGACAAGATCATTCTGATCGGCCAGTCCGACGAGATCCGCAAACAACTGCCCGACGGGCAGTTGCCGGACTACGTCGAGATCGTCCATGCCGACCAGGTCGTCGGTATGGATGAAGCCCCCGTCGATGCGCTGCGCCAGAAGCCGAACTCTTCCATCGCCGTCATGGCCGAGATGCACCGCGACGGCAAGCTGGATGCGATTGTATCTGCGGGCAACACCGGGGCCTGTGTCGCGGCCGCCCAGATGCGTCTGCGTCGCCTGCCCGGCGTGCATCGTCCGGGCATCTGCATCCTCACGCCGACCTACCACGGCCCGGTCGCCGTTGCCGACGTCGGAGCCAATGTCAACTGTCGTCCCTCCCACCTGCACCAGTACGGAGTGATGGCCGGGGAGTACATGCGGGCTGTGGTCGGGGTCGATTCACCCCGGGTGGGCCTGCTGAGCATCGGCGAGGAAGACTCCAAAGGCAACAGCCTGGTCAAAGAAGCCGCCGCCCTGATGCGCGACGACGAGGACCTGAATTTCATCGGCAACGTCGAAGGGCGCGACCTGTTTCGCGGCATCTGCGACGTGATGGTCTGCGAAGGGTTCGTCGGCAACGTCGTCCTGAAGCTGATGGAAGGCATGGCTGAGGGCGTGCTGCGGGGCATGTTCGCCGAACTGACCGCCACCCTGCCGGCAGAGACCCATCCGGCGATCAAGAAGTCCAGCATGGCGCTGGCCCGAAAATACGACTACAACGACTACGGCGGCGCCCCGCTGTTGGGCGTGGCAGGGATCCTCATCATCTGCCACGGCGCCAGCAACGAGATCGGCATCCGCAATGCGGTTCGCGTCGCCCGGGAGTCCGTGGCTCACGGAATCAACTCCCGGATCACCGAACTGCTCAATAAATAGAGGTATCTGATGGCCAAGTCTTTCCACGCAGCAATCACAGGCTGCGGCGCCGCCGTGCCCGAGAAGGTGCTCTCCAACACAGACTTCGAGAGCTTCCTCGACACGTCCGACGCCTGGATCACCAAACGTACGGGGATCAAGGAAAGACGCATCTGCGCCGAGGGAGAATCCACTGCCGACCTGGCCACCGCCGCCGCCCGCGAGGCCATGAAAGACGCCTCGGTTACCGCCGACCAGATCGACCTGATCATCTGCGCGACGATCAGCCCGGAAATGCCCTTCCCCGCCACCGCCTGCTTCGTCCAGCGGAACATCGAGGCCAAGGACGTGCCGGCCTTCGATATCTCGGCCGCCTGCAGCGGCTTCGTCTACGCCCTCTCGACCGCCACGCAGTTCATCGAGACAGGCCAGTACAAACGCGTGCTGGTCATCGGCGTCGACGTGCTCAGCCGTTTTACCGACTACACCGACCGCGGCAGCTGCATCCTCTTCGGCGACGGGGCCGGGGCGGTGGTCCTCGAAGCGACCGCGGAAGACAAGGGCGTACAGTTCACCTGCCTCAACGCCGACGGCGAAGGGTGGGACTTCATCCACGTCCCTGCCGGCGGGGCCAAACTGCCTGCCAGCGAAGAAACCGTTGCCAACCGCCAGCACTTCGTTCAACTGCGGGGCAGGGACGTCTACAAATTCGCCGTTGACCGGATGCAGTGGCTGCTGGGCCATTGCATGGAACAGACCGGGCTGAGCGTCGCCGACGTCGACCTGGTCGTGCCCCACCAGGTCAACACCCGGATCATCCAGTCCGCGACGGAAAAATTCGACTTCCCGATGGACAAGATCTACCTCAATATTGAAAAGTATGGCAATACATCCGGCGCATCCGTGCCCCTCGCCCTGGCCGAAGCCATGCAGGAAGGGCGCATCCAACCCGGATCGACCGTACTGCTGGTCGCCTTCGGCGCAGGGCTGACCTGGGCCGGTGCGGTGGTCAAGTTCTAAACAAACCCCGAAAGACACTCGGAGACGATTTTCATGCCCACCGCCTTTCTCTTCCCCGGACAGGGCGCCCAACACGTAGGAATGGCCAAGGACCTCTGCGACCGCCACCAAGCCGCCGCCGAGCTGTTCGACCGCGCAGAAGAGGTCACCGGCCTGGAGATCAAAAAGCTCTGCTTCCAAGGCCCCGACGAGCAACTGGCCCGGACGGATATCGCCCAGCCGGCAATCTTTACCGCCTCTGCGGCCCTGCTGGCCGTTCTGAAACAGACCGACAAGGGCCGCTCCCTCCAACCGGACCTGACCGCCGGGCTGAGCCTGGGCGAATACACCGCCCTCTACGCCGCAGACGCCCTGGGTTTCGACGAAATGGTCAAACTTGTGGCGCGGCGAGGTGAGCTGATGCAGCAGGCCGCTGAAGAGAATCCGTCATCCATGGTCGCCTTGATCGGCGCCGACGAGGACCAGGCCGTCAAACTTTCCGAAGCAGCCGCACAGGGACAGGTCCTTGCCCCGGCCAACTTCAACTGCCCCGGGCAGATCGTGCTCTCCGGACACACCGAGGCCTGTCAGCGGGCCGAGCAGATGGCCGGTCAGTTCGAAATCTCCGGGGCCAAGATGCTCAACGTCGCCGGTGCCTTCCACAGCGAGCTGATGGCCCCGGCCGCCGAGGCGTTCGCCACGGACCTGGCCGCGGTCAGCTTCTGCCGCCCGAGCGTAACCGTGCTGGCCAATGTCGACGCCCAGCCGTACGAATCGGCCGAGCAGATCCCCCAGAAGCTGCTGGCCCAGTTGACCGGCGCGGTACGATGGCAACAGTGCATGCAGCGCGCAATGGCCGACGGCGCCGACGTGTTCTACGAGATCGGGCCAGGCAAGGTCCTGGCCGGTCTGATGCGCCGCATCCACCGGCGGGCCGATTTGACGACAATCAACTCCCTCGACACGCTTGAGAAGTTCGTGTCGACCTGAGACTAGAATGAGACAAGCCTTCCGGCGCGGTTCTTCCCGCCCCGGCGGGCGGATACCAGGCAAACTCCAAGGAGAACCATGGCTGAGAATGAAAAGATCGCCATCGTAACCGGTGGCGCCCGAGGGATCGGGCTGGAAATCTGCCGCGAACTGCTCTGGATGGGCATGACCGTGGTGGCCGTCGACGTCAACGAAGACAACCTCACCCAGGCCAAGTCCGAACTGGGCGACCTGGCCGAGAAGTTCGACACCGCCGTGATGGACGTGACGGATTCGGACGGCTTCGGCGGGCTGATCGACCAGGTGGCCGAGAAGCATGGCCGACTTGACGTACTGGTCAACAATGCGGGCATTACCCGGGACGGTCTGCTGATGCGGATGACCGACGAGGACTGGGACCTGGTGATCAAGGTCAACCTGAAAAGCGCGTTTATCGGCACACGGGCGGCCTCGCGATACATGATCCGCCAGCGTGGCGGCTCGATCATCAACATGGCCAGCTACTCGGGCCTGGAAGGCAACCGCGGCCAAGCCAACTATGCTGCCAGCAAGGCCGGCATGCTGGGCCTGACCAAAACAACCGCCAAGGAACTGGCCAGCAAGTCCGTCCGCTGCAACGCGGTGGCACCGGGCTTTATCCAGACCGAGATGACCGACGTGCTGCCCCAGCAGGCCAAGGACATGGCCCTGGCGCAGATCCCCATGAAGCGCTTCGGTCAGCCGGTCGATATCGCCAAGGCGGTGGGTTTCCTTGCCTCGGATGCATCTTCGTATGTCACCGGGCAGGTACTCAGTGTCGACGGCGGGATGCACACGTAGGCAGCAGTCGGAAACCACACGAAGCTATTGCAACAGGCCTGCCTGGGAAGTATAGTACCGCGTCCTGGAAAGGCCCCAAAGAAACCAAACCCCGAAACCGTTAACAGGGAGGTCACGAAAGTGCCCGACAACATTGAAGCAAAGGTCATCGAGATCGTCTCGGAGCAGATGGGCGTCGACAAGACCGAAATCACCCGCGAAACCTCGTTCGTCAACGACCTCAACGCCGACTCGCTGGACACCGTCGAGCTGGTGATGGAGTTTGAGGACGAGTTCGACCTGTCGATCCCGGACGAAGAAGCCGAGAAGATCCAGACCGTCGGCCAGGCGATCGACTACATCGAAGGCAACATGGGCCAGGGCTGAGTTGCAGAACCAGCATTCGCCCCCAGCCAAGACCTGATTGAGGACCCGAACCCATGGCCAAGCGCCGTATCGTATTGACCGGCCTGGGGACTGTGAACCCCCTCGCGAAAACCACCGAGGGGTTCTGGCAGGCCCTGATGGATGTCCGCAGCGGCATCGACCAGATCAAGCGATTTGACGCCTCCCAGTTCACCAGCCAGATCGGTGGTGAAGTCAAGGATTTCGAAGGCGTCGTATCCGAACTGGTCGACCCGCGCGAATCCAAGCGGATGGACCGATTCGCCCAGTTCGCGGTCCAGTCGGCCATCGAAGCCGTCGCCGATTCGCAGCTGGACTTCGAGAAGGAAGATCGCAGCCGCTGCGGGGTGATCATCGGCTCGGGCATCGGTGGGCTGCAGGAGCTGGAAACCCAGCACCAGCGGATGCTCGCCAAGGGCCCCAGCCGCGTCTCGCCCTTTACTGTCCCCAAGCTGATGGTCAATGCCGGCTCCGGCAACGTGTCGATCGTCTGGAAGCTGATGGGGCCGAACACCTCCGTCGTCACCGCCTGTGCATCCGCTGCCAGCGCCATCGGGGAAGCCATGCGCTACCTCCAGCGCGGCGAGTGCGACGTGGTGATCACCGGAGGCTCGGAAGCTGCCCTCACGCCGATCGGGCTGGCCAGCTTCTGTGCCCTCAAGGGCCTTTCGACCCGCAACGACGACCCGACCCACGCCTCCAGGCCTTTCGACAAGGACCGCGACGGGTTCCTCCTGGCTGAAGGCGCCGGCGTGGTGATCCTCGAAACCCTCGAACACGCCCGGGCCAGGGATGCGAAGATCTACGGCGAGTTGATCGGCTTCGGCTCCAGCGGCGACGGTTACCACATCACCGCACCCGACCCGGAAGGTCGCGGAGCCTCGCAGGCCATGCGGGCCGCCCTGGCCGATGGCGAGGTCAACCCCGATGACGTCGATTACATCAACACCCACGGCACGAGCACCGAGCTGGGCGACGTCGCCGAGACCGGCGCGATCAAGAAGGTCTTCGGCGACTATGCCCACAACGGGCTGATGGTCTCCTCGACCAAGAGCCTCACAGGCCACCTGCTGGGCGCCTCCGGCGGCGTGGAATTGATCGCCTGTGCCAAGGCCATCGAAACCGGCGTGCTGCCCTGCACCGCCAACCTCGACAATCCCGACGAGGCGTGCGATCTGGACTACATCCCCAACACCCCGCGGGAAAAGAAGATCGACATCGCCCTGTCCAACAGCTTCGGCTTCGGCGGACACAACGCCTGCCTGCTGCTCAAGCGGTTCGAGGGCTGAGAAAGACCCACCAGCCACACCGGCTGATCCGATAGATGCAAGAGGCAGCGGCCCCGACCGGGTCGCTGCCTCTTTCTCATCTCCGCGGCGCCGGGCCGGCAAAGGCCATCACCTCGGCCGCGCCCGGTCCGTCCAGGTTTCGGGTAAGGATCTCCAGATTGGCCCCCAGCAGCCCCACCGCCTCGGGCACGTGGGCATCGCTGGCCAGGGCAACGCGACAGCCGGCTTGCAGGCACGCTGCCAGGAAAGGCTCGTCCGGCGGGTCTTTGTGACAGTTGATCTCCGTGGCCGTGCCCGTCTCGGCCAGCATACATGCCAGGGGCCCGCGAGCTTCGGCGATCCTGCTGTTTCCGCGCAGCTGCAGCCAGCGCATCGGGTGGGCCAGCACGTCAATGTCTCCCTGACAAAGCCCCTCACACGTCCGCAGGAAGGCCCGGACCTCCTGGGCCTCGGTCTGCAGATCCGCCTGGCCTGGCAGCCAATGGATGGCGCCCAGGATCGCGTCGCAGCGCGTTCGATCCTGCCCACGGAGCGTCAGGTCGCCGGCCTCGTCGAGCTCCACCTCCAGGCCGACCCGACAGAACCCGTCCCGTAGCGGCTGGACCAACTCGAAGTACTCCTCGATCCGCAGATGATCACGGCTGCGCCAGATGTTCGGCTCGGCGATGTGGCGCCCCCGCCAGAAGTCATCCGCGTCGCAGTACAGTTGCGGGGCGTGCTCTGTCAGGATCAGCCCCCCCAGGCCCAGCTGCTCTGCCCGCTTGACGGCCGCGGCAGCGGTGATCCCCCCGCCGCAGTAGGCCATCTCGGTGTGGACATGACTGTCTACGGGCCGGGCGGGCAGATCGGCCAGCTGTCGCAGCTCCAGCCGGACCGTCTCGCCGCGGACCTCCAAAAGCCCATACGTGAAGGGCCTGTCGCAGATCGCAGGCAGCGTCGCATACCAGGTTCCGTCCATCTCGTGCAGCCCCTGGCCGGGATGATAGTGTCCGCTGAGCGAACAAAGCACCCCCGCCCGCCGGTAGGCCGAGAGGATCTGCCCGCGGTTTTGGGGCATGTAGGGGTATTCGTCCTCGATCGGCGGGGCCAGCGGATTGTGCTGCAGCGCGATGATCGGCCCGGCCGAGCGGTCCATCTTCTCCAAGGCGGTCAGCTGCTCTGCCGGACGGTGGCAGCGGTCCTGCTGGTCCCAGAGGTCGGCGAAGGCAACCAGCTGGACCCCGGCGACCCGACAGATCTGCATCTGCTGGTGGGGCCCGGGCCAGGCCACACCATCCGGATCGTGATTGCCCCGCACGTAGATCAACGGCGCGTCGCCGACGGTCTGTTCGATCCGCCCCAGCACCGCAGCCAGCGACTCGGCCGCGTCGGGGGCCCCGGCGTCTTTGACCAGATCGCCCAGGACGGCAACGGCGTCGAACCCGCCGCGGCGTCGGGCGTCTTCCACGGCCCGCCCGGCCAGTTCAGCCGCCAGCGTGTGGTTGCGGTTCGTGCCGGCAAGCATCTCTTCAGAAGGCCTGTTGGCGGCGTGGATGTCAGTCAGAACAACCAGCTTCATGGTGGAACTTCTTGTCTGCATTGGGTTACGGACAGCCCGGAAGGTTGCCCATTCGTGGATCTCGGGTATAATTTCGCCAAGCGGCCCTGAAACCCTAGCCGATTCGTCCCTTGCAGGAAAGTCACTATGTCAGAACCGAGTTATCCGGACCTGCTGAAGCAGCTGATCGCCGGGGAGGATTTAGCCCACGAGCAGACGCACTGGGCGTTCGGGCAGTTGATGGAGGGCAAGTTTACCGAGGCCCAGATCGGGGCGTTGCTGGCAGCGCTGGCAGCGAAGGGCGAAACGGTCGAGGAGATCTCCGGCGCTGCCCGGGCCATGCGCGAGCACGTGGTTCACATCGACTCCGGCGACATTGACGTGATCGACACCTGCGGAACCGGGGGGACGGGCATCAGCACGTTCAACATCTCCACCGCGGTCTCTTTCGTCCTGGCCGGTGCGGGGGTGACGGTGGCCAAGCACGGCAACCGGACCAGCACACGGGTTTCCGGTTCGGCCAACGTACTGGCGGCCCTGGAAGTCAACATCGAAGCGTCCCCGGAGGTCGTCTCGCGCTGTCTGAAGGAGGCGAGGGTCGGCTTCTGCTTCGCGGTCCTCTGCCACCCGGCCATGCGGTTCGCCGTTCCGGTCCGCAAGCAGTTGGCCGTGCGAACGGTCTTCAACCTTTTAGGGCCCCTGACCAACCCAGCCGGGGCGAAGTGCCAGTTGATGGGCATTTTCCGGAAGGACCTGACCGAGACGATTGCCTCAGTGCTCGGGCGGCTGGGCGGCAGCCGGGCGTTGGTGGTTCACGCAGAGGACGGCCTGGACGAGATCTCCATCGCCTCGGAAACCAGGATCTCCGAGCTGGAGAACCTGGAGGTCAACACGTACGTGGTCGCGCCGGAAGATTTCGGCGTGCAGCGCGGCAAGCTGGAAGACCTGCTGATCGATTCGGCTGAAGCGTCTGCCCGGCGGATCCGGGAGGTACTCTCCGGCCAGACCGGCCCCAGCCGCGATGTCGTCCTGCTCAATGCCGCCGCCGGGCTGTACCTGACAGACCGCGTCAAATCGATTGCCGATGGCGTGGCCGTAGCGGCCGAATCGATTGACTCCGGGGCTGCCACGTCCGCCCTGGAACATCTCGTAGCGATCAGCAACAGCTAGCGGCACGTTCGCAGCTCCAGGAGATCCGCATGACGATAAAACAGAAGTCTTCGCCGGCCCTGAATGCCCGGAGCATGACCAGCTTCACCCTGACGATTTCCTTCCTGATCGTCTGCCTCAGCGGCGTGGCGCTGTACGTCTCGCCCCAGGGCCGAATCGCCCACTGGACGGGCTGGTCGTTCCTGGGCCTCAGCCGCGAGCAGTGGGCGGCAATGCACCTGTCGATGAGCCTGCTGTTCCTGATTTCCAGCCTTTCGCACCTGGTGTTCAACTGGAAGACGCTTGTGTGCTATCTTAAGTCGCGCAAAGGTGCCAGGTCGCGGCGGATTCCCGAATTGGTCGCTTCGGTGGTGATCTGCGGGTTCTTCTTCATCGGCACGCTGTGGCTGGCGCCGCCGATTTCGGGCATCATCGGGCTGCGGGACACCTTCCGCACCGCCGCCGACGATCAGATGCTGCCCCCGCCCCGTTGGCACGCCGAGCTGGCCAGTGTAGAACAGTTTGCCGCGATGGTCGGGCTGAGCACCGAACAGGTCGCCTCGGCCCTGAAGTCGGAAGGATTCGGGGTGACCACCTCCACGATCAGCATGGCCGATCTGGCGGAACAGCACGATACCAGCCCTGAACAGCTGTTCCGCGCTGTCGTCAAGCACCACCCTGAAGTGGCCACTCGCAGGCCCGGAGGCGGTCGCCGGGGCGGCAGAGAACATTGACACCACGGCCTGGAATCGATAGGGTTCGCCGATCATGAACATCGAGACACTTCTGCAAGAGTTCACCGACCGGTTCGGCCGGGCCGCCGATGGCTTTGTCCGTGCCCCGGGACGCGTCAACCTCATCGGGGAGCACACCGACTACAACGACGGCTTTGTCCTGCCGATCGCCATCGACCGGCGGACCTGGGCGGCTTGGGCAGCGCGCGATGACAGCCAGGTGACCTTCGCCTCGGTTCAGATGAACCGGCAGCGGACGATTGACCTGAAAGAAAAGCTCGATCCGATCGACGGCGAGTGGACGAATTATCCGGTCGGAGTGGCCGCAGGACTGGTCGAGGCGGCCGGAGACCTGCGCGGCATGGACGTGCTGCTGAGCTCGGACGTGCCCCAGGGCAGCGGCCTGAGCAGTTCTGCAGCCCTGGAAGTCGCCACGGCCAAGGCGTTCGTGGCGGCCAACGCCCTGGAGATCGAGCCGATGCAGCTGGCCCGAATCTGCCAGAAGGCCGAGCACGACTTCGCCGGCGCCCCCTGCGGGATCATGGATCAGGCGATCTCGGTGATGGGGCAGGCGGGCTTTGCCCTGCTGCTGGACTGCCGCAGCAGTGAGGTCAGGCAGATCCCCTTCAACGACCCGGAACTGACGCTGCTGGTGATCAACACCGACGTGCAGCACGCGATCAACGACGGCGGCTATGCTGCCCGGCGCAGACAGTGCGAGGAGGCAGCAGATGCGCTTTGTCTGCCCTCGCTGCGCGACGCGACTCCGGCGATGATCGGCCAGGCCCAGCAGGATGGGACGCTTGATCGGCTGCACCTGATGCGGGCCCGGCACGTCGTCAGCGAGATCGCCCGCACGTTGGATGCTGTCGAAGCCCTGGAAAAGGCCAACTACCTGCAGTTCGGCCAGCTGATGTACGCTTCGCACGCCTCGCTGCGGGACGATTACGAGGTCAGCTGCGAAGAACTGGACTTCATCGTCGACACCGCTGCCGGCTGTGATGGCGTCTACGGCGCGCGGATGACCGGCGGCGGGTTCGGCGGCTGCGCGATTGTCCTGGCCAACCGCAGCCAGGCCGACGCCATCGGGCGGACGATCGGCGAGGGCTTCGCCGAGCGTTTCGGCCACGAGGCGCCAAGGTTCTCCACCACGGCCTGCGACGGCGCCGGCCCGGTTCTTTAGGCTTCGCCCCCTGCCCGGGATTTGTCGGCGGGAGGTCCGTATTATCGGACCCATCCACCCTGCCCGATTCGATGGGCGAAAGCACCCAGCCCCACCATGTGGTAGACCACCCAGACCCGGCGCCCTACAGATTCGGCCTCCTGCCGGATCACAAGCAGGCGCCGCGGGTGTTAATATGGGTAATTTGCGGAATGTGGTGAATAAATCAGCCCTTCCGATCGCAACGAAAATTCCGTCTTTTTCGACCCTCCTTGGCCCATCCGTCGTAACACCGCAAATAGGAACGGGTTACACGATTCGCGATTCTGATGGGCCTGTTAAGTCCGACCCGCCCGAACGTCGATACCCCTTACGCAAGGATGCTCAAGGCCGCAGCTCAGGAAGCCCAGGCCAGACAATCAGGAACCCGAGTCGAGCCGCCAGGCAGTGGGCAAAGGATTCGCCCGAACGCCTTGGAAGACGCACGACTCAAGTCAGGCCACACGAGAGGCCCGACAGAAAGGCCCTACCATGATCACCGGAGCATCCCATACGCATACCCGCACCCTCGATTCGACCCGAACCACCAGCCGAACCGGCAAGAAGGCCGCCAAAGTCCACTCTGCCGATGAAATCCGGTGGGACCTGGTCGCCCGGATCCGGGCGGAAATCGCCACCGGCACGTTCGAGACCCCCGAGCGGATCAATGCCACCGTCGAAGCCCTCCTGGACGAGTTGGATCTGGTCCCCGCTGCCAGGACAAAGTAGTTCCCCAAGCGAAGCGACTGTCCCAGCGGCGAGACGGCAGAATTCTGTCGCCTCGCCGCTTTTTTATCCACCGAGAATCGCTGAATTTAGGTTCCGGGGCCTCCGATTGTTAAAATATAAAGACTTGGCAAGATGGGATGGATAGGTAAAATTAATGCAGCGTTAAGATAATCATTCAACTGGGGCGACCCGGGCCGATGGCGCGGCCCGTGAGGTAACCGAGGAAAGCGACCATGACCGAATCGAGTGTGAAAGACAAGGCGGTCTTTACCACCGGTGAAGCGGCAGATCTCTGCCAGCTCTCCCAGCAGACAATCATCCGATGTTTCGACAACGGCCAGTTGCAGGGCTTCCGGGTCCCGGGCAGCAAGTTCAGGCGAATCCCCCGCGACTGCCTGATCAAGTTCATGAAGGACAACAACATTCCCTTGGGGGAACTGGCCGGCTCGAACAAGACCCGCGTGCTGGTCGTCGATGACGATCCGCAGATCGTCGAGTTGTTCGTCGACGTGCTCGAAGCCGACGGCCGATTCGAGGCCGCCTCGGCCCAGACCGGCTACGACGCCGGGGTGATGACCCAGCAGTTCAACCCCGACGTGGTCGTCCTGGACTACATGCTGCCGGACATCAACGGCAACGTCGTCTGCCGTACCATCCGGGCCAACGAAGAGCTCAGCCACATCAAGATCCTGATCATCTCGGGCATGGTGAATCCCGCAGAGGTCAGCAAGCTGATGGAGGCCGGGGCCGACGATTTCATCAAGAAGCCCTTCAACATCGACAAAGTCATCGAGCGGATCTGCCAACTGGTCCAGGCCTGAGACAGGCAGGACGTGCGATCGTGATCGAGCCGGCAGAGAATTCCGGTCCCATCCAGGCGGGCTCAGGCGGACGGGGCTTTGACCTGGTCCTCCAGCAGATGGAACACCTTTCCGTCCAGCCGGCCGCTGCGCTGCAGGTGCTCCAGATCGCATCCCGCAACAGCACCGGCAACGGCCAGGCCCAGACCAGCGATCGTACGATCTCGGCGCAACTGGTGGAGTTGATCCGCACAGACCCGGGCCTGACGGTCCACACGCTGCAGGTGGCCGCCGCTGCCAACCTGCCGGAGGTCGATTCGATCGCCCAGGCCGTCGAGGTCACCGGGATCCAGCGGCTGCGACCGTCGCTGCTGGCCCTGCAGTTGCCCCCCGCCCGCGTCAATCTGCCTCTGGACCCCGCCGAACTGACCCTTCACAGCCAGGCCGTCGCCCTGGCGGCCGAAGAACTGGCCCGCCTGTCCGGCGCGGTCGAGCCGGCCAAGGCCTACCTGGCCGCCCTGCTGCACGATGTGGGCAAGCTTGCACTGCTGGAGTCGTTCCCCAAGGCCTACGCTCGCGCCCTTCAGGCCGCCCGGGTCCACAGGGGCAACCTGCTGGAGTACGAACGACAGATCCTGGGGATCGACCACGTGGTCTTCGGCCGCCGGCTGGCCGAGAAGTGGCGCCTGCCCCAGGCGGTGACCCATTGCATCTGGCTGCATCACCAGCCGGTCGAGGCGATCCCGGCCTCGCTGCACCAGACCGATTTGATCAGCCTGGTCAGCCTGGCCGACGCGCTCGCCCGCCAGTGTCAGATCGGCGTGTCGGGCAATCTCCTGCCGCCCGGTTCGCTGGCGCAGCTGACCAGGCCCCTGGGCCTGCGTCCAGCCGACCTGGAACCGCTGGTCGCCGCGCTGGACCAGAAGGTCCGCGACTTCCGCGCCGAGCGGCAACTCGACCAGCCCGCCGATGCCCGGAGCCTCTACCGCGCCCAGAGCGAGGCGAACCTGGAATTGGCGCGGATCTTCCAGGATCTTCAGCGGCGGAACGCGTTGCAGACCCGCACAGCCGAGTTGAACGACCTGATCAGCCACGTCCTGGAGCAGCTGCACCACGATTCGACGCTGGCCGAGGCGATGGTCACCGCCGCGGAGACCTTCGCGCAGTTGACCGGCGGACGCGTGGTGATCTACTCGACCGGACCGAGCGGATCTGAACTGCTGCTGGCCTGCCTGGACAACGGCCAGGTCCAGTGGCGGTCCCTGCAGCGCAAGCAGGACCGCAGCGGCCTGCCGATACCCACGGGCCCCGCCCCGGCCGACCAGGCCCTGGGACGACTGCTGGAAGACGTCGAGCAACTGACTGACTGGGTCGACCCCGCCGCGGGCCTGCACCTGCCGATGACCTGGTCGGGGCGATGGTCGGCCGGGATCTTCCTGGACCGCCTGGCAGGCCCGGCCCGGATCGACCAGGCCCGAAAGCTCTCCGATGCGATCACCCCTCTGCTCGGGCTGGTCCAGGACCGCGCCAAGGCCCGCGCCCTGGCAGACGAACTGGCCGGAACCAGCGCGAACCTGGCCTCGACACAGCAGTCCCTGGCCGAACAGACCACGCTTATCGCTGTCGGACAGATGGCCGCCGGGGCCGCCCACGAACTGAACACGCCGCTTGCGGTGATTTCAGGCCGCGCACAATTGATGCAGGAGCGCGCCGGAAGTGACTCGGACCGCAAGGCGTGGTCGCAAGTGGCCCAGCAGGCCCAGGCGATCAGCGACATCATCTCCGACCTGATGGAATTCGCCTCACCACCCCCTCCGGAATTTGAGAGTTTCCTCCCAGATCAGCTCCTGGCCGAGGCGATCAACCTGTTTTCTCACTCAAAGCACCCTCAAGCTCATGCGGTTTCCTTCGATAAGAACACTGGCGAGAATCTGCCTGAGGTCCGGGCCGACCGGTCTCAGATCCGCGATGCGATCGTGGAACTGATCACCAACGCAGCCAATGCCTCCCCCGCCGGCGGGCGCATCAGCCTGCAGGCCGAGGCAGACCCGACCGGAGCGACCGTCCTGCTGCAGGTACGGGACTTCGGCTCGGGGATGCAGGAAGAGACGCTCGCCAATGCGTACACGCCGTTCTTCTCGTCTCACCAGGCGGGCAGGCGGCGGGGCCTGGGCCTGCCCCGGGCCAAGCGGTATGTCGAAGGAAGCGGCGGCAGGATCTGGATTCACTCCAGGCCCGACGAAGGCACGACCGTCTTCGTGCAACTGCCAACCGCCAACGTGAAACACCGAGGGAGCAGAGCATAATGGCCTCACCCAAGCAGGCGAACATCCTGGTCGTAGACGATGAACCCGACGTGCTGGAACTGCTGGTCGACGCGTTGAGCGAAGAAGGACACTCCATCGTCACCGCGTCGAACGGCAACCACGCGATCGAGTTGGCCCGCGCGGGCCGACCCGACCTGATCGTCACCGACCTGGCCCTGGGCGACTGCAGCGGCCTGGACGTGCTGGACGCGCTGAGCCGGGACGACAGCGCCCCGCCGGCAATCGTGATCACCGGCCAGGGCGACCCGGAGATGTTCTCCCAGGCCTCGCGCCGACGCCCCGTCGAACTGCTGACCAAGCCGCTGGACCTGGATCGCCTCGCCGGGGCCGTCCAGCAGGAACTCAACCGCCTGAACGAGATCCAGCACATCCAGCGACGCAACCAGCGCCTTCGACATCTGGTCCGCCGGACCAGCCAGATGCGACGCGTCCCCCGCCAAAGCACCAGCCAGACCTGCGCCGACCTGACCACCGCCTACCGCTCCCTGTCCCGCCAGATGGCAATGCAGGGGATCGTGCTGGGCTACCAGAAGTCGCTGCTGGGCGCACGCTGCGACGATGACGTCTTTGCCACCCTCTTCCGGATGTTCGTCCAGAGAACCGGCCCGGTCTTCGGCGTGGCGATGGTCTGCGATTCTGCCGCCCAGCTCCGCATCGTAGGCCGCTTCGGCGTGCCCCACCCGGACAGCCTGGCCTTCTGCCAGAAGCTCACCGACCCGATGGTCGACATCCTCCTGGCCAATCCGCACCCGACACTCATCGACGCACAGGAGCGGGAGGAGATGTTCGACGCCAGCATCCGCCGGTACCTGGTCGGCGTGACGGTCCTGGCCGTACCGCTGATCCCCGCCCCGGGCGAGATGATCGGCATGAGCGTCTTCTACCGCAAAGGCGAACAGCCCTTCGTCGGCTCGGACGTGGCCCTGGCCGAGATGGTCTCGCACCCGACGGCCGTGGCCATCCGCCGAAACGACTGAAAGACCTGCAACCCAAACCACAAGACCCGCGCCGACAGCCGGTGCGGGTCTATGCATTGCATTTCCAGCAGATTTCCGGGCTGTCGCTACTGGTTGTCCTGCCAGTACTCCAGCCAGGCCATCTGGATTGCTTCGAGCCTGCCCTCGTTGGACTTTCCCGGGTCGTCGACGAAATCATCCAACTCCGTGACCATCCGATGCAGGTCGGTGAAGCGGACGGACAGTGGCTGGGCATCGGGATGGGCCTGGCTGAGCTGATAGCCGATCTCGTCGGCGTCGGACCAGTGCAGCGTTGCGGCCGAGTTGAACATCAGTGGTCCTCCTCGCTGACCAGGTTCCGGTTCCATTCGGGGATGCGCACGGTCACGTCACCTTTGACCACTGCCTTGCAGGCCAGGCGGGAGTTGAGCGTCGATCCGGGTGCCTGCTCGACCCGGTCGAGTTCGTCGTCGTCAGCCTCGGTGAGGTTCTCCATCCCCTGCTCGACGATCACGTGACAGGTCGCGCACGCGCCGATGCCTCCGCAGGCGTGCTCGATGGGGATGTTGTTGGCGGCGGCAATGTCCATGATGCTGCCGGGCATGCCCCGGATGGTCAGCGGGGCGTTGTCCGGGTCGTACTGGACCGTGCGATTCATCGGTTGGAAGACCAGGGTGTACTTGGCCATCTCACTCGCCTTTCACGTTCTTGGAGTTCAGTCCCACATCGTCCATCCGCCGGCCGCGTACGGTCTTGGAGAGCACTTCGTTCATCTGGGATTCGGTCAGCGGGGCCGCGGCGTCGTTAGCGGCGTTCATCGCTTCGTAGATCGCGTCCGGATCGTCGCCGACCATCTTTGCCCGCAATTCGGCCATGGCTGCGTCGAGCCTCTCCTGCTGCTTCGAATCCAGCAGGTCAGGGGCGTTCTTGAGGGCTTTGTCGATCGCCAGGAGGATCCGCTCTGCCTCGTTTCGCAGGTCGATCAGCCGGTGGGCGGTCAGGTCCTCCATCGCGTGCTGATAGGAGGCGTTTACCATTTCCTGAACCTGCTCCCGCGTCAGGCCGTGACTGGGGGTGATCTGCACCGAAGCGCTCTTGCCGCTTCGCTGCTCGCGGGAAGAGACATTCAAAATGCCGTTGGCGTCGACCAGGAAGGTCACCTGCACCTTGGGCGCCCCGGCGGGCATGGGGGGGATGCCGGCCAGCTGGAACTTGCCCAGCGAGCGACAGTCCTTGACCAGCTCCCGCTCGCCCTGGAGGACGTGTATGTCCACGGAGGTCTGGCCGTCGACGCTGGTGGTGAAGATCTCCGATGCCTGGCAGGGCACGGTAGAGTTCCGCATGATCAACTTGCCCATCGCCCCGCCGAGCGTCTCGATGCCCAGCGACAGCGGGATCACGTCCAGCAGCAGCGTGTCACGCCGCTTGCCCGAAAGGATCGCCGCCTGAACCGCGGCGCCGAGGGCGACCACTTCGTCCGGGTTGATGGCCGTGTAGGGCTCGCGGCCGAAGGCCTCTCCGACCCGGCGGCGAACCATGGGGATCCGTGTCGAGCCGCCGACCATGACAACTTCGTCGATCTGACCGGGTTGCAGGTCGGCATCTTCCAGGGCGCGGCGGCAGGCGTCGATGGTGGTTTCCACCAGCGGCTGGGCCATCTGCTCGAACTGCTCGCGGGTGATCGTATCTTCGAAGACTCTTCCGGCGCCCAGGTCGACCTGAACCGGAGCCTGGTCTTCCTGGCTGAGGCGGATCTTGGTCGCCTCGGCGAAGTTCCGCAGGGCCTGCCGGGTCGCCGGCGGGAAGTCCAGCTCGGTCCCGAACTGCCCGCGTATGCCCTCGGTGATCCGGTCGATGATCCTCCTGTCCAGGTCGTCGCCACCCAGGTGTGTATCGCCGCAGGTCGAGAGGACCTGGAAGATCCCGTCGGATACGCGCAGGATCGAGACGTCGAAGGTCCCTCCGCCCAGGTCGTAGACGGCCACGGTGCGCTGGCCCTGGCGGTCGAGCCCGTAGGCCAGGGCAGCGGCCGTCGGTTCGTTGACGATGCGTTTGACATCAAGTCCTGCGATTCGCCCGGCGTCACGGGTGGCTTGCCTCTGGGCGTCGTCGAACCAGGCCGGCACGGTAACCACCGCCTGGCTGATTTTGTGGCCCAGGGCTTTCTCGGCGCGGGTGCGGATTTCCTGGAGGATCATCGCAGAGAGCTGCTGGGGCGTCATCACCTGGTTGCCGATGCGGACCGAGGCAATTCCCTGGGGCCCGGGTACGACATCGTAGGGCAGAAAGGACAGGTCCTCCTGCAGGTCGTCGAGGGTCTTGCCCATCAGCCGCTTGACGGAGTAGACCGTCGACTCGGGCTTTTCGACCGCGTGGGCCCGGGCCTGCGAGCCGATGACGACACCATCGGCGTCGAAGCAGACCACAGAGGGCACGAGGGCGTTGCCGTCGGCGTCGCGGATGACCTCCGGGCCGGCCTCGGTCAGGCGGGCAGAGAGCGAGTTGGTCGTTCCCAGGTCGATTCCCAGGATGAAATCCTCGGCCATGGGTTAGCGGTCCTTCCTGGAGGGCAGTTGGCTCTGGAGTTTGCGGACGTAGCTGATGGCGTTGGTCTGCCTGCGGATCCGGGCGAGTTTCTCCTCCGACAGGCCCCTGCAGGCGACGGACTCGTCGAATTCGCGGAACAGCTCGCCGATCCGCCGGAGGATCCCGTCGTGCTGGTTGTCCAGGGCGGTACGGAGTTTCTCCAGCGTCGCCTGGTCGTCCTCGGCCTTGGCGTCGGCGAGTTCCTCCTGGAGCATCATCATCGAATCCAGGAAGCCGTCGGGGACGGATTTCTCCTCGGCCGCCGACTTGCCTCCCAGCAGTTCCAGCAGGTAGCCCGCCCGGGCCACCGGGTCCAGCAGCGTCCGGTAGGCGTCGTTGATGGCCGCCGAGAGGCGCAGCGAAAGCTGCTGGGCCTCGGGATCGTCCCCGCCATGGAAATCCGGGTGCGTACTCCGGGAGACGGCAAGGAAGCGGCTGCGCAAATGCTCGACGTCCAGGTCGAACTTCGCCTCCAGGCCGAGCATCTCGTAGTAGTCCGCCAAGGCCGGGATCGGGTGCAGCGTCCTGCAGCTGTCACAGACGATCGGCGTGCTCATGGGCCTCTGGCACTGCGAGCACTTGGCCGGCAGGGCCTGTTGTGAGAACTCTTCGGTCATGGGCGGTCGGGTCAGACAGCGAAGCTTGCGCCGCAGCCGCAGCTGCGGGAGGCATTGGGATTGTTGAAGACGAATCCGCCTTTAAGCATCTCGTCTTCGTAATCGATCTCCGTGCCGTTGAGATAGAGGTAGCTCTTCTTGTCGCAGCAGATACCCACGCCATGGGATTCGAAAGTCTCCTCGTCATCCGAGGGGTTGTCGGTCACGTCGAGGGTGTAGCTGAATCCGCTGCAGCCGCCGCCCTTGATGCCCACCCGCAGGTGGGAGTTTGCGGGCATGTCGTGTTCCTTGAAGATCGACTGGATCTTCTTGGCGGCCCGTTCGGTCAAAACAATAGCCATTTCGGTTTCCTTTCTCGCTGAGGCCCGGGCACAGCCGGGGCCTGTCGCGGGTTGATCTAATCTTCGCTGCCGTTCTGTTTGGATTTCCAGTCGTCGATGGCGGCCTTGATGGCATCTTCGGCCAGAACCGAGCAGTGGATCTTCACAGGGGGCAGGGACAGTTCGTTGGCGATGTCGGTGTTCTTCAGTTCCGTGGCGTTCTGGATGTCGCGTCCCTTCAGCCACTCGGTGGCCAGGGAGGAAGCGGCGATGGCCGAGCCGCAGCCGAAGGTCTTGAACCGGGCGTCGACGATCTTGCCGGCCTTGTCTACCTGGATCTGCAGCTTCAATACGTCGCCGCATTCGGGCGCTCCGACGATGCCGGTTCCCACTTCCCGGGACTTCTTGTCCAGCGACCCGACGTTGCGCGGGTTGTTGAAGTGGTCGTTTACTTTCTCGCTGTATGCTGTCATGTCTGGTTCTCCCGAAACTCAGTGTGTCTTGGTGGTCCACTTGACCTGGCTGATGTCGACGCCTTCCTGGGCCATCTCGTACAGCGGCGACATCTCCCGCAGTTCGCTGACGGACTTGACGACCATGTCGATGGCGTAGTCCACCTGCTCGGCCGTGGTGAACCGCCCCAGGGAGAATCGTATCGAACTGTGGGCCAGGTCATCGCCGACGCCCATGGCTTTGAGCACGTGGCTGGGCTCCAGCGACGCGCTGGTACAGGCCGATCCGGACGAGACAGCCAGGTCGCGCATCTTCATCATCATCGCTTCGCCCTCGACGAAAGCGAACGACAGATTGCACGTCCCTGCCAGCCTCCGGGTCGGATGGCCGTTGACTTTCACGTAGTCGAGCTTCTGGCAGATGCTCTGTTCCAGCCGGTCGCGCAGGGCGCCGATGCGATGGTTGTCTTCCTGCATCAACTCACCGGCCAACTCACACGCCTTGCCCAGGCCGACGATACCACTGACATTCAACGTCCCGCTGCGCAGGCCTCGCTCGTGGCCGCCACCGTGCATCTGGCAGGAGACGCGGACCCGCGGGCCTCGCCGGCGGACGTAGAGCGCGCCGACGCCCTTGGGGCCGTATATCTTGTGGGCAGAGAGGCTGAGCATGCCGATGCCCATTTCCTCGACGTCGATGGGCAGCTTGCCGACCGCCTGGGTCGCGTCGGTGTGGAAGATTACCCCGGCCTCGGCGGCGATTCGTCCGATTTGCTTGAGCTCGGCCAGCGTGCCGACTTCGTTGTTGGCCGCCATGATCGAGATCAGGATCGTATCGTCACGGATCGCCTCGGCCACCTGGTTCGGATCGACCTGGGCGTACTCGTCGACGCCCAGCCAGGTGACCTCGAAGCCGTGCTGTTCGAGGTACTTGCAGGAGTCGATGACGGCCTTGTGCTCGGTCCTGCAGGTGATGATATGCTTGCCCTTGGACGGGTACATCTCGGCGACGCCCTTGATCGCCAGGTTGTCCGACTCGGTGGCGCCGCTGGTGAAGAAGATCTCCTTGGCATCGGCCCCGATCAGGTCGGCGACCTGCCTGCGGGCGGTGTCGACGGCCTCTTCGGCAGCCCAGCCGAAGGCGTGGGATCGCGAGGCGGCGTTGCCGTAAACCTCGCAGAAGTACGGGGCAAAGGCATCGAAGACCCGTTTGTCGACGGGGGTTGTTGCGTTGTAGTCGAAGTAGATCGGTGTGTTGACAGCCATCGGGAGCGATCCTTGCTGCAGGTGTGTTTTCAGCCGGGGTCCTGGTCGGCCAGGGCGGGCTCGACGATCTCGGCCAGGGTTACGGTCTTCAGGAAATCGTGCATCTTGCGGTGGACCCGGTGGACCGGATCGGCGATCGGGCAGCGGTCCACCACCGGGCAGGCCACGTCGTTGGATTGGCGCTTGGGCTGGCCGATGCACTCTGCCAGGCGGAATGGCCCTTCGATCACGTCGACCAGGTCAGCCAGCGACAGCGACTGCGGATCGCACGAAAGGCGATAGCCGCCGCGCGCCCCGCGGACCGACTCGACCAGCCCGGCCGCTGAGAGATCTTTCAGCACGTTCATCAGCAGCGAAGCCGGTATGCCGTAGCACTCGGCCACCTCGCGGGCGCTGACCAGCTCGCCGCCGTCCAGCGAGGCCAGGTGCGTGATGGCGATCAGTCCGTATCCGGTCTTTTTGGTCAGTGCAAGCATGTCTTGGACAATATAGCACCCGATCGGTACTATTTCCACCTTAAATAGCACCTATTTGGTACGATTATCCGCTGCTTGGCAACACATCCGCAATTGTGTAGGATCATTCCAGAGCCGGAAGCGCCGGCCGCTCGGGCACGAAGTCACCACCAGGAGCCAACCATGGGCATCGATCTGACATGGATCCATCACGCCAGTTTCCGCATCGCATCCGACCAAGGCGTGCTCTACATCGACCCGTGGAAGCTCGAAGACCATCGCCACGACGCCGATGTCATCTTCGTCTCTCACAGCCACTACGACCACTGCAGCCCAGAGGATATCGCGCGGGTCAGCCAGGACGGCGACCAGACAGCCATCGTCGCCCCGGCCGAGACGATCAGCAAACTCGCAGCCGCCAACGCCGCCACCCCCGGCGACTCGCTCTACCTCAAGGACATCCAGGTCGAGGCGGTGGCCGCGTACAACGTATCCAAGGCCTTCCACCCCCAGCAGAACAACTGGATCGGCGCCGTGTTCACCGTGGCCGACCGGCGCATCTACTACGCAGGCGACACCGATCTGATCCCCGAAATGAACGACCTGCAGGACATCGACGTGGCCCTGCTGCCGGTCGGCGGGACCTATACCCTGGATGCCGACCAGGCCGCCAAGGCCGCCAAAACCATCGACTGCCGGATCGCCATCCCCTACCACTGGGGCGACATCGTCGGGGACATCGCCGACGCCCAGCGCTTTGTCGCAGCCCTGCCCGGCCGCGGGAGGCTGCTCCAGCCGGGCGAGTCGATGACCTTCTAACCCGCCTTGAGAAGCGAACGAGGCGACGCCCGGGCCGGGCAACTGTTTCTCCTTGCGGAACCCAGCCGGGCCGGGGACATTAGATATCAGGATGCAACGGATCGTCCTGGAGTTTCGAGGCACGGACAACGTGCCGCTTCTGATCGCTCTGCTGGCCGGCGTGGTCCTGATCATGCTGGCCTGGGCGGGGTGGCAGTTGTTGCGCCACCGGATACGGTACGGCCTGCTGTCGCTGGCCTCGGCGGGCGGGCTGCCGCTGGCGGTTCCGGCGTTGCTGATCGACGCATCGGGTTGCTGGCTGCGGGGCCAACGCAGGCGCGGACGGCTTTCGGCGGCCGCGGCCGGTGGAATCTGCCTCCTGCCGGCGGGGGTTTTCCTGGTCCTGGGGCTACTGGCCTGGGTCTCGCTGCTGGGCCAGCCGATTTCCGGCTCGAAAGCCGCCATCGCCTTCGGGGCCGTTGTCCGAGCCATCGCCTCCGGTTCTTCGGGGGTCTGGCTGCTGATCCTGGCCGTCCAGATCGCCCTGGCTGTCGGAGTTTTCTACACATCCGTTTACGGCCATCTCGGCACGAGTCAGATGCTGCGACTCCTGGGCCTGCGTACCGCAGCCATCCTCGTGCTGCTGCTGATCCTCTTCAAACCCGCTCTGGCGGTGACTTCCGGAGACCCGGCCGAACTGCCCTACCTGCATATCCTCGTCGACCGCTCGGAGTCGATGGGAACCATTGACTCCGACGCCCAGGCCAGCCGCTACCAGCGGGCCGTGGACCGCCTGACCCAGCAACAGCCGCGGCTGCGGAGGCACTATCGGCCGATCTTCCACCACTTCGCCGAGTTCGACAACCAGGTCGAGACGCTCGACCAGCTCCGGCAGGTCGGCCCGGAATCCGGCCAGGCCGGGGCGACCGACATCGCCACACCGATGCGCAATGCTTCGGTGGCCCACCCAGCCGGGATGATGGGTCCGATCGTCCTGATCACCGACGGCATAGATAACGTCAACGCCCCGCAGGGGCTAAACGAGGCCGCCTCGCAGTCGATCGTTCCGATCTGGACGGTTGGCGCCGGATCGACCGATCACAACATGGGCGCCGGGCCGGCCGGGCTGCGCATCATGGACGTCGATGCGCCCCTGGAGGCGATTGTCGGCAATACGACGCAACTGGAGGCGACCCTGCTGCTCAACGGCCTGGCGCGGACCGCCGTAAAGGTCTCCCTGCTGGACGAAGCCGGTATCGAACTGGCCTCGCAGCAGATCTACAACGATCAGCCCACTGCCGTAGAGCTGGCCAAACTGGACTGGATTCCCAGGCGCCTCGGGCCGGAAGCCCCGGCCGGCGGCGCGTTGCGCAAGTTGACGATCCGGGCAGAACCGTTGGTGCCCGCCGTTGCGGAAGTCGCGGCCGACGAGGTGCAGCTGCACATCCTGTTGACACAACCGCGGATCCGCGTGGTCTATATCGAAGGTTCGATCCGCCCGGAGTACAAGTTCCTGCACCGGCTGCTCAAGAGCGATCCGAACATCCAGTTCATGGGCCTGGTGCGGATGACAGGCTCGCGTTTCTGGGCCCAGGGCAGCCTCGACGGCGGGAAGCTCGATACCTTCCCCACCACCGAGGCGGACTTCGCCGCCTTCGACGTGCTGATCCTCGGCGACCTGGATGCTTCCTACCTGACGCGGACGCAGATGGGACAGATCCGCCGGTTCGTCACCGAAGGCGGAGCGCTGCTGATGCTCGGCGGCCACAACAGCTTCGGCCCAGGCGGCTATGGCGGGACAGATATTGAAGCGGTCCTTCCAGTCGTGCTGGGACAGCGGGGCCAGGACCAGGAGGCTGCGCCGCTCCTGCCGCGACTGACACCGGCCGGGCAGGTGCACCCGATTTTCGAGGGGATCACCGGGTTTTTCCCGGGCCCGGGGCGCAAGGCCACGGCCCAGCCCCCCCTGCCTGCGCTGTCGGGCATCGTCTCGACGGTTCGGGCCAAACCGGGGACAGCCTTGGCCGTCCACCCCGACCGCCGCAACGCCGACGGCCCCCTGACTGTCCTGGCCGTTCAACAGGCCGGTGCGGGTCGATCGGCCGCCTTTACCGCTGATACCACCTGGAAATGGTTCCTGCCCATGCGGGGCCTGGGCGCCGAAAGCCCCTACGACCGATTCTGGGGCCAGTTGATCCGCTGGCTGGCCGGGGCCCAGACCCAGGCCCACGACGCCGAGCCGGCCGCCGTGGCCCGGCTGAAGCCCACCCGCTCGAGCTTCCGCATCGGCCAGGACTTCCAGATGCTCCTGCGCGTCCAGGACGCCCGGGGCCAGAGGCCGGAGACGGCCGCGGTGACAGCATCCTTCCTGCCCGTCGAAACGCCGGAGACGCCCAGCCGACGCGTGCCGCTGGCCTGGCAGGCCGGCCTGCGGGCTTACCAGGCGGACGTTTCGCCCCTGGAGGAGGGGCGCTTCGAGATCTCTTTTACCGCCGCGGACGGACAGAACAAGCTCGGGCAGGATCGCCTGCCGGTCCGCATCGAGCCCCACTCGGCCGAGCTGGAAACCAACGCCCGCAACGATGCCCTGCTGGCTGAACTGGCCGCCCGCAGCCGGGGCCAGAACTGGCTGCTGGACGGCATGGACGAGATGGTCGACCAGCTCATCCAGTTGCAGCAGGAGACCGCCCCGCCGGGCCCGCAGACCACCACCGCCCGGATGTACCAGTTCCCGGTTCTCTTCGTGCTTTTCTGCGGGCTGCTGACGCTCGAGTGGCTGCTGCGTCGCCGCTGGCAACTGCAGTAGCCAATGGCCGGCTGTCTGCTTGCCGGTCGGGGACGGCTGTTGATCCCGACGGCCCGGGGCGATAGGCTTACCCGACCTATGGATGCAGTACAGATCAAGCAGATCGCGATGATGTCGGCGATCGTCGTCGCTTCGGTAGTCGGGTACTTCGCCCGCCGCTGCGGCAAGGTGCCCGAATCCCTGGCCCGCAAGCTGATGACCGTGGTGGTGGTATGCGGGTACAGCACGATCGGTTTTCTGAGCGTCTGGACGCTGGAACTGCGGATCGAGTTGATGTGGCTGCCGATCTGCCTGGCGATTCACATCATGATCCTGGCCGGGTTGGGTCGGGCCGTGGGCGGCCTGGTCACGCGGGACCGCCAGGAAGCGGGGATGCTTTCGATCGGCTGCGGGCTGGGGAACCTGAGCTTCACCATGGGTGGCCTGGTTGCCTACATGCTCTACCCGGAGACGGGGCTGGGGATGGTCGCCATTGCCGGGCTGATGTGGACGCCGATGGTCGTGCTGTTCATCTATCCGATCGCCCGGGCCCATTCGCCCGAGCACGACCCCATGCCCTTCAAGCAGCTGATGTTCCGCAGCGTGTTCGACATCCGCTCGATCGGCCTGCCGCTGGTGGTCATCGGCCTGCTGCTTGCGGGCTACCAGGTACCGCGGCCGCGTTGGATTGCCAACTGGCAAGTCGTGGAGGGACTCATGCTGGCGGTGATCTGCACGGCCTATTTTTCGATCGGGCTGCGGCTCCGCTTCGCTCACGTGCGGAAGATCTGGCGAGCGATCCTGACCCACGCGGCCATCCGTTTCGGGGCCGGGCTGGCCGTCGGGGCTGCCCTGTGGGGCCTGACGCTGCTGACCCCCTGGCCCCTGACCGGACAGGCCCGCAACATCCTGCTGATCGAGTCGTTCGTCCCCATGGCCGTGACGGCCGTGGCGGTGGCCAACATGTTCACCCTCCGCCCGGAAGAGGCCTCGGTGATCTTCGTGGTCAATACCATCGCCTACATCCTGCTGGTCCTGCCGGTAATCCTCTACGTTTTCTAGACTTGCCGCCAATCCGGAAGTACCCGTAAAAACACCGCCGCGTCCTGCCCGGATGGCGGCGGTGTTCGTAGTTGCCCCGGCCCCCTGGACCAAACTGCGTTGGCCGAGGCGTTTAGGCTTCCATGTCATCAGTATAGGCTGAGAATCGTCCTGCCGCCAAGCAAGAGTAGATAAAGATATAATGAAGCGGGCCCTTCAGCGGCCTGTCAGTTCCTTGTGGCGGGCCAGACAGAAGCGGTCGGTCATCCCCGCCAGGTAGTCGCAGATCACCCGATGCAGGCCCTGGTCGTCGATGCGCTTGCGGTAGCGATCGGGCAGGCGGGTCGGGTCGGCCTGGTAGGCCTCGAACAGATCGGTCAGGATCTGCTTTGCCTTCTGCTCCCGTCGGGCGTTTTCCCCTTGCGTGTAGACATTCTCCAGCAGGAACCGCTGCATCTGGTCGAGGCAGCGGGCCATCTGGTCCGACAGCCCCGCCGCCCGTGCGGGGGCGTTGCGGACGTCTTCCAGGCCGACCAGTCCCATCCGGCGGATGTTGCTGCGGGTCTGATCGATCGCATCGTCGCTGACGACCGCCAGCAAGGCCTTGGCCGTGCGGATCTCCTTGTGGATTTCGCGAGCGTCGGGCCAGCGGACTTCGACGCGGTCCCAGGCGATCTGCCAGAGTTCCAGGTCCGCAAGCTGGTCGCGCCCCAGCCAGCCGGCCTGGAGTGCGTCTTCGGTATCCGCGGCGGTGTAGGCGATCTCGTCGGCCAGGTCGACGACCTGCCCCTCCAGCGGGGCAGGCTGGGAAGTGTCGAAGTCGTCGCAGATGGGGATGTCGTAGCGCGTTTCGTGTTTGGCGATGCACTCGCGGACGACGTTGGTCAGGTTCAGCCCGCGGAAATCCGGGTACGGGTGTTCGAGGTAGTCCACGACGCGCAGGGACTGGCGGTTGTGTTCGAAGCGGCCATGCTCGGCCATCAGGGCGTCCAGGGCGGCCTCGCCGGCGTGGCCGAACGGCGGGTGGCCCAAATCGTGTGCCAGGGCGACGGCCTCGGCGACGTCTTCGTTCAGTCCCAATGCACGGCTGAGCGTTCGGGCGGTCTGGCTGACTTCAATCGTGTGGGTCAGTCGCGTGCGGAAGTGGTCGTGCTCATGGGGCACGAAGACCTGGGTTTTGAAATCCAGCCTCCGGAAGGCTGAGCAGTGGATGATCCGGTCGCGGTCGCGCTGGAAGTAGCTGCGATAGGCGTGTTCGGGCTCGGGGTGCTTCCTGCCGCCGTGCTGGGAGTCGGCGACAGCGTAGTCTGCCAGGTCGCTCATGTTTCCGGCTGCTCCCTGCAGGCGACGGGCAGGGAGAGCTTCTGCCCGGCCTGTCGGAGCTGTTCGTACAGCGCCGAGAGGGCCTGGGGGATCACGCGAATGCCCCCCAGCGCAGTCATGAAGTTCGTATCGCCCGGCCAGCGGGGCACGACGTGTATGTGCAGATGGCCCGGCAGGCCCGCCCCGGCGCAGCGACCGACGTTGATACCGACATTAAAACCCTTGGCCTCGATTGCCTCGGACATGACCGTCTGCACGTCGCGGACGACTGTTATCAGTTCCAACAGTGTCTGGGGTTCCAAGGCGTCCATCTGCCCTTGGTGTTCCAGGGGTGCGACCAGCGCGTGGCCCCCGGTATAGGGGAAGCGGTTCATCACCGTCAGCGTCCGGCTGCCCCGCCAGAGCACGAGATTCTCGCGGTCCTTTTCCGGCCGATCGCGGTAGGCGCAGAGGAAGCAGCCGCCCTCCGTCGGCGGACCGGTAAGCGAATCGATGTACTCCATCCGCCACGGGGCCCACAGGTTGCGGCTGCGCTCGGTGCTGGAGTTGGGTTCGCTGTTCATATCTCAATCATAGCACGCCCCTGCCGGGGCGGCAACGATGGGCAGCGGGCGCTTCGACCAGGCGCCAGTTACATTGACAGAAAGCTCCCATGCGACTACCATGGATGCAGTAGAGAGGCTGTTTATGCAAGCACGTCAGAACGAATCTCGCCTGCGGCGCGTGACGATCCTTTCCCGGCGACCCGAGCGGTTTGCCGAGGTGCTGGGATCGGATCAGCTGGACTGCCAGATCCTCGCATCGCCGGGGCTGATCGCCTCCCAGTTGCCCCTCCGGCGGCCGGACTGGGTGGTCTTCGATCTGACGATGATGGGTAACCAGGCTATGAGGCTTCTGGACCTGGCCCGCCGCAGCGGCGCGGCGGTCTGCGGCGTAGGCCCCCTGCCGATGGGCCTGCAGTCGGGGCAGTTGGATGGCATGGTCCTGCTTTCGATCGAGTCTCTGGCCCAGCGGCTGACCGGACCGGGGACCCGGCGACAGGCCGATCCCGCCCCCCCCGGAGAGGATGGGGACATCGACTCGACGTGGCAGCCCGAAGACCCGTCAGGCCGGGACGACAGCGTCGACAGAGTCGACAGCGACGACGACCTGCCCGAAGGCGTGGAACAAACAGAAGGCGGGGCCGCGACAGGGGCGGATCTGGATGACAAGCCCCTGCTGTCTGCCGAAGAACTCGCCGCCCTGCTGGGGACGTATCGCCGATGAACCAGAGACAAAACGACCTGATGCTCCTGGCCGATGCCGACCGCATTGACACGATCCGTGAGCGGCTCGAGGCCAGGCAGATCCAGCCGGTCTGCTTCAGCAACCCGGACAAGGCGCTCCAGGCCGTCAGCCAGGGCGACTGGTCGGCCGTGGTGATCTCCACCAACCGCGGGGACTATCCGGGCCTGTGCGAGGCGATCCGCCAACTCCAGCCCAATGCGCGGATTCTGGCAATCTGCTCGGCCTCAGCCGAGCCGGAAGTCCGCGACCTGCTGGGCCTGTCGCTCGACGAATATTTCATCCACCCCCCGGGCGAGAAGGATATCGAGACGATCGCCCACTGGGTCGGACCGGCTGAACCGCTGCCGGGCCGGGCCCAGCTGGACGCCGAAACCGTCAGCGAGCTGATCGCCTCGACCCGGTCCCTGCCGGCGCTGCAGCAGTTCCTGGCCGAGTGGGCAGGCAAGCTGATCGACTCGAAGATCTCCTTCGTTGATTCCCTCCCGGCCGGGGTCAGGCCCCTGCTGAGCCTGGAGGGCAGGCAGACGCTGCACATGCTCGCCGAGGCGGACACCACCATCTCTGACCTGGCACGAGGCCAGTTGCACGCGATGCGCAGCTGCATACCGGCCCTGGTAGCCGCGGTCCAGCGGACCGAAACCCTGCACCGCCTGGCGATTACCGACCACCTGACCGGCGCGTACAACAGACGCTACTTCTACCACGCCACCGACCGCATCTGTCGCGAGGCGGCCGGCCAGGACACCCACGTTACACTCCTGCTGTTCGACATCGACGACTTCAAGAAGTACAACGACACCTACGGCCACGCCACGGGTGACCGGATCCTGCAGGAGATCTCGGAGATGATGAGCAAGATCACCCGCAACCAGGACATTGTCGCGCGGATCGGGGGCGACGAATTCGCCGTGCTCTTCTGGGACGAAGATCCGCCCCGCGAGCCCGGATCCACCCCGCCGGAGTCGGTGCAGGTACTGGCCAAGCGCTTCTGCAAGGCAATCAGCGATCACCAGTTCCGCTCGCTGGGCAAGCAGGGCGTGGGACGGTTGACCATCTCCGGCGGGCTTGCGACGTTCCCCCAGCATGGCCGCAGCTGCACCGATCTGCTCAGCCGCGCCGACGAAGCCCTGCACGAAGCCAAACGCTCGGGCAAGAACGCGATCTGCCTGGTCGGCCAGAACGGCCAGTACGTCAGCGACAGCGAACCGGCCGGGCCGTCTGTAGGCTCCAGGCCCGCCGAAGATTCGGCCTCCTGAACGACCCGAAAGTTGCCCATGGACCAGCGCGTGCACATTCCGAGTTTCGCCTGGATGGCCGGCATGGCCATTGCGGCCTGCCTGCTGGGCGGCTGTGAGAAGACCATCACCCTGCGTCGCTACCCGGATTTCTACACGCCCCGGCTGCGGACCGTTGCCGTGCTCGATCTGCAGAACGATGCCCTGCAGGACAACGCGGGGCGATACATCTCCCGTCGGCTGGCCGACGCGATCCAGGCTGCAGGGACGTACGGAACGATCGGCCCGGCCGAGCTGGAGGCCCAGCTCGACCAGGCCGGGACAACTCTGCCCAAAGCGATGGAACCGGAATCCCAGGCCCGGGCAATCGCGCAGCTGGAACACATCGACGCTTTCGTCACCGGGTCGGTTACCGCCCTGGAGTCGCATCGCCTCATCGAGCCGCTTCGCCCTCACGGGTATTTCGCCACCGGCTACGGCTGGAGCACCACGGGTTACCACGGCCCGACGACCGCACTGGGCCTGCACATGCCCCTGACGCGGCGCGATACACGCCTGGCCTACGCCGAGGCGCGAATCCAGCTGGTCGACCGCAACGGACGCACGCTGGCCAATGTCGGGCCCCTGGATGTCCAGCGCGAAGTCTACAGCACTTCGATCCGTCCGTCCCAACTGCTCGATTCGGTCACACGCGAACTGGCTGCAAAACTGGCCGCCCAAATCTCTATTGTGGAGGTCCCCGTCAAAATCAACCCCGACAAGGCCCTGCAACTGGTCGATCCGAAAACCGGCAAGACCGCCACCACCTTCCCCACCGAGCAGAAGAGCCTCGACGTGCGGATCAACCTGCCGGCCCAGGCCGACCGGAACGAACTACTCCTGCTGATCACGCCGTCCGACCACCCGGGCGTGCTGCGCCGCGACGCATTCGTCTACCGGGCCACCGAAAGCCCCGTCGTCCGACGAATCGCCCTGCCCGACCTGCCGGAGGGGTCCGACAAGGCCCGGTTCCGCATCGTGCTGATCTCCGGACGCTTCGAGCTGCTCAGCCGCCATTTCACCGTGCACGACAGATAGGCAGATCTCTTGACTGGATCAAATGTCCTGTCGTCCAGCCGGCAAATGGTGTATCATGACGATATGAAGTGCACACACTCCAGGGGTGCTCTGGCGACGTTGGTTCTGCTGTCGACCGTCCTGACCTGCCAGCCTGTCGCGGCCGAAGGCTGGGCCGAAAACGCCAAACAGTACCGCACGCGATACTACGTTCTCTACAGCGATATGGACCTGCCGACCGTTCGCGAGGCGGCCCTTCGCTTGACGCGGATGGCCCAGCACTACCACCAGCGGACCAAGGCCCTGGGCGAGATCCGCCAGAGGCTGCCCTTCTACCTCTTCTCCCGCCAGGCTGACTACATCGCCGCGGGTGGCATGGCCGGATCGGCCGGACAGTACTCCGGCGACAAGCTGATGGCCTGGGGCAGCGGCCAGGGCGTCTGGTCGACCATGCAGCACGAGGGGTTCCACCAGTTCGTCCACCGCGCCATCGGTGGCAGGATGCCCGTCTGGCTCAACGAGGGCCTGGCTGAGTACTTCGGACACTCGCACTGGACAGGGGACGGTTTCGTCAGCGGGGTGATCCCGGCCGGACTCAAGGGCCGACTGGACAAACAGATTCGACGCGGCCAACTCGTGCCGTTTCAGAAGATGCTCTCGATGACTTCAGCCGAATGGCTGGCCAAGCTCGAGCGCAAGCACTACGACCAGGCTTGGGCGATGGTGCACTTTCTCGTCCACGCCAAGGACCGCAAGTACCGCCAGGCCCTGGGCGATATGATCCGCGACATCTCCCGGGGCGCCGACCCCGTCGCCAGCTTCCGCAAGCGGATCACCAGGAACATCGACGGCTTTGAGAAACATTTCGTCGAGTGGTGGAAGGCCCTGCCCGGCACTCCTTCGGCCGAGTTGGAGACCGAGATCCTCGTCCAGACCCTGACGAGTTACCTGGCCCGGGCCCAGTTGCTGGGCCTGGAGCTGGAGGACGTCGATGCGTTTTTCAAGCTGGCCGGCTCGGGTGAGATCACATCGGGTCTGGAGAGCAAGTCGGAGCTCTGGCTGCCCCAGTCGCTGCTCAAGCAGGCCCTGGCCCGGGCCCGACGCGTCAAGGGATGGCAGTTGAAGGTGGTGGCCAATCGACCGCGGCTGATCCTCCCGCTCGACAAGGACAGACAGATGGTCGGGTGGTACACCATCTCCAACGGCAACAAGGTGGGTGTACAGGTGGAGGTCGAACCGGTCAGTCAGCCGGATCGCTGAGCCTCTCCAGCACGGCGGCGGCGACATTCTGGCGCCCGCGCCTGTGCAGTTGGGCGGCCCGGGCGGCCATGTCCTGCAGCTTCTCCGGCTGGGCCAGCAGGTCGAGAGTCGTCTGGACGATCTGCTTGCGGCCCCGTGCGATCCGGGCGACACCCTGGGAGGCGTAGAATTTCGCGTTGCCCCCCTCCTGACCCGGGACCGGATTGATCAGCAGCATGGCCTTGGACTTGGACAGACATTCGGCCGTGATCAGCCCGCCGGGCTTGGTAAGGACCAGGTCGCTCAACTCCACCAGTTCGTTGATCCGGTCGGTAAACCCCAGCACGCGCAACCGACCTTGCTGGACCTGCTGCGACAGGTTCGTCAGCCGGGCCAGCAGCTTCTTGTTGCGTCCGGCCAGGACCAGGAACATCGCTTCCGGGCAGCGGCGGACCAGGTCGCGGGTGATCTTGACGATCGGCCCGACGGTGAACTCCGCCCCGCCGCTGATCAGCACGATCGGCCGATCCGCCGACAGCGACCAGGTCTCGCGGATCTGCCCGATGTTCAGCGGTCTGTCCCACTTCGGATGAATCGGCAGGCCGCTGACCGTGCAGTCGCTGCTGTCGATCCCCCAGCCCTCCAGCCGCCGGGCCGTGACCTCCTGCGGGACGAACCAGTGGCTTACGCGTTCGGAGTACCACCAGCGGTGCATCGCCACGTCGGTAACCACGGTTACCTGGCGGCAGTTCAACTGTCCGGTGTCGATCAGCCGCGCGATCAACGGGCCCTGGACGTAGTGCGTGTTGATGATCAGGTCCGGCTGGGTCTGCTTGAGCATCTCGGCCAGGGGTCTGAGCATCCACCGTTCCCAGGCCATTCGCAGCCGTTCGCCCATGGTCCGGCCCGCGCGGTCGGGCCTGTCCGACAGCCAGTACCCCAGCCCGTAGATCCGCGGCGTGCGGGTCATGCTGAAGAAGTACCCGCCGACGTAGTAGAAGCGGAAGAACGCCCGACAGTGGTCCAACAGGTCGACGACCTGGACGTCCAGGCGGTCGCTGCGCTGCTGGAGTTCAGCCGCCACAGCCCGGGCTGCAGAGTTATGCCCCGCCCCGATCGACGCGGTAAGAATCATCACGCGTACGGGCCGGTCGCCGGCGTCGGATTGTCTGGGATGGTCTGTCACGTTCCGGCAGGGTCTCGTGCCTCTATGGCCAGCCAGCGGAGGTTCTCCTCGGCTGCCTGCTGCCATGGGTTGGCGATGGCTTCGCGGGCGATCAGTGTGAAATATCTTCGGGCGGTTTGCAACCCCTCGACCCGCCCGGCCAGGGCAGGATCCTGCACCAACAGCCTCCCGAGTTCGTAGTTTGCCCCGATGGCGGCGTCGTTGAGCCTTTCAGACAGAACCTTCAGCTGCTCGGCCCGGGCCAGCGGGTCCCGGATCGTCCGCGCCAAAGCCAGCTGGATGTTATCAGCCACCGTCGATCTCGATACATCTACTTGGAACGACCCGACCGAATCGGCCTGGAGGAGTTGCTCCAGTCGCTCCCGGTAGTTCAGGCTGAACGGGTTCAACTGCAGCCAGGCAGCGAAGACCGCAGCGTCGGCCGGAGATTCCAGCAGCTTGTTCTGGTGGATCATCCAGGTCAGCCAGCGGACGCGCTGCAGGCCGCGCTGGTACAGGCCTGGCGCGGGAACCGGGGGCCTGGCCATGAACAACGTGCCGCTCCGCTGCTGGCCGGGCAGACGCGTGACCACCTCTTCCAGTTGCTTCTGGGCCAGAAGCAATTGGTCGTAGCCTTCGGCGATCCTGCCCTGGCGGAGCATGATCTCGCCGACTCGCCATCGGGCCAGATGCGCCTGCGGATGGGCAGGATACTGCTCGATCAGCCGCAGCCAGTAGGGCAGGGAGGCCGTGTCGGGGTAGTCCGCGGTGAACTGCACCTGTCCCTCGGCCAGGGCCTGCTGACTGGGCTGGAGCGAATGGCCGTGGCCCAGCAGCCAGAGCACCGGAGGGACGTGGTCGCTGTCGGGATATTCAGCCAGAAACGGCGTGGCCCGTGCTGCCAGCTGCCCGGCCACCTGTTCGGCATGCCGTTGAAGGATGGGGTAGAGCTGCTGGGCGTCCTGGGACCCAACTCCGTGATTTCGCATCCAGACAGCCACCGGCTCGGGCGCCAACAGCGTCTCCGGGCCGGGCAGGTCGCGCTGCAGCAGGGCGTAGGCCAGTTCGTCCGTGCCGACCTTATCGAGGTAGACCCAGCCGGCCGAGGCCAACAGGGCAAGCTGCAGCGGCAGGAGCACGCCGCGGCGGATGTGGACGAAGCGGCAGATCGTGGCCAGCGCCAGGCCGCACACGATGCCCAATACCGAGCCGAAGACCAGCCAGCTGACCGGGATCCATCGCTGGATGGGCTGGACCGCGGCGGTATCCAGGCCGATATAGGCCAGCAGGCCCAGCAGCAGCGACGGGAGGATCAACCCCGCACCGCAGGCCGGCACGGGCCCGGCCCCTCTCCGGCGCAGCAGGACGACCAGCACGCAGCCCAGCAGGACCGCAAGGGCCAGCACCGCCGCCTGGGCCAGCACGGCCAGGGCCAGGACGAACACCAGCGCGGCGACGAACCGGTACGCCACCGTCGCTCCGATCGGCACGAAGACGAACAGGGCGACCAGGCAGCTGTACACCAGCATCATCCACGGGTGGTAAACCGGGGGCAGGGGCATGGCCAGCGTGTCGGCCAGGGGAGCGGCCAGGCTGGCCCGCAGAGACTCCCTGCCCACCTGCAGCCATTGGCCCGTGGTCAGGTACGTCCACAGGCCGCAGGCTGCCAGAAAGCAGCCCAGGTTGGCGGTGAACAAGAGCGCCCAGAGCCATTTCCTCCGCGAAGCTTTGCGGTCGATCGGATTGTCCGCGGCTTGGCCGCGCTTGGGCGATTTCATCGGCTTCCTGCATCGGCAGTGGGGAACATCGAGCGGGAACCAACGGGCTCAACCCGCCGGCATGACTGATATAGTACGCCTCGGCCGCCCTCGGGAAAAGAGGAACTCAAAGACACGAAGATCAACGCGATGAACCGTTCCAGTTGACCCACATGCGGTAGAAGATGCTGTTGCGGACGAAGACAGCCCCCAGCGTCTCGTCGGGCCAGGGGAAAGTGACCTCCTGGTCTTCCATCCTGCCGTCGACGATGCGACCGGTGACCTTCAGGATCGGCAGGCGTCCCTGTCGCCACGCGTGGTGCCATTGCGGCCCCTGGGCCCCCAGCGCCAGCAGCCCGACCTGGTAGTTGACTCGGTTGTCCGGCTCGGTCGTGCCCTCCATGTACACGTCGTACGTCTCGCCGTCGAAGATCATGTCGTTTTCGGCTGAACCGTCCGGCAGGAAATTCGCAAAGCCCGTCATCTTCCGATAGCGGTACCGCGCCAGGTTCAGCCCCGGGAAGATCCGCGTGATGAACCCCGGCGCCGCCTGGCCGATTACGTAGCCGTCGGTGGTGATGGTGATCGCCTCGCCGACCGGGGCTGGCCTGTATCGCACGTCGGTCAGCCCGGCCAGCATGGCCGTCAGGTCCAGGTGCGTCACTTCGCTGCGTGAGAAGTACCCCAGCACGGTGTTGCCCGGGAAGTACATCGCCAGTTGCGGCTGCATCTGTTCGCTGGCCAGGATGTCGCGCATCCGCAGGCGGTTCTCGATGACGGGGTTCTCCTTGGACAAATCGACGCTGTGGCGGGCAATGTACTTGCCCCCCGAGAGCGAGGCGTCGTACCGCAGATCGAGAACCGAGTCGGCCAGTTCGGCCGAGAGTTCCACCTCGCGCAGCTGGTGCGAGCGACGGACGCGCGAGTCGTAGTTGGTGTACCGCGAGGCATGGAGGCGGACGGAGAGATCGGCGTTCTTTGCCAGCCCTGCCAGCAGCTTGAGCTGTTCGGCGGCTCGGCTGCGGGCGACGGCCTGCGATTCCGGCGGCTCGGCGGCCCGCAGATCCAGCTGCCTGCCCAGGCCCATCGCCCATTCCAGCAAATCGCCGTCATCCAGGTCCGTCGCCAGGATCTCGATCCTCCCCGACGCTGCGCGGGGCAGGTCTCGCAGTTGGCCCAGCAACCACATCCGGTTCTCGCCGATCCGCACGCCCAGACCGTCGGTCTCGACCCGGCCCAGGACAGGGCCGGCCTCTCCGTCGGCAAGCGACAGGCCCCAGCTGCGCAGCTCGCCGTCCAGCGATACCTCCTTACCTGCCAGTTCCGCCTGGAACTCATCGAAACGCAGTTGGAGGTATTCTGCCTGGAGTTTTCCCACATGCAGCCGCGCCGACAGCCAGGCCGAGCCGGAAAGCTCCAGGTCCTCCAGGTCCGGCAGGAGCTGGGCCAATTGCCCACCCGACGCCGTCCACAAGCTCAGCCGTCCTGCGCGGGCGTCGGAGGCCTGGGCCTGCCAGGTGGCGGAGATCGGGCCGAGACGCCCGGCCAGATCCTCCAGCCGCCATGTATCCTCAGCCAGGTCTGCCTCCAGCCGGGCCCGGAGTTCAGCCGGGACCTGCGCCGGCTTGGACAGACGGAGCGGGCCGAGACGCCCCCGCGTGCTCTTCGGGATCATGGCCAGGACCGTCAGCTCGCCCAGCTTCGTCACCGGCCAATGGACGTCGGCGGCGTCGAGCTGGACCTCCGCCCGCAGGCGGCCGCCGTCCAGTTGGAGCTTCGTTTTGCCCCTCAGCCTGCCTGTGGGGCGGAAGCTGTACTGCCATCCAACCAGGTGGTGCTCGGCGAATTGCGCCAACTTCCCCGCGTCGGCCTGGAGCTCGAAGACCAGGTCGGCCTGGTCCAGCAGATCCGCCGGTTCGGTTGTCTCGTCGATCGAGCCCACACCGGCCAGGGCCAGTTGACCCGAGGCGGAAAGGTCCACCACCCCCTCGGCCAGGTTCAGCTGCGCTCGGCTCAGCTCGATTTGCCACCGCTCCGGCCCCGTCGCCTCGACCGAGCCTTCCAGACCCAGCTTGACAGGCAGCGACAGCGGCTTGAGCAGCCCCTCGGTCGCGGCGATGCGGAGGGCACCTGATTCCGCCTCGACCTGCCAGGTCCATCTCGTCCGATCCCGTCGCAGTTCCAGCCGACCCGAGAGGGGGCCGGAGAGACTGCCGACACCCGCGATCGCAGACTCGGGGACCAGTCGTCGGATATCCTCCAGTCGTCCCTGGAGAAGCAGGAAATCCAACCGATTGGCGGCCAGGGCATCGAGGTCTGTCCAGCGGGCCTGGAGTTCCAGCCGGTCGGACTGGCTGCGCAGCTCGGCCCGGGCGTTGATGGCATGGCTGCGGGACTCGGTGGACAACTCGGCAGTGAGGATATCCACGTTGCGTCGGCGGCGGGTGGGCTTTTCCGGCAGGCCCGGCCGGTCGATGGCCAGTTCACTCAGATCAGCCGATACCCGCCCCCGCCAGGCGCCATCGCTCCCGCTGAGATCGAAGCGGACCTCCGCCGATCCTGAGACGCCCTCCAGCTGGTCGTCCAGGGCGGGCAGCATCCGGCGAAGCTGCTGGACCTGCCCCAGCCACAACCGCCCCGAGACCTCCAGCGGACCGGTCGGACCGGCTGGGCAGAGCAACTGCAGGCGACTGAGCCGCACCGCAGGCTGCTTGTTCAGACTCACCGTCAAAGACCCGTCGGTCAGGCTCGCCTGACCCGGGCTCAGACGCCCGGAGATAGCCAACTGCAGATCCTGCCCGTCCTGCTGCTGGAAGTGGCGCCCGTACCGCAAGGCCGTGACCTGCGGGATGCCTGCCAGGACATTCAGCCGCCGCTGGGGCCCGGAGTAGGCGAATTCGGCCCGGACGGGTGCCTCGATCGAGGCCGGCCCCAGCAATCGGCCCAGCGGTTCGGACAGCTCGGCCAGGTCGTCCGGTTCGACCAGCCGGACCTGCCCCTGCCACTGGGTCGACCCGGCGAGGGTCTCGGCCAGACTGTCCAGTTGGTCGCGATCGGTATAGTCCGTCTCCAGCAGCGGGCGAAGGTCGTCGATCCGTCCGGCGCCGGCGAAGACGTTCCGACCTATAGTGAGGCTCGACTCGGCCATCTCCAGCCGCCATACGCGGTCGTCCAGGGCGGCGACCATATGGCCCCGCAGCGTTCGTCCGGCAGGTTTGATCACCTTTCCCTCGCGTGCGACCCGGGCCTGGTCGGCATTGGCGGAGGCCTGGACGTGGATGGTCGAGTCCTCGTGGCGGATCTTCAGTTGTACCAGAACGGGCCCTTCCAGCAGCACGTCGCCGGGCAGGAGGGACTGGCCGGTCAGGAAGCCCATCATCTGGACCGGTTGGACGCTGCCTGTCAGTTCCAGCGACTCGATGGCCTCGAGCTGCCCCAGGGCCAGTTCGTCGTAAACGCGACCTTTGCCCTTCAGGTCGAGCCCGGGCAGGCGCAGGCCCAGTTGTTCGATATCGACGACCTGGGTAATCGGGTCGTACGTGGCGGAAAGCTCGATACCGGCATTTTCCACGATCGGCAGGCTGGGCCCTTCGATCGGCTGTGCGTCGAGGTTGGCGATATTCACGGCCAGGGAGAACTGGTCGACGATCCCATCGCGGTTGAGGCGCAGGTTGACCGACCCGCTTGCGGCCCCGTCGAGGCGACGCAGGGGCAGGTTCAGCAGTTGGCGCAGCAGGAGCTGGTCCAGATCGAGTCCGGAGAATCCGAAGGCCATCGAGGCGGTGCCCCTGTCGGCCTGTTGCTGGATGTCGACGCGTCCGGTCAGCGGTGCCGGCGTGGGCGTCTGCTCGACGCTGCCGGAGAGGGTGATCCGCCCGAACCGCGTGGCCCGTCCTTCCAGCAGCTGCATGTCATGGATGTTGATCTGCACCGGCCCGGGACTCTCGTTGAGCGTGACGATGCCGACGGCCTCGGTGACGCTGATCCGCTTGGCCTGGAAATCGAATTCGAGCATCTCCAGAGGAGCGATGTTGGTCTTGCCCTGTTGATCGACGCGGATGTAGAGGCGCGGGTGGAGGATCTCCATCCATTCGATCTTGCCGCTGAGCAGGGTTGAAATCGGGGAGAAGTCGGTACGGATCTCGCGGATTTCGGCCATGGTGGCCTGGTTGAACGATTCGGGCGAGTAGATCCGCACGCCTTCGAGGCGCAGGCCCTGGTCCCAGCTGATCTGGGCATCGTCGATCTCGACGGCCACACCCATCTGCTCGGACATCTCGGCGGCCAGGTACTGCTTGATCCAGTCGGTCGGCAGCCACCAGGGCAGGGTCACATACGCCCCGGCCAGGGCCAGCGACAGGATCGCCGCGGCGCGGAGCAGGCGTTGCCACCAGAACCGTCTCGGCGGCTTGCGGGCGTCTCGAGCGGCCCGGACGGCCAGGTTGCCCGTGCGGGCGAGGGCGTCCGAGGCCGAACCGTCAGACGTTGAATCGGAAGTTGATGATGTCTCCGTCTTGGACGACGTAGTTTTTCCCTTCCAGTCGAACCTTGCCGGCTGCCTTGGCCAGCTTCATCTCGCCTGCCTCGCGCAGGTCCTCGAAGGCGACGGTCTCTGCCCGGATGAACCCCCGGGCGATATCGGAATGGATCTCCCCGGCCGCCTCGACCGCCTCCGTGCCGGACTGGATCGTCCAGGCCCGACACTCGTCCTCGCCGGAGGTCAGGAAGCTGATCAGGTCCATCCGCGCGTAACACGCCTGGATCAGCCGATCCCGCGCCGAGACCTCGATGCCCAGGTCGGCCAGGAACTCCTGGCGCTCTTCGGGGTCCAGCTGGGCGATCTCTTCCTCGATCTGCGCCGACAGCGGCAGAACGGGCAGGCCATGCAGTTGCTCCGGGTGCGGGCCGGCGAGCTGGTCTTCCCCGCAGTTGAGCACCGCGATGGCGGGCTTCTGCGAGAAGAACGCGAACGAGCGCAGGATCTTCTGTTGGGCCTCGTTGGTAGCCAGCTCGGCCAGACGCTGCTCGGACTCCAGGGCCTCCCGCAGGCGCGTGAAAAGTTCCAGCTCCTTGAGTTGTTCATCGCGGCGGGGCGTGGGTTTCTTGACGGAAGCTTCGAGTTTCTCCACCCGGTTGCTGACCTGCTCGAGGTCGGCAAAGAGCATTTCGGAGAGGAACTCCTCGACGTCGGCGCCAGGGTCGATCCGATCGCGATAGGGGGCGACCGAGCCGTCCTGGAAGGAGCGGACGACGAAGACGAGCATGTCGGCCTTGCGGATCTCCGGCCAGAGGTTCCGGGCCCGGGTTCGCCCGGCCTCGTCGGTCAGGTCCATGCCTGGCAGGTCGATGAACTCCAGCTCAGCCGGGGTGGTCTTCTTGGGTTTGTAATGGTCTTTCAGCCATTCCAGGCGGCTGTCGGGGACCTTGACCACGGCCAGGTGCGGCTGGTCCGGGCGGGACATGTCGACCTGGGATCCGCCGGCGGCGGCTACGGCGGTAAACAACGAACTCTTGCCCGACTGGGGCGGGCCTATCAGCGCGACGCGCATCGATTCACCTCAATAAGACTCTTACCGATTCCGAAAGAGCGATTATACAAACCCCGCCGCCGAAAGCACCTGCTTGCAGGAGGATTTGCATTGGTCCTGTGGCCGGGAAGGGGCTCTTGCCCCCGCACCCGGAGCAATATCATACAGGAAGTTCGCATTGGCCAACAGACCGGATTGCCTGCCCTCTCTGTCCGCCAACCAGGTCCGGGAACTGAACGCCACGCCGGCGATCCGGATCTGCAACTTCGAGCTGCTCAAGTGCGTCGATCTGCCCGACGCACCGGCAGGGACCGAAAAAGCGAGCCCGACCGATAGCTCATCGGACGGGCTCGCAAAATTGTGTGCCTGCAACGAAGCAGGTCGTCACCTGCTTATTGCAGGCCACCTATAAGATCAGATACCACGGACCACCTCCTTCCAAATCAGGATCTGTCCAGCCGTCGCCGAGGATCAGTCGGCCGCCGAACTCCCAACACCCCCCGAACGACTTCGGGGGAACGCCTGACCGCCGGGCAACTGCCCGAGCAGTCCCTGACAGCCGAGGTGACCAGCTGTCAATGCTTATACTATAGGAATCGGCCGGGGCCCACTCAAGACTTGAGAGCAGAATTCCGGGAAATCTCTTACCGCTCCGGCCTCACCGGCCGTTACCCATTGCCCTTCAGGGCAGTATGACGATCCGACTGCATCAGCATCGCCGCGCCGATGGCCAGAAAACCACCGAAAGCCACCGCCGCGAACAGCGCATCCATGCCGAACCACTCCGCCACGGCCGCCCCGAGCAGGGGCATGAGCGTCAGCGGACTGGTGATGGTATTCAGAAACGCCACGTACGACGCCCGCCGCTGCGGCGGGGCCGTGGTGATCAGGAACCGCTGGCCCCCCAGCATGTACGCCCGCACGCCGAAGTGCAGCAGGCCGAAAGCTGCCAGGTAAACCACCAGCGCCAGGTCCAGGCCATTCTCCAACGCAACCAGGCGTGGCGTCCAGCCGTCGGCGGCGGGTTGGATCGACCAGATCGGGATCTCGAAAACCCCGGGCAGGTGCGGGCTGAGCAACGCCACCAGCGGCGCGGCGACCAGGAACACACCCCCGCCGACCATCGTGACCTTCGAGCCGTACTGGTCGGCGATCTTGCCCCAGAGCAGGCTGGAGATGAAACTCGAACCCTTCATCACGAAAACCATGATCCCGCCGATGGCCACCACCGCCGCCGCGCCGTCGCGGGCCAGCCTCTGCTGGCCGTAGGGCACGAAAAACGCCAGACCCAGGTAACAGAACCGGAACGCCACCCGACTGAGCAGGTAACAGCGATAATTGTGGTGGGTCGCCAACCACTGAAAGCCTCGCTTGAGGGCCTCGCCCAACGATGTGCGCTGCCGGGCCCGATGGCCTGGCTTCTCGCGACACAGGCTCCACGTGCCCATGTCCACCGCGACCAGCACCGTACCGATGGCCACCAGCAGCAGGTAGTTGTTCGGGAATTCCACGGCCGAGATGATCGTCTGGACAATCAGCAACGAGGTGACGATCGAAACGGCGGAGCTCAGCAGCGACCGTGTCGAGAGAAACGCTCCGACCCGGTGCGAGGGGATCAACCGCCCGATCATGTCCATGAAGATCACGTGACCCGTCCCGCCGGTGACGCAGTTGACCAGGTAAACGGCGAAGAACAGCGTCAGACCCAGGGCATTGACGTCGCGGACGAGCATGAACATCGAACCCAGCAGCACGAGGAACGATGCGACCCTGACCACCGTGACGATGCGGAAATAGGGCGTCCGCCGGTCCCGGTGCTCCAGGAACACGCCGGTCAGCAGCTGCGGCGTCAGGGCCCCGAGCTTATTGCAGATGGGGATCAGTGCTGCCATCCAGTACGATCCGGTCAGGGCGAAGATGAACGCCACCAGGATCACCTCGGGATGGAAGAAATCCCGGGCCACGCCGGCAAAGAGCCCCGCGGTGACGCCCAGACGGTGGTTCCGCCGGGCGTAAGGGGCATTGGGGCCTAGCTTGCGGACAAAGCCGACCTGTCGTCTGGTTTCCTGCATGCTCATACTTCAACCGTCATCGGAAACGCAAGACGGCGGGGGCGGGAGGAAAAGCTGAACGTAATGCCGTAGGGTATCACGTCGCCGAGCCGCAGGCAAGCTGGCCGGGGACCCCTCCAGGCCCGGTCGGGACATCCAGCCCGGTCGATTCGATCGCCTGCCACAGTCTCTCCTGCCTCTCGGCAGGTCGGTTGTGGGGCTGATGGTCCTCGCGTTGAGTGGGAGAATGGTGCACGTTCAGCAATATCCTATCGCTCCCGGGCGGCAGGGTCAAAAGATCGCTTCGGGGCATGGCAAAACCCCGTTGGGTCAACGGGGTTGCACTTTCAGAACCATCCCATCACCCCGCCGCTGCGGGCAATGCAAAGGAATCCGCATGACTGCCAGACCCATCTTGACCGTCGCGCTGCTCTGGAGCCTCTGTCTCTTGCCCGCCCGGGCCGACGAGCTGAACATCGAATCCACCACGCCCCTGATCGACCTGAAGCCGTCGACCCAGACCCTCGGGCCGAAGAACCTCCAGCTGAATCTCCAGATCGACCAGGCCCTGCCCAAGCCTGACGGATCGAGCTCCCCGCTGTCGGCGACGCTGAGTATGACCGATGGAGAATGGCAGAGCGGCACGGCAAAGACGCCGCGCTACAACGGCGCGACGCACACCGTCGACCCCAGCGGGCTGAAGGTCACCGAGACCACCATCTCCGGCTCCATCGTCGTGACTGTCAAGCCCGACCGCTGGGTTCCCGAGGATGGCTCGACCGGGACGCTGAAGATCCAGTTGGACGGCAAGCTGGGGCCTTTGAACCCGGAGGATCTGCCGGACGAGAAGATCCCCTCGCGGTTCTGGCTGATCAAGCCCAAGAGCCAGTCGGCCTCGATGTCCCTCAGCGGCAAGGCAACGGGCACGATGGACGGACGCAGCATTGCCGGCCAGGCGACGGGGACGTTCCAACTGCCCGTCCGCACGGGCAAATGGAACATGGGCACGTGGGAAGACGGGCTGTCCCTGCACTTTGAGATGGGCGACAAGCGGGTCAACTGGAATTATGTCCGCCTGGCGGTCTACGAGTTTGCCAAGACGCAGGACCTGTCCGGGGCGGACGGAATCCGCGTGGCTCTGCGCACCGACAAGCCGCGGCAAGACGTGTCGGTTACTCTCTGGCTGCAGGAGCAGGACGGCAGCTGGTATTACGTCCGCTCAGCCCTGCCGCTTGTCGACAAGCAGAACGCAGCGGTACTTCTTTTCGAAGACTTCAACGAGGCCGAGTGGGTCGCACCCGGCTCGCACATGGATGCCGACTACGTTCTGGACATCTCGGAGATTCAGAAGATGGCCATCGGCGTGGTCAATCCGTTCGGCGTGGGCGAGGTGGATTTCACCGTCACCTCGATCGAAACCGTCCGCCTGTCGAAGACCGCCGAACCCCCGGCCGAAACGGTCGTCACGGGCAAGACGCTGGCGGTCAACGACCACAACATGGTCCCGCCGGGCCTCTTCGGCGGCTACGCCCCCGACCTGCCGCAGAAGTTCCGCCCCGGCACGCAGCGGTATCTCTACGCCCCGAGTTACCCTCGCATCCCCGAGCAGCTTCGCGTGAAGGTCTCCGACGCTGACATCGAGGATCACAAGCACATCCTGACGCTGCTGCAGAAGGAAGATGCGATCGGCAAGCACCTGCAGTCCCTCCTGGGCGAGAAGTCCCTGCGGAACCTCACCCGCCGCGGACGCGACTGGGCCAACAACAACAAGACCCCCCGCGACCTGAAGGATATCCTCAACGAGCTGCTCCGCAGTCGCAAACTCTATGACGCCTCGCTGATGAAACAGTCTGTGCCGGCCGACCTGGCAGAGAAGATCCCCGCCGCCTACGCCAGGCAAGGCGACACGCCGACCATGTCCGTCAACCGCAAGCTGCTGGGGCTGCTGTTCGGCGACGCCCTGGCCCCGGCCGGCAGGCACGGGCCGACCGAGGCGTACTACATCGAGTGCTACGGCGAGCGGAAACAGCCGGCCCAGGTGCTCTGGGGACCGAACTGGAAGCAGGACCTGGCCAACTGGGGCAAGACCTACGCGACCAACGCCAAAAAGAACGATTACATCGCCCACTTCGAGTTCTGGAACGAACCCTACCTCAACTGGGCCGAACGCAGCCGCGTGAACTACAACCTGAAGTTCTACGACGTCGGCAAGGCCAAGGTCGGCGGGCCTGTGCACATGAAGTACGGCCTGGAGATCCCGCACCTGTCGTGGCGCAAGACCGACAAGGGCGAGTGGCAGGTCTACGACCCGACGGCGTTTTCATACTGGTCGGGTCGCGGCAACGGGTGGATGTATGACGAGATGTTCCGCGCCATCGCCACGCCGATGAAGCAGATCCACCCGGAGATGCAGATCATCGCCGGCTGGGGCTTCCGCTGGAACGAAGACCACTGGGCGGCCTGGGACATCCTCTACAAGCCGACGATCGATCGGAACATCGACCTGATCGACGGCATCCACGAGCACCATTACCAGGGCAACACCACCACGATGAACGCGACCTACGAGGTGCTGACCGCTTACGGCAAGATCGCCCACGACCGGTGGCTGTACTCGTACAACACCGAGACCAACGACCTGGTCGACGCCCCGGCCCGCGGCGCGGTCGACACGCCGGAAAAGGCCCGGGCCGCCAAGGAATACCGGCGGATGACCTACAACCTCCGCGACCTGCTCTACTGCGTCTACCAGAGCCCGGACAAGGCCGTCGCCCGCACGATGATCCACTGGAACCACACGCCCCTGGCGACCGAAATCGCCTTCGGGTTGACCAGCAATCTCCGCGGAAGGCTGATCGAGACCCGCAGCGACGACCAGCACGTCTGGGTCCTCGCCAGCGTCGACGGGACCGACCCGGCCGCCATGCCGCCCCAGGGGGGCAAGACCATGGTGGTCTTCGTCTACAACGACCACCGCAGGCCCCGGAAGGTCAACCTGACCATCGATGCGCCGGAAGGAGCCCGATTCGACACCGCACAACTCGACCAGACCTGGGTCGATAAACAGTCGTGGGAGCTGGGCGTCAAGACCTCCAAGCTCCAGCCGACGGCGCAGAAGCTGACGGTCTCGCTGGACCTGGCGGACCGGGCGGCAGCAAGGATCGTCCTGCCCCTGGCCGACGATTTCCAGATCGCCCAGGCCGACCAGATCCGCAGGGACCAGTTCTTCGCCGACAAGGTCCTTCAGTTCATCCCGCGCGGCAGGAAACTGGCCACGACCGTCAAGATCCCCGCTGAGAAGCTGCAATCCGCCCGCCGGGCCTGGCTGAGGCTGGTGGTCGAGAACGTCGCCATCGGCGAGGGGCAGGTTACGGTCAACGGCCGGGCGCATGGCGTGCCCAAAGCCTACACCGGCGACAACCAGGCGCACATCGTGGAAGTGCCCGTCGCGCTGGACCAGCTCAAGCAGCAGACGGACCTGGTCTTCACTGTCAATGACGGCAACTTCGCCGGCTACCGCGTCGACATGGCCAGCGTGGTGCTCGAAACGGCTGAGTGACTGCACCCGCAACCAAGAAAAGGCCCGGGATCAAGCCGATCCCGGGCCTTTGTTCTGCTTGGTGCTGACCGGGCCTATTGCATCTGGGCCATCACGTCGTCGGAGATCTCGAAGTTGGCCCAGACTTTCTGAACGTCGTCGTGGTCTTCCAAACCCTCTTCGAGTTTGAGGACCTTGGCGGCCGTCTCGGCGTCACAGGCGATTGTATTTCCGGGCAGCTTCTGGACCTGGGCCGACTCGGTCTCAATGCCCTTCTCGGCCAGGGCTTGCTTGACGGCGGTGAAGGAGGACGGCTGGCAGCGGATCTCGAAGTCGCCGTCTTCGTCGCGGGTCACGTCGTCGGCGCCCGATTCCAGGGCCAGTTCCATGAGGGTATCTTCGTCGGCTGTCTCGGCGGGGATGACGAAGATTCCTTTGGCTTCGAACATCCAGGCGACGCAGTTGGTCTCGCCCAGTTGGCCGCCGGCGCGTTCGAAGAGCTTACGCATCTCGGGTGCGGTCCGGTTGCGGTTGTCGGTCAGACAATCGACCAGGAAGGCCACCCCGCCCGGGCCGTACCCTTCATAGGTGATCTCGACGTAGGATTCCGACCCGAGTTCGCCCGAGCCCTTCTTGATCGCCCGATCGATGGTGTCGTTGGGCATGTTGGCTGCCTTGGCGTCATCGATCGCGTAGCGCAGCTTGAGGTTTTCATCGGGGTTGGGCCCGCCCTCCTTGGCCGCTACGATGATCCGCCTGGCCAGCTTGCTCCATTCGCGCCCTCGCTTGGCGTCGGTCGAAGCCTTGGCGCGTTTGATCTTGGCCCAGTGACTATGTCCAGCCATACTCGGTACTTCTCCTGCGTTAGAATCGGATTTCGATCTCGCCTTCGTCGGCCGCTTCCGGTTCCGCTTCGGCGGGTTTGAATGTCTTGTCGTACGGGGCGAGTTCGGGCTGCCCGCCCGACTCGGCCGCCTTGATTCTAGCAGGAGTCTGCGTTTTGACGAACTCCAGATCGCTGGAATTTTCAGCCACGCGGTCGATGATCTTCACCGCGTGCTTCCAGGTTTCCACCGCCAGGTCCTTCCAGCCCAGCTGCCAGAACGTGTCCCCGGCGTGGGTGTAGATGATGGGGTGGACCATCGGGTTCTCGTCTGGATTCTCTGTGTCGAAGGCCTTTCCCATCTCCACCAGGGACAGGAAGATCTCCCCGGCCCGGCCGAAGCGACCCTGCTTGTAGTACACCCAGCCCAGCGAGTCGATCGTGGAGACCGCCTCGGGGTTGGCCCGCAAAGAGATGCGGATGAGTTTCTCGGCCCGGGCCAGGTCTTTGCCCTGTTCGGCCAGGAAGTAGCCCAGATTGTTGTTGTAGAGCGGGTCGTCGGGACGCATCTCGATCAATTCTTCCAGCAACTTCATCTGCTGGTCAATGTCGCCTTTTTCGCCGTAGCTGCTGGAAAGCAGGGAGAGCAGTTGTTCCTGCTCGCTGCGGTCCTTGAGGTGTTTCTCGATCCACTTGATCGCCGCGTTCCAGTCTTTCCTGCCCATTTCGACGATCGCCACGCCCCGGATGCACCAGTCGCGGGTGACCTTGGCCGGCTGGGCCAGGAGGGGGTTGGTCCGGATGATCCCGTCGAGCTGCTCGATCCATCCTTCGGCGAGTTTGCGGGCCTGGTCGTACTGCTCGGCCCCGATCAGTGCATCAACCAACGCCTGCCTCGGTGCCAGGGCTGTAGGCGACTGCTCGATCCAATCCAGTGCGTATTTGCGGACCTGATCGATTCGGCCGGCTTGGTCGAGGAACATCAGCTTCATCAGCCGGTATCCTTCGAAGGTCGCGTCGGTCTTCTGGCCGATCCATTCATCCAGCAGCTTCACCGCTGCGTCGTATTCTTTCTCTTCGGAGAGGTTGTACGCCAGCATGCGCCTGACCATGTCCCGCCGCGAGGTGAGCGAGGCGACCTGGTTGTCGCCTTCGGGCAAAGCGGCGATCTGCTTCTCGATCTGCCCGATCCAGTCCGATGCGAAAGCGATGGCTTTTTCTTTCTGCCCGGCCTGGACGAGCAGGCGGATTTTCCGGTACTTCTTGCTCTCGTCATCATCGGTGCCCGTGGCGATCCACTTGTCCAGGGCGTCGATGGCCTTGTCGTACGATTCGGCCCGGGAGTAGGTCTCGACCAGCACCGCGTGGTACCAGGCGGTAAAGGGGTCGCCCCCGGGCTTGTCCGGCAAGGACTGGACAGACTTCTCAGCTTTTTCCAGCCACGACTGGATATGCTCTACGGCCAGTTCGTGCTTGCCGGCCAGGTTGGCTGCGTCTACCAGCAGGCGTTTGGCGGTGTAATCGGACGGATCGTTTTCCAGCACGGCCCGGGCGACTTCCATCGCCTCATCGCATCGGTCCAGCCAGATCAGCAGTTCGATCTGGCTGATCATCACGTCGGGTCGTTGAAAGGTCAACTGGGCCAGCTGTTTGTAGACGGCTGCGGCGGTGGCATGTTTGGCATGGTCTTTCAGCAGTCGGGCCAGGAGTTGCTGAGCCGCGACATTGTCCGGATCGCGGAAGGCGATCTCGTTGAGCTGGGCGACGATGGCGTCCCAGTCGGACTTCGAGAGCATGCCGGGTTTCTGGGCGATCTGCAGCTGGATGTCCAGGAGTTTCACGTCGGTCTGGTCGCCGGCGGAGGCCTTGAGCGACTCGGTCAGGGTTGCGGCCAGTTGCATGTTTCTGCGGGCCTGGGCGGCGTGATGTTGGGCCTCGGCTGAGCTGCCGTGGTATGCGCGGGCCTGGGCGGCGTCGAGGCGTGCCTGGGCCACCGCGGCGCGGGCCTGGAGGATCTGGGCCGATGCATCGTCGCTGCCCACGCGTTGGATGAAGGTATTGGCCGTGACCATCGCCTGGCTGGTGCGGTGCTGGCGGATGAGCATGTCGATCAGTTCGCCCCAGACTTCCGCGTCGCGCGGCGCCAGGCCGGCGGCTTCGGTCAGCTGGTTGTAGGCGTCGTATTCCTGGCCTGTCCGCTCGTAGGCTCGGGCGAGGGTGCGGCGGAGTTGCACGTCGCGGGGCAGTTTGTTCTGAACCGACTCGAGCAGTTCCCTGGCCTGGCGGGCCTGGCCCCGGCGGAGCATGACCTTGCCGCGGAGGTACGCCACGGTCGGGTTGTCCCCGTCCTGCAGGGCTTTGAGGGCGGTGTCGGCCTTGTCGTACTGGCGGGTTTCGAGGTAGACCTCGACGATCGCTTCCCAGGCGGGCAGGAACTGCTTGTCGGCCTGGGCGGACTTTTCGAAGAACGTCCCAGCCCGGTCGGGCTTGTCCAGCTGCTGGGCCAGTCGCCCGGCGACGTAATAGGCTGCGCTGGGGGATTCGGCCTTGTCGGCCGCCGCGGTCAGGCTGTCGAGGATATCCTCGGGCATGGGTTTCTGGGCCAGTGCGACGATGGCGTTGCGGACGGAGGGGTCGGCGGCGGGAGACTCGGCCAGCAGTTCAGCCAGTCCCTGGGCAGCCTGGATGACCTGTCCGTCGCGGATATACGCTTCGGTCAGCGTCCTGCCGAGCCGGGGCGAGGGGTTGGCCTTGACCGCGGACTCCAGGACGCGGATGGCGGTCTGGTTGTTCCCGCCCTGCCAGGCCCCTTGCGCCAAGGCCATCGCCAGGGCCTCATCGGCGGCTTCGGCCCGGGCGGCCTGATCCCAGATCTTCACCGCCAGGTCGGTCTGTTTCTTGTTGGCCACCACGACGGCGCCGGCCAACTGGGCCACCGATTCCTTGAGGTTGGGTTCGCCGGCCATCTCCACCAGCAGTTCGGCGGCTTGTTCGGCCTGTTTCGACTCGACCAGCGCCCCGACCAGCAGTTTGGCGGCGATGGGGTTGGACCGATCCCGCTGCCAGGTCCGCCGCAGGGGCCCGACGGCCTGCTCGGGCCTGTCCAACTGCATCAGCAGCAGGCCCTGGCGCAGGTAGAGTCTCTGGGGGCGGATGGCCAGTTCCTTCAGTTCATCGATGCTGGTGTACTCGGTGGCGTGTTCGCTCAACCAATCGGCCATGCGGTTGTAGCAGTCCAGCGAGGCCTGGTGATAGCCTTTCCGCTGGAGCGTCTCTGCCAGGTGCAGCAGGGCGAAGGCGGCGCGGGGGTTGGAGGGCTTGGCCTCGTCGGTCAGCAGGGCTGTCCGGTACGCCTTGATAGCGGTGTCGTAATCTCGTCGTTGCTCGGCCAGCTTGCCGTAAAGGACCTGGGCTTCCAGGTCGTTGCCGGCCAGCTTGACCGCCTGCTCGACGTGTTCGTAGGCCTTGCCGAGGTTCTTCAGCCCTGCGTACGACATGGCCAGGGCCCGGCGGATGCGGGGGTTTTTGGGGTTAAAGCCCATGGCCCGTTCGAACTGGTTGACCCCCCCGAGGTAGTCGGCCTTCTCCAGTGCCTCTATGCCTTCCTGATAGGCCTTGGCAGCCTGGGGGTGCATAGGCGCGGGCTTGTCGGGGTTGGTAGGCTTTTCGATCGCCGGCAGGTCTTTAAAGGCGATCCGGGCCTGGTCGGTCCCGGCAGAATCGTTTTGCGGCTGGGGCTCATCCTGTCCGGCGGCTGGGTTTATCGACCAGGCCAGGACAAACAGGACAGAAAGGGCCTTGCACACATACGTCGCTGCCGGGTTGCGGGTCATGGGATTACCTTGTTCAGCGGGTAGGTTATCAGATCGGTCGCCCCGGCCCGTTTGAGCCGGGGAACCAGATCGCGCTCGATCTGCTCGTCGACGATGACCTCCACGGCCACCCAGTCGCTGTCGAGCAGTTCCGATATAGTTGGACTCTTACCGGAGGGAAGAAGTTCGGTCACAGCGGAAAGGTTTTTCCGCTCCAGGTTCATTTTCAGGCCCACTTTGTCCTGGGCGGCGATCGCGCCGGTCAGCAGCAGGGCGATGTTTTCGATCTTCTGTTTCTTCCAGTCGATCTTCATCGCCTCGTGGTTGGCCACCAGGCGCGTGGTCGAGGTCATCAGCGTATCCAGCACGCGGAGCTTGTTGGCCCGCAGCGACGAGCCGGTCTCGGTGACGTCGACGATGCCGTCGATCAGTCGGGCCTTGACCTCGGTAGCGCCCCAGCTGAACTCGACCTTGACCTTTACGCCCTTGTCCTGAAAGTAGTTGCGCGTCACTTCCACCAGTTCGGTCGCCACGATCCCGCCGTCCATCTCTTCGGGCCTGGTAATCGAGGATTCCTCCGGCACGGCCAGGACCCAGCGGACGGGGGTACGCTGCTGCTTGGAGTAGACCAGCTCGGCCACTTCGTGAACGTCCGAGCCGTTCTCGCAGATCCAGTCGGCCCCGGTCAGGCCCGCGTCGATCACGCCGTCTTCGACGTAACGGCTCATCTCCTGGGCGCGGAACATGATCACGGAAATCTGGTCGTCGTCGATGGTCGGGAAGTAGCTGCGCGAGGAGATCTTTATGTTATAGCCGGCCCGGCGGAACAGTTCGACCGTCGAGTCCTGCAACGAGCCTTTCGGGATGCCCAGTACGAGCTTGTCATCGGGAGTGGCCATGGCGGGGGTACTTTCTATCTCTTGCTATGGGGTCGCGGATTGTCGGCAGTTCGACCTGTTGCCGAAGTCGCAACTGCCGGCCAGGACTGCGGCGAGGCTCAGCTGGATTTCTTGCGTTTGGTCTTGCTGGTCTTCTTGCTGGTCTTCTTTGTCGTGCTCTTGCCGGCTGACTGGCTGGAAGCTTTTGTGGCCTTCTTCTTGGCCTTCTTCTTCGAAGCCTTTTTGGCGGTCTTTTCAGCTGTCTTTTTGGAAGCTTTCTTCGACGACTTGGCCGCAGACTTGCTGGGAGATTTATCCGCCGCCTTCTTGTCAGCCTTGCTTTTCGAGCTGCTCTTGGATCGGACTGATCTGGTCTTTCCGGAGGCCGCCTTCTTGCTGGTTTTCTTCTTGCTTGCCTTGGTGCTCTTCTTGCCGGCCGAGGACTTCGTGCCCTTGGGCTTGGCGGGCTTGCCCTTGGCGGTCGCCTTCTTCCCGGTGTCCTTCTTGTCTGCCTGGGTCTTGTTCTTTGCCCCATCGGGTTGGCTGTCGGATTTCCCGGAGGTGGCCTTCTTGCCCTTGCCGGATTTTTTGGACTTCTTTCCCGAGGGTGGTGCAGCCTTTTCGCTGCCCGAGCCTGCGGTGCGGGCTTCGAGGCGGGCGCGTTCATCGGCCTCGGCAGCGGCCTTGGCTTTTTCCTCTGCCTGGCGGACCTTTTCCTGGTGGGCCTCGTACTGCTCCTGGTGCATCTTGTCCAGGGCCTTCTGGTGGGAAGCGACGAAGGACCGCAGTTCCTGGTGGGCAGCCAGGGCGTTCTTGTGGGAGATGATCCGCTCCAGGAAGCCCTGCAGGTCTGGCTTGTCGGCCTCGGGGTGGATCATCTTGTCGATCTTGAGGCTTTCCAGCAGGTTGGTATCGACGGGGATCGCGTGGGCGTCGAAGCACATCAGCGAGACGCAGGCTTCGGCGTAGGTCGAGAGATCCAATTCGCTGAGGTAGCGGCGCAGCTGGCGTTTGGGCATGTCCGCGGCGTGGGCGAGCTTGACGTCGAAGGTCTTCTCGTAGAGATTGCCCAGGGAGTTGACCAGTTGATTGGCCTTTTCACGGGCCCGGGGGAAGTCCTTGCCGAGGCTTTCGATGATCTCCTTGTGCGGCGCGACGCGGACTTCGTTGAGATCGACGAACTCCTCCAGCAGCTGGCTGTAGGCCTTCTTCGCTTCGGCCTGCGAGGCGTCGGCTTCCAGGATCGCCAGGACCATGATCTCCACGGGGTCTTCGTAGGACGGCAGGTCGGGGGCTTTGGGCAGGTTGCTCAGCAGCTTCTTGAACTTCTTCTCGTAGGTTTTGGCGTTCTTCATCCGGCGGTTCCTAGGAGTCTTCCTCCGGCCCCTGGGCATCCGGGGCGGATTCGGACTGCTTGCGGTCAATCTCATCCATCGCCTGCTGGATCAGCTCCAGGGTCTCGATGGTCTTCTTGAACTGCTTGTCAAACTCGATCTGCAGCACGGGGGTGTGCCGCAGCGAGATCTCCCTGCCCAGCAACTCCTGGAGGTGTCCCCGGGCGTGCTGCAGCGCGGCGATGGTCTTTCGCTGCTGTCCCTCGGTGCCCATGACGCTGACGTAGACCTTGGCGGTCATGAGATCCTCGGGGACCTCCACGCGGGTAATGGATGTCCGGGCCGGGTCGATCCGCGGATCGGCCAGACGCTTGTGGAGGATCTCGGCCAGGGCATTGCGGATCAGGTTGGATACGCGCTGGGTTCTTCTGGACATATCTCGCTTCGGGCCCTGCAAGGGCGTGTTCATAACCACTCGGTCTGCTGATCGATCAGCACCATATCCCGGTGCATGGCCGCCATGTTCACGATCCGCTGGAGAGTCCCCTCCGCGTGGGCGTGTTCGTTGCTGACCGCGGCAATGGCCAGAACGCCTGTCCGGTGCGACTCCAGACCGCCGACTTCGGCGACCGAGACGTTGAACCGGTGCTTGACGCGGTCCTTGAAACTCTTGAGGATCCGCCGCTTGTCCTTCAGGCTCATCGCCTGGGCGACGTGAAGCTCAAGATGCAGCAGACCTACCACGGTGGACATAGTTCTTGTTCGTCAGCCTCGGGCTGACAGTTCGGTTTGCTCCGGTAACTGGCTGGGCCTTACAGTGTTCGGGCGACCTCGACTTCCTGGTAGCATTCGAAAATGTCGCCTTCCTTGATGTCGTCGTAGCCGGCGACCTTGATGCCGCACTCCAGCCCGGCCCGGACTTCCCGGGCGTCTTCCTTGAACCGCTTGAGGCTGTCCAGTTGCCGCTCGTCCTCGATGACAATGTTGTCGCGGATGATCCGGATCTTCGCGTTGCGGTTGATCACGCCGTCCTGTACGTAGCAGCCGGCAATCGAACCGTACCGCGAGACCTTGAACACCTGCCGGACCTGGGCGCGTCCCAGCGTCTCCTCGCGGATCTCGGGGGCCAGGCCCTCTTCCAGGGCCTTGCGAACGTCATCGATGACGTTGTAGATCACGCGGTAGTTGCGGATATCGACGCCCTTGGCCTCGGCCAGTTGACGCGCCGAGGAGTCCGGAACCGTGTTGAATCCGATGATCACCGCCTCGGAGGCCTCGGCCAGCGTCACGTCGCCGGCGTTGACTCCGCCGACCGCGGCGTGGAGGATGTTGACGTTGACTTCGTCGGTGCTCAGCTTCTCCAGCGAGCTGACCAGGGCTTCGATCGAGCCCTGCACGTCGGCCTTGATGATCAGGGCTACTTCGCTGCGCTGGCCTGCCTCGATCTGGCTGAAGACGTTCTCCAGCGTGCGAGGCTTGTTGGTCATCGCCAGTTCCTTGTTCCGGGCCCGTTCGCGACGCTCTTCGGCGGCCTCCCTGGCCAGGTCCAGATCGTCGACGATGCAGAAGCGGTCGCCGGCTTCGGGCATTTCGTCCAGCCCGGCGATTTCCACCGGCGTGGCCGGACCGGCCTGGTTGATCGTCTTGCCGTGCGAGTCGACCATCAGGCGAATCCGTCCGTAGCCTTGACCGGCCAGGACGATATCGCCCACCTTGGCCGATCCGTCACGGATCAGCAGGCGGGCGACGATGCCCTTGCCCGGGTCCATCTCCGATTCGATGACGAAACCCGTCGCCGGGGCGCTGGGGTCGGCCTTGAGCTCCAGCAGTTCCGCTTCCAGGCTCAGCGTCTCGACCAGGTCCTCGATTCCGTCGCCCTTGATCGCCGAAGTCTCGATCACCTCGGTGTCCCCGCCCCACTGGCGAGGCTGGAGGTCATGCTCGGCCAGTTGGCCCATCGCCCGGTTGACATTGGCGTTGGGCACGTCGACTTTGTTCAGGGCCACCACGATGGGGACCTTGGCTGCCTTGGCGTGGTTGATCGCCTCTGCCGTCTGGGGCATGACACCGTCGTCGGCGGCCACGACCAGCACCACCACGTCGGTCATGTTCGCACCGCGGGCCCGCATTGCGGTAAAGGCCTCGTGGCCCGGAGTGTCCAGGAACACCACGTGCTGATCGCCCCGATCGTAGCGGTAGGCGCCGATGTGCTGGGTAATGCCGCCGGCTTCCCCGCCGGCCACGGCCGTCTTGCGGATCGCGTCCAGCAGCGACGTCTTGCCGTGGTCGACGTGGCCGAGGAACGTGACAACCGGGGCTCGGGTGACCTGTTCGGTAGGCTCGCGATTGACCAGGTCTTCCTGGATCTGTTCTTCGGCGGTCTTCTCCACCTTGACCTTCAGTTCGATATCGTATTCGCCACAGATGCTCTCGGCCTGTTCGACAGTCAGGCCCTGGTTGATCGTCGCCAGCACGCCGGTGGCCATCAACTTCTTGATGATCTCGGCGCTTTTCAGGCCTGTTGCGGCCGAGAGGCTCTTGACGGTGATCGGCTCGTCGACTTCCACCGGGCCGGACTTGGTGCTAGGCCCGCCGCTGCCCTTGCGTCCTCCGCCGACGCTGGCACGGTGACGGCGCAGGCCCGCGCCTGCGGCCGCGAGCCTCTGCTCGCGTTCCAGCAGGTCCTGATTGCGCCATTCCTTGAGCTTTTCGCCGCTGTCGGCGCTTCGACCTCCGCGTCTGCGGGGGCTGCGTCGCGATGGTTTGCG
>JBKHDI010000015.1:0-62076 GCA_046541415.1 Phycisphaerae bacterium | reverse complement strand
CCACCCCGGCTGGAATGGGCTGGATGCCGGTGTCTATCGGCTCAGGCACAGGCGCCGGCGAGGTTGTCGTCTGGGACGGGCTTCTTGTCCGGCGGGTGGATGTCGTAGCGTTTGAGCTTGGAGTGCAGGGTCGCCCGGGTGATGCCCAGCAGGGCTGCGGCGCGGGTTCGCTGCCAGCCGGTCTCCTGCAGGGCGCGGATGATGAATTCGCGCTCGGCCGTCTCCAGCGAGAAGTCTTCCGGGCTGGTGGGCTGGGAGTTGCGGATGGCCTCTGCCGGAGTCGGCGGCGCTTCGGGAGTGGCCGGTTCTGCGGGGACCCTGTGTCGCCCGACCAGCCCGGCCGGGGCGCGGGTGATCCGCAGCGAGCGCAGGGTGATCCTGTTGGACGGTTCGAGCAGGATGGCCCGTTCGACGACGTTCTTGAGTTCCCGCACGTTGCCCGGCCAGTTGTGGTTGGACAGGGCGTTGCGGGCCTCGTCGGTGAATCCCTGCAGGTCGTCGCGGTCGGAGATGCGGCTGCGCTTGAGGAAATGTTGTGCCAGCGGGAGAATGTCGTTTCGTCGGGATGGGTCGCGCAGCGGCGGCAGCTCGACGGGGAAGACCGCCAGGCGGTAGTACAGGTCCTGCCGGAACTCGTGCTGTTTGACCGAGGCCAGCAGGTCGCGGTTCGAGGAAGCGATGATCGTGGCTGCGCAGTGGATGTCTTTGGTCCCGCCGACCTGGCGGAAGGTGTTCTCCTGGAGGACCCGCAGCAGCTTGGCCTGGAGGTCCATCGGCATTTCGGAGATCTCGTCGAGGAAGATCGTCCCCTCCCCGGCCAGTTCGAACAGGCCCGTCTTGTTCCGGTCGGCCCCGGTGAACGAGCCCCTGACGTGCCCGAAAAGCTCCGATTCAAGGAGATTGGCTGTCAAGGCGGCGCAATTGACCGCCACATAGGGAGCGTCACTGCCGTGTCGCCAGTGGTGTACGACCCGGGCGGCCAGTTCTTTGCCCGTGCCCGTCTCTCCGGCGATCAGGACCGGGTTGCACCGGCTCTTGGCGACGATATGGAGGGTTTCCAGAGTCTCGGCCATCGCCTGACTCTTGGCGATGATGCCCACGGACCTGGCCGATTCCATCGGGTTTTCCTGCTTGCTGTCAATGCCCATAGAAATGCTGCCCACAAGGTTGTTTCCGCGCGGCGCGGAGGTTCTCAAGATCGGGGACAATGAAGCCGCAGGGCTTCAGACGGCGTTCATCGTGTGGGCAAGCTTGCGCAGCTTTTTGATCAGCGCCTTGTGACGCAGACACACCGAGGATTCGCTGATCGAGAAGATCTTGGCGATTTCCTTGAACGTCAACTGCTGGCCGTAGTACATCGTCAGCAGCTGGCGGTCCTGGGTCCGCAGATGGTCGAGCATGGCTGCGCAGAGGTCCTTGGCTTCCAGGTCCTGCTCATCGTCGGCCGAGGTTTCGTCCATCACGTCCAGGCCGATCTGGTCGCTGTCGGACGGGGTGTCGTTAATCGAAATGAATCGCGGGGTGGTCTTGGCGTTGCGGCGACGCAGGATGTTGTCCTTGCGCATCTCGTCGATGGCCCAGAACATGGCCTTCTGCGAGGCGAAGTTGGCAAACGGCACGCCCCGGTCGGGGTCGTATGCATTGGCGGACATGGTCAGGCCCAGCAGCGAGTAGCTGTAGAGGTCTTCCATGTTCACCCACGAGTAGCGCCTCTTCATCCGGGCTGCGATCTGCCGGGCCAGCGGCATGTGCTCGCGAATCAGCTCGTCGGGCGTCATTTCCAGCGTTTTGGTTGTCGTCGCTCGCATCTGAATCCTCGATTCCACTTGTTTTGGTCCTGAGATTTGTTTCTGTACTGCCCGGGGCTTCCTCAAGCCTCGTGAGCATAATTGCCGAGTCGCCGACAAGGTTCAACGGGGCGGATTCCTCAATGGGATAGGTGCCTGAGTGTTAAGATAGCGAATCTAGGAGCTCTAAATACGACTCCGCAAGATATGAGGTATAACCCTGAATATTCAGATCTTTACAGCGATTGCGTTGGCTGGCAAGGAGGGCACAATATCTTGGGCCTGTTGGCAACCTGGTGCAAATTCCCACCCTTACCCCGATTCTTCCGCAGAACAAGGAACTTCTAGGTGTTTTTACCTACCCATTCAGACGGGAAAAATCTGGGGTAAATTGATAAAAAACAGATGAAGAGCAGGATATTCCGATTTTTATTCCGGATGGGACAGCAAAATGAGGGACATTTCTGGTAAAGCAGGCAAAAAACAACCCCCTGCTGTGGCAACGTGGATAACCTGTTGGGAATCCCGGGAATTTGTGGATGAATCTGCCCCGTCGCCCGTATTGGCCCGCCCCGGCCAGCGGCCGGCGCCTGCAAATGGCCTGAATTCGAGCAACTTTTGGAGATTCTGGACATCCTGCGTTGGAGGGGTACCTCTGCGGCAGAACGGGCCCCGGGCGAGGCAGGGGCATGTTGAGCACCGGTGGATAAGGCCGACGGCATCAGGCCAGCCCGGATGAGAGTCCTCCCGGCCAGGCAGATCGTGCAGGCGATTGGTCACGGGGAATCCAGGGCCACCTGCCCCGGTCCTTGGCGGGCGTGGATCAACCGGTGCGGGGAAAAGAGCCTGTATATGACACGGCTCCGCGTCAGACCATGTAACGCGGAGCCGTGGAGGGTTCTCCTGCAAATCCGCTGTTTTACTCGGACAGCTCCGAGAGCTTCGCCTTGCCTTCGATCGGGCCGAAGACCGGCACATCGGCCGAGATTCGCAGTGTAAGGTCTTTCAACGCAGCATCCTCCGGCACTCGCCCTGAGTGCCCGCACAGTGCGCCGCCTCAGCCATACCCCAGCGTGACCGACTCGATCGTCTTGCCGGCCCGGGTCAGCGTCAGCTCGGGAGGTGCGATCCCCCCGGCCGCTCGGGAGACGTCCAGGTCGTAGGTCTCGCCGGCCTGGCCGACGACGTACATCCGGGGCCCCACCTCGTAGCCGTCAGCGTCCGCGGTCGCGTTGAACACCATCATCGGCCGACCGAACGGCAGGGCCTGCTTGGCCCCAGCCTTCAAGGTTACCGGCCGGCTGAGGCCGCGATGGAACCGCACCGTCTGGTCGCCCTTGACCGCCACGCCGTAGACCAGCCGGTACTTCCCGGCCGGCAGGCTGCCGTCGGAGGCCACGTCGACCACCAGGCCATCTTCGTCTGCCAGGACCATCGTCACAAATTTTGCGGCATCCGGCAGTTGCACCTCGGCGACCTTGCCGTCACCGGCAGATGCCTGTTTCCAACCGACTGTCTTGCCGGCGGGCTTGACCTCCAGGGCCAGCCACTTGCTGCCAATCCGGTGCACCTTGCCCAGCGGCAGGGCTGCAGGGGACTGGCCGATCTGGACCGCGTCGGTCTGCATCTGCGAGATCCGCCCGTCCAGGTCGGCATCGAACAGGCGGACCCGCGTACCGTCGATCCGGGCCTCCAGGCAGTTGGCCGGGCCCACGCGGCCGGAGAAGCCCGTGACCTTCTGATTGATCGTGTGGATCTCCAGTTGATAGATTCGGATCGTCGCCTGATTGATCAGCTCCTCGCCCTCGATCGGCGGCAGGGACAGCTTGACCTCGACGGGCTGACCTTTCGAGACCAGGTGCAGTTCATCGCGGCTGAACTTTCCATTGCCGTCAGCGTCGACGGCCAGGAACTCCCGTCCGCTTCGGACGGCGGCAGCGACTTTTACGCTCCGGCTCAGCAGTTTGAGGCTTGTGCTGGCCGCCCAGGAGGAAAAGGCCCCCTGGTCCGCCCGGCCGGACAGGGGCATGTACTCGGACAGCACATCTCGGCCCGTCACCGCTTTCAGCTGCGCCTGGCCGGCCGCCTGGGGCAGCTCGGCCTGGACCCCAGCAAGCGGCCAGGCCAGCAGACATACAGCTGCAATGGGTATCAGATGGGTTCGCATAGGCAGTTCCTGTTCCTCTTTGGCCCCGGACTGCATCTGCAGCCCCCCGGGCGTGTTAATCGAATGCACAGAGAGCTTACGACGCTCCACGGTGTAATGCAAGCACTCCCGGGCCCCGACATATGCTGACACATGCCAAGTCCTCGCCGGAATCCGGACCGACCATGGGCCTGCCGTTTCCGCCCACAGCAGGTGAATCCGGTTTGGGAACTGGCGACCCCCACCAGTGCGTATATATTCTCCCCGGCCACGTGTTCGGCAGACCCGGGGCAACGATGACCGGCAGGGGCGTCGGTCCGTTGCTGCAGCAGCCCAGGATCATTGCAGACTCGATCGCCCTGCCCGAGTTCGTCGCGCGGCTGACTGTGGGCAGAATGCGGTTCTACTTCGCCCTGGGCCGTCTCAGCAGGCCCAGACCGGCCAGACTCAGCAGGCAGAGGGTGGTCGGCTCGGGAATGATCGCCGGAGCCGGCTGGGAACCGGTCCAGTTTTCCAGCAGGATGCTGGCATCGGACAGATCGACCTTGCCGTCGAAGTTGAAGTCGCCGTCGAACTGCGTGGCCGCCCAGCTGTCCCAGCCCCAGTTGTCGAGCAATACGGCGGCATCGGCCTGGTCGACCTGACCGTCGGCGGTGGCGTCACCGGGCAGCAGGAACAGTTCTGTAGCACTGAAGATCCTGCAGAGCTTGTCCTCGACCGAATCGCCGGGCTGGGGGTCGTGTTCGGGCACTTCACCCATGGCTTGCCAGGCGTCGGGGTAGTAGTCCTGAAAATACTCCATCTGGTCGACAGCCGGCGGCGAGGCCATATTCCAGAGGTTGATCCAACTGGCCTGGTTGACTCTTCCGAATACGGTATAGTTGTAATTGAAGGCGTTGGTGTTGTTGGTCAGGTTGAAGTAGAACTGGTTGGACTGGGTAACGGTGTTATTGGCCATCGCGATCGAACCGGGGATGTCGGGCAGCAACTTTTCGGGGGCCATCTCTCCGTAGTTTGGGACCAAGCCATAGCCGTTCTCTTCGTCGTAGGTGTATCCCCCGCCCTGGAGAACGTGAGGTGTATACCCGTCCTCATCGTTGCCGCTGTGGAGGAATCGATGGAACCAGGAACTATCGTAGGCCCCGTTGTTGACGTAACTCATGAAGTTATCGACCGACGCCGGGGCTGCCCAGTCGAACAGCTGCATGTCGACCGTGCCGGCGCTGGTCTGCATCCGGACGAACCGGTCAGCCCGGGCCGGGACCGCCCAGAGCGAAAGCGCCAGCCCGATCAGAAGCAGATAATGTCTGTAGAATCGATATGCTGCAGTCACGAGGTCCTCCGAGGCAGATGTAAGCAAACGGACAGACAGGCGTGGTCTATCCTTGGGCCATCGATTATAAGGCCAACTGGCCGATCCGGTCAACCGCTCCTGCCTTTTCCCGGAGGTAGTCCCGTTGCTCGGCCGTGTATTCAACCCCGCCTGAAAGCAACCAGGCAGGCGAGAATGATCGACCTGTCCGACGCAGGCATCCTGCTGGCCAACTGGTCCGGCGATGCCGAATCGCTCAACCAGATCCAGGCCCAGATCCAGGCCGTGCCCGAGCCGATGACGGTCGGCCTGCTGGCCTTCGGCGGGTTGATCTGCCTGCCACGACGTCGGCCGAACGCATAGGCCCGGGGTACAGGTCGCGGACGTTCCGGCCGCCGTCGGGATCTGGATGCTGCATTTGCCTGCCCTTTCGTATAGGCTGGTAGGGGCGGGCGAACACCCGCACAACAGAAAGGCGGTAGCAGCATGACCTGGAAACCCAGGCCCGAGATGAACGACATGGGCGAGATCCTCCGCAACTTCGGCCGGAAGATCACCGCGAGATGGGTCATCCTGGCCATCGTCGCGATCGTCCTGCTGGTCGCGGTCTTCACGACCTTCTATACCGTCGCCCCGGAAGGCGAAGCGGTGGTCAAGCGGTTCGGCCGGCTGGTCCGCACGGCCGGTCCGGGGCTGCATCTCAAGTGGCCCTTCGGCATCGAGACGCAGACGTTCGTACCCACCCGCCGCGTGCTGAAGGAGGAGTTCGGTTTCCGGACCGTCGCCGCCGGCCGGCGCAGCGAATACGCCAAGGGAGGCACGGAACGGCAGGAATCGCTGATGCTCACCGGCGACCTGAACGTCATCGACGTCGAGTGGGTTGTGCAGTATCGCATCGACGATCCGGATAAGTGGCTGCACCAGGTCCGCAACCCGCGAGAGACGATCCGCGATGTCTCCGAGGCCGTCATGCGGCGGGTGGTGGGCAACCGCCTCGGCAGCAATGCCTTGACCGAGGGCAGGCCCGAGATCGCCGAGGAGGTCAAGCGCGAGATGCAGTTGATCCTCGAAGACGGCAAGGAAGGCGGCGACGACTACGAGATGGGCATCCACATCGGCTCGGTCGAAATGCAGGACGTCACGCCGCCGGACCCGGTAAAGCCCGCCTTCAACGAGGTCAACAAGGCCCGCCAGGAAAAAGAAAGCCTGATCAACGAAGCCGAGAAGCTGCGGAACCGCATCATCCCCCGCGCCCGCGGCGAAGCCGAGCAGACCATCTCGGAAGCAGAGGCCTACGCCGCCGAACGGGTCAACGCCGCCAAAGGCCAGGCTGCCCGATTCCTGGCGATCCTCGAAGAGTACAGCAAGGCCCCGGAGGTCACCCGACAGCGGCTGTACATCGAAATGGCCGATTCGGTCTTCCCGGGCCTCGGGCAGATCTACATTCTCCAGCAGGGCGCCAACCAGCCCTTGCCCCTTCTGGACATGAACCGCGCCGGCGCAGCAGGCCGGGGAGGTCAGCGATGAACACCCGACAGAAACTCATCCTCGCGCCGATCGGCGTGGTTCTCCTGCTGCTGATTGTCACGCTCTGGTCGGGCTTCTACCGCCTCGACGAGACGCAGCAGGCGGTGATCCTGCAATTCGGCGAGCCCATCGGCGACCCGGTCATCCTGCCGGGACTGCACTGGAAGACGCCGTTCATCCAGGAGGTCCGCCTGTTCGACAAGCGCGTGCTGGCCTGGGACGGCTCGCCCAACCAGATCCCCACCGGCGGACGCGAGTTCATCAGCGTCGACACCACCGCCCGGTGGCGCATTGCCGAACCGCTGCGGTTCCTCCAGTCGGTTACCGACGAGACCGGTGCCCAGTCGCGCCTCGACGACATCATCGATTCGGTCGTGCGCGACAAGATCTCCGGCAGCGATCTGGTCGAGATCGTCCGGTCCTCGGACTGGGACATAACCGAGGAAGACCTCGAACAGATCGAAGACCCGGCCGTCGAGCAGAGCAGCGACCTGACCCGTCAGGTCCAGAAGGGTCGCCAGCAGTTGACGCGGGAAATCCTCGAGGAGGCCCGCCGCCAGATGCCTGAGTACGGCATCGAGCTGGTCGACGTGCGGATCAAGCGTCTGAACTACATCGCGGACGTCCGCCAGCAGGTTTTCGACCGGATGATCTCCGAGCGCCAGCGGATTGCAGAGCAGTTCCGCTCCGAGGGCCAGGGCGAAGCGTCGCGGATCAAGGGCGAGACTTCTCGCGACCTGGCGAAGATCCGCTCCGAAGCCCAGCGCAAGGCGGAGATTATCCGTGGCCAGGCCGACGCGGAAGCAACCGGCATCTACTCCAGCGCCTACAACCAGGAGCCCGACTTCTACGCCTTCCTCCGAACGCTGGAAAGCTACGAGAAGACGCTGGATTCCAAGACGATCCTGATGATGTCGGCCGAGTCGGACTACTTCCGTTTCCTGAAACGCACAGCCCCTGGCCAACCCGGTCAACAGGACGGCCAGTAACCGCCTCCTGCCAGAACGGGTGCCTTGGTTCACAGGCCCCCAATGCCAACCTGTACTCAACGGTGCCGCGGTCCACGGGGAGCGAGGCCAAGGGCCGGGTTCGCCGTAACCTGGCCGATATCGGCCAGGCAACCGCCCGGGATTGTTCCTCGGGCGGTGGAGGCCGAAGCTCTACTTCCGCCCGCGGCGCCAGGTGCTCTTGCTGGCCGACCGCGACTTGCTGTTCTTGCGACGGCTGCGGGGTGCAGTGGCCGAGGCGGTCTTGCCCGAACGTTGCTTTCTCGCCTGGCCCTGTTTGCTGCGTTGTTGCCTGCGGCCGCCCTGGCGGGACTGGCCGTCGCCGCGCCGGTTGTCCGACGAGCGGCGAGGCCCTGCCGCGAGGTCCGGGGCCTGCTCGGTGTGGTCGGGGCAGTCGGTTCGCACGAGCAGTTGCTTGCGGATGAGCTTCTGGATGGCCATCAGGTTCCCGTGCTCGGAGGCATCGCAGAAGGAGACGGCCTGTCCCGAGGCGCCTGCCCGGGCGGTGCGACCGATGCGGTGGACGTAGGTTTCCGGCTCGTGGGTCAGGTCGTAGTTGATCACGTGGGTAATCCCGTCGACGTCGATGCCGCGCGACGCGATATCGGTGGCTACCAGCACGTCGGTGCGGCCATCGATGAAGTTCTGCAGGGCCCGTTGGCGGGCGTTCTGCGATTTGTTTCCGTGGATGGCCTCGGCCTGGAGATTGCGTCGCATCAGTTTCTTGACGACCTTGTCGGCCCCGTGCTTGGTCCGGGTGAAGACCAGCACGCGCTGGATGCTGCCGCTGTCGAGCAGGTGGGCCAGCAGATCCGTCTTTCTCTGCTTCTCGACGAAGTATACCGACTGCTCGATCGCGTCGACGGTGGGCGTTTCGGGCGTGATGTCGACCCGGGCCGGGTCGGTCAGAAGGCTCGAGGCCAGCTGGCGGATGGCACTGGGCAGTGTCGCGGAAAGCAGCATGGTCTGCCGCTGGGCGGGCAGCTTCTCGACCACGCGTCGAATGTCGTGGATAAAGCCCATATCGAGCATACGGTCGGCCTCGTCGAGCACGAGCACCTCGATGCTCCGCAGGTCCACGTGTCCCTGGCCCATCAGGTCCAGCAGGCGTCCCGGGGTGGCGACGATGATGTCCGACCCGCGCCGCAGCGAGCGGACCTGGCTGTGTTGTTTGACCCCGCCGAACAGGACGGTCTTGGAGAGTTTGAGGTAGCGGCTGTAGGCGGCGAAGCTCTGGCCGATCTGGGTGGCCAGTTCGCGCGTCGGGCAGATCACCAGCGCCCGGGGGCGGATGGATTTGCCGCGAGGTTTGCCTCCCGGTTTTTCGGCGAGGCGGTGGAGGATCGGCAGGGCGAACGCGGCTGTCTTGCCCGTGCCGGTCTGGGCGCTGGCGAGGATGTCGCGGCCCTGGATGGCCAGGGGAATGGTCTGCCGCTGAATGGGTGTGGGGTTTTCATAGCCCTCGGCTTGGACAGCGCGGAGCAGGGGCGGGCAGATAGGCAGGTCGGTAAACTTCAAGGTAGTCCTTCTTGTCACGGTGGGCACACCGCAACGGGATCGGCGATTGCCGATGCACATCCGATCGATGAGCCGCAACTGAAGCTCTGGAGGATCGGCGGCGGCCGAGTTGGCCAACAAGATCGTCAAGGCGGGCAGTTGAGCAGGCTAGTATACCCGCTTGTCCGACAATTGACAGGATAAAACCGCCGGCTGCAAAAACTTCCGGCGCCCTCACGCACCGACCTTGCGGCGGAAGGCCGTCGGGCTCAGGCCGCTGGTACGCTTGAAGAACCGGCTGAAGGCGTAGATGTCGGCGAATCCCATGGCCGCGGCGACCTGGCTGACCGACTCGTCGGAATACAGCAGCCTCTGGCGGGCCAGCGAGGCCCGGGCCCGATCAATGGCGATCTTCGGGCTTACCCCCTGCGATCGGCGGAATCGCGCGGAGAAGTGACTCGGCGACAGGCCGAACTGCTCTGCCGCCTCGACGACCGTAACCGTCCTGCCGCCCTGCTGCTGGACCCACTGCTCGAGCCATTGGCCCATGTCGGCCTGCGATGGGGCGGGCTGGGGACGCAGGTGCTCCTCCAGCAGCGCCGCCAGCAGGTGACCGACCATCCGACCGGACGGGCTCGTACGGATCGACGGGCCGACCAGCAACGCGTCCAGGGCCTCGACGATCTGTCGCGCCGGGCCCGCGGGCCGGAGAATCCACGCCTCTTCCGGCCCCGGGTTGCCGCGAAGCTCGAACTTGATCGATACCCATTGCGAATCCAACCGCGGATAGTCGAACCCGTGATACACCCCGGCCGGGATCACCGCACAGTCGTCCGGGCCGAACTCCATCGGCCCGTCATCCAGCAGCACCAGGCCCGCCCCGCATTGGAGGATATCCATATGCCAGAACTCGTGGTTGTGTCGCCCCACCCCGCCAGCGGGGGCCACGTCGTAGCGTCCGTAGAAGAGGCAGCGGCAGGTGAGAGCTCCGCCGGCCGTCGATTTTGCCAAATGTTCCGATGGTTCCGCCATTGTTATGCGTCCTGTTTCCTATATTATGGCAAATGACATACGGGGCCAACCGAATTCATCCCTTTTTCGCTCGCACCGGAGGCAGGCCGATGGACATTACCTGGAGCATATTCCCCAAGTTCTTCAAGCATCTTTCGATCCAACAGCTGGCTGAGTTGATCGGCCAGGTCGGGCTGGATACGACCAACCTGGTCATCCGCAAGGGCTACTGGGTAGCCCCGGATACGTTGGAGACAGACGCGCCGGCCTTCGTCGAGGCGATGCGCTCGGCGGGCCTGGAGGTCCGCTTCGCCACGGCCGGGTTCATGCCCGAGCAATTGATCGCCGACGATACCCCCCTGGCCGTGCTGGCCGACTGCGGGATTACCGAGTTCCGCATGGGCTACTTTCAGTGGGACGAAACCCGCAGCCCGTCGGCGTGCATCGAGACGGCCCGGGGGCAGATGGAGCAGCTGGCCGGCATCTGCCAGCGGCGCGGCATCCGCGCGGTCTACCAGATCCACCACGGAACGCTGGTCCCCTCGCCCTGGTCGGTCTGGCAACTCGTGCGGGGCCTGCCGGCAGAGTACGTCGGGGTCATGCTCGACCCGGGCAACCAGGCGATGGAAGGCTGGGAGAAGTGGCGACGTTCGATGGCCTTGCTGGGCGACCACGTCGTGGCGATGGGCATCAAGGATGCGGGCGTCTTCCGCGACGGCGACCCGGCCGGCGAAGCCAAGGGCTGGCGACGCAAGCTGGAGGTGCCCCTGACCGAGGGCGTGGTCAACTGGTACGAGGTGGTCCGGGCCCTGCGGGAGTTCGACTTCGCGGGGACTTTCGTCTACATGCCCTTCTACCACAACGACAACCCGCAGAAGATGACCGAGACGCTGGCCGAGGAAGTCGCATATCTCCGCGACGTGGTCCGGCAGGTCGAGCAGGAGGAGGTGTGAAATGGGTGCCATCCGCATTCAATCGACCCGACTCTACTTCCTGCCCGTCCAGACGCGCGTGCCGCTGAAGTTCGGCCCCGAGACGCTGACGGAGGTGACCTGTGCCCGCGTGGCCATCGAGGCGCTCGACCAGAGCGGCACGAGGCTCACCGGCTGGGGCGAAACTCCGCTGAGCGTCCAATGGGTCTGGCCGGGCGAGCTGAGCTATGTCGAACGACACGACGCGCTGCAGGCGTTCTGCCTGGAGCTGGCCCGGGCGCTGCAGGACTGCGACATCCAGGCCCATCCGTTCGAACTGGGCGCGGCGATCCAGGAGCAGATCCTGCCCGACCTTCTCGAGCGGTTCAACGCCGATCGGACAAACAAGCTGCCCTACCTGGCGGCCCTGGTCTGCCTTTCGCCCTTCGACATCGCGCTGCACGACGCGTACGGCCAGGCGTGCGGCCTGCCGGTGCGCAAGATCTACACCGCCGAGCATATGTCGAAGGACCTGGCGGCCTATCTGACGCCCGCCGCGGGCGCCGACGTCGACTTTGCCGGCCTGTACCCGGACGACTTCATGGTTGCCCGAGACTCGACAAAGCTGCCGGCCTGGCACCTGGTCGGCGGCAAGGACAAGCTCGACGAGGAGGAACTGACCGGCGACGAGCCGGACGACGGCTACCCGGTGCTGCTGGCAGACTGGATCCGCACCGACGGGTTGAAGTGCCTCAAAGTCAAGCTGACCGGCACGGACGAACAGTGGGACTACGACCGGCTGACGAAGGTCGACCGGATCGCCGCCCCGCTGGGCGTCGAGCACCTCTCGGCGGACTTCAACTGCACGGTGCAGGACCCGGCCTACGTGAACGGGATTCTCGACCGCCTCGCTGCCGACGATGCCGGCACGTTCGGCCGGATTCTCTACGTCGAGCAGCCCTTCCCCTACGACCTGGAGGCCCACCGGATCGACGTATCGAGCGTCTCGCAGCGCAAGGGGCTGTTCATGGACGAAAGCGCCCACGACTGGAAGCTGGTCAAGCTGGGCAAGTCTTTGGGATGGACCGGCGTGGCCCTGAAGACCTGCAAGACGCAGACCGGAGCGCTGCTGGCCGCCTGCTGGGCAAAGGCACACGGCATGGAACTGATGGTCCAGGACCTGACCAACCCCATGCTCGCCCAGATCCCCCACCTGCAGTTGCCCTGGTGCGTCGGGACGATCATGGGTGTCGAGACCAACAGCATGCAGTTCTACCCGGAGGCCTCGGCCGCTGAGGCCCGGGTCCACCCCGATTGTTACCGCCGTCGCGGCGGACAGGTCGACCTGGCCAGCTGTCTGCATCGGCCCGGGTTCGGCTATCGCCTCGACGAGATCGACCGGTCCCTGCCCGAGCCGGCCTGCGGATAGCCAACCACACAACCTCAACCTGATACCTTAAACAAGGAGTACCAACATGGCCCCCGTACGAATGGGATTCATCGGTGTCGGCAATCGCGGCACGCAATTGCTGCACCTGTTCCAGCAGAACGAGAATTGCGAAATCGCCGCGTTGTGCGACGTGTTCGAGCCGTATGTCACCCGCGATGCTGCGCAGATCCCCGAAGAAATGAAGGCGATGGGCAAGGTGCCCAAGCTCGGCGAAGACCTGGGCGACTACAAGAAGTACAGCGACTTCCGCGAAATGCTCGCCGACGACGAGATCGATGCCGTCTGCATCGCCACGCCCGACCACTGGCACGCGGTGCAGACGATCCAGGCTCTCCGGGCGGGCAAGGATGTCTTCGTCGAGAAGCCCCTGACGATCACCATCCGCGAAGGCCGTCGCATGGTCGAGGTGCTCAACGAGACCGACCGGATCGCCGGTGTCTGCCTCAACCGCCGCGGCTCGAGCGTCTACAAGAAGCTGGCCGAGATGGTCCAGTCCGACCACATCGGGCCGGTCAAGGCGGCCTACGCCTCCCACAACAGCGTGATGTACCCCAACGGGATCGGCAATTCCGAGCCCATCGACCCGCCGGCGAACTTCGACTGGGACATGTGGCTGGGACCCCGCTCCAAGAGACCCTACAAGCCGAACCTGGCACCCTACTACTTCCGTTGGTGGAGCGATTACTCCTCGCAGATGGGCAACTGGGGCGTCCACTACATGGACGTGATCCGCTGGATGACCGGCGAACAGGCCCCTGTCTCGATTACCGCAATCGGAACCCGCACCACGCTGAGCGACGACCGGACGATCCCCGATACCATGGCCGTGCTGTTCGAAATGCCCTCCGGCTGCATCATCCACTTCGATATCAACGAGGCCAGCGGCGCCAACCGCATCCCCTCCGGTGAAGTGATGCTCTGCGGAACCAAGGGCACGCTCTGTGCAGACCAGAACGGCTACACCATCAAACCCACCAAGCCGGGCCAGTTCCAGAAGTGGCAGCCCCAACTGGAGGAAGAGACCTACGATATCGAGGGCGAAGGGGCCTACGGCGACTTGTCGATCAAGGAAGACTCGACCAAGAACCTCGTCGACGACTTCATCCAGTGCGTCCAGGACCGCAACCAGCCGTACTGCAGCCTGGAAGACGCCCACCGATCCACGAGTTTCGCCCACCTGGCGAATATCTCGCTGATCACGGGCCAGCACATCGAGTGGGACGCCCAGGCCGAACGGGTGACAAACCTCGACGCGGCCAACGACCTGCTGGACTACGAGTACCGCAACGGCTGGAGCCTCGATTGACCCTGGCCATTCAGGCCGCGCATGGAAAACGGGACGTCCGGATGGGCGTCCCGTTTTCGGCGGCTCTCCCCGGAAAATCGTCGGCGTGGTCTCTCAGCCTACCGCATGCTTGGCCTGCAAGGCCTGCTCCACGGTCGACCAGAGTTCTTCGAGCGAATACGGTTTGGGGAGGAATTTCAGCGCGCCCTTGCCGAGCAGGGCCGCGGCCGTGGCGTCCGAACAGTACCCGCTCATCATCACCGCTCGGGCCTGGGGGTTGATCCGGCGGATCTCGGTCAGCAGGGCCTGGCCGTCCATGCCGGGCATGACCACGTCGGAGAGCACCAGGTCGACCTGTTGGAAGTTCTGGCGGTACCAGCTCAGTGCCTCTTTGCCGTTTCGGGCCGTGATGACGGTATAGCCTTGCATTTCCAGGGCCGCCTCGGCCATCTCGCGGACTTCCTGCTCATCTTCGACAACGAGGATGCACCCGGCGTTCTCGGCTTCGCTGGAATCGGGGCTGACGGCCTCGGCGACGTACTGCTCGGGATCATGGGCTTCGGCGGGCTCGAAGGCCTCGGGGCGATACTGGCTGGCGGCGGCCAATTCGGCGCGGTCGTCTTCCTGCTGGCTCTGCTGGACCATCGTCAGAAGCGAACGGAGACGACTGGTGTCATAGAGGTCCACGGGGACTTTGCTGCTGCGGAGATCGCCGGCGACATTGGCGGCCTGCCTGAATCGATCCATCACGCCTTGGCTTCTTTGCTGATACATCTTTGCGTTTCCTGTCGGTCAGGATGGTGCGGACGGCCTGGACTTCCCTTTCCTCCCCACTGCCTTCGCCGGTTCCTCCGGTCGGGCATGGTGGGGCCCCCGGGCCGTTGCCTTCGTGTCCTATACATCGGAGGCGGGACTTGCAAATCTCCGAAAAAAAACAATCTTTTCTTCCTGAATATCTCCGGCGGTCCGGTGAGGATCCCACCCGACACTGCCATTGCCTCTAGCCAAAGTATATAGCATGGTTTACGTATATTCTCCGCAAAACACATTCAGTTTGAGCGTTGCCTTGGGCAGCCAGAACTGTTTCGACACCGTCCAAATGTCAAACCCGCCCGGACAACTCCACGTTCGGCCACTACCGGGCCAAGAGAGAGCCAAACTCTTACAGCTTCCGGCCTGTCAACCACTACCGCAACGAGTGCCAGAGGCCCTCGGCGAAGCGGTGGAGAATGGTTGGCTCTGTTTCCGCGGTTGCCCCTGCAGCCAGAACCAGGTAGCGGCCGGTGGTGTGGCGCGGATATACTTCCCGGCATGGGCAATACTGCAAACAAGGGAACAGGCAAGGCGGACGAGCCGCAGCGGCTGGCGAAACGACTGGGATTGTGGGATGTCTACTGCATCGCCACCGGGGCGATGTTCAGCTCGGGGTTCTTCCTCCTGCCCGGCCTGGCGACGGGGCAGGCGGGCCCGTCGGCCGTTCTGGCATACCTGCTGGCAGGGCTGCTGATGGTCCCGTCGATGCTCTCGATGCTCGAACTGGCCACCGCCCTGCCGCGAGCGGGCGGGGCTTACTACTTTGTCGACCGGTCTCTGGGCCCGGCGATCGGGACGGTCACGGGGATCGGCACGTGGCTGGGGCTGATTTTCAAGTCCGCGTTCGCCCTGGTGGGCATGGGTGCCTACCTGGCGATCCTGCCGGGGCTTTCGACGGTCCTCGACGGCGGCGGGGGCAACCTGTGGCTGGTCAAGATGGTGGCCACGGCACTGACGGGCTCGTTCGTGACGGTCAATATGTTCGGAGCCAAGGAGTCCAGCCGCCTGCAGAGAGTGCTGGTGGTGACGCTGCTGGCCGTGCTGGCGTATTTCCTGGTCGAGGGGATCTGGCATGTCGGGGCGGTGATGGACGCCGAGAGGCGGGCTGAGCAGTTCACGCCGTTTCTGCACCCCTCCCACGGGCTGGCGGGCCTGGCAGGGACGATCGGCCTGGTCTTCATCTCCTATGCAGGGGTGACCACAGTCGCCAGCATCAGCGAGGAAGTGGCCCGACCCGAGCGGAACCTGCCGCTGGGCCTGATCCTCTCGCTGGCCACGGCCACGGTGGTCTATGTCGCCGGAGTTTTCGTGATGGTCGCCGTGTTGGACCCGACCTCGTTGCGCGATGACCTGACGCCTGTAGCCACGGCGGCTGCGGGCTTCAGCCGTTGGCTGCCCGGGCGCACGCTGGCCTACGCCGTGATCGTCGCCGCCATCGCGGCGTTTGCATCCACGGGCAACGCGGGGATTCTCTCAGCCAGCCGTTTCCCGCTGGCGATGGCACGGGACAAGCTGGTTCCCTCTTCTTTGGGGCGCGTGGGGCGCTTCGGGGCCCCGACGCTGTCGGTCCTGCTGACCGGGGGGGTGATGGTTGTCTGCATCTGGCTGCTATCGACACAACAGATCGCCAAGTTCGGCAGCATGTTCACCCTTCTGGTCTTCGCCCTGATGAACCTGGCTGTCATCATCATGCGGGAAAGCCGGATCGACAGCTACGACCCCGGCTTCCGCGTGCCGCTGTATCCCTGGACACCGATGCTTGGCATGGCGGTCTGCGCGGTGCTGATCGTGCAGATGGGAGCGACGACGGCGCTGCTGGCGATTGGGCTGACATTGGCGGCCGCCGGTTGGTACTTCCAGTATGCCCGCCGGCGCGTCGACCGGCACGGGGCGATTCACCATGTCTTCGCGCGGCTGGGCGAAGACCGCCACCACGAGTTGCGGGCCGAATTCCGCGAGATCATGAAGGAAAAAGGCCTCCGCCGTGATGACCCGTACGACCAGATCGTCCGCCAGGCCGAATTGATCGACATCCAGCCGAACGAGTCGCTGGACGACGTGGTAGCCCGGGCGGCCGAGGTGCTCGCCCAGCGCATGGAGATCCCCGCCGACCGGATCGCCGATCGGCTGATCGAGACGGGACGGTTTGGCGGCACCCCGATTTCCAACGGCGGCGCCCCGATTTCCAACGGCGCCGCCCTGCTGCACTTCCGCGCAGCCGGCCTGGATCGAGCCCATCTCGTGCTGGGCCGATCGGCCGAGGGAATCTGCGTGTCCATGGCCACCGACGACCCGGCCGAGAGCGAGCAGAGCTCGTGCAAAGTCTTCGGCCTGTTCGTGCTGATCAGCCCCGAAGACAGCCCGAGCCAACACCTGCGGATCCTGGCCGAACTGGCCGACCGGGCCGAGGACCCGCAGTTCATCGAGTCCTGGCGAAAGATCGAGGACCCGGGCAAACTCAAGGAAACGCTGCTCAGCGACGCGAGGTTCCTGGAGCTGTTTGTCGGGCAGGACGAGGCCACGGCCGGGCTGGTCGGTCGCCAGGTCGGCTGCCTGGACCTGCCCCAGCGGGTCTTCGTCGCAACGGTCGGGCGCGACGGGGAGCACTTCGAGCCGGGCCCGGAGACCCAACTGCAGGCCGGCGACAGCCTGACGCTGATCGGCGAACCCGAGGCGATCCAATCGCTCTACGAGCGTTACGTCCAGCCGGGTTCCTGATCGGCAGCGGGCGCTCTTCTCAGGCCAGCACGCTGGCAGAGCCCGGCGAGGCGATCACGAGTACCGAGGCCCCCAGCCGGTCCCGAAGCTGACGGACCAGGCCCAGGTCCACCCGGTCGGCAGCCAGGCAGTGCAGATCTGCCGGCGGGGCCTTGCCCGCGGCAGGACCGCCCGGTTCGATCCGCACCACCGGCTGGGCGCCTTCCAGTCGCCCCAGCTCGATCAACTGCTGCAGATACTCCCGTGCCGCGTCTTTCTGCTGCTCGCTATCCACCCAGGCGATCAGCCGCAGCGTGGCGGACCAGTTCTCCTGGACCTTCCAGGCCGCCAGGGCTGCCAGGTCCAGGCTGCCCAGTTCCTGCCGGATCTGCCACCCATCGGCCGGTCGGACCACGTGGAGGTTCACTGCAGCCTGCCGGCCCAGGGCGGCCTGGGCGTGCTCGGCGTAGAGCATCAGTCCCACGCTGCGGCGGTGGGTCGCGTAGTGGCCGATGCGCCCGCGGGCTTCGTCGAGGGACATATCGTCATTGACGGGCAGGAAGATCACATTCGGGCGGAAGAACGCCCCTTCCAGCGTCCGGGCCGCGGTGATCGTCGCCCGGGCCAGGTCGTCGTCGCTGACCACGGCCGAGGAGGCGAACACGCCTTCGTCGCGGAAGGCAGAGGCCAGCCACTTGATCGGCCGGGCGAACTGGCGGTCATCGGCGTCGCCGCAGACGCCCAGGACATGGACGCTGCCGCGCGGCGCGGCCAGGCTGTGCAGCAGGCGAAAGTCTCCGCGCAGCCGGGCCGGGTCGGTCACCGGGGTAAGCAGGTTCGGCCTCCATCCGCGCGAGCCGCCCTGGGGCAGGCGCGAGGCCTTCTTGGCTGCCCATTCCGATACCGAAACGAACAGGCCGCTGCGGACGTCGCCGAACGGCGCCTGCAGGTGTCGTCGGACCAGGAATGCATAGAAGCCCAGCACGACGACCACCGCGACCAGGCCGAACGGCGGGTTGACGATGAACATCGCCGCGATGCACCCGATGATGCCCAGCGGCGCGACCCATCGCGGGATCGAGAACAGGGGCCGGAAACTCACCAGCCCCATGTGCTGCTCCAGGAAGACCACCGTGTTGATCATCGCGTAGGTGACCAGGAAGAACATGGTAATCAGCGGGGCGATGGCGTTGAGGTCGCGGAGCATCAGGGCCGCGACGATGATGGCGGCCGAGACGAACAGCGCGTGTCGCGGCTCGCCCTTGGTGCGTTTCTCCAGCCAGGCGCCCATGGGTGTGATCCGGTGTGTCGCCAGGGCCTGGAGGATCCGCGGCGAGCCGACGATCGAGCCCATCGCCGAGGAAAAGGTAGCCCCCAACAACCCGGCCAGGACCATCGGGGCCCAGGCCGACCGGTCGATCAGCACGGTGTAGTTGTTCTGCAGTTGCTCGATCGTCGCCGAACGGGCCAGCCAGTACGCCAGGACCAGGTAAATCACCAGGCTCAACGCAATCGCCGAAAGCGTGCCGACCGGGATGCTCTTGCGCGGGTCTTTCAGGTCGCCGGACATGTTCGCCCCGGCCATGATCCCTGTCGCGGCCGGGAAGAAAACCGCGAAGACCACCCAGAAGTTGCCTGGTATCCCCCAGCCCTGTCCGCCGGGCGGGCTCCACGGCGTGGGCTGCTGCATCGAACCGGCCGCCGCCGCCCAGACCACTGAAACCAGCGATGCGATGATGATCGCCAGGATCAGGTACTGGATCCGGAACGCCAGCCCCGCACTGACATATGCAATGGAGAAAATCGCCCCGAAGGCCAACAAGTCCACCAAGATCGCCGGATGGTCCGGGAAGATCCATAACCAGCCGGCCCGAAAGCCGAAGATGTACATCGCCACCGCCAGCGTCTGCGACAGGTACAACGGAATGCCGATCGCCCCGCCGATCTCAATGCCCAGCGACTGGCTGATAATCGAGTAGGCCCCGCCGGCACCGACGCGGATGTTCGTGGCCACCGACGACATCGACAGGGCCGTGCAGCCGGTAATCAGGAACGCCAGCAGGATCACCACCCAGGCCGAAACCAGCCCCACCTGACCGACCACCCAACCCATCCGCAGGTACATGATCACCCCGAGGATCGTCAGCAGCGTCGGAACGAAAACCCCGCTGAGCGTACTGAACTGGTTGCCCGCCGCTTCGACCGGCGTGCCCTCGCGCGAATCGTTCAGGGTAGAAGATTGCTTCGCTTCGACCATCTCGCAGCCTCCTGTGGTCTATAGGATTGGACGCAGCTTGTCCTGTATTTGTAGTATATTGGCAAGAACCCGGCTGGCCGCTGGCAGGCTGACCTGGAAGAAGAACCAGAAATATCGGGAGTCAAAGATGAACCGCGCTCTGCTGTCGGGAATCTGGATCGCACTGATTACCTGTTCACACCCGGTCCGGGCAGAGTCTGTCGTACCGGCGAATGACCCGGCCGAGGCGAACCCGCCGAAACTGGTCGAGTCTGTCATGGCCGCCCATCCGCGGTTGCTGTTCGGGCCCGGGGACATCCCCGCCCTGCGAAAGCTGGCCAGGACGGAGGGCAAGGTCTTCTTCCAGCAGATGGTCGAGTACCTGCCGGTCTGCAAGGCCCCGCAGCAGCCGAAGTTCCAGACCGATGCGACCGACGGGCAGCGCGTCGGGCTGTGGCGCATGCCGACGGCTGCGCTGCACCACGTGATCACCGGCGAGAGGAAGTCGCTGGATCAGGCACAAAGCTACCTCGACCTGCTGCTGAAGCTCGAACACTGGGAGACAGGCAAGGAGCGAGACAGCGGGATGAGCTCAGCCAATCTGCTGATCGGCGCTGCGCTGAGCTACGACTGGCTGCACGACCAGCTCGAGCCGGCCTACCGCGAGAAGGTCCGCAAACGCCTGCTGGAGATGGCCCGGCGTCAATACTACGGCGGACACCTCAACGGCAACAATGCCACAGCCTACTGGCAGGGCGACCCGGCGAATAACCACCGGTGGCACCGCGATGCGGGAATGGTCCTGGCCGTGCTGACCGCGTACGAGGGCGATCAGGCCGACAACTGGCTCCTGGCCCGGTGTTTCGAGGAGATGGAGCTGATCACCGGGCACCTGCCGCCCGACGGGTCCAGCCACGAGGGGCCGAGCTATCTGATCTTCGGCGGAGCGCACCTGACGCTGGCTGCCCAGGCGGCCGACCGGTGCTTCGGCACGAAGTACCTCCAGCAGAGCTTCTTCCGCAACGCCCCGCTCTTTCGGCTGCACACCGTAGCACCGGGTCTGGCCGAGCCCCTGGGCTTCGGCGACAACGCGGGAATGGGCTCGTACAGCAACTTCCTCTACCAGTGTGCTTCGGTTCACGCCCTGGCGGATGTCCAGGCGGGCCTGGATGCCCACCGCAAGGCCAACCCGGAGGCCTGGTGGCTGGGCTGGATGTCGCTGGTCTGGTTCGACCCGGACCTGCCGGACGGCTCGCTGAATGACCTGCCGACGGCTGCGCTGTTCCCGGACATCGGCCTGGCGACGTTCCGGGATCAATGGGGCCCAGGCGGGGTCGCGGCGACGTTCAAGTGCGGGCCCTTCGGCGGCTATGCGCTGAACGCCTACCGCAACGCCAATGGCTTCAAGTACATCAACGTGGCCCACGACGACCCGGACGCCAATGCATTCACGATCTTCGCAGGCGGATCGATGCTGGCTGAGACCGACCGTTACTCGCGCAGCAAGAAGTCAGCCAACCACAACACGATCCTGGTCAACGGCGTGGGTCAGACCGTCGCCGGACGCAAGGAAGGAATGGTCTGGACCCAGCCGGCCGTCGGCGGGGACATGACGAAGATGGCCGTGATCACCGCAGCCGCAACCCGGGGCGATGTGACGCTGGTCCAGGGCGAGGCGGCGGGGTCTTACCCGGCCATCCGGAACACCAGGCCCGGCCTGGATCGCTTCGGCCGCAGCTTCATCTGGGTGCGGGGCAGGTACATCCTGGTACTCGACGAGATTGCAGCGCCCGAGCCGGTGGAGATCAGTTGGCTGCTCCAGGGCCCGGAACTCCAGGCCGGCGAGAAACCGGGGCGTTACGTGCTGTCAAAGGGTGCTGCCCGCTGCCCGGTGCAGGTCATCTGTCGCAGCGAGGGGCAGGCAAAGATCGTCACCAGCCCGGCCGACCATCGGGGCAAGGCCCTGGGCTTCCGGCAGCTGCGCCTGGTAACTTCAACAGCGGCCACGCGGATCGTCAGCCTGTACGACCCCTGGAATACGGGCGCATCCTGCAAAGCAGATTTTGCCGCCGGCGTCAGCGGCGCCGCTTCGGTCACCGTCAGCGGCGATGGCTTTGTTGACCGCTGGGACTGGCCGGCTGGCCGCGGCCGCTTCGAAGCGACCCGTCTGACGGCACGCCGGGGCACGCAGATGCTCTTCGAGCTGCCCGCGCAGCCGATCGACGCCGATTTTTCGATCGGCGGGGCCAGGTAGACCCGTCGGGTATACTCGTTTTCGGCCCGGTCGATTCGTCTCCGCGCCGTTTGTCGGGCGTAGGTGTAGCGGAGTTCTTCGTAGACCGTGTCGCCCATGCGGAAGGGCCTGGCCGGCGCGATCTGCAGGCCCGCGATGAGATTGCCCGGAACGGCGTGCCCGGCGATGCCGAGCACCACTGCCGCAGCCCCGGCCGAGCCGAGCAGCGCAATGGTTCGGGTTGATCGAGTCGACCTGGAAACAGGTTCCGACCGGGTCGAAGTCCTTCTGCTCCTGGGACAGGGCCGTCGGTCAGGCAGAGACAGAGCACCAGCAGGTGGGGTTTGGCGTCCGTTGAAAATGCTCTTTCGATTCCTGGTCATATTATCTCCGGTGATGCGTCCTTCCATGGCCAGATTCCACAATTCTCACAACCCTCTGGACAGGCGAGGGGACAGATCCTGCCTTTCTCAGAGCTCCCGCAACGGTAGCGGCCATTTGCCATTATCCCCTTCAGGCCGTGGGAGACAGCACTACTGCACATTCCACGCCGGTCCCCATGGGAGCCATTCCGGGACGACTCTACACTACTCCAAGTAACCCAAAGAAAGCAGCCGGGACATGAGTCATTGGATGTCCCAGTGACCCCGCTGCCACAGAAAGCAGACCGAATTCAAGGAGGTCTCTTGATGAATCGCATGACTAAAACGTTGGCCGTCGCCACCCTGGTAGCCGCAATGCTCGCACCGGCTGCCTGGGCGCAGATGCGCCAAAACCAGAACCAGAATCAGAACCAGTTCCGCAATCAGGACCTGGACCAGTGGCAGGAAGATTATCAGAAGAGCCAACAGCGGGCCGACCAGCAGTACAAAGGCAAACTCTGCCGCGCCAGCAAGCTCATCGGCCACGACGTCAAGCTGCAGGGAAGCGATCAGGATGGCGAGATCCAGGAAATCGTCCTGAATCCCGACAGCAAACGGATCGACTTCGCTGTGATGTCCACAGGAACCTGGTATGAAGCGGACGACCATTTCGCCGTTCCCTTCCAGATGCTGGACATCCAGAAGAAGGGCGATGAAGAAATGAGCGTCAAGCTCAACGCCCGCAAAACCGAACTGCAGAATGCCCCTCGGTTCAAGAAGGACCAGCCCAAGGACTTCACCGATCCGGAGTGGTCGGCAGAACATGATCGCATGTGGCGTCAGTCCACCGCGGACACACGCGGCCTGACCAATAACCTGTCCCGCAGGCACGCCGTGGAAGACCGCAGCTGGAACCGTGACCTGAACCGTGATAAGGACGATGCTGAAGAGGTCCAGGACAGGAACAGCCGTCGCGACAACAACAAGCAGATGGCCAACCGGGACAAGCAGAGGCGGATCAAGCAGATCGACTGGGAAGACAAGGACTACGCCAACCGTCGCCTGCTGAGTGAGGTGATCGGCATGGACGTCGCCACCGAAGACAATGACGATTTCGGCACGGTCGAAGACGTCCTGCTGGAGACCCAGTCCCGTCGGCCTGCATACCTGCTGGTGAGCTTCGAAGAATCCACCGACGCCGGTAACATGGCTGTCGTTCCCTTCAGTGCAGCACGCTTCCGTCAGGGCGAAAAGCAGACCGTCCACGTCCGTTCGGATGCCCGAACTGTCAAGCAGTTCAGCTTCGAGGAAGGCAACCTGCCGAAAAACCTGGAAGACACCTCCTACGGCCGCAAGGTCCACGATGCCTACCAGGAAGATCCGTACTGGATCGCCTACCATATCATCGCGATCGAGGTTCCCGAGCAGTCCAGTCAGGCGTGGGACAAGAGTTCCCGCGAGGCTGTCCGCTACTCGGCCGGCTCGGAAGAGAAGATCGAAGGTAAAATCCAGTCGATCGGAACCTATCGTCCCTCGGCCGGTGCCGAGAGTGGCCGTCGCCTGGTCCTCAAGACCGACGACAACAACTATTACACCGTCCATGCCGGTCCAGCTTCCTACATCCGCTCCCAGGACATCGATCTGGAGAATGGCCAGGAAGTCACCGTCACCGGTTCGCTCGAGAAGAAGCGCGGATACCGCGACACCATCGTCGCCCGCCAGATCAAGACCGACGACGGAACGTTGACTCTCCGTAGCGAACAGGGCCAGCCCAAGTGGGATACCCAGAAAATGGAAACCCACCGCAAGGAAGAGCAGAAGCGCATGGAGCAGCAGCGCCAGCGGAATATCCGTGACTGGCAGCGAGGCGACTCCAGCGAGCTGAACCAGGACCGCAACGACGGGGACTGGCAGCGCGTTGAGGACGCCGATCAGGAACAGGATGAGGTCGATCAGGATGACCGTGTCGATCAGGACGAGAACGAAAACGAACTGGACGATACCCGTCTGGATCGTCTCGACCGGAACCCGAACAGGGTTCCTGATCGCGCCAACTAAGGCCCTCCACAGACAGCCGGGACGGGTCTGCTTCCGCCACGGCTGAGCTGATTTCAGATAGATCGCAGCCCCCTTCCCGTTTGGGACGGGGGCTGCTGTTTTTGCGCCCTACCGACCCTGGCCGGGAATCTCTATACGGGATGGCGGCCATTGCCTGCTCCCGGTATGATCTGACGCCATGACCGAAATGCCCCCGACACTGCAGACGGCGAGGCTGACGCTGCGTCCGTTTCGGATCGAAGACGCCGATACCGTGCGCCAGCTGGCCGGCGACCAGCGCGTCTACCAGACCACGCTGAACATCCCGCACCCCTACCCCGAAGGTGCAGGCGAGACATGGATCGCTACGCACCTCTCGCAGTGGCTGGAGAAGCGGCAACTGCACCTGGCGATGGTGCTGCAGTCCAGCGGCCAGCTCATCGGGGCCATCGGCCTGATGACACAACCGGACCACGACCGGGCGGAGTTGGGTTACTGGGTCGGCCCTGAGCATTGGTCCCACGGCTACTGCACCGAGGCGGCCCGGGCGGTTGTCGAGTATGGCTTCGCGAGCATGGGCCTGCACCGGATCTACGCCCATTACATGGAAGGCAACGACGCTTCGGGGAAGGTAATGGAGAAGATCGGCCTGCAGTACGAGGGGCGGCTGGTCGACCATGTCGTCAAGGACGATGGCTATCGGACGATCATCTGCTACGGGCTGCTGGAGGACCTGTGGCGTCGGCAGCAGGACGAGGATTGACGAAGGCTCTACCTTCCACCCCTGCCCCGGGGCATGCAGCTGTCAGGCCCGCAGGGCCCAGCGAAGTCTGCCCGAGCTGGCCCGCCAGTTGCGGTGAATTTCCTTGCCCGAAGGCGTGATCGCCTCGCGATTGATCCGGCAGTAGAGGCCTTCCTCCAGGCCCGCCTGGAAAGCGCTGCGGACCAGGCGGTCCTCGCCGGGCTGAAAGCTGATGACCATCACTCTCCCGCCGCGGGCCAGGCAATCCGGCAGGGCTTCCAGCAGCCTCTGGAGGCTGGCCAGTTCGTCATTGACCAGGATCCGCAGGGCCTGGAAGGTCCGGGCGGCCGGGTGAAACTTGCCGTACCCGCTCTTTTCTGACTTCTTCCATGTCTTCTCGGTCAGTCCCTTTGCGGCCAGGACCAATCGGACCAGTTGGCCGGTGGTGGCGATCGGCAGGGCCTGTCGCTGGTTGACGATCCACTGGGCGATGGTCACCGCGTCCGGCTCGTCGGACAGATCCGCCAGGGCCCCGGCCAGTTCCGTTGCGGGCATCTCGGCCAGCAGGTCGGCGCCGGTGGGGATACCGGCCTGGGCGTCCATGCGCATGTCCAGCGGCCCGTCGGTGGCATAGCCGATGCCGCGTCCCTCGTCGTCGATCTGCATGCTCGATACGCCCAGGTCGGCGAGGACCAGGTCGAACCCGCTGATCCGCTCGGCCGCCATCACATCGGGCAGCTCGGCGTAGTTGCGGTGGTGCAGACTGATCTTCGGCGGGAGCTGTTCCAGGCGGCCGGCGGTCTTTTCCAGCTGCCGGCCATCCAGGTCCAGGCCCACCAGGTGGCCCGTTTTGCCGATCCGCTGGGCGATGCGGACGGCATGTCCGCCATATCCCAGCGTGCAGTCGGCGACGGTCTGGCCGGGCTGGGGATCGGCGATCCGCAGGACCTGGCCCAGCAGGACCGGCACGTGCGTGCCCGGCCTGGTGCCCTTGGTGCGGGGGTTTCGGCCCTGGCGGCTGGTTCTGCGTGGCGACATCGTGTACAACTCCTTGTAGCCAAACGGGGTCAAAAGGACGATTGTACCGCCGGCGGGCGGATCAGGAAAGGAACTGGAACATGAAACCAGCTACGGCGGAGAAGCTGCTTGTCTGGCTGTTGCGGATCGGCGGGTTGATGATGCTCTCGGCCATCGTGCCGATGTTCATGCCCGTCGGTTGGATCGACCAGGCCCACCGGATGATGGGCCTGGGCCCGTTCCCGACCGAGCCGGTAGCTGAGTACCTCGCCCGCCTCAGCTCAGGTCTCTACGCCGTGCTGGGCGGCTACCAGCTGGTGCTGTCGCTGGACGTGACCCGCTATCGCCCGCTGATCGTTTTTACTGCCGCGGCGGTGGCGATTCTGACTTTGTCGGGCAATATTCTCGGGGCTCTGGCGGGGATGCCCTGGTGGTGGGTCGTCGGCGACATCGGCACGGCCCTGCCCTACTGCGGCCTGCTGGCGTATCTGGCGGTACGGGGTCGGCCTGAGGTGTCGGCCGCGGATTGACGGTTGATTCTCTGACGGTGGGCCCACTGCCAGTCGTTGCGGTCCCAGTTGAAGCTGGCCACGGCGAGTGTTTCGTCGGTGATCCGCACGGCCGAAAAGCTGTGCATCCGGTGCTTGGGCGAACCGACGTTGAACGTGCGGGTGTTGGCCCAGCGGTCGCGGCGCGACGTGTGCCAGTGTCCGTGGAAGATCGCCACCACGTTGAACGGCCCGATGACATCTGCCAGCGAGCTCTTCTCCTCATCGGTCCACCAGTCGGAGTAGGCCCCGAGGATGTTGTAGTGGAAGAAGAGGACCACGGGCACGTCCGCGCCGGCCCGGGCCAGGTCGGCTGCAAGCCAGCGTTGACGATCGAGCGTGGGGTATTCCCCGAGGCAGACGAAATGCACGTCATCGACGTCCCAACTGTAGAACAGCCCGCCGTTGCGCTGCTCGACCATCTGCTTGACGGGCTTTCGGCCCAGGTACGTCGACGGGACGTATCGGTCATGATTGCCCATGCAGACCCGCGTCGGCCAGCGCAGGCGCCCGTCGCGGCCGTCGGTGCCGTACAGTTCAAGGAATTCGGCCAACTCGCTGTCCTCGCCGTTTTCGGTCAGGTCCCCGGCGATCAGCACCATCCGCGGCTGGCCTACCGGACCGTCGCCGCCCCAGGGCCAGTCGCGCAGGGCAAGAGCATTCATCGCCTCGACTTGACGGGCGTTGCGCGGGGCTATGCCCCGGAACCCGCAGTGGGTGTCGGCGGCGACCAGGAACGTCACGTCCGTGCCCCCTGCTCGGCGGCGGTCGGAGATGGGGAACCGGGGGATCGGGTCCTTCCCGCAGCCGCCGAGCCGACTCAACAGCCAGGCGCCCGGGATGGCCCCGGCCGCCATCTTTAACACATCTCGTCTCGAATATATGCTCCAGTTTGGCACGCCGTTACTCCTTCGGCCGTCGGCCCGATCGCTGGTTTCCGGCTCCGATACATTATAGAGTTGTTCCGGACCCTCGTGCAGATCCCCGTCCGGGCCGATCAAATTGCTTAAGGATTCGCCCCCGTTCTTCCGACCAATATACAGACAATGGTGTACCCTTTCTCATCCCGGGGCCAAGGGATTTGAGGGCGAGGCTTGTAACTGAGCCTAAGGAGATGCCTTATATGGGTGTAATCCGATACCTGGAGAAATGGTTCTCCAGTTGCGTTTCGAAATCGGGAAAACAAGTTGCTGCGACCGGTCATCCTTTGGCAGGCAGTCTGCTGCTCTGCCGCAAACACAAGGTGCCCGCCATGGCCTTGGGGCCGTTTCGATTGGCACTGGTGGACGATCACAATCCATGCATCGGCCAGGGCTGCCAGTACACCGAGGCCTCGTGCGTAGACGTGATGGAAATCACCGGATGGAGCGAACAGAAGCTTTTGGCCGAGGTCTACGAAATGCTGTCGGAGATGTCAGGAGGCCAGCTTCCCGAACTGGGACAGCGCATCCACAGCTACGGAAGGCAGCGGTTCGGTTGGTCCTGCCAGGTGCCCGACCCGCAAGAGCTGCAGGAGGCCGTGGCCGGCTGAAACGTCCGAAGGGGACTTCTTCTCAAATGTCCGGAATCAGCATCGAGGCGACCTTCTCCGGATCGATCCGGTAGCGGCTGCCTTTACCCTGGTAGAACCCGTGCTGGCGGATCAGGTGCACTGACAGAGGCGTGAAGTTGATCACCTCACCGGTCTGGGTTTGCGTCAGTTCCACCTCGCCTTTTGCGAAGACCAGGCCCTCCCCGCCGAAGGGGCAGGGAATCCTTCCCATCGCTTCCAGGTAAACCGCTTCGAGGTGCGGGCCGACCGCCGCCGGCGTGCCGTAGCAGGCCATCGCCTTCTTCACCACGTCATCGAGCTTCTCGGCGATCTCTTCGTGGCTGGTATCGAGACTCTCGACAATCGACTGGTCGTGCTGAAGGATCTCGCCGAGGCTGCGGCTGTCCGTGCCCAGAAAGCCATCCTTGCACAACACGCCCGGCTGCATGCGGTCTACGATCTGCTGGTCTTGCGGACTGAGTTTCATCGCGGTGGAACCTTTCCTCTGGCTGGGGCCGATCAGGCGAACTTGTCGAAGTAGACCCTGCTCTCGGGTATGCCCTTCTCGTACAGTACGGCCACGGCGGCGTCGCACATACCTGGCGAGCCGCAGAGGTAGCCTTCCTTGTTCTCGCCGTCCTCGACGTGTCGGCCGACCACTTCGGTAATCAGGCCCGTATCGCCGTCCCAGCCCTCGACGCCCTCCCCGCTGCCGGATAGGCCCGGGATGAACTGGAAGTTGGGCATCTCCCCGGCCAGTTTGCGAAGCTCTTCGACGAAGAACAGATCGCGTTTGTTGACCGCGCCGAAGAAGTACTTGGCCGGCCGGTCGATCCCGTGTTCCTTCATGTGACGGACCATCGACCAGAACGGCGCCATGCCCGATCCGCCGGCGATCCAGATCATCTCGGCGTCGGTCTCCGACATGCGGAACTCGCCGAACGGACCGGTGAATTTGACCTCGTCGCCCTCTTTGAGGTGTTCGAAGACGTACGTCGTGCAGATGCCTCCCGGGACAAGGCGGATGATCAACTCGACATGGCGATTGTCGCTGGGGACCGAGGAAATCGAGTAGGCCCGGAAGACCGACTCCTTGTTGTCTCCGTACGGAGGTGCTTCGAGCTGGACGTAATGGCCGGGCGTGAATTCGATGGTCTCCGGTTCGATCAGCTCCAGCCGCAGTTCTTTGATATCGTGCGTCAGGTCGCCGATGCGCTCAACGCGGGCGGTGAATTCCTTGACCAGGAGCAGCTCTTCCGGGATGTGGATCTTCATCGGCTCGCGGACTTTGACCTGGCAACTGATGCGGACGTCGTCGGCGACTTCCTTCTCGTCCAGCAACGGCGTCTCGGTCGGCCCGACAGGCCCCCCGCCGGAGAGGATCTGGCACTTGCAGTAGGCGCACGTGCCTCGCCCCCCGCAGGCGCTGGGCAGGTACAGGCCGTTATTCCGCAGACTCATCAGCAGGCTTTCGCCGCCCTCGATCTCCATGGTCTTCGAGCCGTTGTTGATGTCGATCTCGACCACGCCGTAATTGACCAGGTACTTCTCGGCTACCACCAGAAGCACAGCCAGAATCGTCGTGAGGATGCACGAGACCAGCGTTGCCATCAAAACGATTTGCATTGGCTTACCTTTCTATCATCCACCCGACCGGACTTGCCCCAGCCGGCGCCTTCGGCGGTAACTAACTCTGGATCACGCCGACAAAGCCCATGAACGCAAGGGCCATGATCCCTGCGATAATCAACGTGATTCCGGGCCCCTCCAGCCCTGCCGGGATCTTCGCCTTCGACAGCTTCTGGCGAATGCCCGCCATCAGCACGATCGCGATCATCCAGCCCAGCCCCACGCCGAAGCCGTAGCCCAGACTCATGATGCCCTTGAGCTCCTTGTTGACCATGAACAGCGACGAACCGAGGATCGCGCAGTTGACGGTGATCAGCGGCAGGAAGATGCCCAGCGAATAGTACAAACCCACGCTCAGTCGCTCGATGAGCATCTCGCAGAGCTGCACGAAGGCGGCGATCATCACGATAAACAGGATGAACTGCAGGCTCGTGGCCAGCCCGCGGGGGGCCAGGATGTTCCAGTACAGCAGCGCGTTGAGGAACGTCGTCGAGGTCGTGACGAACACCACTGCCAGGCCCATGCCGACGGCAGACTTCAGCTGTCGGCTGACCGAGAGGAACGGGCACATGCCCAGAAACCGCGTCAACAGGATGTTGTCGGTGATCGCCGCGGCCATCAGGATCGTCAGGAAGCTCGCCGTCGGGGCAGCCTCGAGGACCTTGGCTTGTGCGAGAATATCGAACATTATTTCTTCTCCTCGGCGGCGGCCTGCTTTTTCAGGTCATAGCTCCGGGCGATCCAGACCGCGATGGCCAGGACGAAGAACGCTCCAGGCGGCATGATCATGATCACCCAGTCCTGCCCGGCGACAAACGGCGAGGGCATGGCGTAGCCGAAGAAGGAACCCGAACCGAGATACTCCCGGACCGTGGCGATGCCCATCAGCATGAAGCTGTAGCCGATACCGGCCCCCAGCCCGTCCATGAAGCTCGGCCAGACCGGGTTCTTGTTGCTGAACGCTTCGAGGCGACCCAGCACGATGCAGTTGGTGATGATCAGGCCCACATAAGCCGAGATCGTCCGGTGCACGTCGGGGAAGAACACCCGCATCATCACGTCGACAACGATGACGTAGACGCTGATGATCAGCACCTGGACCATGATCCGCACCCGCTTGGGGGTGAATTCCCGGATGGCACTGACGGTCAGGGCGCTCATCGTCGTCGCCCAGACCAGCCCGACGCACATCAGCAGGGTGTTGAACATGTAGTTCGTCACCGCCAGCGTCGAGCAGATGCCCAGCACCTGCCGGAAGATCGGGTTGTCATCCCAGAGCTGGTGAACAAAGGCTTTCGAGGCTGTTACGCTGTCTTGTGGAGGCATGGCAAAGCGTCTCCCGATCTATTCGTCCAGAATGGGGTCTTCGGTTGGGTCTGCATCGTACATCCCCGCCGGGGGCGTGGGGTTGAGCTCTTCGTCGACGTCGGCGCCTGCCCTTGGAGCGGGCGGGCCCTTCTCGACGAGCTGTGCATCCTTCGCGGCCGCGTAGAAGGCGCTGAGGTCCTTGTTGACGAATTTCTCGACAGCGATGGAGGTCTGGGTCGCTCCGGTGATTGCATCGACGTGCCTGCCATAGGCCGGGGCCTCCGGGCTGGTCGGATCGTTCTGGTCAATGTAGACGAACTGGTCCGTCTGGCCGGGCCCGAGCTTCAGCTCGCGGTCAGGCGCCCACTGGCTGCGGAAGGGTTGCTCGGTGATCTTGGCGCCCAGGCCCGGCGTCTCGCCCTGCTTGACGAAGACGATCCCGCGGCTTGTCGTCAGGTCCGCACTGAGGGCCAGGTATCCACTGATCGGCTCCCAGAATCCCACGCCGTTGACGCGGATCGCGTAGCCGACGATTTTGTCCGGCCCGGGGACGGCGGTCACCTGCCCGTCGGTCTTCTTCAGGTCCTCGCTGTAGGCCACGTACAGTTGGATCGGCCCGGCGCCCTCGGGTCCGGGGATGGCTGTCTCGTAGATCCGGCTGGAGTAGGTCTCGACGATCTGGTCCTCGGTCATTTCCTCCGGTGCGGCCGGCAGGTTCTCGGTCTGGGGGTCCTCAAAGAGGATATCGACCAGGGCCTTCTGGGTGAAGAGCTTCTCGTTCTTCTCCACCGCGGGCCTGGCAGCGGCGTTGAGTACCATGATCGCGGCGGTAAAGGCCGCCGAGACCAGGGCTGTGTAAATGACCACGTAGGTGGGTGAGTCGGTTTGGAGTTTCATGCTTCACCGCCTTGGGCAGCGGGTTTGGATTTCTCTGCCCGGGCCTTCTTCCAGGTATCGTAGCTCTTGGCACCCTCGTCCAGCAGCGGGGCCAGCAGGTTGCCCAGCAGGATCGCGAACGCCACCGCCCCGGCAAAGCTGTTCCTCCATCGCAGGAAGACGATGAAGAACCCGATGATGAACCCGTAGGCCCACTGGGCGGGCTTCTGCTTGGGGCCGGAGACCGGGTCGGTGACCATGAAGACCGCGGCGTACATCATCGCTCCGGCTGTCAGGGTGAAGTGCAGCGGCGGCACGCCGTCGTAACCCAGCAGCGTGCGGAACAGCAGGTTCGTCACCGTCGCGCCCAGCAGCGTGCTGAGCGTCAGGCGCCAGTTGGCGGTCTTGGTCCAGATCAGGTAAATCCCGGCCAGGATGATAATCGCCGCGGAGACCTCGCCGATCGACCCGGCCGCCAAGGCCCGCACCTGCCCCGTCTGCGTCTCGAACGTCCGCCCGATGTTGCCCAGCAGCATGTTCAGCGAATCGCCCCAGGTGGCCTCGTATGCGAAGTCCCGCCGGGCCCACATGGGCGTCGCGGCCGAGACGGCGTCGGCGACAGAGGCGATCTTGCCATCCAGGTACTCCGGCAGGCCATGGGTGATCATCGACCACCGGGCAAAGCCTCCCGGAAAGCCCTGGTAGCTGGGCACGAAACCCTTGGTCAGCGCCGGCGGGAAGGCGACGTAGACGAACGCACGCCCGACGATGGCGGGGTTGGCGAAGTTGCGTCCGAAGCCGCCGAAGACCTCCTTGCCGAACAGGATGGCCACCACCGCCCCCACCGCCGCATGCCAGTAGGGAATCGTCGGAGGCAGCGACAGGCCGTAGAGACTGCACGTGACAAAACAAGCCGTCGAGACGGGCTGACCCCGCTGACGGCTTGTCAGGTACTCGGTGGCAAAGCCGGCCACGATCGCCGAGGCCAGTACCGCCAGCGACCGCCAGCCGAAGAAGTAGACCCCGGCCAGGGCCACCGGGGCCAGGGCGTAGAGCACGCGAATCATGTTCGCCTGCTTCTGGATGAGCTTCTTCTTCGGTTTGGGTTTCGCCTTGGCCTGGGTATTCGATGCGTTTGCTTGGGTCATGTGGGTCGAATCCAGTTTGATCAAAATTTCACAATCTGACCTTGCTCAAGTGTAGGCACCTTCCCGGAATTATGACGGAATTGCCCCGTTGAATCCGCAAAAAGTTCCCGCCCTGAAAGGCCAGACGCACAGTGCTTCCAAGCCTATCCGCTGGCCGGGCAATTGGCAAGGGCCCAGAGCGATTCACCTGGGTTGAGCTGACAGTCTGTGTCAATGCCATACGGTTCGGTTCCGACGGCAAGAACACAGGACTCCCCAGAAATGGCCAAGGCCGCACCCATGAAGGATACATCCTATTCGCCCGTGGCCAAAAGCAGGGGTCATTGCCGTATGTTCGTGCCGGAATTGACTGTATACTATTTCATATTCAATTTTTACAGAATATACTGTCTCTACTCCGCATACATCCATACTTGCATTGTTCCAAGTTTCACATACAATGGGACAATCTGATCGGCGAGATTGGATGGATCGAATGGAGCGAATCGAAGGGAACGAGAGGAACATTCTGCTGCCGCCGCAGCTCCGCGACCCCTGACGAGGAACCCGTAACCTGATCATCAGGTACCCACAACAAGAAGGAGATTTGTAATGAAGAACGCTCTAGCTGTATTTTCCCTGGCCTTGCTTGTCTTGGCCGGGTCGGCCTCGGCGACCACGGTCGTGGTTACCGGATTCCCCACCTACGACGACGATGGCTCTGACGGGTTCATCGCTGAGCCCGATGCCAACGGACTGGGAGCCAAGGCTTGGCTGACGGACTTGTCCAATGCTTTGCCAATCGTTGAGTTCGGCCAAGGGCCGGGGACGGCACCTCTTGGAAAGGGATCTTTGACGGTGGAGATTCCTGGCTCCGGCAGCAAGATCCTGTTCGGCCCAGCCATTCTGGGCATTCCCCTTGCCTCACTTACGCGTCTGGAAATGGACGTTTACGATCATACTGGCAATGGCAACTACTATCTGAATATCTATCTGGACACTTCCGCAGATGGAAACTTCGACGGTTCCAGAGATATATCATTCTCCGCCTCAGGCGCGACGGTTCTCAACTCATGGACAACGATCGACATGATGCCCATGGTTGAGAGCAAACTGACTACATACCCAGATGCCGTTATTTCGAATAATTGGGATACTGCCGGAGGCTATCCTGACATCGCCGTGAATCTCGGCGACACGGCCAGCAATTTCGTTGATGCCAAAGTCAGCATTGACAATCTCGTAATCGGCTACATGGATGGGCAGGAAGAGATTGTAACCATCTATGATTTCGAGCCGGCTGCTGCCCCCGTGCCGGAACCGGCAACGATGCTGGCTTGCGCGGCGGGCATTGGCGGCCTGGGTGGCTACATCCGCCGTCGCCGCAAGGCCTGAGCCCGAAACAACTGAAATCCTGCTCACGACGGGCTCGCCTCCTACCGGATGGCGGGCCCCTTTCCTTCACTCTGCGGGCGGGTCAGTTCGAACAGCAGGACGATGCGCATGGCCGAAAGGGCGTCAGTGGCGTTGACCATGCGTTCGTAGGCCCAGCCGGCCAGGTAGACCGGCCATGCGATGCGGAGATACTCGGGCCTGCCTTCGATGGCCCGGAACCCGGTCAATTCCAGGTCGGTCCTCTTGGCCAGGCGTTCGATCTGGCGGCGCGAATTGCAACGATATAGCGTGGGGAAGGTGTCCACCTCTTGGCGGCCGCGGAGGCGGTTGTAGACGGTGTGAAACGAATGCGGCAGGGCCGTGGCCAGAAGCGGCATGTAATGCCACCGGTTCGGCGTCTTGGCCAGGAACCGCCCGCCGGGTTTGAGCACGCGACGGATCTCGGAGAAGCATTTGACCGGGTCCGAGACATGCTCCAGGACGCTGTTGGCGAAGACCACGTCGAAGGTCCGGTCGTCGAAGGGGAAATCGCCGGTCGAGAGGTCCAGCAGCTTCGCCTCGTCGAGATTGGGGTTCTCCAGGACGGCCTGGTCGGGGTCGAGCCCGACGATCCGCCGAGCCCGACCGGCGAAGTTCATCTCATCGAGATGTCCACGCCCTGCCCCGAGATCCAGAACGGTATCATCCGGGCCGATCCGATCGAGGATCATTTCGCGGAAGGCCTTGCTGTCCCAGTTGTTCTGCGTATCCGGATACAGTGTCCGGTCGAGGCGTTGGACCATCGACATCGGCGACTCCTTCGATAGAAACCCGTCCCGGCCCGCGCGGCAGAGCGGTCTGTTTGTCTATCGGATCGCCCCGAAGGAGAATTTCGCCCCCTGGCAGAATCAGGCGGCCTGCAGGGCCACGCGACGCCGCTGGATCAGCCATACCGCCCCCAGCAGGGCCGGGCCGACGAGGTACCAGGTGATCGGCGCTTGGACAATCCCCGCCGCCGGGCCCAGCGAGCCGAGCATGTCCAGCCGCGCGAGGATCTCCCCGGGCAGGCGGGGTCGGAGCACCAGACCGGCCGAGACCAGCAACGCCCCTGCCTCCCAGAGGCGGTTGCGGGTCAGCAGGTAGTTCTGGGTCAGGGCGGCGAAGGCGAAGATCGCCGCGGTGGCGGAGATGAAGATCAGGCCGATCTGCCACCAGCTCTCGATGCCCCAGAGCAACAGGTCGGTGTTGAAGATGAACATGAACGGCAGGATCGCGGTCCGCAGGTCGTAGACGAACCCCTGCACGCCGGTCCTGATCGGATCCGCCTTGCCGATGGCAGCCCCTGCGTAGGCAGCCAGGCCCACCGGGGGCGTGTCGTCGGCGAGGATGCCGAAGAAAAAGCAGAACAGATGGGCTGCGATCAGCGGCACGGCCAGACCGGCGTCCCCGGCCAGCTTGACGATTACCGGGGCGGTCAGCGAGGCCATCACGATGTACGTCGCGGTCGTAGGCAGGCCCATGCCCAGAATCAGCGAGGCCAAGGCCGTCAGCAGCAGCACCAGGATGATGCTGCCCCCCGAGAGTGTATCGACGATGGCCGTAAGCTTCGCTCCGGGCCCCAGGCCGATGATCCCGACGATGATCCCCGCAGCCGCACAGGCCACGCCCACCGCCATCATGCCCTTGGCGCCGTTGACCAGGCTGCCTCCGATGACCCGGCCCGCCCGGCGGGTCGCGCGGAAAACCGACCGCTTCATCCGGACCGCGTGGACGATCTCGTGGACCACCACCAGGGCCGCCAGCGTGACAATCGCGAAAAAGGCAGCCCGCTGCGGCGAATAGCCCTCCACCAGCATCCAGACCAGCCCAGCCAGGGGCACAAGGAAGTGCAGCCCGGAGAGCAGCACGGTGAAAAACTGCGGCAGGTCGGCCTTGTCCAAACCCCGCAGGCCCAGCTTGCCTGCCTCCAGGTGCGTGATGTAGAACAGCCCGAGGTACGAGACTACCGCCGGGACGAACGCCGCCCGCACCACGTCCAGGTACGGCAGGGAGCAATACTCGGCGATGATAAAGGCCGCGGCGCCCATGATGGGAGGCATGAGTTGGCCGTTGGTACTGGCAGCGACTTCGATCGCGGCAGCTTTTTCCGCCGGATAACCGCACTTCTTCATCAAGGGGATCGTAAATGTCCCTGTGGTCACGACATTGGCGATCGACGAGCCGGAAACCATGCCAGTCAACCCGCTGGCGACCACGGCCGCCTTGGCCGGGCCTCCTTTGTACCGCCCCAGCAGCGAGAAGGCCAACTGCACGAAGTACCGCCCTCCCCCGGACTTCTCCAGCATCGCCCCCAGAAGCACGAAGAGGAATACCGTACTGGCCGAGACCCGCAGCGGCGTGCCATAAATCCCCGCCGGCGTCATGATCTGCGTGCTGACCAGTTGCTCCAAGCCAAACCCGGAAAAGCCCATCACACCGGGGATGTAGGGGCCCAGGAAACCATACGCGATGAACGCTCCTGCCACGATGGAAAGCGCCGGGCCGAACGCCCGACGGGCCGCCTCCAGCAGCAGGAGCATCAAGGCCACGCCGACCACAATGTCGCGGGTCAGGGGCATGCCCTGGCGATCGGCGATGCCTTGATAATCGATCAGGCGGTACATCGCCGCCGCCCCGGCCGCAAGGGCCAGGACGATATCCAGCCAAGGCAGGCGACGTTTGGCCGAAAGTGCCGAAAGCGCCCCCGACAGCTTCCTGCGCTTCAGCATCGGGTAGCAGAGGTAGACCAGCGTAATCGCGAAGGTCAGGTGGATTGCGCGGACCACGTCGCTGTTGAGCGTCAGCCGCCAGGCGATGGCCAACTGGAAGATCGACCAGGCGGCGGCAATCGCGGCGATCAGCCACCCGGCCCAGCCTTCCAGATGGCGGGCGCCGAACTCGGCCTCGCTGACCATGTCCAGCGCTGCTGCCGCCCCGGCGTCCAGGTCGTCAGTCTCGGCGACCTCGGCGCGCAGGTCCTCCTGCCGGTGCAGGGGAATCTCGGGCAGCTCGTCGGGCTTGCGATCGCGGGAGGGCCTCATGCGGCGGTTCCGGGACTACTCTTCCAGCAGGCCCGCCTCCTTGAAGTAGCGTTCGGCGCCCGGGTGCAGCGGCGCGGTCAAACCCTTTGTCATCCCCTCTGCGGTCAGTCCGGCGAAGGCCTCGTGCTGCTTGCGGAACGTGTCGAGCTTCTCAAACAGCGATTTGGTGATCTGGTAGACCAGTTCCTCGTCGACGTCGGCGGAGGTAACCACGGTGGTCATCATGCGGATGGTCTTGACCGGCTGGTCGTTGAGCGCCTGGGGGTAGTACTTCAGCGGGATTTCGGAGACGGCGTAGTACGGGCTGGTCTCCATCAGTTCGGGCGTTGGTTCGATGGGCACGAAGCGGACCTTGCGCCGCTGGCCGGCCGTCAGTTCCTTGATTGCCCCGTTGGGATGGCCCACGGTGTAGAAGACCGCATCGACGCGACCATCCTGTAGCATCGAACCGAACTCGACGGGCTTGAGGTTCTCTTCCTGGACGTCGGCCCTGGTCAGACCTGCCGTGGCGAGTACGTCGGTTGAATTGCCGTACTGGCCCGAGCCCGGCGTGCCGAGGCTGACGGCCTTGCCCTTCAGCCCGCCCACGGAGTCGACATTCGCATCGGCTGCGGCGATCAGCGTGATCATCTCCGGATGCAGACTGAACATGGCCCGGAGTTTCTCGGCGGGCTTGCCCTCCCACTTGCCCTTTCCGTGATAGGCCATGTACTGCATGTCGCTCTGGGCGATACCGAACTGCCTGGCCCCCGAGATCACCGCGTTGATGTTTTCGATCGATCCGCCGGAGGTCGTCACGTCCATCGCGTAGCCGTGGTCTTGGGTTGAGGCGTTGAAGAGTTTGGCAATCGCCCCGCCGGCCGCGTAGTACACGCCCTGCTCCGAGCCGGTGCCGATGGCGACTCGCTGGCCCTTCTTGCCCGTTACCACCAGGACCACAACGCCGATGAGGATGGCGAGAATCACGATGATGGCGATGGTGGGTTTGGCTTTGCGCATGTAGTTGACTCCTGGGCTGAACCTGCGAGGCCGGTCTCTGGAGCGGGCAAGTATACCCGCCCGCCGGGCCGGGTGCAAAGGCTCAGCCGCTGTCCTGCCTGGCCCCGGGCGTTGCCCCGCGAGCGCCCGGAAGATAGACTGTTTCAACAACCATCCCACCACCCGCCGTTGCGGCGGAAAGGAAGTACCACGATGCAAGCCATTCTCCTGGCCGTCGGCGACGAGCTGACCAGCGGCCAGACGGTTGATACCAACAGCGGCTACCTGGCGATGCAGTTGGCCCAACTGGGCATCGCGACGGTCGAGCACCGGACCGTCCGGGACAATCTGGCGACGCTGACCGGCGCGATCACCGAAGCGGCCGCCCGGGCCGAGCTGGTTCTGGTAACCGGCGGGCTGGGCCCGACCGCCGACGACCTGACCCGCCAGGCCCTGGCCGATGCAATGGGCGATAGGCTGGTTCTCCACGAGCCGTCGCTGCGCGAGATCGAGGCATTCTTCCGCCGCAGGGGCCGGGAGATGAAGGTGGCCAACAACGTTCAGGCGATGCTGCCCGCCTCGGCCGAGCCGCTGGTCAACCCGATCGGCACAGCCCCCGGAATCGCGGCCGAGCTGGCCGGGGCGAAGGTCTTCTGCATGCCCGGCGTGCCCCGGGAAATGCAGAAGATGTTCGCCGAGCAGATCCAGCCGCGCCTGCCGGCCGGGACCGGACGGATCGTCTTTGCCCAGATGCACATTGCCGGGATGGGCGAGTCGGATGTCGGGACAGCGATTGCCGACCTGATGCACCGCGAGGGCGACCTGCTGGTCGGCACGACGGCCAGCGGGGGGATGGTTTCGATCCGCGTGACCGCCCGGGGGCAGGATGAACGGGCCGCCCGGGCCGCGGCGAGGAAGGTGCTCGACGAGATCTCCGGGCGCCTCGGCCCGGCCGTGGTCGGCGAGGACGACTGCAAGCTGCCCCAGGCGGTGGCAAACCTGCTGATCGAAAAAGGTCAGACCCTCGCCACCGCAGAGAGCTGCTCGGGCGGACTGATCGCCAAAGTCCTGACCGACACCGCCGGGGCCAGCGACTACTTCCGCGGATCGATCGTCGCCTACCACAACGAGATCAAGCAGAAGCTTCTCGGGGTCGACACCGAGACTCTCGAACAGAACGGGGCGGTCTCCGAGCCGGTCGCTCTGCAGATGGCCGACGGGGCCCGAGAGGCCCTGGGCGTGGACTGGGCGATATCGGTAACCGGGATCGCCGGGCCTGCCGGCGGCAGTGAGCAAAAGCCGGTCGGCACGGTCTGGATCGGCCTGGCCGGGCCCGACGGGACCTCCGCGTGGCGCCACCAGCTGCCCGGCGACCGCGGGCACGTCCGCCTCCGAACGCTGATGGCCGCCCTGTCCCGACTCCGCAACGCGCTTCTGGGGATCGAAGCGTAACAGCGATTCTTGCCTGAAGGTCCGGCGTCGCTGCCAACAAGCAACTCCGGGCGCGGGGTCGATCAGACCCGGCGCCCGGAAAGGCGGGACTCTCCAGTTGTCCTACTTCTCGGTCTCCAGGACCACCGAGGCGGCGCAGAGGCGATAGCCGTTGCCGCCGGCGGAGAAGGTGATCGATTCTACGCCGGCCAACTCCGACGGATCGACCGACACTTCGCGGATGTACGGGGCGTTTGGCGGCGTGTGGGCCTTGGGGATCTCGTAGCGTTTGCCGTTCAGGCTGAACCACCCCTCTCCCTTACCGACGCGCTCGACCACCACGCGGACCGAGGCCCGGACGGCCTGTTTCGCATCGGCCGGCAGCTTGAAGGGCAACTCAATCGACTGCCCTCCCATCAGGTCGTGCAGGATCGGCGATTCCCCGCCGGCCGGCCGCCCGGCGAAAATTTGCTTGCGGACAACGGTCTTCGCATCGGCGGTCGGCAGGCGCGACAGGCCCAGCGTGATCCGCGTAGCAGAGGCGGCAGCGACGGATGTATCAACCGTTGTCTTGCCGGCCGATGTCGGCTCGGAGGTGCGCGGGCCTTCCACCGCGATCGCGCCGCTGGAATCATGAACCAGCTGGGCGACCTGCTGCGAGGTGAACGTCGTGCCTTCCGGTGCGTCGATATTCACCTGTACGTTGGTCCGCCTGGGCCCGTCGTTGTAGACGATCACCACCAGCGATCGCGTCTTGGCGTCGACCGAGGCGACGGTCCAGAGATTCTCGTGGGCGCTGATGGTCCGCACCATGCGGCCGCGCAGGTCCTTCATGAAGTCCAGCGCGATCCATTCGCCCTTGTCGATCCCTGCCTGGGCCCAGGGGCTGAACTTGCGGGGCTCGAACGGGCCGTTGACGTGCACCAGCTCGGGTTTTTTCCGGCCGACGTGGACTTCCAGCACGTCCGACTTGACGGCCGGATCCACGGCGAAGGCGATGGTGGCCTGCGAAGTTTTGCCCTTCTCGACCTGGTACCTCTCGCGGCCCGTGTTGTCATACGCAGCTGGGTCGACCTTCTGCTCGCCGCGGACGAGACGGATGTCCTTGACGGGCAGGGCCCGGTTGCGGCGATCGGTGTTCTTGAGTTGGAAGGTCACGACCGCGAAGGTCTTTCCCTCCGGCGCCTGGATGGTGGTTTCCTTGCCGTTGTCGCTGTAGGTGTAGCTGCCGGCGAAGGTCAGGGAGGTCACGGCCGCGTCCAGGCCGCGGCCAGCCTGGAAGCTCTGGCCGATCTTCCTGCGTTCATCCCTGGCCCCGCGCCAGAGGGCGTGGATGGCCCGGGCCTCGATTTTGTCGGGCGTCTGGTCGATGCAGTAGAGGATATCACGGAGGTTGTAGACCAGGCGCCTGCGCGAACGGAACTTCCCGCCGAACTGGTTGGTCGCGTACGCGTTGCCGCGGGCCGGGGCGTCCCAGAGATCGTTGGTCTCGGTATTCCACGCCTTAAGCCACTTGCCGTGCTCGGCCATCGAGTAGGCGGTGAGCACTTCGTAGCTGGCGGCCATGCCGTCGGTGTAGCCCTGGTAATGGTGTTCGCACACGCCGTCGAGCACGTCGATCGAGCGGTCGATCAGGTCCTTGTACAGCAGTCGCCACGCCGCCCACTCATCCTCCGACCAGCGGAAGCCGAACCCGCCGATCATCTGGAGATCGGGAGCGATTTTCTTGGCCTCGCCTGCAACGATCAGATAGGCGTCGGTGTACCACGTCCCGATCTGCCGCGCCGACCAGTAGGTGAAGCGCGACGGGTCCCTGGGCACCAGCTTCTGGCCGTCTGTGACCCAGACCATCGACTCCATCTCCTTGCCGTTGAAGACCACCGGATCTCCGGGTTTGGCGTCGGCGGGTGGTTTGACCTTCCCGGCCAGTTGGCTTTCGAGCATGCGCCCCAGGTCGAGATAGGGTTCGTTCCAGAACTCCACGGCCACGCCGGATTTTCCCTTGGCCTGGTTGCCCAGGCCCTGGCCGGTGCTGACCATCTTGTCCTTCCAGGACGAACCCTCGATCTGCGGCAACTGCTGTTTGCGGTCGTAGTTGGTCGCCACGACCAGGTCGATGCCCAACTCGGGTCTGGGGCTGGCTACGAACGAACCGCCCATGCCCATGGCCCGCAGCGGGCGGACCGAACCGGTCCGCAGCCCGTCGACCTGGTTCCACGAACCGCCGGCCTCGTGGAAACCGAAGATGCCGCCGGGAACTGTTTTCTGCTCGTTCACCTGGAGCAGCTCACCGGTGACCTGCACGGCCGGGACGGCATCGATCGGTTTTTTCGACAGGGCGACAAATTGGATGTCGGAGATCCGGAAGTTCACCTCGCCGACACCCAGCGGGTTGACCACGCCGATCATCATCCGGTACAGGCTGGTCGGGTCGAAGTGGAAGTCTTCATCGAAGTTCCCCTCGACGCCTGCCCACGTGCCTGCCCCGTTGAACAGGAACTCCGCATGACGCAGATCCTCAAAGGCCACGTACACCTGGCGGGATTTCTGATCCAGCGGGATCGCGTCGCGGACGGTGTAGCACGAGCCGTCCTTCTCCATCACGCCCAGGTCGACCCACGCGTCCTGGCGGGGCTTGTCGGTGGCGACCGTCAGCAGCACGCCATCGAACCTCGATACGTCGACCTCGGTCAGGAAGTTGTAGCCGCCCCATCGTGCGTTGTTCCAGTTCTTCCGCTCCGTGCCCATGTCAAAAGAGAACGCCCGCGCGTCCCCCGCCGCCTGGCAGCCGTACCAGCCGGGGCCCTCCAGGTCGCCGCTGATCTGCCCAGTGACCTTCTTGTCGCGGAATTCACCGCTGTAGGTTCCGGTTACCTCGCTGCCGACAGCCTTGAGCTTCAGCGAATAGGGCGCTTCGTCATCGCCGGGCACCCAGCGGTCCGAGCCGATCGACATCACAACGTCGACCGCCTCTGCCGGGCTGGAGGTATCCCGCACCGTGCCCTTGTGGGCGCCCTGGTTGAATTCCGAGGCCCTGCCGGCAACCTGGGCTTCCCAGGTCTTGCCCGTGCGGACGAGAACCATCTCCAGGTCCTTGGCGTTGGAGGTCTCGTCGCCGGCAAACAGTGCCCCGGCCAGCTTGATCCGGTAAATGCCCACCTGCCCGCCGGTCAGAATGTCTTCCAGCGACCGGCGAGAGGCGATCTGGGGAACCGGGCGGACGGGCTGGTCGGCCAGGCCGATCGAACCAAGGCTGACGGTTACAGCCAGGAGCAGAAGCAACCTCTTATGCATCGGGAATCCTTTTCGAAGCGCGTGGTACGTCTTTCTATGAGCACGCCCATGGTCGGGCCATGGGCGTGCAACAGCATCCAGTATATGCAACCCGGGCGGGCGGATCGAGTCTCGCTTCGGGGCTGCTAGTCTTTGAGCATCTGCTTGTCCCGGAGCATGTCCAGGACGCTCTGGACGCACTGGTCCAGGTCGAGCCTGTGGGCGGGCAGTTCGAGGTCGGGCTCCAGCGGCGCTTCGTAAGGCGCGGTAACGCCCGAGAAGTGCGGAATCTGGCCGGAGTCTGCCTTCTCGTACAGTTCGGGCACGCGTTTGCGGCAGACCTGCACGGGCGTCGAGACGTACAGTTCCAGGAACCGCTGGGGCCCGACGATCTGGCGGGCACGCTCGCGCTCGTCCTCGTAGGGGCTCAGCAGCGAGCAGATCGCGATCAGCCCCGAGTCGTTGATGACCCTGGCCATCTCGGCGACGCGGCGGATGTTCTCGGCCCGGTCATCGGCGCTGAAGCCCAGGTCCTTGCTGATCCCTGCGCGGACGTTCTCGCCGTCCAGCACGCAGCAGGCGTGTCCAGCGGCCAGGAGCTTCTGCTCCATCTCGAAGGCGATCGAACTCTTGCCCGAGCCGCTCAGACCGGTAAGCCACAGCGTAACGGGCTTCTGGCCGAACCGGTTGCCGCGGTCCCCGGCGGCCCCGCTGCGGTCGGTGGCGGAGATGTTCTGGCTCTTGGCCGTTTCGACTCTGCGTTCGGGATGGACGCGCAGGGCGTCGGGCTCGCGTTCGAGGATCATCCCGGCGGCGACGGTGTTGTGGCTCTGGCGGTCGATGACGATAAACGCGCCGGTCGTGCGATTGCGTTTGTAGGGGTCGAAGATGATCGGCCGGGCCGTCTCGATGCTGCATCGCCCGATCTCGTTGAGCCCCAGCCCCTCGGAGTCCTTGCGATGCAGGGTGTTCACGTCGACCTGGTAGAGCAGCTTGGTTACCGTGGCCGGGACGATCCGCGTCAGGTGCTTGATGAGGTACTGCTTGCCCGGGATCATCTTCTGCGAGGCCATCCAGACCAGCATCCCCTCGAACTGGTGTTCGACCTTGGGCTGGTTGTTGACGTGGGCGATCAGGTCGCCGCGGCTGACGTCGACGTCGTCTTCCAGTTCGATCGTCAGCGGAAGCGGCGGGAAGCCCGCCTCGACGGGGCCGGCCGGATCGCGGACGGTCTGGACCTTCGTGGTCATCCCTGATGGCAGGACGATCACTTCATCGCCGGCCCGAACCACGCCAGAGGACGGTGTGCCCATGTAGCCGCGAAAATCGCTGTTGGGCCTGCAGACATACTGTACCGGCAGGCGGAAGTCGACCAGGTTGCGGTCCGAGGCAATGTGGATCATCTCCAGGTGTCGAAGCAGCGTCCTGCCGTCGTACCAGTCGGTGCGGCTGGACTTCTCGACGACGTTGTCACCCTTCAGTGCGCTGATGGGGATGAACTCCACGTCGGAGACATCCAGGCGCGTGGCAAAGGCGGTAAAGTCCGAGACGATCTTCTCGTAGACGTCCTGGCTGTAGTCGACCAGGTCCATTTTGTTAACCGCCACCACCAGGTGCGGGATGCCCAGCAGGGCCGTAATGAACGCGTGGCGCTTCGACTGCGTGGTCAGGCCCTGCGAGGCGTCGACGAGGATAATCGCCGCCGAGGCCGTCGAGGCCCCCGTGGCCATGTTGCGGGTGTACTGCTCGTGGCCGGGCGAATCGGCGATGATGAACTTGCGCTTCGGCGTGGAGAAGTAGCGGTAGGCCACGTCGATGGTGATCCCCTGCTCGCGTTCGGACTTCAGCCCGTCGGTCAGCAGGGCCAGGTCGACCTGGTCACCGGTCGTGCCGTACTTCTTCGAGTCGTTCTTGACGCTGGCCAGCTGGTCCTCGTAAATGCCTTTCGACTCGAACAGCAACCGGCCGATCAGCGTGCTCTTGCCGTCGTCGACGCTGCCGCAGGTGACAAACCGCAGCAGGTCCTTGGTCTCGTTCTCTTTCAGCAGTGCGATGGCATCCATCAGAAGTACCCTTCCTTTTTCTTCTCTTCCATGGACCCTTCGCGGTCCTTGTCGACGGCGCGGTTCTCGCGTTCGCTGTTGCGGGCGAGCATGGTCTCCTCGATGACCTCTTCCAGCGTCGATGCGGTCGATTCGACCGCCCCGGTGCACATCTGGCAGCCCAGCGTGCGGAAGCGGATGGACAGCTGCTCGACGGTCTCGCCTTCGGCGGGTTTGTTCAGGTCGCCGGCGTAGACCAGCATGCCTTCGCGCCGGATCACCGGGCGCTTGTCGGCGAAGTAGAGGGGCACGATCGGGATCTTCTCGAGGTAGATGTACGTCCAGATGTCCAGCTCGGTCCAGTTGCTGATGGGAAACGCACGGAACGATTCACCCGGGGCGTGGGTGGTGTTGTAGAGGTTCCACAGCTCGGGGCGCTGGTTCTTCGGGTCCCACTGCATGAAGCGGTCCCGGAACGACAGGATGCGCTCCTTGGCCCGGGATTTCTCTTCGTCGCGCCGGGCCCCGCCGAAGGCGGCATCGAAACCGTGCTCCTGCAGCGCGTCGACCAGGCAACGGGTTTTCAGAAGCTCCGAGCACTGCGTGCAGGTCCAGTTCTCATACGGGCCGATCTGCTCCAGGGCCTCGTGGTTGGTCGCCACGATCAGCTCTGCTCCAAGCTCTTTGGCGATGTTGTCGCGAAAGGCCGTCATCTCCGGGAACTTGAAGGTCGTATCCACGTGCATCAGCGGGAAGGGCAGCTTGCCCGGGGCGAAGGCCTTCTCGGCCAGGCGGAGCATGACCGTCGAATCCTTGCCGATCGAGTAGAGCATGACCGGTTTTTCGCACTCCGCCACAACTTCGCGGAAGATGTGGATGCTCTCTGCTTCGAGCTGTTTGATGTGGGTGACGCGGTACTCGTCCTCCATCATCTCCTTGACTCGTTGTTTCACGTCGTCGGACATACAAAGCCCTTCTCAATCAGGTAGTCGATCACCTGCCCGGCTGATTCTTCCGGTGTGTGATCCTGGGTCTTCAGGGTGATTTCGGCGGCCTCGGGCGTTTCGTAGGGCGCGTCGATGCCGGTAAAGTCGGTAATCTCGCCGGCGTCGGCCTTTTTGTAAAGGCCCTTGGGATCGCGGCGGCGACAGGTCTCGATGGGCGTATCGACGAAGACTTCGACGAACCGCCCCGCCCCTGCCATCTCCCGGGCGCGGGCGCGACCTGCGCGATACGGAGAGATAAAGGACACGATCGTCAGCACGCCGGCCTCGGCGAACAGGGCGGCGACCTGCCCGACACGCCGGATGTTCTCGTCGCGATCGGCGGCCGAGAAGCCCAGATCCGCGTTGAGCCCATGGCGGACGTTGTCGCCGTCGAGCACGAAGGCCAGTTGCCCCCGGTCGATCAGCGCCTTCTCCAGCGCCCGGCCGACGGTGCTCTTGCCCGAGCCGGACAGGCCCGTCATCCAGATCACGCAACCGGTCTGGCCGAGCAGCTTCCGGCGGTCGGCCGGCGTGACGTGGGAATGGTCCCAGGTGAGGTTTCGGTCCTTCGGATCGCTCATCGGGCCTGGGGGTTCCTTCGGGTCTTGACGGCGGGATAGTCTTCCAGCGTGGCTGAGAGGATTCCATAGACGGCCGGTTTGGTCTCGATTCCGGCCGCGGCGATGCCGTTTTTCAGCGGGTCGGCCTGGTTGAACGCAAGCGGGGCCGCGGCACGGTCACTGGCCGATCCGCCCGCCTCGGCGACGATCAGCACGCCGGCGGCGATATCCCACTCGTTGCGGGGAGCCAGCGTCATCGTGCCGTCGACTTGTCCGGAAGCGACGAGACAGAGCTTGAACGCTGCAGACCCGGCCGGGCGGAGCTCCGCCTGGGACTCGAACGCCTGCCATTTACCCTTGCCCACTTCCGAGCGGCTGACCGCCAGCAGCGGCTTTCCCTCGCGCCCTTTGCGATCGGCCTGGATGGGCTGGTCATTGTGCCATGCCCCCACACCGGCCACGGCCACGAACAGATCGTCCGAAGCGGGAGAGAAGACCACCCCCACCACCGGCTGGCCATCTTCGACCAAAGCGACCGAGATGCAGTATTCCGGGATGTCCTGGACGAATTCCTTGGTCCCGTCGATCGGGTCGACGATCCAGACGCGGCTGCGTTCGAGGCGGCTGTGGTCTTCGGCCGTCTCTTCGCTCAGCCAGCCGTCGTCGGGAAAGGCGCCCATCAACTGCTGGCGGAGGATCTCGTTGGACTTCAGATCGGCCGTGGTGACAGGTCCCTTGTCGTCGGCCTTGTAAGCCACGTCGAAGCTGCCGTCATGGCGGATGGCCAGCACCTCGGCCCCGGCTGCCCGGGCAGCGGCGACGGCGATATCGCGTTCGTTCTGATAAGTCTTTTCAGGCATGTCGCTCCATGGTAGGCGGCCAGAGACAGATGGATGCGGAAGAATCAACCATCATACCGTATCGGGCTTACCTGGCAAGGCAACAGCTGCGGGGAATCAGTCCCGCCGTCGGGGCAACCCGTTTGCACCGCCTCACTGGTATCGACCAACAAGAGCAGTTTCTGCAATGACTTACCCCGATTTTTCGCGCCCTGATGCGTCTATCTTCCCCCGCGGCCGCCGCGGCCCTGGAGCATCCTGCCGGTGACTTCGAAGCTCTCCGGCCTGCTGATCAACATAAGTTGGTCGGGGCCAGACACTTCTGGAATCGCCCGCAGCTTGTCCAGGCCCCCGGCCCAGGACAGTTTGGGCAGCTCCGAAGTGCCGTGGGGACTGTAGATCACCTGGCAGGTGAGCTTCTGGCCGACCTTCAGATCGCCCAGGTAGTCCGGCAGGCGCCAGGGCAAGATGAGCAGGTGGTTCTGCTGCTCAGCCAGGAGGCGCGTTCGCTGTACCAGTTCGTCGACGGCGACCTGTTTGCGCGGCAGGACAACGGCCTTGCCGTCGACCCACCAGCGGACCAGGTAGCAGTCCGGGTCGGAACGCAGGTGTGTAAGGCTGCGGATCTTCAGGCCCTGCTCGGCAGCTTCCAGTTCCAGCGGATAGTGCGGTCCTTTGCCTGCGGGCTTCTTGCCGCCGAAGGCTTCCGCCGGCCAGGGCGTGTCGGGACCCAGGCGGCCGGGCATGGAGCCCAGAATCCGCGGATCGGGCTTCTGGCCTGGCTGCAGCGTCCAGGCCGCCTGGTGCGGGTCGCTGAACTGCGGCAGCCGCCGCTTGAGAGATGCCCGCATGCTGATTTCGCCCTCCCCTGCCTCACCCGGTTCGGCCAGCAGGACCCAGTGGTCGTGACGGTCGGCAGGTACTTCGATACGCGTTTCGGCCAGGAGTTTCTTCGTCTTCGGGTTGAACAATTCCAGGTCAAAGCGCCCTTTCGTCCAGGCCGGGACCGGCTGTACGAAGAGACGCTCGACCGGTTCGTCCTTCCGCTGCTCATCCATGAGATGTTCCTGGATCAGCGCCTCGGCGATTTTCACCCCAACCGACTTGATCCGCCAGGTCAGCGGGCCGATCCGGTCGCGGGCCAGCGATCGTTCGGGAATCTTCAGGCTGCGGTCGCCATCGGGCTTGCCCGCGTATTTCAGGTGCACGCAGAGCAGCTTCCAGGGCCCGGCAAACTCTCCCGCCTCGGCCAGGCCCGCCCGGATCTGCCAGTTGCCGTACATCCCGACCGGTTCGAGTTGCCGCAAAGCCCCCAGGTTCTTCACCGCCGGAATGTCGGCCGGTTTCGATTCATCCCTCTCCTCGCCCCCCGCCAAGGCAGAGAGGCACAGGAGAATCAGCAATACACAGGCCGCGCGAGTCATGGACTGCTCCTTTCCAGGAGCTTTGTCGTACGACCATGTCATAAGTTCCGCCCGCTCTGGCTGCATCCAACTCTTGCAGAATCCGTGAGTTTCGGCTACGATTCTGGCCGGGCTGGCAGGCGCGGCGCCTGCCGGTCGGGCCAAGTGGAACATCTCCGGGAGCAGGATTTGAGCGAACCAGCCGATATTCTCGTGGTCGGATCGATCAACATGGACCTGGTGATTCGGGCCTCGGCCATGCCCCAGCCGGGCCAGACCGTCATGGGCGATGGGTTTTCGACCAATCCCGGCGGCAAGGGGGCCAACCAGGCGGTGGCCGCGTCCCGCCTGGGGGGCAACGTGGCGATGGTCGGTCTGGTCGGAGACGACACCTTCGGGGCCACGCTGCGAAGCAAGCTCAAGGCCGAGAACGTCGATTGCATGCACGTCAAGCACCGCAGCCAGCAACCGACCGGCGTGGCGATGATCGTGGTCGACTCCAACGGCGAGAATTCCATTGTCGTCTCCAGCGGCGCCAATGCCCTGCTGACGCCCGACGACATCTTCCCCCTCGATGACATGTTCGCCGCGGCCAAGGTCGTCGTGCTGCAACTGGAGCTGCCCCTGCCGACGGTGCGGGCGGCGATCGAGAAGGCCCGCTTCCACAAGTGCAAAGTCATACTCGACCCGGCGCCCATGCCCCGCTGCCTGCCCGACGCGCTGTGCAAGGTCGACATCTTCAGCCCCAACGTCACCGAGGCCGAGACCATGACCGGTTGCAAGGTCATCGAGGAACGCGTCGAGAAGAACATCGCCCTGGAGATCATCCAGCGCGGGGCCCAGACGGCCGTGCTGAAGCTCGGCTCGCGCGGCTCGATGATCGTCACTGCCGACGGACACTTCTACAAGATCGGGCCCTACAAGGTAAGCGTGGTCGACACCACCGCCGCCGGAGACGCCTTTACCGCCGCCCTGGCCGTGGCCACCGCCGAAGGTCTGCACATCCGCGACGCCGCCCGCCTGGCCAATGCCGCCGGCGCCCTGGCCTGCACCCGCATCGGCGCCCAGGCCGCCATGCCCACCCGGGCCGAAGTCGATATGCTCATGGACGATCAGAAACCCGACTGAGCCATCGCGGATCGCTACATTGTCAGCAGCAGTTTGCCCGGGGATTCCAGGTACTCCTTGACGGAGTTCAGGAATCGGGCGGCGTCGGCGCCGTCGACCAGGCGGTGGTCGTAGGACAGCGAGAGCGGCATCATCAGGCGCGGCTCGACGCGGGTTTCGTCCAGGGCCTTGGGTTCAAGCCGGCTGCGCCCCAGCAGGAGAATCGCCACCTCCGGCGTGTTGATGATCGGCGTGGAATACTTCCCGCCGATTGCGCCGAGGTTGGAGATGGTGAACGTCCCGCCGCGGATGTCATCGAGGCTGAAGTCGCCTTCGCGGACCTTGCCGGCCAGGTCGTTGACGCCCCGGGCGATCTGTGCGATCGACAGTTCGTCGGCATTTCGCAGGACGGGGACGACCAGGCCTTTCTCACTGTCCACGGCGATGCCGACGCTGATGTACTCCTTGTAGATCACCTCGCCGGATTCCATGTCGATGCTGGCGTTGATGACCGGATGGGCGGCCAGGGAGTTGGCCACCGCCTTGATCACGAAGGGCATCATCGTCAGCTTGACTTCGAAGTCGTTCTTGTGGGTCTGGCGGAAGGCTTCCAGGTCGGTCACGTCGGCGTCGTCGAAGTTGGTCACATGCGGGACGGTGCTGAACGACTCGGCCATCTTTCTGGCGATGGTTTGTCGGATCTTGGGCATCTTCTCGCGGCGGACGTCGCCCCACTTGTCGGCGTCGGCCTGTCCGGCGGGTTTGGACGGCGCAGACTTCGCTGCCGGCGCCGCTTCCTGCTCGGCCGGGGCTTTCCTGCCCGGAGCGGTCTGCATGGCCTGGCTCATCTGGCGAACCGCATTCTGGACGTCTTCCTTCTGGATGCGCCCGCCGGGGCCCGAGCCTTCGACCAGCGCCAGGTCCACGCCGAGCTGGCGGGCGTAGCGGCGTGTGGCAGGTCCGGCCGGGATGACGGGCCGATCGCTCTGTTTCGCCTGGGGCCTCTGGGTCTGCGGCGGGCAGATCGGCTGATCGCCTGCCTGGGCATACTGGAACGCGCCGGTCGGGGGTTCCTGCGGCCCGGCCGCCTGGGCCTGGGTGGCGGTTACGCCATCTCGCCCGGAAGACTCGATCTTCTTCTCGGCGGTCTTTTTCTTTTCCTGGATGTCGGGCTCGGCCTTGTCGGATTGGGCGGAGCGTTTGTCTTCGGCCTGGTCCTGGCGGGCCTGGGAGGACTTCTTTTCCTTCCGCTTGCTGCCCTGGCCGCCTGCGATTTCCAGCGTGATCATCTTCGAGCCGATCTCGACGGTATCTCCGGCGGAGATGTGGATCTGGCTGACCTTGCCTCCTTTGGGGGATGGCACTTCGACGGTGGCCTTGTCGGTCTCGATCTCGGCGATGCCCTGCTCTGCGGAGATCTCGTCGCCGAGATCGACCAGGACGCTGACGACCTCGCCGGACTCGACGCCCTCTCCGACTTCGGGCATCTCGACGAGGAAGCTCTCGGACCGGCCTGACTGGTCGGAATCGTCGGGTTCTTCTTCTGCTTCCTCTTTGGTTTCTTCTTCGGCTTCGGCTTCTTCTTCGGCTTCGGGTTCGGCTTCGGGCTCGGCTTCGGGTTCCGCCTTTTTTTCGGCCTTTTTGTCGGCTTTTTGGTCGGCCTCTGGTTTCTCCTTGGCCGGTTCGGACTGCTCCTCGGCCCCGGATGATTCGAGCTTGATCAGCACGTCGCCGACGTTGACCGTATCGCCTTCGGAGACGGCGATCTCGGCGACCTTGCCGGCCTGGGGGCAGGGAACTTCGACGGTGGCCTTGTCGGTCTCCAGTTCCAGGATCCCCTGCTCGGGTTCGAGCTGGTCGCCAACGCTGACCAGGATGCTCACGACGTCTCCGGATTCGATGCCTTCACCGAGGTCGGGCAGTTTGATTTCAGTAGCCATGGTTTCGCTCACTTCGAGTGCGTATGAAGTCTCAGACGGTCAACGGATTGGGTTTTTGGGGGTCGATGTCCAGGTCCTTGATGGCCTTGGCCACGTCGGTCATTTTGAGTTCGTCGCGTCTGGCCAGTTCGTAGAGGGCGGTTACGACAATCGAGGGCGCATCGACCTCGAAGAACCGTCGCAGGGCGGCGCGGCTGTCGCTTCGGCCGAAGCCATCGGTGCCCAGGGCGGTCAGGCCTCCGGGGACCCAGCGATCGATCTGCTCGGGGACGGCCTTTACGTAATCGCTTGCGGCGATGACCGGTCCCTTGACATCGGCCAGCAGGTCCTCGACGTAGCTGGTTTTGGGTTTGGCCGATGCGTGCAGGCGGTTTTCCCGTTCGACGGCCTGGGCCTCGCGACGCAGTTCGGTGTAGCTGGTCGCAGCGTAGACGTCGCTGGACACGCCATACTTCTCGGCGAGCATTTCGGCGGCCTGGAGGGTCATCCGCAGGATAGCGCCCGAGCCGAAGAGCGTCACGGCCGGGCCGTTCTTCTTGCCCTCGAAGCTCTGGAGCTTGTACATGCCCTTGAGTATGCCTTCCGACGCCCCCTCCGGCATGGCCGGCTGGGCGTAGTTCTCGTTCTCCACCGTCAGGTAGTACAGGCAGGTCTCCTGGTCCTGGTACATCCGCTTCACGCCGTCGGTGAAGATCGTCGCGATCTCGTATCCGTAGGCGGGGTCGTAACTGCGGATCGACGGGAAGGCCGAGCTGAACAGGTGGCTGTGGCCGTCCTCGTGCTGCAGCCCTTCGCCGTTGAGGGTGGTCCGCCCGGCCGTGCCGCCGATCAGGAACCCCTTGGCCCGGGCGTCGCAGGCGGCCCAGATCAGGTCGGCGACGCGCTGGAAGCCGAACATCGAATAGAAGATGAACACCGGGATCATCGGGACCGCGTGGGTCGAGTGGGCCGTGCCGGCGGCGATGAACGACGACATCGAGCCGGCCTCGGTGATCCCTTCCTCGAAGATCTGCCCGTCCTTGGCCTCGCGATAGTAGAGCATGGTGTCCGAGTCGACCGGTTCGTACAACTGCCCGGAGTGGGCGTAAATGCCGCACTGGCGGAACAGGGATTCCATGCCGAACGTCCGGGATTCATCGGGAACGATCGGCACGAGGTACTTGCCGATTTCCTTGTCCCGCAGCATCTTGGAGAACATGCGGACGAAGGCCATCGTTGTCGAGACCTCGCGGCCGTCGCTGCCGGCCAGGAATTCCTTGTAGTCCTCGACGGTGGGCGTCTTGAGCTTGGGACATTTCTCGGCCTTGCGGGTCGGAACCGGGCCGCCGAGCTTTTCCCGCTGCTGGCGGAGGTACTTCATTTCCGCCGAATCCTCGGCCGGCTTGTAGAACGGGGCCTTGGCGACATCTTCATCGCTGATGGGGATCCCGAACCGCGTGCGGAACTCGCGGAGCTCGTCTTCGTTGAGCTTCTTCTGCTGGTGGGTGATGTTGCGTCCTTCGCCCGCCTCGCCGAGACCGTAGCCCTTGATGGTCTTGGCCAGGATGACCGTAGGCCGGCCGTTGGTCTCGGTAGCCGCCTTGAAGGCTGCGTAGACTTTTTCGGGGTCATGCCCGCCGCGTCGCATCGTCCGCAGGTATTCATCCGAGAGGTTGCTGACCAGGTCCAGCAGTTCGGGGCTGCGGCCGAAGAAGTGATCCCGGATGTACGAGCCTTCCGAGACCGTGTACTTCTGGTACTCGCCGTCGACGACTTCCATCATCCGGCGGGCCAGCAGGTCGCCGTACCTGCTGGACAGCAGCGGGTCCCAGTCGCCGCCCCAGATGACCTTGATAACATTCCAGCCGGCCCCGCGGAAGGCCCCCTCCAGTTCCTGGATGACCTTGCCGTTACCGCGTACCGGCCCGTCGAGTCGCTGGAGGTTGCAGTTGATCACGAACGTCAGGTTGTCCAGCTTCTCGCGGCTGGCCAGGGTAATCGCACCCAGCGTCTCCGGCTCGTCGGTCTCGCCGTCACCGAGGAACGCCCAGACGCGCTGGTTGGAGGTGTCCTTGATCCCGCGATCTTTAAGATAGTGGTTCAGCCGCGCCTGGTAGATCGCCATGATCGGCGCCAGGCCCATCGAGACGGTCGGAAATTCCCAGAAGTTCGGCATCAGCCAGGGGTGCGGGTAGCTGCTCAGGCCCCCGCCGTCGGCCAACTCGCGACGGAAGTTCCGCAGGTCCTGCTCGCTGAGGCGGCCTTCCAGGAACGCCCGCGAGTAAATTCCGGGCGAGGCGTGTCCCTGGAAGTAGATGATGTCGCCGTCGTGGCCGTTCTCCCGCCCTCGGAAGAAGTGGTTAAAGCCCACCTCGTAGAGCGTCGCCGCCGAGGCGAACGTCGAGATGTGCCCGCCGATGCCCGCCTCTTCCCGGTTGGCCCGGACGACCATCGCCATCGCGTTCCAGCGGATGATACTCTTGATCCGTCGTTCCAGTTCGCGGTTGCCCGGATAGACCGGCTGCTTCTCGGCGGGGATGGTATTGATGTAGGGCGTGTTGGCGGTGAAGGGCAGTTCCACGCCGCGTCGGTGGGCGTGTTCGGCCAGTCGCTGGAAGAGGAAGCGGACGCGGTCTTCCCCGCCGTCTTCCAGGGCGAAGTCGAGCGATTCGAGCCACTCGGCTGATTCGCAGGGGTTCCGGTCGCCTTCGTGCAGGGGTACGTTGAATTCGGCCATGGTGGTTTGGTTCCTGTCTGCAGATCTCGTTTGGACACGGGCCTGTCAGGCCCCGGATGCCCAGCGGCTACTTCTTCAGCGGTTTGTAGATTTCTGTCGCCAGCCCCAGGGCCACCTCGGCCGCGGCCATGGTGGTCTCGCTCATCGTCGGGTGGGGGTGGATGGTCTCTGCGATGTCCAGCAGTTCGCAGCCCATTTCCAGGGCCAGGGCGGATTCGGCGATCAGCTCGCCAGCCCCCACGCCGACCATGCCCACACCCAGCACGACCTGGCTGGACGGGTCGACGAGGACCTTGGTCAGCCCGTCGGTGCGTCCGAGGGCCTGGGCCCGTCCCGAGGCAGCCCAGGGGAAGCTGGCCACCTGGATCTCGATGCCCTGTTTCTCGGCTTCGGTCTCGCTCAGGCCTACCCAGGCGATCTCCGGATCGGTAAACACCACCGCCGGGATGCCGCGCGGTTCGTAGACGGCCGGCTCGCCTGCGATGGCCTCTGCGGCGACTTTGCCCTCGTGCGAGGCCTTGTGGGCCAACATGGGATCGCCGGTGATATCGCCGATCGCCCAGATGTGCGCATCGGCGGTCCTGCGTTTCTCGTCGACCTCGACAAACCCGCGGTCGTTAACGACCACGTCGGTGTTCTCCAGCCCGAGCCTGTCGCTGTTGGGGCGCCGCCCGATCGAGACCAGCACGCGGTCGAATGTCTCGGTGGCGTCGGAGTCCTTGCCCTCGAATTTCACCTCGATGCCGTCCCCGGCGTCCTTGAGCTCGGCGACCTTGGTATTCAGGTAGATGTCCTTGAACAGGCCCTTGAGTCGCTTGGCCAGCGGGCGTACGAGGTCGGCGTCGGCCCCGGGCAGCAGGGAGGGCATCATCTCGACGACGGTGACGGCCGAGCCGAGCTGGCTGTAGACCGTGCCCATCTCCAGGCCGATGTACCCGCCGCCGATGACCAGCAGCTTCTCCGGCACGTCGGCCAGGTTCAGCGAGTCGGTCGAGTCCATCAGGCGATCGGTTTCCAGGGCGAAAGCCTTGGGCATGGCCGGGCGCGACCCGGCGGCGAGGATGCACTTCTCGAAAGTAATGCAGTTGGATTCCAGCCCCTCGCCATCGAGCTTCAGGCGGGTAGAGCTTTCAAAGGTTCCCCGGGCCTGTACGATGCGTACGTTGCGTTTCTTGGCCACCTGGCCCAGCCCGCCGGTCAGCGTGGAGATGACCTTCTCCTTGCGGGCACGGACCTTGTCGATGTCGATTTTCGGGGGGTCGAATTCCACGCCCCACTCGGCCAGTTCCTCGGCCTCGGCCAGTACCTTGGCCACGTGCAGCAGGGCCTTGGAGGGGATGCAGCCGCGCTGCAGGCAGACGCCACCGAGCTTGCCCTCCTGTTCGACGATGGTCACTTCCATGCCCAAATCCGCGGCGCGGAACGCCGCTGCGTAGCCCCCGGGGCCTCCACCAAGTACGAGAATCTGTGTCTGCATGTCCTTCCTTTGAGCCAGCGATATCGTTACCGACGGGCCTACTGTAGGGAATCAGCGTGGGAAATTCCACCCGGTTCAGCCTCCCCGTTCAGCCGCGGGTACCACCCAACGCCGGGGCCCAGCAGATCCGCCTGTTTGCTGCTCCGGTCCGAACTGGTCGATACCGGACATAATAGTCTAGTCCTCTTGTTCTTACTGCGCTGGGGTTTTCCGGCGAAAATCCCCCCTGCCCTGTCTGTCAGACCCCTGACGGGGGCAAAAAAGTTACGCCTCGGCTTTCAGCGGTCGGGTCATCAGGTCGGTGATCGCTTCCTGGGGTCCCCTGCCGCCGAAGAGCACGTCGAAGACAGCCTGGGTGATGGGCATTTCCACGCCCTGCCTGGCGGCCAACTGGACCACGCTGCGGGTGGTCGGCACGCCCTCGACGACCGAATGTGTCGCTTCCAGGGCTTGCTGGACGGTTCGCCCCCGGCCGATCGCCTCGCCGAAGCTGCGATTGCGCCCCTCCGGCGAAATGCACGTGGTCACCAGGTCCCCCATGCCCGCCAGGCCCGGGAAGGTATCCGGCTGGGCGCCGAGCGAATCGCCCAGGCGGGCGATCTCCGTCAGGCCCCGCGTGACCAGGGCCGCCTTGGCATTGTTGCCCGCGTCCAGCCCGTCGAGGATTCCCGCGGCGATGGCGATGACGTTCTTGGTCGCCCCGGCCAACTCCAGCCCGACCGGGTCTTCATTGGTGTACACGCGAAAGTACGGGCGGGTGAACCGCTGCTGGACCTGCTCGGCCAGGTCGGCCGAGCTGCCGCCGACGACTACCGTCGCAGGAAGGCGCCGCCCAACCTCGGGCGCAATGCATGGGCCGGACAGCACAGCCACCGGGCGGTCGGAATCCGGATCGGCGTCTACTACGTCCCGGACGATCTGTGTCGGGCGGAAGAGCGTCTGGTTCTCGATGCCCTTTGTAATCGAGCAGACCGGCAAGTCGGGCGGACAGTGGTTCTTAAGCCGCTGCCAGACCGTCCGGACATGCTGGGTCGGCACGGCCGAGACCGCCCACGATGCATCCTGCAGCGCAATGCTCTCGTCGCTGGTCACTTCGATCGAAACCGGCAGCTTGGGACCGGGCAGGAACTTCTTGTTCTCCCGCTCGGCGGAGATCTGCTCGGCGTGATCGGCAAAGGCCGACCACAACCGCACCGTCAGGCCGTTCTCGGCCAGCAGGATCGCCGTCAGCGTACCCATCGCCCCGTCGCCTATGATACTGATTCGCTCGCTCATAGCAGAGAACGGTATCCAGCCGAAGCTGCGATGTCCAGTCTGCACCTGCCCGGGCGATACGAATCCGGCGAGCATTTGCCTTGTGCGCGAAATGGTTTACAATATCCAGCCAACGGCAGGAAAGGACAAATCACGTGAGAGAACGCTTTTACATCGAAACATTCGAGAACGGGCTGACCCTGCTGGCCCAGCCGGTGCGGCAGGTTTCCTCGGCGGCGATGACGATTTCCGTCTCGGCCGGGGCGGCCGCCGACCCGCAGGGCGAAGAAGGCGCCGCCGCCGTGGCGGGCAAGTGGCTGCTCCGTGGGGCCGGAGACATGGACACCCGCAGGCTTCACGACGCTCTGGACAACCTGGGCTGTCGACACAGCGAAAGGGTCCAGAGCGAGTTTCTGACTCTCACCGCAGCCAGCCTGGGACGACACCTGCCCAAGTTGATCGGCCTCTACGCGCAGATTCTCCAGCAGCCGCGGCTGGGCGACGATACGTTCGAGCCCTGCCGACAGTGGACCGCCCAGGAACTGGAGTCCCTGGAAGACGAGCCTTCCCGCAAAGCCAACATGCTCCTGCGCCAGCGGTTCTACCCCGAGCCCTTCGGCCGGTGCGTCTACGGCAGCGAAAAGTCCCTGGCAGCCCTCTCAGCCGAAAGCGTCCGGAAGCACATTAAAGGACGCATCGCCCCAGGCAGCACGATTGTCGCAGTGGCCGGCAACGTCGAGTTCGAGCCCCTGCTGGAATGGGTCAGCCAGGCGTTCGGCCCGTGGCAGGCGCCGAAGCCCGAGGCGGTCAAACCCGGGCGAATCCAGAACGGCAGGACGCACATCCGGAAGGACTCCGCCCAGACGCACATCACCCTGGCCCACCCGGCTGCGGGCCTGGACGATCCGGAATACTACCGCGCCCGCATCGTCCAGATGGTCCTGTCCGGCGGGATGGCCAGCCGCCTGTTTACCGAGGTCCGCGAGAAGCGGGGCCTGGTCTACCACGTCTCGACCCGCTACCACGCCATCCAGCACAGGGCGGGAATGTTCACCTACGCCGGCTGCGAACCAGACAAGGCCCAGGAGACCTTCGACGTGACCGTCGGCGAGCTGAAACGTCTGGCCGAGGGAATCGAAGACGACGAGATCGACCGCGCACACGTCCAGGCGCGGTCGAGCCTGGTCATGCAGGGCGAGTCGACCTCGGCGAGGTCGGCGGCGATGGCCAGCGACTACCGCCACCTGGGCAGACTGCGAAGCCTGGAAGAGATTTCCGACGCGCTGCAGGCCGTTACCATCCCGGACGTGTTGGAGTACCTGGAGCACTGGCCGGCCCAAGACATGACCAGTCTGACCATCGGACCTGATCCCGTAGATACCGCCGCAGCCGACGAGGTGGACGCATGAACTTCCGGAAAACCACGCTCGAAAACGGACTGGACATCATCGCGGAGGTCAATCCCGCGGCTGCGTCGATGGCGGCGGGCTTCTTCGTACGCACCGGCAGCCGCGACGAGACACCCGCGGTCTCCGGCGTGAGCCACTTCCTGGAGCACATGGTCTTCAAAGGCACCGACAAGCGGTCGGCCATGGACGTGAACCTCGAATTCGACCGCATGGGCGCCAACTACAACGCCTTTACCAGCGAGGAGCACACGGTCTATTACGGCGCGGTCCTGCCGGACTACCAGGACAGCATCCTGGAACTGCTGGCCGACATCCTTCGACCTGCCCTGCGGGAGGAGGATTTCCAGACCGAAAAGCAGGTCATCCTTTCGGAGATCGCTCTTTACGAGGACGAGCCCTACTTCCGCCTGTACGACAACCTGATGACCCTGCACTTTACCGACCATCCGCTGGGCAACGTGATCCTCGGCACGCCCGAGTCGATTACCAATCTCCAGCGCGACCAGATGCAGGCCTACTTCGACAAGCGATACTCGCCGACCAACCTGACGCTCGTGGGCGTGGGCAGCGTCGATTTCGACCGGTTTGTCGATTCAGCCCGAGAGTACTGCTGCCACTGGACGCCATTCGACGCCAGACGCGACAAGCCCGATAACACCGCCGCGGGCCGGCGAAAGACGATGGTCGACCCCAAGCTTTCGCGGCAGAACATCGGGATGATGTCGTCGGCCCCGGCGGCCCAGTCCGACGATCGCTACGCGGCCCAGATTCTTTCGACGATCCTGGGCGACGACACGTCCAGCCGCCTGTATTACGCACTGGTCGACCGCGGCCTGGCCGACGAGGCCTCGACGGCCTACAACCCGATGGACCAGGCCGGGATATGGATGACCATGATCTCCTGCGGACCCGAGGCCGCCGGCCAGGTCGCCGAGATCGCCCTGGACGAGATCCGCAAGTTCCGCGCCGAAGGGCCCGAACAAGCCGAGATCACCGCCGCTGCCAACAAGATCGCCTCCAGCGCCACGCTGAAAGGCGAGATCCCGATGGGCAGGCTCTCGGCCGTGGGCTTCGATTGGGTCTACGGGAGCAACTACCGCCCCCTGGACGAGCAGATCGAGTCGATCATGTCTGTCACGCGCCAGGACGTGATGCGATTGGCAGAGACCTATGAAATCGACAAAGTGGACATCCTCTCTCTCGGCCCGGCCGAGGCGCTGGACATCTGAATTCCCCTAACCATAGAAACTGCGACCGCATGGAAACACTCAAGGGTAAACGGGCCACGGTGATGGGCCTGGGGCGGTTCGGCGGCGGGCTGGGTGCTGCGCGCTGGCTCTGTCGGCAGGGCGCCGAGGTTACCATCTCCGACCAGGCCGATGCCGACACGCTCGCCGATTCGATCCGCCAGCTGGAAGGCTGCGACGTGACGCTCCACCTGGGCGGCCACGACGCCGATGACTTCATCCACACCGACCTGGTGGTGGTCAACCCGGCCGTGCCGCCGGAACACCCCATGCTCCAGGCTGCCAGCGATGCCGGCGTGCCGACGACTACCGAGATCAACCTCTTCTGCCGGCGTTGTCGGGGGCGGGTGATCGGCATTACCGGGTCGGTCGGCAAGAGCACGACCACCGCGATGGTCGGTGCGATCCTCTCGACGTTCCAGCCCACCCATGTGGGGGGCAACATCGGCGGGTCGCTGCTGGGCGAGCTGGAAAAAATCGGCCCCGACGACCTGGTGGTCCTGGAACTATCGAGTTTCCAGCTGGAGTACCTGCCGCTGATCGCCTTCAGCCCTTCGGTGGCGCTGGTAACCAACCTGCTGCCCAACCACCTCGACCGCCACGGGACGATGGAAGGCTACGGGGCAGCCAAGAAGAACATCTTCGCCTTCCAGCACCGCGGCGACGTGTTGATCCTCAACCGCGACTGCGAGGCGACCCGCACCTGGGCCACCGAGGCGCCCGGACGCGTGGAGACCTTCGACCCGACCGGCGGGGACGAGCCCTTCGACCTGCGCGTCCCCGGGGCCCACAATCAGGCAAACGCACAGGCCGCATGGGCCATCGCACGCCATCTCGGCCTGCGGCGCGAACAGGTCGCCGCCGAACTCGAACGCTTCGTGGGCCTGGCCCATCGGCTGCAGTTTGTCGCCGAGAAACAGCAGGTCGCCTGGTATAATGACTCCAAGTGCACCACCCCGGCCGGGTCCATTGTCGCACTCCATGCGTTTCCGCGACGCACCGCCGTGATGATCCTCGGCGGCTACGACAAGAACGTCAGCTTCGCCGAGATGGGCAAGGCCGTGGCCGAAAACGCCCGGGCCGCCGTGCTGATCGGGCAGACCGCCGACCAGATCGCCGCGGCGATCGAGATCTCCCGCGACGGGCCCGAACCGATCGTCCAGCACGCCGATGACATGGAACAGGCCGTCCGCGTCGCTGGACAGCTGGCCCAGCCCGGCGACGCCGTCCTGCTCTCGCCGGCCTGTGCATCCTACGACATGTTCACCAATTACGAGCAACGCGGCAAGGCGTTCGTGCAACTGGTCCAGCAACTCGACGCCGCTGCGATCTGACCGAACCCGGGAGCCAGACATGAAACTCCGCAAGACCGTCACCGCCGTGCTGCTGCGCTTCGTGCTGGTGAGTATCGGCTTTGCCCTCGGCCGGGCCTATCAAGCCCGCGACGCCCGGGCCGGGTCCGGGACCACGACGCCATGGACCGACAGGTCGGTGTCTCGTCCAGCCACATCGTCCTGGTGCGAATCGAGGATGGGCTGATCGTCGAATCCCGCGTTCTCAACGAGGCCTGGACGCTCTACAACAAACCCGAACAGTATTCGCAGTTCCTGCGATCGGTCATCGACGCCTCGCTGCAGGCCGAGGCCTCGTGAACGCCTGGCCCCTGCTTGGTGCGGTCTGGCTGGGCGTGCAGATCTCCATCAGCCCCTGCACGCTGGCGGGGAACATCGCGGCGATTTCCGTGCTCTCCCGACAGGCGGGCCGTCCGCTGCGCGTCCTGGGCAATGGGCTGCTCTACTGCCTCGGCCGTTCGATCGCCTATGTCAGCCTGGCGATGATCATCCTCATGGGCGTCCGGAACGTCCAGGTGA
>JBKHDI010000014.1:0-62715 GCA_046541415.1 Phycisphaerae bacterium | reverse complement strand
CTACGACCCTCGCAGGGCCTCGGGTCCGTAAAAGTACCTGACCCCGGCGCGGTCCGTAAAAGTACCTGACCCCGGCGCGCCTTGACCCCGGCGCGGTCGCCTGGGATATTCCGGCGCAAGCAAAACGCCTGTCCGTTTGGGGGGACAGGCGTTTTGGTATGCGGAGAGGGTGGGATTCGAACCCACGGAACCGCGAAGGTTCACCGGTTTTCGAAACCGGCCCGATCGGCCACTCCGGCACCTCTCCGGGCGTTTGGCAGCGCCTGCAGGATGGTTGTAGACCATCTAGGGGTTGAGGATTCTATGAGGTTCTCGGCAGCTTGACAAGAGTTCTACAGGAATCTCCGGCAAATATCGTCGCAATCAATGCCGCACGCGAGCGTTAGGCCTTGTCAGATAAGCCGGGAAGCGGTAGACTCGTTTTGGAAAAAAGCCTATTATTTGCAGGCTTTGGCGGCCGAATGCGTGTTGTATTCGGGTATGCCTACCAGTTTTTGAGAACGGGACACAATGGCCACGGCGAAGATATTCGAAGCGACGGTCGACCATTTTCTGGCGCCCATTTTGCCGTTCATGCAGGATGAGAGTGTCTCGGAGATCATGATCAACTCGCCGGACGAGATCTACATCGAAAAGGCCGGGCGGCTGATCCGCACCGAGGCCCGCTTCGAGGACGAAGAGGCCCTGCTCTCGGCGGTCAACAACGTCCTGCAGTACACGGGCAAGCGTCTGACGCCGGAGCAGCCGCTGATCGACTCGCGTCTGCCGGACGGCAGCAGAGTCCACGTGATTCTCGCACCGCTGTCGCGGCGGGGCACGTGCATGTCGATCCGGAAGTTCGCCAAGAATCTCTTTACGGCCGATACGTTCACGGAGATGGGCACGTGGTCGGACCCGGCCCGGGAGTACCTGGAGATATGCGTTTCGGCCGAGAAGAACCTGCTGGTCTCGGGGGGCACGTCCAGCGGCAAGACGTGTCTTCTCAATGTGTTATCGAGTTTCATCCCGGGTCATCAGCGGATCGTGGTCATCGAGGACTCCTCGGAGCTGGAGTTGCAGCAGGATCATTTGATCAGCCTGGAATCCCGCCCGCCGGACCGATGGGGCAAGGGGGAGGTCGGGATTGCCGACCTGTTCCGCTCTTCGCTGCGGTTGCGGCCGGACCGGATCATCATCGGCGAGGTTCGCGGCGGCGAGGCGCTGGACATGATCCAGGCGATGACTTCCGGCCACGCCGGGAGCATGTCGACGCTGCACGCGAACATGCCGCTGGACGCGATGAACCGCCTGGAGACGCTGGCGATGATGAACGAGGTGGAGCTGCCCCTGCACGCGTTGCGGGCGCAGATTTCCTCTGCGATCGACCTTGTGGTCCAGATGACGCGCTTCTCGGACGGTCGGCGGTCGGTGACGCAGATCAGCGAGGTGTTGCCTTTGGGGGATGACGGCAAGTACAGGCTGCAGGATATTTTCCGCTACGACCTGAACGACGGTGAGGGCGGCGACGGGCAGGGGTCGTTGGCATGGACGGGCGCGACGTCGGAATTCGCCCCCGAGCCGAAAATTCGCATTCTGCGTCCGAAGTGGGAGTTAACCAAACCGATATTTCAATCCGATGTAACAACAGCATGAAGCGGCGAGGCAGAACAATCCGGGACCTGGCGGACGACGACCGCGGCGTGGCGATGGTGGAATACACGCTGCTGCTGGCGGTGTTCGTCCTGCCGTTGTTTCCGCTGTTTGTGGCGATGCTCTCGGCCCTGACGCAATACTATCGACTTTTGACTTTCCTGCACATCCTGCCGTTGCCGTGATCGAGATCCGGCTGCAGGGGTTGCGGGCCCTGATGTTTTATTGAGGTACGCTATGAAATCGATGCTCAAAACGATGGCCGCCAGGCTCAAGAGTCTGCACGAGGACGACACCGGAGCGAACATGGTGGAGTACATTCTCATGATCGCGGCGGTTTCACTTCCTCTGCTGGGCGTTTTGATCTGGTTCTGGAAGGACCTGTCGCGCTGGTGGAACTCGATCTGGTCGGAGACGAAGAGCGGCCAGCCGGGCACGGATCCGGACTCGCTTTGACCGTCGGCATGCAAAGGCAGCTGCTTGAGCGGGAAGCGGCATTGTGATCGACCTGGTGTTGCAATGGTGGTCGTTTGCGGTCCTGGGCGTGGTGCTTTTCATTGCGTCCTGGACCGACGTTCGCAGCGGCATCATCCCGCGTCAGTTGACGTACCCGGCCATTGCGGTCGGGTTGATCGGGCATACGCTGACCGGCGGGCTGACCGGCGCCGGCGGCGGGATGCAGTTCGGGCTGCTCGGCGCGCTGGCGGGCTTTGCGGTGGGCTTTCTGCCGATGATGGCGGTGTTTTTCACCGGCGGGATCGGTGGTGGCGACGTAAAGCTGATGGGCGCGATCGGCGCCCTGGCCGGCTGGCGTTTCACGCTGACGGCGATGTTTTTCGGCTTTGGCGTGGCGGTGGTGATGGCCTTGGTGATCCTGCTGCGCCGGCGGATGGCGCTGGCGGTGTTCAAGCGGATCTTGCAGTGGTTCTGGGTGGTTTTGTCGTTCGGCAAAGCGTATGATCCGGCCACGGAAGATTCGCCGAAGTTGCCCTTTGGCCTGGCCTTGTGCCTTGGCTCGGCCGTTGCGCTGATCGAAGTTCTGATACGCGGGCCCGTGGCCCGAAAGCTGTTTCTGGGAGTCTGACACCGGTGACGTATCGGTCTGCACAACCTGGTAGGCCTGAGGGATCTGGGTTGGCACCGGCTGCGCTGTCGTTGGCCGGGGTGGTGCTGGTGGTCTCGCTGGTGGCCGCTCTGGTTGCCTGGTGGGGGGTGGCAGATGTTGGCGGAGTGTGGCTGTGGCGGGCGTTGACCAGCCGTATCGGCCTGGTTGCCGCCGCGGTGGCCCTGGGCTGTGCGGTGCTGCTGGGCTGGGTGGTCTCTGCGATGTGGCAGATCGGGCGTCGCGCCCGTTCGCGCCGCCGGGCCGACGACGGTTCGGTGCTGGTCGAGTTCGTCCTGCTGCTGCCGATCGCGCTTTCGGTCTCGCTGGGGATGCTCCAGTCGTCGCTGCTGATGGCCGGGAATGTCTGCGTCCACTACGCCGCGTACGCTGCGGCCCGGTCCGCGGTGGTCCAGGTGCCTCGTTACGCCGGGCCGAGCGAGATGGAGAACGAGTACACGCCGGACGAGATGGGCGGCAAGTTCGGGCGGATCCACGCCGCGGCCGTCTGGCCGCTGGTGCCGATCTCCTACGGCGGGACCGACCAGGACACCGCCGACGATCCGGAACTGGTCGGCAGCCTGATCCGCTTTCACGACAGTTGGTCGCCGGAGAGGCCCTTCTGGCTGGACGACCGGATTCTCCGCAAGCTCGACTACGCCCGAAACCACACGTTTGTCGAACTGGACCCGCCGGGCAATGGTATGATCTACCAGGCCGGCGAGGACATCCGGGCCCGCCTGCGACACACGTATTACCTGTCCGTGCCCTACGCCGGCTGGTTCTTCTCCCGCATCCTGGATGACGGGGTGGACCTCGACGCCGACGGCGCGTACGGGCTGATCATCGAGGCCCACTGCACGCTGAGCAACGAAGGGGTGCAGGACTGGATCGAGATCGAAGAATTTGACGTACGACCGAATTGACTTTTTGCCCGCAACGGCCCCCGCAGGCCGCTGCGACCAGGGATGGCTGCATGACGATGGATGAGAAAGACGCCCAACAGGTCGGACTCCAGCCGGGAACGAAAATCGGCAAGTTCGAGGTGCTCGAACGGCTGGCCATCGGGGGTCAGGCCATCGTCTACAAATGTCGCGACGAGCTGCTGGACCGCATCGTGGCCGTCAAGCAGATGTCCAGCGCCCTGGCCGAAGACCCCAAGTTCCTCGCCCGCTTCGGCAAGGAAGCCCAGATCATGGCCCGCCTGTCCAGCCGCCAGCCGGTGATCGTCAACGTCCACGACGTGATCCAGGACGAAAAGGGCCTGTTCATGGTCATGGAGTACGTCGAGGGCCAGAGCTTCGAGCAGATCCTCCAGCAGCACGGCACGCTGGACGCCAAGGCCGGGGTGCAGGTGCTCTGGCGCCTGGCAGCGGCCCTGAACGACGTGCACATCAGCGGCTTCATTCACCGGGACATCAAGCCGGCCAACGTGATCCTCCAGTCGGGCCTGCGCCCGAAGATCATGGACTTCGGCGTCGCGGCCAGCTCCAGCGGCCAGACGTCGATGGTTTTGGGCACGACCAAGTACATGGCCCCGGAGCTGTTCGAGGGCGGGCAGGTGGACGGCCGGGCCGACATGTACTCGCTGGGCATGATGATGTACGAGCTGATGCTCGGGCGCGAGAAGTTCAACGAGATCTTCGCCGAGATCGTCCGTGACCAACACTCCGAGCGGCTGCGGTGGATGAAATGGCATGCGAATGGTTCGGTCAAGGCCCCGCCGCTGCACGAGGTCAAGCCGGAGATCCCCGCGTCGCTGTCGCACATCATCGCCAAGATGATGGCCAAGGATCCGCGGGACCGCTACGGCTCGATGGAAGAGCTGGGCCTGGCGATCAAATCCGCCTTCTCCAGCAAGGCCAAGGGCAAGGCGGCCAAGGCAGGGGCGGCAGGGATGGCCGCCGGCGGCGCGCCCGACAAACGCATCGAACTGGAAGACTCCGGGGAGATCCCCTCGATTCCAACCGAGCCGGACCGTCAGCCGCTGGAAGCGGCCCCGGAGACTGCGCCGATTCCCAAGAAGGCGATGTCGCTGCGGACCAAGCTGATCCTCGTCGGCGTAATCGTGGTGACGATCCTGGGCACGGGGATCGCGTTGTACATGCGGACCAGCTCGGCCGAGGCCCGCAGGCAGGAGCAGGCGGCCAAACTCTACAACGAGGGCTACCGCCTCTTCGACAGGCGACAGTACACCGAGGCGCTGGAGAAGTTCCGCGCCGCCAACGAGATTTCGGATACCGAAGGGGCCCAGAAGGCCCTGGTGATGGGTCACATGTCCCACGCCTGGATCGCCCTGCGCGACGGCGACTACCGGGCCGCTTCGGAGCGGCAGGAACGCGCCCGCCAGGCCGTCAACGCCATCCAGCGCGAGGCGGCCAACGACTCCGACCTCTACAAGTGGTCGGAGATGGCAGCCAAGACCGTCCGCGAGTTCGGCGACGAGCAATACCACGTCCGGCGATTCCAGGACACCTACCTCCAGGCCGAGTCGTACGTCATGCAGGGCCAGCTCGACGCCGCCCAGTCGGAACTGGAAAAGCTCAGCCCCACGCTGCTTCCGCCGGAACAGAAGACCAAATACGAGGCCCTGGCCCAGCGGATCGAGCTGGAGCGCATCGCCGCCCGGGTCGCCCAGGCCAACCAGCGGGCCGACAGGGCCTTCCAGCAGGGCCAGCAGCAGTTGGACAGCGGGGCCTTCTCTGCCGCGGCCGAGAAGCTCCTGGCCGCCCAGTCGGCCTACCAGGACCTCCAGCAGATCATCGAATCCGACCGCTCCGCCGCCCAGCACCTGCCCGAGGCAGACTTCCAGACCGCCATGCAGCAGGTTCGCAGCCGCCTGGACCGGATCGACCTGGACCTGCGCTACGCCCGGGCGATGGCCAGGGCCGAGACCGCCCGGATCAACGGCGACCGCTCCAGCCAACTGGCCGCCCTGAAGGAAGCCCAGGCCCTGAAGAACCCCCCGCAGGTCGCCGACCGCATCGAACGGCTGGAAGTGGATGTCATGCGAGAGGACGCCCTGGCGATGCTCCAGGCCGGACGGACCAATGACGCCATCGAGGCCCTGCGGGAGGTCCTCCAGCGCGACCCGGACGACGCGGTGGCCAGGGAGGCCCTGGAGTCGTTGCGGACCGCGGGCCAGTTCCAGGCGATGATGGACGCCGGTGACCGCTCGGCCGCCCAGGGCGACTACGCAGCCGCCCTGAACCACTACCTCCGGGCCAGCGAGATCCAGGCGACCGACGACCTCAACGCCCGGATCGCCAACGCCCGTTTCGAGATCCAGTGGGCCAAGGCCCAGGCCCTGCTGGCAGAGAACGACTACGCCGAGGCCCGAAAGGCCTTCGACGCCGCGCTGGAACACGACTCCGCCCAGGCGCCCCGGGTCGAGACGATCAAGGCCCGGATCGACCGGCTGGAACGCTTCGAGCAACTGATGGCCGAGGGCAAGGAAATGCTTTCCCAGGGCCAATGGACCCAGGCGCGGGAGAAGTTCGAGACCGCCGGCGAGGCCCTGCCCCAGAACCAGGAAGAAGCCGAGAAATGGAGCTCCACGGCCATCTGCCGGAACTACATCAGCCGGGCCCGTGATGCCTTCGAGGCCGAGGACCTCCCCGCCGCCCGGGGGTACCTGCGTGTCGCCGGCGACTCTGCCCGTTTCGAGGAGGACCGGCGAACGATTGCCAACCTGCTCCAGCAACTGCCCTCCCAGCCTTAACACGAGGCGCCCATGACCCGACCGCACAAGAGCAGACGAATCGCCGCCGGTCGCACCGGCCCGGCCCGGACGGGCCAGGTGCTGGTGATCACCCTGCTGGCGATGGCCCTGATGGCGGGGCTGGTCTTCTTCGTGGTCAACGTCGGGGTGACGGTCAACCGCAGGCGCGACATGCAGGACGCCGCCGACGCCGCTGCCATTTCGGGCAGCACGTGGATGGCCCGCTCGATGAACCTGGTGGCGATGAACAACGTCGGCCAGGCCAAGAGCCTCTCGCTGGTCCCGGTGCTCGACGCGATGCCCCAGGCGACCTGGATGGCCGCGACCGAGACCAATCGCTGGGTGGTGGCCCTGTCGGACCAGATCGACCGGGGCTCGCCGCCGGTGCCCGAGCGGAACATGATAGAGTCGGCCCTGACCAACCTGCGCGACCGCATGCGCAGCCAGGTCGAGGTGCTCAGCCCGGTGGCCTCGGCCCTGGCGGATTTCGACATGGATTCGCTGACGTATTACCGCACTGGGGCGGGCGGGCCCGCGCCCCAGGGGCTGCTCTGGCGGGCTGCCCAGGGGATGGATGAACTCTCGCAGGCGACGGTCGCCACGGCCGGGATCTTCGCCCAGGCCGATGCCGCCCAGTTCGGCACGCTCAGCGGGGCCGACGCAGCCCTGATGGTCCCGATCGTCCCCCGCATCGACGCGGTGCGGACGAACTTCGGCGACTTCGAGTACCCCCTCAAAGGTCGGGCCGTGGTCAGGAACGACAGCATGGAAGGGCCCTTCGACTCCGGCGGGGCCGGCGGGGTGATTCCCGACATGGCCTGGCCGCATCGCCTGGGCCCGTGGGCGCGGCTGCACCGGTGGCGGAACTACCTGCGCGAGGCGACAGCCTGGGAGTATCGCGCGGGCACGCCCGGCTACGGCCAGACGCGCGGCGGCGGGGGCGTCGGCGTAGGAGGCCGGCGCAACGGCAGCAGCGCCCGGACGCCCTCCGGCGGCGGCAGGCCCGGCCGGTGGCACGCCACGGACTGGCGGGTGTACGGGTATGCCCCGTTCGGCCCGTACTGGTGGGCCAAGCGCCGCGTCATCCACGACTGGGCCTACGGCTGGTACGACTGGTACAACAATCGCCGGACCGGCCACCTGCCCGATACGAGGTTCCACACCTACGCCAACCAACTGGCAGACATCAAGCTGCGGTATATGTTCGAGTCGCGCCAGCCGGTGGGCTACCACGTGCCCGAGTGGGAGCATATCCGCTACCCCGACGCCCGGAACTTCGCACAGAACAACGAGGACCTCGTCAAGAGCACGATGTTCTACCTGGTCGAAATCGCCTCGCGGATCAAGCCCGGCCGGGCTGGCTACCTCTCGCCGGGCAGCTACCGGGCGAATTCCGACTACGCCATCGCCATCTGGTCCAACGGCTGGGTCGACCCGGCCGGGTGGGGCGTCCCGATGGTCAGCAGCTACATCTGGAAAGACCAGTACACCTACGAGACGACCATGGACCCGGAGATCGGCATCGAGCCGGAGCTGGACCCGGTGACCGGCGAGTCGGAGTGGCAGACGGTGTACATGACCAGTTATTACGTCTTCGGCGGGATCGACACCGGACGCAAACGCCAGGTGCCCAACCCCTGCAACTGGCAGGATGGCGACGAACTGCCCGCCCCGATGGTCCTGACGGCCCAGGCAGGCGACATCGACCCCCGCGGGCACGTCGACCGCGATGAAGGCATCCGGCGCGAGTTGTACAGCTTCCTCGGGGCCGTCCGCGAGCCGAACGAGGCACGCGTCTGGCCGCAGCGGTTCGGAAACGCCAACCCCGCCGGGCCCATCGTGGCGACCAGCCAGGCGATCATCTTCAACAACAAGTCCTGGGACCTCTGGACACAGGACTGGCAGGCCAAGCTCGTGCCCCTGACCGGCTGGGAGGACTGGACAGACCGCCTGGATGAATCGAGCATCGACGCCGACGAGGTTCAGGGGATCATCCTCAACCGCGACATCGAGGCGCTGCTGGAATTCATGGACAGCCTCGACGGCGGGCTGATCGACGCCCATCGGAGCCAGTAAACATGAGATCCCAACGACGAACACGAACAAAATGGACCTCTGGCAACCGCCGCGGCGCGGCGATGGTGGAGTTTTGCCTGGCGATTCCCCTGCTGGCCGCGGTGATCGTGGTCACGTGGTTCTTCGGCTGGGCTATGAAGAACCAGCAGAAGGTCCGCACCGCCGCCCGTCACGCCGCCTGGTCGCACCAGCCCGTCGACGGATCGATTTCGACGTACTACAACGACCGGTTCTTCAACAACTCCGCCGTCGGGATCGGCATCCACGGCGGCGGGGGGCCTGACGACGTCCACGATGCCTTCACCGACGAGGTGGGGGCTTACACGGGCCCGGGCTACGACCTGATGGCCGAACTCAACGCCCGCTACACCCCGCGCGGCTGGCGGCGCTTCGTCTCGGCGACCTTCCCGACCGACGTGGGCTACTGGCAGCGGTTCCAAGGGGCGATCCACGCCAACCATGCCCGGGACGGCAGGAGCTGGACACGAGGCCAGCTGGGCTACTCCCGCCTGCTCCGCGAGCACTACCTCGACGAACTGGAAGAGTCGATGATCTCCGTGCCGGCCGAGGGAACGGGACTGGCTGACATGATCCGCAGACTCTATCACGGCGGGTGGTAATGGGCCCGGACCGCCAGTCGCAGCAAGACGTTCGGACCCTGAAGCCCGGCAGGAAGTACCTTTTCGGGCTGATCTACGCGGTCGTGCTTGTCGGCGGGATCGTTTTGGCCCTGCAGGTGCATTCGATGCTCGGCCTGGGCGAGTCGGACGACACGCCCCTGCCGCTGGGCCCCGGGCGCAGCAGCGGGCCCGGACCGGAGGACGGCTTCGGGGATCTGATGATCGGCTCGGAGCTGCTGACCGGCACGGCCGAGGCGGAGACCGACCCGCTGAACATCACCGGGCCGCCCGAAAGCCGGCGCATCTGGGCCCGCGGGCGCAACGACGGCGACCTGCAGATTCGCCTGGCGCACTACAGGGTCGATGGCAAGCCGTCCGGAACCGTCGAGCACTACCGGCAGAAACTCTCCGAGGCGGGCTTTACGCCCCTGGGCCAACGGACCGACCCGCGCGGGCGAACCGTCCTGCCGTTCAATCGCAACGGAGATCGGGCGGTTGTGACCTTGCGAAATGCCCCCGGAGAAGACAAGATGCATTATGTGTGGTTCACGGCCATGCTGCGAACTGCCGATTAGCTGAATAACTAGAAAGGCGTTGAGAAATGGCCGAGTCGAGTAATCCGATCCGGAACAAGGGCCTGCTGATCGCGGCGGCAATCGTCGGCGTGATCGTGGCCGTGCTGTACAACATCCAGATCTACCAGGTCCGCAAGAGCTTCCAGGCCGAGAAGGTCGAGCTGATCAAGGTCAACAGGCCCCTCGAGGCCGGCGAGGAAATTCTCGAAGCCGACCTGGAAATCGTCGAGCTCGACGCGTCGGTCAAAGACGCCGTCGGCGACGTGATGACCGCCGATCAGAAGACCTTCGTCCTGCTCCAGCGCATCGCCCGACCCATCCGCAAGGGCGAATGGCTGCGATGGTCGCACATCCAGGAACTCGATCGCGACTCTCCCTCCAGCCAGCTGGAGTCGGAAGGGTTTACCACCTTCCCGATTACCATCGACCAGGACCTGTCGCTGGGGGACGTGGTGACCAAGGGCGACCTGGTCGACGTCTATGCCCGGGTATTCGTCCCGGCCGACGTGTCGCAGTCGGGCAAAAGCGAGTTGAAGATCTTCCGCGTGCTGGAAGGCGTGCGGGTGGTCAACGTCGGCGGCTACAGCGGCGAACAGGAAAACCCGGACCGCCCGGGCCGATCTCGCCAGGTATCGGGCCTGCGCCGGTGGGACCAGATCAACGTCCAGGTCCGCCGCGAGCATTACGACCGGCTGATGGTCATCCAGGACTACGTCCGGGGCAGTTGGCAGGTGGGCCTGTTGCGTCGCGACCGCCGCCAGCCCGACAACGCCGGCCTGGTCACCGACAAGACGCTGCTGAAACTCCAGCCGCGACTTGGGGGCATGCCCCGCAGCGCAACCCAGCCGGCCTGGCAGGAATAGGAAGGGCGGCGGAACTTGGAAATCTGGCTGTACAACCAGTTCTCGGACCAGCGCGAGGTCATCAAGGTCAACGCCACGCCGATCACCATCGGCCGCGAGGAGACCAACGACGTCGCCCTGCGCAGCCCGTTCGTTTCGCGCGAGCACGCGCGGATCATCCAGCAGAACGGCTCGTACTTCGTCGAGTGCCTGGGCCTCAACGGCCTGTCGGCGGCCAATCGCGAGGTGGCCAGCCAGCAGCGGGCGAAGATCGAATACGGCGACGAGATCCGCATCGGCGAATTCAGCCTCTACATGATGGAGCCCTCGCAGCGTCGCGTCTCGACGAGGCAGGAGGAGATCTCGCCCCGCCAGCGGACCATCGACCTGGAACGCCGCATGCACGCCGAGCTGCTGGAGCGGCTGAACCTGCGGGTGACCGGGCAGATGGGCGAGACCGACGCGCGGCTGGTCAAGATGATCAAGCAGAATCTGCTGGAGATCATCCAGGCCCACCGCGAGGAACTCGACGAAGAGATGGCCGACCACCTGGCCGCGGAGTTCCTCTGGCGGGGCGTGGTGACCGAACTGGCCCGCCGGGCGACGGGCAAGCTGCTGTACAGTTACGGCTTTGAGGGTACCGACGTGCTGGAGGGGCAGAAGGAAGAGGCCATCTCGCGGATGATCGGCGACGTGGTCAGCGCCTTCCCTCTCAAGCTGAGGCCGACGACGATCAAGGACGACGTGGCGACGGTCGAGGCCGGCTGGCCCGACCAGCTGGACAAGCTCGGCAAGCGGATCAGCCCCGAGCTGCGGGCCTACATCTGCCGGCGCATGCTCTCGAAGGAGATCGAGGACGTCGTGCTCGGCTACGGACCGCTGCAGGACCTGCTGGAAATGCCCAACGTCAGCGAAATCATGGTCGTCGGCAAGGATCTGATCTACATCGAGAAGGACGGCGTGCTGCAGAACACCGGGCGGAGCTTTTTTTCCGAGGAGATCGTCGAGTCCGTCATCGAGCGGATCATCACGCCCGTGGGTCGACGCATCGACCGGTCCCAGCCGCTGGTCGACGCCCGCCTGCCGGACGGCTCGCGCGTCAACGCGGTCATCTCGCCGCTGGCCCTGTCGGGCCCGACGCTGACGATCCGCAAGTTCGCCCGCATCCCCTTTACCATCGACGACCTGATCGAACGGGCCACCCTGACCGACCGGGCTGCCAGATTCCTCCGGGCCTGCGTGATGGGGCGCAAGAACATCATGATCGCCGGCGGGACCGGCAGCGGCAAGACCACGACGCTCAACGTGCTGAGCAACTTTATCCCGCAGTCCGAGCGGATCGTGACCATCGAGGACTCGGCCGAACTGCAACTGAACCAGGAGCACCTGGTCCGCCTGGAGACCCGCCCGGCCAACATCGAGGGACGCGGGGCCTACACCATCCGCGACCTGGTCCGCAACGCGCTTCGGATGAGGCCCGACCGGTTGATCGTCGGCGAGGTTCGAGGCCCCGAGGCCCTGGACATGCTCCAGGCGATGAACACCGGGCACGACGGCTCGCTCTCGACGATCCACGCCAACAACCCGCAGGACACCATGCTCCGCCTGGAGACGATGGTCCTGATGGCCGTGGAAATGCCCATCCGCGCCATCCGCGAGCAGATCGTCGCCGCGCTGGACCTGGTGGTGCAGATCTCCCGCCAGGCCGACGGGCGCCGCCGCGTGACGCACGTCTCGGAGGTCGTCGGGATCGATCCGGAGAACGGGACGATCATCCTGGAAGACATCTACCGCTTCCGCTCGGGCCGGGGCGAGAGCGGCCAACAGGCCTCGCTGCGGCATACCGGCTACATTCCGGCGTTTGTGGAAGAGCTGATCGAAGACGACTTCCTCGACGTGAAGGTGTTCACATGATCTCGCCGCTGGGGTTTTTCAACGTCGACACGGCCGGGCAGGCGCTGTCGACGGTGGCGATTTTCGTCCTGGCCGTCGTCATGGCGGGCCTGGCCTACGCACCGGCGATGGAGCTGATCCAGCGCCGGCGGACGCTGTTCAACCGCGTGCTTCGCCAGTCGCTGCTGATCGACATTACGCCCCGGGCGGCGACGCTGACGTGGCTGATCGGCTCGGCGGTGATGGGCATCCTGGCCGGCCTGGCGTTCGGATCGGTGCTGGCATTCCTGATCGTCGCGTCGATCGGCCTGGTCCTGCCGGGCCCGATCCTGAGCATCCTGCGACGCCGGCGAATCAGCAAGCTCGAAGACCAGTTGGTGGGGGGGATCCACCAGCTCTCTGCCGGCGTGCGGGCGGGGCTGAACCTCGTCCAGGCGATGCAACTGATCGCCCGCGACGGGCCCAGGCCCCTGCGCCAGGAGTTCCGCCATCTGCTGCGGGAGTACGAATACGGCGTGCCGCTGGACCAGGCGATGTCCGACGCGGCCACGAGGATCGGTTCGGGCGACTTCCGCCTGCTGTTTTCGGCCCTGCAGACCCACCGCCAGCGCGGCGGGGACCTGGGCAAGACGCTGGATGAAATCGCCGCAGCCATTCGCGAGATCCAGCGTCTGGAGAAGCGCGTCGAGACCTTGACCGCCCAGGGCAGGACCACGGCGAGGTGGCTGGGGGCCATGCCGCTGATCGTCCTGGGGGTGCTGTTTGTCATCGAGAAGTCGTACGTCATCAGCCTGTTCGACTCGGGGGTCGGCCAGTTCATCATCGGGCTGATTATCGTGCTGAACCTGGCGGGCTTCCTCTGGATACGAAAGATCATAGCCATTGATATCTGACCTGGTGACAATTTCGATCCTGGCGGTGGATCTGGAGTTCTTCGCCCAGCGCTGGTTCGACCTGGCGATGTCGGCGGGGGTTTTTGCGGCCGGCTTCCTGCTGATCCTCTCGGTGTTCAACCAGCCGGGCCAGGCGAAGCTCTCGCCCCAGCGGGCCGCGGCAATCGCCACCGGGCACAGCGACCGGGCGACGGTCTTCGAGCACACCGCATCGCGCCCGGTGATGTGGCTGCTGCTGCGGATCAGCCACTCGGTGAACCTGCCGCGCGTCAAGGGCTGGCTGGCCCGGCGGATCGTTGCGGCGGGCAACCCGAACTACTACACGGCCGATGAGTATCTGGCCCTGTCGATGCTCGGCGGGTTGATACTCGGCGGTCTGCTTGAGATCTGCCACATGATGATCCGCCAGCAGTTCAGCGCGGGCATCCTTGTCGCAGGCTGGATGGTCGGTGTGGCGGTGGTCATCTACAGCCTGCACGACAAGGCCGAGAAACGGCTGACCGCCATCGCCCGCCGCCTGCCCTATGCACTGGACCTGATCTCACTGGCGATGGGGGCGGGGGCCTCGTTCGCCGAAGCCCTCCGGACCATCGTCCGCGAGGACCGCCAGGACCCGCTGAACGAGGAATTCAACGCCCTGCTGGCCGAGATGGAACTGGGCACGACGCGCCGCTTGGCCCTGGAGAACCTGGCCGATCGGATCCCGATCGAGTCGATCCGCTCGCTGATCGCCGCCGTCGTCCAGGCCGAGGAACTCGGCACGCCGCTGGGCTCGGTCCTGCACGACCAGGCCACGCTGCTTCGCCTGGACCGGTCGGTCCGGGCGGAGAACCTGGCCGCCAGGGCCTCGGTCCGCATTCTCGTGCCTTGCCTCCTGCTGGTCATGGCGGTAATACTGGTGGTCTTCGGTCCGATGATCATTCAGATCGCCAGGGAAGGATTGTTCTGAGATGCCCAGCCAGCCCGAGTTGATATTTGTTGCAGGTCCCCAGGCCGGCCGGCGCGAGGTGCTGATGACCAGCCCGGCCGTGGTGGGGCGCGACCCCCGTGCCGACGTCAACGTCACCGAAGAGGCCGTCTCCCGCCAGCACATCCGCTTCGACCTGCTGGCCCAGGGCTGGGCGATGACCAACCTCAGCTCCAACGGCACGGTGGTCAATTCCAAGCGGTACAAGAGCAGCAAGAAGCAGGTCCTGCTGGACACCGGCGATGTGCTGCAGATCGGGGCCCAGACGCAGATCCTCTACGTCGGACCCGAGGACGACCCGGACCAGGCCCTGCGCAGCTGGCGGGAGATCGCCCCGCCTGCCCGGGCGATCATCGAGGACGAGCCCGACCAGGCCCCCGGGCCCAGCGACGAGCTGGAAGAGGTCGACATCGAGCAGATCGACCCCGAGGCCGCCGCTCGCCAGGCCAAGGTCCGCAAGTATGCCATCGGCGGCGGGATCTACCTGCTGGCGATGGTGGTCCTGGTCATCGTGCTGTCCAACCTGGGCGGGGAGGATGTCGAAACCGCCGCGGGCCAGCCGCGAATGCTCGAAACCAACGAGATCGCCCGCATCCTCGACCATCGCTACGAACTGGCCACCCAGGACGCCGCGGCGGGCAAGATGCTCGAAGAGGCGCTTACGACCTACGATCGCCGCCACGACAAGCCGGGCAACCTCTTCCGGACCGTCAAGTACTTCCAACTGCACCTGGCCTACAAAGCCACCCCCTCCTTCGACGACCCGGAGCACCTGCGGAAGTACAACACGGCCCTGCGCAAGCTGACCGAGCGGGCGACCGACCTCTACAAGCGGGCGTACATCGCCACCAACGCCCAGGATTACCGCCTGGCCCTTTCGCTCTGGAAACAGCTCCAGGGCATGCTGCCGGTCAACGAGCCGCCCATGCGCCAGCCCGACCACCCGCTGTTCAAGAACGTCATCGACTACATCGTCTACGTCTCGAAGCTCCAGGCCGCCCAGAAGTAGACCACGCGGAAGTTGAGAATTCCCCCCGGTGCAGGTAGGATGATGCTCCTGTCCCGGTTCCGCGGAGGTCCCGCGGGGACAAGACGGTACGAAAAGAGGTCTCACCCGTGGCTGGAAGTACGTTCGGACATCTGTTTCGCCTGACGACGTTCGGCGAGTCTCACGGCGGGGCGGTCGGCGTGGTCGTCGACGGCTGCACGCCAGGCCTGGAGCTCAGCGAGGCGGACATCCAGACCCAGTTGGATCGCCGCAAACCGGGCCAGTCGGACGTGACGACCCCGCGGGCCGAGCCGGATATCGTCAACATCATGTCCGGTGTGTTCGAGGGCAAGACCACCGGGACGCCGATTTTGATGATCCTCTACAACAAGGACGCCCGCCCCAGCGCCTACGACGAGATCAAGAACCTCTTCCGCCCGGGCCACGCCGACTACACGTACCTGAAGAAATACGGCCGGCGGGATTATCGCGGCTCGGGCAGGGCATCGGGTCGCGAGACGGCCGGTCGGGTCGCCGCGGGCGCCATCGCCCGGAAACTGCTTGCCGGGCGTGGCGTTTCGATCACCGCCTACACCCTCCGCTGCGGCGGCGTGCAGTGCGAGACGATCGACTTCGACCAGATCGAGCAGAACCCCATGCGGGCCGCGGACGCTGCGGCCGCGGCGAAGATGGTCGAGATCGTCACCGCCGCCCGGGACCGCGGCGACAGCGTCGGCGGGATCGTCGAATGTCGGGTGCGGGGTTTGGCGGCCGGCCTGGGCGAGCCGGTCTTCGACAAGCTCGATGCCGAGCTGGCCCGGGCGATGCTCTCGATCGGCGCGACCAAGGGCATCGAGTTCGGGCGGGGCTTTGCCGCCGCGGACATGAACGGCTCGGAACACAACGACCAGATGGGCCAGGACGGATTCCTGACCAACAACGCCGGCGGCGTGCTGGGCGGGATCTCCACCGGCCAGGAGCTGGTCTTCCGCGTGGTGGTCAAGCCCACCAGTTCGATCTCGCTGCAGCAGAAGACCGTCAGCATCGAGGGCGCCGCCAGCGATATCCGCACCGAAGGCCGCCACGACCCGTGCATCTGCCCGCGGATCGTGCCGGTCGTCGAGGCGATGGCCGCCAACGTCCTGGAGGACCACTACAAACGCCAGGAAGCGATGCACGCCTGAACCGCAACACCCAAACGCCGGCGGCTTGCAAACGCATGCGGGCGAACCTATACTCCCTTGCACAGGGCAAAGAGGCACACGAACGGACCGACCCACCGATGAGCACTGCATACTTTGACTGTTTCGCCGGCGCCGGAGGCGACATGATCGTCGCCTCCCTCCTCCATGCCGGCGCGAGGCTCGACGTCCTAGCCGACCAGCTGGCAGGCCTGGGCGTCGAGGGCTACCGCCTGACAACCGAGACCACCAGCCGCAAGGGGATCCAGGCGACGCGATTCATCGTCGAGGTCGACCCGGACGCCCCCAGGCCTCACAGGCACCTGCACCACATCACCGAGATGATCGACGCAGCCGACCTGCCTGCCCGCGCCGCCCAACGTGCCAAGGAAACCTTCACGCGTCTGGGACGGGCCGAGGCACAGGTCCACGGCGTGTCGCTGGAGAAGGTCCACTTCCACGAGGTCGGCGCGATCGACAGCATCGTGGACATCGTCGGTGCGTGTCTGGCGATGGAGCAGCTGGACCTGGAGACGATCTCCTGCGGGCCGATCCCGCTGGGCAGCGGCACGGTCGAGTGCGACCACGGCACGATGCCCGTACCCGCCCCTGCCACGGCGGAACTGGTGCGCGGGGTCCCGACGTTCGGCGGCCCCAACCCCGGCGAACTGACGACACCGACGGCCGCGGCCCTGTTTACCAGCCTGTCCGAGACCATCGGGCCTGTCGGCGAGATGGAGATCGAGAAGATCGGCTACGGGGCCGGGACGCGCCAGGGCGCCAACGTGCCCAACGTGCTGCGGGTCCTGATCGGCCGATCCTCGTCGTCCGGACAGGCCGACAGCGTCGTGCAGCTCCAGGCCAACCTCGACGACTGCACGGGCGAATTGCTGGGCTCGACGATCCAGAAGCTGCTGCAGGGCGGGGCCCTGGACGCCTGGGCCCTGCCGGCAACGATGAAGAAGAACCGCCCCGGGTGGATCGTCTCGGTCCTGTGCAGTCCGGCCAAGGTCCCTGCCGCCGAAGAGCTCCTCTTCCGCGAGACGACCACGATGGGTGTCCGCAAGCAACACATGTCGCGCAGCAAGCTGCTGCGGCGTGTTGAGACGGTCGAGACCGCGTTCGGGCCCGTGCGGATCAAGCTGGGCCTGCTGGGAAGCGAGGAAGTGACCGCCTCGCCGGAATTCGAAGACTGCCGCGCCGCGGCCGAGTCGCACCATGTCGCGGTCAAAGAGGTCATCGGTGCGGCCTGGAAAGCATACAAGGACGGGCAGAGCGGATGACCATCCTCGAACTGGCTGCGGTGACCGCGTCGGCGTCTCTGGCCCTGGGCGTCCTGCTGCTCGTGCTCTACCTGCTGCTGTCCAGGCAGGGGCGGAGGCAGAGCGTGGCCGAGGAACTCCGACCCGCCGAAAAGCCCAGCCGCAGCGACGTGCGGCGGATGATGGACGAACTGGCCGACCTGGCCGAGCAGATCGACGTCCGCATGGATAGCCGGATCCAGCAGCTCCAGGAGGCGATCGGTCAGGCCGATGCGCGACTCCGACAGCTTCGCCAGTCGCAGGAACCGCCTTGCAGGCCGGACTACCAGACCGTTGGCGATCCGGCCCATGGAGAGATCCTCCGCCTCGACCGCCAGGGCCTGGACGCTGTGGAAATCGCCCGGCGGATGGAGATGGACATCGGCGAAGTCGAGCTGGTGCTGAACCTCAACCGGGACCAGTCGCGTCATCAGTAATCCCGAGATCAAACCGGCCCTGCCCAGGAGCAGCCTTCTTTCATGACCATCCTCTGCTGGATACTTACAGGCTTTGCCGGCCTGGTTACACTGGTCTGGCTTTCGCGACACCTGATGATCCGCCGCGAACGGCGGACCGGCGTGGTGCTGACCGAAGATTCCCCGATCGATGCTGCGCAGCTGCCCCCGATCGACGTGATTGTCGCGGCCAAGGAGGAAGAGGACAACATCGAGCGGTGTATCCGCGGCCTGCTGGCCCAGGACTACCCGGACTTCCAGCTGACCGTGATCAACGACCGCAGCGAGGACCGGACCGGCGAGATCATCCGCAGCCTGGCAGAAGGGGACGATCGCATCCGCGTAATCGAGATCGAGGATTTGCCCGATGGCTGGATGGGCAAGAACCATGCGGTGCACGTGGCCTCGCAGCAGACGTCACGGCCCTGGATGCTGATGACCGACGCCGACTGTGTCTTCGAGTCTTCCCGGGCGATGGCCATCGCGATCAGCCATGCCCGACGCGTCGAGGCGGACCTTCTCAGCGTTTTGCCCCGCCTGGTAACACGGTCGTTCTGGGAGCACGTCATCCAGCCTGTCTGCGGCGGGGTGATGATGATCTGGTTCCACCCGGACAAGGTGAACAACCCGGTAAAGCCCAACGCCTACGCCAATGGGGCCTTTATCCTCGCCCGGCGGGAGATCTACGAGCAGGTCGGCGGTCACCAGGCCGTCCGCGACGAAGCCAACGAGGACATGCGGCTGGCGCTGAACGTCAAGCGACAAGGCCACCGACTCCGGGTGGTCCGCAACCAGGGGCTTTACTCGGTGCGGATGTACACCGGCCTGAGGCAGATCGTCAACGGCTGGACTCGGATCTTCTTCGGCACGTTCGGGACGCTGCGGCGACTGCTGATCTCCCTGCTTGCGATGCTTCTGGTCAGCCTCTCGCCCTGGATCCTCCTGCCGACTGCCCTGGCCGGGTGGGCCCTGGCCGGCGGGACATGCTGGGCCTGGGCCTCTGCCGTTGCGGGTGCAGCCCTGTTTACGCAGATGACGGTGATCTGGCGGTTCTACGGGATCGTGGAAGTCCCCCGCCTGCTCTGCGTGACGTATGGGCTTGGCTCGCTGATGGCCACGGGCCTGCTGCTGCGTGCGACGGCCAAGCTTCGCAAGGGCGCCAAGCTTGTCTGGCGGGGAACGAGCTACGCCACCGGTGCAGGTCGCAAGTCACCCTGACAGTGTCCTGGTGATCTGCGGGGGCAACGACTCGACGAGCACACGGTAGTAGTTCTGGGCGTCGGGCTCGAACTCCAGCGTGTGCTGGCCGGGCAACTCGTGGACCGTCAACCGCTCGGGCCCCGAGACCAGGCGGAGCAATTCCTGCCGCGTCGCATCGTTGTCGATGATCCGGTCCTGGGCCGAGAGCACCAGGCTGACGGGCAGGTCGATCGCCCCGGCCGGGGCCTTGAAAAGCGCACGATCCATCTGCCGGCTGGCGAAAAGGAACCGGGCCGTCGCATCGGTCAATTTCAGCGTATCGGCGGTCATCGCGTCGATCATCTCCGGGTTTTCGGTGAACAGGTGCGGATCATCCAGGCCGAAGGCGAACCGGGTCCTGCTCCTGCCGGTCAGCAGGGCCGCGGCGATCCGGAGCTTCGTCCAGCCCGACGGCCCCCTGCGGGCGCAGATGCCCGGAGCGGCCAGGGTCAGGCTGGCCAGCGGGACCTCGCGCCGACTTGCCGCCCAGGCGGCCAGCCATTTGCCCCCCCAGCTTACGCCCAGTCCGCGGCAGGGGCCTTGCTGGTTTTCCCCGGCCAGCCAGTCGACAGCGAAGTCCAGGTCGGCCAGCAGCACCCCGGCGCTGCGGGCGTGGCCTCGTGGCAGGTCTGAGCTGCCCGAGCCTCGCCGCGTAAGCATCACGACGGTCAACCCCGAGCGGGCGATCGCCTGGGCCGAGCCGATGAACCAGCCGGGATGGCTTTGGATGCCATGAAGGTACAACACCGAACCGCCCGGGCAGCGGAAGGGCGTAAGGTCGGTTCTGGACAGGACATATCCCGGGCAGGTCAGGCCGGCGGACAGCGGGATCTGAATCGATTGGCTGCGTATGTCCGGCTGGAGCGGACGGTAGAGGGGCAGTTGGCAGGCCAAATCGGTTGGTTGGTCTCTGTTCATTGCTCAAGTCCGGGTTCTACCGCGCCGATTCCTTGGACATGTCCCGCTGTTCTGCACATGTCCGTCTGTCGCCACCCCCCGGCGGGGGGCTGGTCGTGGCCACCGAGGCCGACCTGGCCAGTCTGCGCTCGCGCAAGGTCCTGGTGATGCTTTGTTTCCTCTGGGTCATCAACATCATGGACCTGGTGCTGACGATGGTGGCGATCCGGATGGGGGGCTTTGTGGAGCTCAACCCGATCGCCCGGTTGTGCATCCACGACGCGGGGCTTCTGGGGCTGTTCAAGATGTCGCTGCTGCTGTTCAGTACGCTCATTCTCTTCGGCATGCGTCGGCGGAAGATCACCGAGTGGGCCTGTCACGGGCTTTGCGGGGTCTACACGGGCCTGGCGTTCATCTGGGGATTGTACTTCCTTCCGTTCGCTTGAACCGCTCCGCTTTTGCTGGGTCGTCTTCGTCCTTGCCCGGCCGGTCGAGCCCCATCGTCTCCGATGCTGCCGTCGCGGCGGCGGATTTATCCCGCTTCTGGCCGTACTCGAACGGCTTGGGCGCCAGGGTCACAGACCGCGTCTGGCCGACCTTGATGAGTATCGCGATCGCCACGCAGTTGATCACCAGCGACGATCCGCCGTAGCTGACCAGAGGCAGGGTCATGCCCGTAATCGGCATGAGCCCCATCGTCATGCCCACGTTGATTACCACTTGCCAGAACAGCAGGGCCAGGACCCCGATCGACAGCAGACGCCCGAACGGGTCATTGGTCGTCAGGGCGATCTCCACGCCGAACAGCAGGATTACCGCGTAGAGAATCAGCACCAGCAGACAGCCCAGAAAGCCCCACCTGCCTCCGATGACGCTGAAGATGAAGTCCGTGTGATCGTCGGGCAGCATGCGGAAATAGACGCTCGCGTCGCCCCAGTCGCCCGTGCCGGTCAGCCGGCCCGAGCCCAGCACGATCTTCGACTGATGCAGGTGGTAGCCCTTGCCCATCGCCACGCGCGGGTCGTCCTGGCGCAGCCAGCCGACGATGCGGCTGAGCTGGTGAGGCTCCATCTTCGCCAGCGGCGCCGCGACCACCAGCGTATCGCCGTAACGGGCGTAGGCAATCGACTCGCGGTCGAGCAGTTCGTTGCGGTCCCAGCCAGGCGAGATCTCCACAGGCACCGGCAGCAGGACCAGAATCGTCCCGATCGCCACGATGCTCAGCAGGTGCTTGAGCTTCGCCCCGGCCATGAAAAGCATGAAATACAGTGTCGGCAGGAACAGCAGGCTGGTGCCCAGGTCCGGCTCTTTGAGGATCAGCCCCAGGGGAATCAGTGTCAGGACGAAGGGGATGATCAGGCCCCGCAGCCGCCGGTAATGGCCCCCGCGCCGCAGGTACCAGGCCAGCAGGATGATATAGCTCAGCTTGGCGACCTCGGACGGCTGGAGCATGATGACCTTCAGGTCGATCCACCGGTGCGAGCCGCGGATGGGGGGCAGGAACAGCACGAGCACCAGAAGCGCCAGGGTCAGGCCGAATATCGCGTACGCGCCCTGGCCCAGCCGCTTGTACGGGATGAACGTGACGGCCACGAAGCTGACCAGGCCGAATACCGCGAAGGTGATCTGCTTGGCCGAGAAGCTGCCGGCCCGCATCATCGGGTCGGCCTGCTCGGAAACGCGGATCGCCTGGACGCCGAGGAGCATCAGGCAGATCATCGCGATGACGATCGGCCAGGATGTGTGGCGGGCGTTATGTAGCAGCGTTTCGAGCAAGCTGTGCCTCGGTTACGGCAGGTAGCCGAATTGTTTGCACTGCAGGACCACGTCGGCGGCGATCGGACCGCACGTGCTGCCCCCGTGGCCGGGCGTGTACTCGACCAGCACGGCGAAGGCGATCTTCGGATTGCGGTAGGGGGCAAAGCCGACAAACCAGGCCATATTTCCGCTGCGGACAGCTTGGTCGGCCGCGTCGATCCGCCCGTTGTCGTTCGAGTCGATCCGCTGGGGGGGCACATCGGCCGTGCCGCTCTTGCCGCAGACATCGAAGCCCAGGGGCTGGCCCTGCTGGTTCTGGAACCTCCGATAGGCCGTGCCGCCGGATTCGTTGATCACCTTCCACATGCCCTTGCGGACGATGTCGGCCTGGGACTGCGGGATCGGGTTGTTCCAGTGAATCTGTTCCGGACCGTGCTCCACCAGCAGCTTGGCCGAGCGATACTCGCCCCCGGCGGCGACGGTGGCAATGGCGTTGGTGATGTGCAGGGGCGTCACGGCCATCAGGCCCTGGCCGATGCCCAGCAGCCTGGCATCGCCGGCGGTGAACCCCCGCTGCAGGCGCCGGCGGACCTTCTGGTCGGTCGGCAGGTCGCCGGACTTTTCCTCCCCCAGGCCCGTGCCCGGCCCGTCGCCCATGCCGAACATCCGGTACAGTTCGACGAGCCGGTGGACGCCGAGATCCTCGCCGACCTCGTAGAAGTAGATGTTGCAGCTGCGCTGGATGGCCTCGACGACCTGAATGTCGCCGTGCCGACCCGTGCAACGGAAGCTGCCAGGCCGATGGAGATAGCCCCGACAGTTAAACGTGGTGTACTGGGTGACGAGGTCGTCGGCCATCGCCGCCAGGGCGACGATGGGCTTGACCGTCGAGCCCGGCGGATAGCGCTGCGTGATGGCCCGGTTCAGCAGGGGCAGGTCGACCACGTCCTTGACCAACTGCGGGAAATCGCGGTTGAAGGTATTCAGGTTGTACAGCGGGGTCGAGACCAGCGCGAGCACCTCCCGCGTGGGGATGTCCAGCACGACGATCGCCCCGCTGCGATGCGATTGCATCAGCCGCTGGGTAAGTACCTGCTGCAACCGGATGTCGATGGTCAGCTGCACGTCCTGGCCGGGCTCTGCCTCGGTATCCTCGATGATCTGCTCGCCGAGCTTCAGCCGCCGGTACCCGCGCTTGCCGCGGAGGACCGTTTCGGCGAGTTTCTCCACCCCCGACTTGCCGATCTGGTCCCATCCTCGGTAGTTCATCCGCTCGCGGGTCAGGCGGTCGGCCTCGTCGGTTGTCAGGTTCAGCCGCTGCTGCTCGGAGGGGTTGACCGTGCCGATCCGCCCGATGATGTGGCTGGCCGTGCTGACCAGATCCCCCTCGGGCGTGGTGAACTGCTGGGGATACCACCGCATGTGGCTTGGTCGCAGCGTGGCGCCGATGGTCTGGTCGAGCCGGTGGCTGGCCTCGACGGCATCGGGCTCGTCCAGGCCCGGCACGACGGGGTGAAACTCCAGCTCCTCCCGCACGGTTGTCCCGACCGCCTCGTGGTAGGCCCGGACGCGATCGGTGATGTCCTTGACGGTCTGGCCGATGTCGAGCCCGCGCCTGCGGGACAGGGCCCGGGCGAGGTTCCAGGTGTTGGTCCGCAGAACCTCATAGACTTTCCGGGCCTGTTCGGTCTCGATATTCTGGCTGCGCGCGATCAGGCGGACCTGCCGGCGAACCCAGGTCGGATTGTCGGTGATGAAGCGGTAGTCCAGGCAGAACTCGAAGCAGGCCTTGTCCATCGCCAGGATCCGCCCGTGACGGTCGAGGATCTTGCCGCGCTGGGCCGGAAGGACCTCCGTCCGCTGCAGCGACTGCTGGGCCTGAAGAAGATAATGGTCGCCGCGGACCAGTTGGAGGTGGCCCAGCCGTGCGATCAGCGCGATCAGCACCAGGCCGATTATCGCCAGGAAGATCATCACGCGGGTCTTGTACATCTCCGGATTCGCTCCTTTTACGCTCTCTGGTGGCGCGAGCTGCGGCCGGGCCCTGCCGGGACGATAACCTTGCGAAGCGGGCCGAGCAGCAGCTGGACCAGCGGCGCCACCAGGGCCGAGTACAGCGAAAGCAGCAGCATCTGGACGATCAGGTCCCCGTAGGCCGACCAGTTCATCACCTCACTGGCCGCCAGGGACTGCCACGTAATCCAGATCCCGTGGCTGAGAAGGCAGAACAGCAGCGTCAATATCAGCTTGGTCAGGAACCACTCTCGGAAGAAGGCCTCGCGGATCTGGAAGATCAGCCCGGCGGCCAGGCTGTAGGCGATCGGCATGGGCCCGACCACCGTGGTCGTACCCGTCCCGCCGGTGACGGTCAGGTCCACGCCCAGCCCGAGGATCCATCCGGCGATCATGACATCGGTCAGGCCCCGGCCGTTCAGGGCCAGGAAGACCGCCACGACCGCCAGCAGGTCCGGGCGAATCGCCCCGACCGACTCGGTGTCGATGGTCATCAGCCCGACCAGGCTGATCTGCAGCAGCAGGGCGGCGTAGGCAAGCAGGATGACAAGGATCCAACGCAAGGGGTTACTCCACGGGCAGCGACGGCTGGGACAGGGGCAGGACGATGATCACGTCGCGGAGGGACTCCAGATCGACCAGCGGCTTGGCCTTGATCCGCACGAAGCCGGGGTTCTCGACCTGTTTTTCCACCGCGGTGACCTGGGCGACCGGCACGCGGGCAGGCAGGAAGTGACGGTCCTGGCGGGTCAGCACCCAGTCGCCGGGCAGGATGTTGTGGCCCTGGGGAACGTCTTCGATGTCGATGCCCATCGCACCGTCGCCGGTCATCCGGACGTCGATCAGGGGGCTGTTCTTGTCCAGGTCGACCACCTGGGCCTGCTGGACGTCCAGGATCTTGCGGGCATGGGCCAGGTCCCGCCAGATGCGGACGGGCAGGGAAAAGCCCCTGTCGGTGAGCAGTTGAATCCGGGCGCCGAAGGCCCAGGCCTCGACGACTCGCCCGATGAGCCTCTGCCTGTGAACGACGGCCAGGTTGTCCGGCAGGGCCTTGGCGTTGGGCGTCAGGACGACCTGGCTGGTTACGTGCGAACCGACCTGGGCGCCGCGATTGGTGCCGATGTTGATCGACCGGAAGCGGCCGTAGGGCAGGGAGTCGGCGGCGATGATCCGCCCCTCGATCAGCTCGGCCCGGAAGCTCTCGGTCTGGAGTACGCCGAACAGCGACCGCATCTGCTGGAACTGGCGCTTGAGGTCCTGGATGCTCTGGAGGCTTTTCTGGTACAGCAGGCGGTAGTGGTCGGCTTCTTTCTGGACCTGGCGATACTGGGCGGGCGTGACGCGCTGGCCCCCGCCTGCCTTGGACTTGACAAACGTGGTCAGGTACATCCCCGCGTCGCCGCCGACGGCGAAGGCCCATTGGACGCTGTTGCGCAGCATCGAGGCAGCGGGGCGCCCCACAAAGGCCGTTGCCGCCGCAAGGACCAGCAGGGCGGCCAGCACGTGGCCGCGGGTAATTCTCTGCAGAACGCTCATCCGGTGTCCATGGCGTGAGCCCAGTTCAGACCGCCCGGGCCATGGCCGACCGAACCGGGACGGACAGGAGGCGGGCAGGGTATCTTACTTTCCAATCTATCGGAACATACAGGCGAATTCTATGAGTGGGGTCGGCTTTTGCGGGTGAATCTCTTCACCCCGCCGGTGGGGGATCCGACCCCGGCGTTCCGGGCGGGCCAGCAGAGCAGGCCCCGCGACAGCGATCCTGCCTGCCGCGGGGCCTTGCCGGTCGAGTTGCGGGGCTACTTGGAGGGCTTGAGGAAGACGAACCGCTGGGCGCCGTCGGGCGAGGCGACCAGCAGGCGCACGCCGCCGTCGGCTGCGCCCATCGCGCGGGCCAGCTGTCTGCTGGTCCGGACCGGCGTTGGTCCGACCCGCTTGATCATCTGGCCAGGCTGGAGGCCCTTCTCGGCCGCGGCAGAACCGGGCGTTACCGACTTGATCAGCACGCCGGCTTCGTTGCGGTCGTAGCCGAGTTGTTCGAGCTGCTCGGCCGAGGCGTCGGTCACTTCCAGCCCGAACGAATCGAGCCTGTGGGGCTGGCCCCGCTGACCGGGGCGGCCGCCGAGGACCTGCTGCATGTCCTTGGGCTGCTCGGCGATCTCGACGGTTTTCTCGGTCTTCCTGCCGTCTCGCCATAGCGTCACGGTCACCGACTTGCCCGGCCTGATCGTCGCGACGGTGTTGCGGATGTCGTTGACCGAGCCGATCGTCTTGCCGTCGATCGCGACGACGAAGTCGCCCGCCTGCAGGCCGGCCCGATCTGCCGGGCCGTCCTCGGCCACCTGTGAGATCAACGCGCCGTCCTGGCCGGGCAGGTCAAAGCTTTCAGCCAGTTCTTCATCCACGTCCTGGATCACCACGCCGAGATAGCCCCGCGTGACGCTGCCGTCCTCGATGAGCTGTCGCATGATGTCGCGGGCCATGTTCGACGGAATCGACAACCCGATGCCCGCATACGCCCCGACGCGGGAGACGATCGCCGTGTTGATCCCGATCACCTCGCCCCGCATGTTCACCAGGGGCCCGCCGGAGTTGCCGTGGTTGATCGCCGCGTCGGTCTGCAGGAAGTTCTCGTACCCGCCGCGTCCGGTGGTTCGGCCCTTGGCGGAGATGATCCCCGCAGTGACGGTCTGTTCCAGGCCCTCGGGGGCACCGATGGCCAGGACCCAGTCGCCGATCTGCATCCGGTCGCTGTCGCCCAGGCGGGCGGCGGTCAGCCCGTCTGCCTTGACCTTGATCACCGCCAGGTCGGTCTGCGGGTCGGAGCGGACCCACTCGGCCCGGAAGGTGCGGTCATTCTGGGTCACGACGTCGACGGTATCGGCCTCGGCCACGACGTGGGCGTTGGTCAGGATGTAGCCGTTTTCGGCATCGATGATCACCCCGCTGCCCATGCCGCGCTGGAAGAACTCGCGGGGCTGGTTGTTTTCCGGCTGCTGGGGGCGCCGGCGGGGCATGTTGGGCATGGGCCCGAAGGGGCTGTCGTCGCCGAAGAACCGCTCGAACGGGTCTCCGCCGCCCGGTCGGATCGAAACCTTCTTGCGGACTTCCACGACCACCACGGCCGGGGTGGTCTCCCGGGCGACCTGGCGGAACAGCCGGGACAGCTGGTCGGCCCGGTGGGTGCCCTGGGGCTTGTCGGGGGCGGGCGCCTCCTGGAGGGCGGGTGCCTGCTGGGCGGTCGCCTGGTTGCCGGTGAACTGCTGGAACTGTAAGGCGATTGCCGCGGACATCGCGGCGATGAGCACCATGGCTGCGAATCGTTTTCCTTGTTTCATCTTGGTCGACTCCTCGTTCTACGAGTGGGTTTACCCTGTCTTCGGTGGGGCGCGTGTGGATTGCTCGCCCCTCTCTGTATCCTATCGATCGGGGGGCAGGCTCGGTTCGCGCCGCCCGGCGGGGGTGGGGCAAAAAAACGCCAAAACGAGGCCAGGCGCCCGGAGAGGAGGAAAACTCCGGACGCCTGGAGATCACCGCGGTGGGCAGGAGACCGCGGCGATGTCAGCCTCGTTGGACAGAGATCTGGTACAGGCCGGGCTCGTCGTCGTCCTCGGCCTGGATGTAGATGTCGACCGCCGTGGTGAACGGCCCGGCGAGCAGGCGGATCTCTTCGCTGTCGCCGTCATCGATTTCGATCTTCCGGACGCGCCGGCGGCCCTGGCGGCCACGATGGGCCATCACTTCGACTTCCATCTCGGTCCGGGCGTTGGCGATGCGGATGGTGTAGATACCGGCCTGGGGAGGCTGGAAGCGGATCATCCGGCGATGGCCGTCGGCCCGACGCAACTGGACGTCGTTGAGTCCGATCGAGCCGGAGGTGTCGATCCGGCCTCGGGGGTGTCCCGGGCGGTCGGGTCGGTCGAACCGATCGCGACGGACGCTGAACAGGCCGCTGGTGTGCAGCACGGTGTTGCGGTCGGCGTCCAGCAGGCGGATGCGGACCTGGTTGCTGACGAACTGCAGGCCGTTGGCGGGCAGGTTGACCGTCAGGTAGCGGCGGTCGGCGTCGATGGAGGCGGGCATGCTGTTGCCGCGTCGCCAGGTCCGTCCACCGTCGGTGCTGAACTGCACCTGGACGTTCCGGACGCCCGAGCTCTGCCAGCGGATGGTGTAGCCGTTGCCCAGCGTCCAGACTTCGCCCTCGGTGGGGTTGGTCACGCGGCCCCAGCGCCGGCCGGGCTGGTAGTAACCGCCGTCATCGTTGTGGTCGTCGCCGGTGGTCTTGGCCATCAGCGTGATGTTGTCGTAAGCGCGGTAGGCGTAGGCGAGCATGTACCACGTGCCCGGTGCGGGCTTGGCCACGCGGATTCGCTCGGTCGTGCTGTTGCCCGTCGAGCGGTACTCGCTGCTTCTGGCCGAGGGGATGCGCCCGCGGCTGACGAACAGGTCGACGTCGCCGGAGCCGAAGTCGGTCCCGAAGACCACCTCGCGGGTCCCGTGGGGGATCTCGACGCGGTAGATGCGGCTGCTGCCGCGGTGGCCTGCGAGGTTCTGCAGGCGGCGGTTGGGTTCGAGCAGGGTCACGCCCGGCTGGTCGGGGTACTTGTCGTACTTGTCGTCGCCGGGGTACTGGCCGTGGCCGCTTCGCTGGAAGTCGACGCGGGCGGTGGCACGGCTGAACGTGCTGTAAGCGTGGATGACCAGGTTGTATCGGCCCGGTGCGGGGTTGTTCAGCACGATCTGCTCGTTGTTGTTCGAGCCGGTCGATCGGGCCACCTGACCGCTGCCGGCAGACTGCGTGCCGCGGTAGAGGTACAGGTCCAGGTCGCCGTAGCCGCCGTAGGTCTGGATCGTCAGCCTCTCGGTACCCCGCTCGACGACGATCTGGTGTTCGCTGCGGCTGTTGCGGGTGCCCTGGATGGCGAAGGTATCGTCATTGTCGATGTGGCGCCCTTGAGCCAGGCCCGGGCCGAGCAGGGCGACTGCTGCGATGATTGCGAATTGTGCTGCCGTTTTCATGGTTGGTCTCCTGATTACAATTACGAGGCGAATGCGGGTTTCGGGGGTGGCTCTTTCGGTTGTGCGGGCGGCGTCCCGGGGTTGCTGTCCACTGACCGACCAGTCAGTCACCTTGTGTGGAGATAGACTCATCACCCGTCGCAGCGTTAGCAAGCCGCTTCGAAAAATGTCCCCAGCCCGGCCGTGAGACGCAGAAGAATAGAGCTAAGCCGCGAAATTAGAACAGGTTATCGCGTCGTACGGAGAGCAAGAAGTTTTCGCCCCGCCAGCAGCAGGCAGGGCAAGGTAACCGCTGCGACGCCCAGGGACAGTCCCGTCATCTTGGTCACGCCGGGCAGTGACAGGCCCAGGAGGGCGAAAATGGGCCCGGCCGCAAATCCCAGGCCGATCAGCCCCTCGTGGGCCCCGCCGGCCGAGACCGCGGCGTTCTTGACCACCAGGGCGTGGTAGAGCGAGGCATAGTAGATGACCCCCGCAGAGAGGCCGAATACGATCTCCCCGACAATCAGCACCGGCAGGTTCGGCGCGAAAAGGACCACCACAAAGCCGATCGGCAGGGTGACCGTCACGACCAGCAGGGCCGGTATGCTGTCGCAGAAGCTGCCGAACCGCGTGAGGCTGACAAACGCAGCCAGGCGCGAGGCTTCCAGGATGGCCGCGACCGCGGTGGCGACCGCCACGGCCAGCAGGAACCGGTCTTCCAGGATGTTGGGCACGATAGCGGCGAGGATCCACATGAAGCAGTAGCTGGAGATCAGTTGCAGCCGGCCGACCGAAAGCAGCGTCCGCATGCGCTTCAGGCGGGCCGGGTCGGGGCGCGCCGGGTGGTCGTCGGGCAGGTGGACAGGGTTGCCGGGCAGATCGCGGATGAGGACCAGGGCTGCGGCGTTCAGCACCGCCGGGACGAGGAAGAGCACCGAGGCGTGCAGGGCGATCATCGGCCCGGCCAGGGCGACGGCCAGGGGGACCGCCCCGGCCCAGGAGAGGCTGAACCGCCCGACGACCTGGAACGTCTGGGAGGGGGTGAAACCGGCAGAGACGTAGCTTTCGATGATGGGCCACTTCAGGCCCGTCAGTGCCCCGATGGCCGTGGCGACGGCGAAGACGAGAATGTTATCGGCCCCGGGTCCGAATCGGCCCAGCAGCATGGCCATCCAGCCGCCCAGGGCCAGGTGGGCCAGCAGGACCAGGACGATCGACCAGCGCAGGACCTTGCCCGGGCCCAGGCGGCTGGTGATGGGATGGCTGGCGAAGGCGGCCACGAAATACGCCAGCCCGAAGCAGATGGCCAGGGCGAGGTTTCCGGCCTCGCTGAAGCCCAGCCGGGCGGTGGTGAAGAAGTAGATCCCGCGTTCGACGCAGATGGTCGCGAAGCTTTCGAGGAAGGAGACCAGCAGCAGTCTGCGGATGCGTCGCACGGGGTTGGCTCTTGGTCAACAGAAGCGGCCGGCGTTGCGGGAACACCGGCCGCGGAGTTACGGTTTTCTCAGGCGGGGCCTCAGCTGACGACGGCCTCGGGGCGGATGGTCAGGTTTGCCCCGTCTTCGGTCGGCTCGAAGCAGTGGACTTTCTTCATGTCCACGAAGATCTTGAGTTCCTGTCCCGGTTCGACGTCGCGGCGGGCATCGACGCGGGCGACGACGTGCGGGTGTTTGTCGGTGGCCAGGTAGACGTCCATCTTCTCGCCCAGCGGCTCGACGACGGTGACCTTGGCGGAAAACGAGTTTCCCTCGCCTGCGAAGCGTCCCTCGCTGGAGATGTTCATGCCTTCGGGCCTCATTCCGAAGCAGATGTCCTTGCCGATCCAGTCGCCGACGCGGTCGGCGATGTCGGGGGTCATCTTGACCTCGAACGTGCCTTCATCGAACCAGACGCCGCCGTCGTGGCTGACGAGTTTGCCGTCGAAGAAGTTCATCGGAGGCGTTCCGACGAAACCGGCCACGAAGCGGTTGGAGGGCGTGTCGTAGACTTCCAGGGGCGTGCCGCACTGCTGGATCACGCCGTATTTCATCACGACGATCCGGTCGCCGAGGGTCATGGCCTCTTCCTGGTCGTGTGTGACGTAGATGGTAGTCGTCTGCAGGCGGCTGTGGAGGCGCTTCAGTTCGGCCCGCATTTCGACGCGGAGCTTGGCGTCGAGGTTGCTCAGCGGTTCGTCGAAGAGGAACGCCTTGGGTGCCCGGACGATGGCCCGGCCGACCGCGACGCGTTGCCTCTGGCCGCCGGAGAGGGCCTTGGGCTTGCGGTCCAGCAGTTCGCTGATGCCCAGGATCCGGGCGGCATCGCGGACGCGCTTGTCGATTTCAGCCTTGGACGTCCGCCGGAGCTTGAGGGCGAAGGCCATGTTCTTGTAGACCGTCATGTGCGGGTACAGGGCGTAATTCTGGAAGACCATGGCGATGTCCCGATCCTTGGGGGGCACGTCGTTGACGATGCGGTCGCCGATGGAGATCGTCCCGCCGGTGATTTCCTCCAGGCCCGCCACCATGCGAAGCGTCGTCGACTTGCCGCAGCCGGAGGGGCCTACCAGGACGATGAACTCCTCGTCGTGGATGTCCAGGTCGATAGCCTTGACGGCCTCGACGCCGCCGGGATAGATCTTCGTTACCTTCTCGAGAATCACTTCAGCCATTGTCAGTTCCTTATTGTCTCGGGCCTGGGCCTTGGATAGTAGCTCGGATTATACCATGTTGTCGGCGGCTTCGACAGCAACTCCGGTCGCCTGCAGCGATCAACCCTTCACGCTGCCGGCGCCGACGCCGCGGATGAAGAACCGCATTGTAAAGATGAACAGGACGATCAGGGGCACGGCGGTCAGGCCGTAGGCGGCCATCGTCGGGCCCCACTGGCGGACGTAGGCTCCGTCGAGGTAGAACAGTTGCACGGCCGTGGGAAGGCGGTCCGGGTCGGTCAGCAGCAGCAGGGGCAGCAGGAAGTTGTTCCAGTTGCCCACGAACGCCAGGCAGGCCAGCGTCGCCAGGATCGACCCGTTCATCGGGATCACCACGTCCCAGATCTGTCGCAGGGGCCCGGCGCCGTCGACTTCGGCCGCCTCGAAGAGGTCCTCGGCGGTATCCTCGATGTAGTTTTTCAGGATGAAGACATTGAACACCTGCCCGCCGGCGGCCCCGGTGATGATCAGGGCGGTGTAGGTGTCCAGCAGCCGCATCTCCCGCAGCAGGATGAACAGGGGCACGAGGTTGGCCACCCCGGGCATGAGCATCAACAGCAGCAGGGCCGACCAGAGCAGCGTCTTGCCCGGGAAGGCGAAGCGGGCGAAGACGTACGCACAGAGCAGGGCGGCGACCAGCGTCACCCCGGTCGACATGACGGCCAGGAAAATGGTGTTCGGGATCGACGCGCCGACCAGGTCCCAACCCTCGGTGTAGTTGTCCCAGGCCGTCGAGGCCAGCGTAGCCGGGTCCTGGCTGGGATACCACGGGTGGGCGTAGAACTCCTTGTTGGTCTTGGCCGAGATGTTCAGCATCATGTACAGCGGGAAGAACGCCGAACACAGGGCCAGGACGATCAGCCCGTGCTTGACGACCTCGGCCCAGGGGCTCTGGAAGGCGCTACCGGTTCTTACGTCGTCTGCCATGTTACTTTTCCACTCTCACGTACTTGTTGTTGACCAGCGTCAGGTAGACGATCAGGAAGAACAGCAAAAGCCCGATGGCACAGCCGTATCCTGCCTCGCCGTCGGTAAAGGCCTTGCGGAACATATACAGCCCGGGCAGCATGCCCGCGCCTTCAGGCCCACCGGTATCGCCCAGCAGAATGTACACCTGGCCCCAGCCTTTCAGCGTGCCGATGATCATCAGCACCAGGTTCAGGCGGATCTGCGTCATGATCAGCGGCAGCTCGACGTTCCAGAACTTCCGGAACCAGCCGCAGCCGTCGATCTCCGCGGCCTCGTAGACGCTCTGGTCGATGTTGCCCAGACCCGAAAGATAGAGCAACACCGAAACGATGCCCACCCACGGGAAGCCCCAGAAAATCAGGGCCGTGGGAATGAGCTTCGGGTTGTTCAGCCAGGTGGGTCGGCCGTACCGGAACGCATCGGTCGGGTCGGTCCACGTCAGGGACGTCAGGACCAGAAGGGCAAAGAACAGCAGGATGAACATGCCCGACCGCCGGACCCATTCCCGTGCGTCTTCGCTGGACCAGCTTGCCCAGAACAGCAGCGGAATCAGCATGCCGAAGAGGGCAAAGGGGACCGATCGGACGAAGAAAATATACGTGCCCACAACGATTCCTGCGCAGATGAAAAACAGCAGGCCGATCGACGCACTGCGACGAGAGTCGTCGGGGTCGCTGGCGAAGCGGACGAACTGCGATGAAACCATCAGCAAGGCCATGAATGCGATCGTGCGCGGCAGGTCCATCAGCAGGTAGCCCCCGGCCAGCAGGGCGACCCACCACATCCATCCGCGTCCCAGCGCGGAGATACTGTCGCCCAGGCCGGCGTAGAAGACTTCGTTGACCGGTCTGTGGTCGGTCTTCTTGATCCCCACAAGCCCGATACGGTGCGGGATGCTCGGAAGCATGCCCAGAACCATCGCCCCGAAGATGCCCAGCCCCCAGACCGAGCGGAAGATCGGGCGGACGATTTCATCATTGAACGGCGCGATATAGCCGGCCAGGGCGGGCATGGCCTGGTCCAGCCAGTTCAGGCCGTCCATCAACCCCATGCCCTTGAGCACCGAGTTGAGCACGCCGAAGTTCGGTTCGTAGAAGTATTTCCATATCAACAGCCAGACCATCGCCGGGATGATCATCGGTAAGACGAATGCGATCCGGTACAGGTACCTCCACCGGTTGCTGGCCAGGCGGTGGATCAGCACGGCAATGAGGATCGACGGGGTCATCTTGACCAGGTTGGCCGAGATGAAGATCATCACCAGGCCGAACGCGCTGCCGAGTTCCTCGTCATTGACGGCCTCTTTGAAGTTCTCCATGGCGACGAATTCCTTTATGTCGTCGCCGTCCCAGCGGAAGAACGAGTGGTAGATCGCCGAACCGGCCGGGATGTAGGAGAACAGGCCGATCAGGGCGAATGTCGGGATCAGCAGCAGGAAGACCGGCCAATAGTTCCGCAGCTGGCGGGCACTGATGCGTTTCACGGGCGATCCTCCGGCTGGCTGGGGGACTGCTTCTGGATGTTTCCCCCGGTCTGCTCGCGGACCTGCTCGACGAGGGCCTGCTCCTGTTCGCGGGTCACCTTGGCTCCGGCGCTGCCGGCGACGAGGGAAACCAGGTTCCGGCGGAGGACCGGATCGAGCTGGTCGATTTCCTTGTCGGCCCGGATGACGCGCATTCGGGCATCGGCGGCCTGTCGTTCCATCTGCGTGATCCGATCGTAGCGGGCACGATAGCCCTTCTGGAAGTCCGACAGGGCCAACTGGCCGAACTTCTTCTCGTAGCCTTCGATGAACTGCTGGAAGTGGGCATCCAGGCTTCGAATGTGCTCCTTGCCGATAAAGCCCTGGTAGGCCTGCTCGTACTCCCGGAGCGTGTCGGAGCCGACGTGCATCTCGAAGACCTTCCAGATGCCTTCGACCTTCGGCCGGAAGTTCGTCAGCTCCGGTACCGTACCGGCCCCCCGAATCGCCGGGAACCACTTGAAGCGTTTGTTCAGCTGTTCGTTGATCCGGCGGCTGGTCAGGAAGTGCATGAAATCGACCGCCTCGGCCTTGTGGGTCGAGTGCTTGGTCAGGCCCATCGCGAAGCCCGCCTGCAGGCCGGCCTCGGAGATCCGCTCCTGGATGTACTCGGCGTACTTGCTGTCCGGCCCGGCCAGGGGGAAATCGAAGACGAGGATGTCGAACTCCCCGCCGACGATCCCGTAGAGCGTGCCGGCCTCCCAGGAGCCCGTGGCGATCATCGCCGCCTTGCCCTGGGTGAACAGGAAGACCGACAGGTCGCGGTCGGACTGGGCAAAGCCCGGGTTGAACTGCCTGGAAATCTCGTAGAGCAGCTTGTGGGCCGCGGCGACCTGCGGGTTGGTCTCCAGGTTCAGCCTTCCGGTGAAAATCGCCCGGATTCTCTCGGCCGTAGACGAACTGCCGTTATAGTCGAGGTCCAGGTCCGGCCGCAGGCCCCAGAAGGCCATCTGGAAGTACCGGTTCTGGAAGATCTGCGCGATGTACTTGCTGCCGGCGATCGGCACGATGCTGCCTTCGTCGCCCTTGTCCCTGGCCAGCTGTTTGATCTGCTCGCACATGGCGAAGAAGTCGCTCAACGTAAAGTCAGGCCGCCCAGGGCCGGTTCCGTCGGAGTTGCCCTCAGCGGCCTCCTGCAGGTCGCCGGCGGTGGGCACGCCCACCAGGGCCCGAAGTTCCTTCTTGCTCAGCCCCGTCGCTTCGGAGAGCAGGTCGGCATTGGCGAAGACGCGGATCGTGAAGATCGACATCGGCATGCCGTAATAGTCCTGCAGGTCGTTGACCCACGAGCCTTCCATGTTGTCGGCGTAGGTCTGCCGCCAGGGCACGCCCTCCAGGTCCGGCCTGTCGTCCGGGTAGACCAGTTCGGGGTCCTTGGCCTCGGCGAATTCACCGCTGTTGTAGGGGTTGGGCCGATCGATGTACTCGCCGATCGGCGTGAAGTACTTGACGATGATGTTCTGCCACTGCCACGGGTTGATCTCGATCAGGTCCGGCGCGGTCCGCCCGATCAGGCGGACGCGAATCCACTGCTGGTAGGCCCGTTCGGGCACGGGGATCTGCAGCACCCGCACGTCGGGGTTGACCTTCTTGTAGTCCTCGATGGCCCACTCGATGGCGTTGACGGTGTCCCCTTCCAACTGCCAGTGGGCGAAGCGGATGGTGGGCTTGTCGCTGAGCAGGCCGCGGTCGAAGGATCGGACGGCGACCACCGCGGCTGACCAGAGAAAGGCGACCCCCAGGACCACCATGCCGATGATGTTGCGGACCTTCTCTTTCTTCTGCTTGGCCCGGGCTTTTTCGGCCAGGAGGCGGGCGGTTTCAGACTGCTGGGTCATGAACGGCTCCCGTCATCTGCATCTGAAGGTTCCTGCTGGGCGCCGGTGAGGCGTTCGATGGACTTGCGGGCCCAGTACTGTCGGTTATCGCGATCCAGGTCGTTGACGATGCGGCGGTACCACTTGATCGCCAGGTCATAGTTCTTCAGTTCGTGCTCGGCGATCTGGGCGATCTGGAAGTACATGACGCTGCGGCGGTTGAACGAGAGCGTCCGGTCGCCGAAACGTTGCTCGAACTGCTGGTCCTTTTCATCGGCCCGGATGTAGAAATCCACGGCCTTGGTCCATTGCTTCTGGAACGTATAGACCCCGGCGATGTCATAGAACATGACGGCGGCGAGGTAGGTCTCGGGGTACTTCTGGATGTAGTCCAGCAGGTAATCAATGCCTTCCTGCTGGGCCTCGAGGTCCTGGGCCTGTTCCAGAAAGGTGTGTGCGTAGCGATAGGCGGCTTCATGGGCGGGAATCTGCCCGGGATAGTCTTCGATGATCTGCTGGTACATCTGCCGGGCCTGGTCGATGTCCTGATCCTTTTCGGTCTTGGGCAGGCTTTCCATCCGGGCCAGGGCCAGCATGGCCCAGGCGGCCGTGCGGCTGGTGGGGAACTCGTCTACGACCCGCTGGTAGTACTGGCGGGCCTGGGCGAGATCTTCATCCATGATCCGGTACTGCCAGAGGTGGCCCATGGCGTAGCAGGCTTCGGCGAGGGTTTCGGGTTCTTCGGCCTCCAGGGCCCGGCGGAGGTACCTTTCGGCATCCTCGAAATTGGCAACCCGGATCAGTTCCCAGCCCTCTTCCAGGGCATCGGCGGGCGGGACGTCGGGCAGTGCATCGTCCTTGGCAGAACAGCCTGTCGCCGCAGCGAGCAGGGATGCTCCGGCCAGAACCAGCCAACGCCAGTTCTGAAAACGAGATGGCAGAGAAGTCATACCGGTCCTCATATAGGTACCAGGGGGCGTCACGAACTATGGTGATTTGCCCTATATCGGCGTGTTTTGGCGGCATTGTACAGGGTTGCAACCGCGGCCGCAACCGTCGTGTTTTTGGGATCTGCAACCCCGCAATATGAGGGTCCGGACCGGCAAAAATGTCCCTTCGCCATATAGGGACGAAGCTTTCCGGGCGATCTGGCCGATAAGGAATTGGACGAAGCGGCTATAATCCAAAGGGTTACGTATCTCCAGCGCCGCTGAACAATCGAAAGGACGCAACCGATGGACGGAAACCCCGGCCAGGATGTCATCCGCCGCTGGGTGGACAACCCCCTGATCGCCCTGGAAGACCTGCCCTTTGCCTGCAGTGACATTCTCAACGCCGCCGTCGTGCCATTCGCCGGCGAGTACATCATGCTTGTCACCGTCGAGGCCCTGGAAGGTCAGTGTCGGATCTACCCGGCCCGGGGCAGGGACGGCAAGCACTTCACCGTGGCCGAAAAGCCCCTGATGACCTCCGCCCACGCCGGTTGCTTCCGACAGCACGAGAGTTTCGGCATTCGAGATCCGCGGATCACGCCGATGGACGAGACGTACTACATCGCCTACGTCGCCGACGGCGACCACGGCCTGCGGCTGGGACTGGCCAAGACCGACGATTTCCAGTCGGTCGAGCGGATCGGATTTGTCGCCCAGGTCGATACGAAAAACGGAATGCTGTTTCCCATGAAGTACAACGGCCAGTACGCGATGCTCACCCGCCCGGCCGAGGGGGCGAGCATATGGATCCAGTACTCCGACGACCTGCGGTTCTGGTCGGGCGGCGAGGTGGTGATGACGCCTCGATACGGCTTCTGGGATGCGAACATGATCGGCGCCGCAGCCCCGCCGATCGAGATCGACCGAGGCTGGCTGCTGATCTACTACGGCGAGAAGCACACCTCGGCCGGGCCCCTGGTCCGCCTGGGCGCCGCGATTCTGGACAAGGCCAATCCCGCCCGCATCATCAGCCGCTCGAATATCCCGATCCTCTCGCCGCGCGAACCGTACGAGCGGATCGGCGACGTGCCCAACGTGGTCTTCTCCTGCGGGGCGATCCTCGATGAAGACGACATGCTCAACGTCTATTACGGTGCCTCGGACAGCTGCATCTGTCTGGGCCAGGCCCCGTTGGCCGACGTGATCGAAGTCTGCAAAGATAGCGAACAACAGGAGTATTGATCGTGCCCATGCCCCCCGGAAGAGATCTGCTGCACCGCTGGCGACGAAACCCGATTATTACCCTCCACGACATGCCGTACCGGGCGAACACCGTCTTTAACGGCACGCCGGTCAAGCTCGACGACCAGTACCTCATGGTCATCCGAGTCGAGGGCCAGCAGGGTTTTTCGTTCTTCGCTATCGCCCGCAGCCGCGACGGGCTGCACTTCGAAGTAGACCCCGAGCCCTGGGTCCTGCCCTCGGAAGACCCCCAGTGGCGGGTCTGGGAGGAAAACGGCATCGAAGACCCGCGCGTGACGCTCATCGACGGGGCCTATTACATCATGTACACCGCGGTGGGGCGGTACGGCTACCGGATCGCCCTGGCCAGGACCACCGACTTCGACTCCTTCGAGCGCGTCGGGATGGTCTCCGGGCCGGGCAACAAGGACGGCGTGCTGTTCCCCGAGAAGATCAACGGCCTGTACTGTCGGATGGACCGCCCGATCGGAAACCGTGTCGGCAGCATCTGGGTGGCCTACTCGCCCGACCTGCTGCACTGGGGCGACGCGGAGGTCTGCTTCTGCCCGCGGGCGCGATTCTGGGATTCCTTCCGGATCGGGGCCTCTGCCCCGCCGATCAAGACCGACCGCGGCTGGCTGGAGATCTACCACGGCGTGAAGATGACCTCTGCCGGACCGATTTACCGGATCGGCACGGCCATGCTGGAACTCAACGACCCGTCCAAGGTCCTCGGGCGATGCCTCTCGCCGCTGCTCTCGCCGCGCGAAGAGTACGAACGCGTCGGCGACGTGGGCAACGTCGTTTTCGCCTGCGGGGCGATCGTCGAGGACGACGGCGAGGTGAAGGTCTACTACGGCGGGGCCGATACCGCCATCTGCGTCGCCACGGCCGGGCTGGACGACATCATCGACTCATGCTTCCAGGAGCCCGTCCTGGGTTACTGAGCCCCGCTGTTCTGCGACGGTGTTTCGATCGGCACGGCCACGCGGGATCGGCTCGTCTATGCCCACCTTTCGCGCCCATCGTGCCAGGTGCATCCGCAGCGGGGCGCCCGCTCCAGGGCCATCTCGGCCCGCTGGTAGGCCTGCTCGATCGGGCGACCGATCCGCTCCTCGGGTCGGTAGCCCAGCAGGGCATGGACCGACGGACTGACATAGGTGATCCGCCCTGCAACGTCCGTGGCGGTGACCCCGTCCGAGAGGTGATCGAGAATGCTGGCCTGGATAGCGAGCATCTCCTCGGGTCGGTAGCCCAGCAGGGCATGGACCGGAGGACTGACATAGGTGATCCGCCCTGCAACGTCCGTGGCGGTGACCCCGTCCGAGAGGTGATCGAGAATGCTGGCCTGGATAGCGAGCATCTCCTCGGCCCCGGCCGGGGCGATGACGGCTATCGTGGGCGATTGGCTGGACATGCTGACCCCGTCGGTTGGGGTGGGCGGGCGGTCCGCGGGCCGCGCATGCCGGAGGGTCTCGGCCAAGACCGAAACCCTCCAGCTACGCGTACTACCTCGGACGCGAAATTTCGTTTCGCCTGCGACCGTTTCCGTCTCGGCCAGGCTGTATGTCTGTGTCGGTTCTGCGGATTGCTCCGCGGTGACGTTGATGGGTATCGGCGCTCTGGCCCGGCTGCTTTGGTAAGCGGGGGCCGAGAAAAGCAAAAGGGGTGTTCTTCCTCAGCCGATCAGGCAACGGCCGACGGCGGACAGGCCCTTCAGGCTGCCCAACTGGTGTTCCGTCCGGCTTCGTTGATCAGGTACGAGGCGTCGAGGATCAGCCCCAGTTCGCCGTCGCCGAGAACCGCGGCCCCGGTGTAATACCGGAGGCGGGAAAGCAGGCGACCAAGGGGTTTGACCACGACCTGGGCCTGGGCGATGACCTTCTCGACCCGCAGTGCGCAGAGCCTCTGGCCCCGGCCTACCAGGACGATCTGCTGCTCGTCCGAGTCGTCACACGACTGGTGGTAGAGCAGGTCGCAGAGGCTGAGCACGGGCACGGGTCGGTCCTGGACCAGCAGCGTCGGGCGACCACCGGCGACGGATTTGATCTGGTGGGCTTGTATGCGGATCGTCCGGTCCACGTCAGAGGAAGGCAGGAGGTACCGCTGCCGGCAGACCTGGATGACGAGGGCATCTTCCACGGCGGTGGTCATCGGCAGGCGGATCTCGAACCGCGTGCCCTTGCCCGGCTCGGAGTAGACGTCGATGCGGCCGTGCAGGGCCTCGACGCTCCGTCGGACCACGTCCATCCCCACCCCGCGCCCCGAGACGCCGCCGACGGTCTCGGATGTCGTAAAGCCCGGATGGAAGATCAGGCTGGACGTTTCGGCGTCGCTGAGAGAGGCATCGGCGGCGATCAGGCCCGAGGCGCCCGCCTTCTGGCGGATCCGGTCCAGGTCCAGCCCCGCGCCGTCGTCCTCCAGCGAAAGCAGGACGTTGGCGCCGAGGCGGCAGGCCTTCATCGTAAGCTGACCGGAGGGGGGCTTGCCCCCGGCCGATCGGACATCCGCCGACTCGATGCCGTGATCGACCGCATTGCGGACCAGGTGGACCAGCGGGTCGGAAAGCAGGTCAACGGTGTTGCGGTCGATTTCCGTCTCTTCGCCGATGCAGCGCAGGTCGATCGACTTGCCGCTCCTGCGGGCCAGGTCGCGGGTCATGCGGCGGGCCTTCTCGAACAAGCCGCGCATCGGCACCATTCGCAGCGAGACGGCCAGGTCGTGCAGGTCGCGCAGCAATGGCCCGGCGCGGTCGACCGACTCGCGGAGGCTGTCGGTTTCGGCCGAGCGGACGGGCAGGTCGTCCTGCCGGGCCTGCGATCTGCGTCGGCGGGCCTTGCCCGAGGCGGACCGCCCGAACCGCCGTTGAAGCAGGGGGCTCTGCTGGGCCAGCGAATGGGCCACCAGCAGCTCGCCGACCAGGTTGACCAGCTCGTCCATCCGCTGGGTCGAAACCCGGACCGTGCTGTCGGGCAGGGGCGAGGGCGAGCCGGTGCTCAGCTGTCGCTGGGCGCGCAGGGCGGAGCTTACGTCCTTGCCCTGGGCCCCCTGGTGCAGCAGGACCTTGCCGAGCATGTCCGTGGCGTTGTCGGCCAGGGCCTTCTCGACCTGTTCGGGCTGGACCTGTCCGCGGCCGACGAGGATCTCGCCCAGGCGCATCGACTCGCGGGGCTCGGTCTGGCTGGGCGGGTTGCCCGGGCCGGGGCGCAGGGCCTGGCTCAGCGGGCCGATCTGCGGGGGCAGCTCCAGTTGCCCTGTCCGGGCGGCCTGGTTGTAGGCGTCCAGCAACTGTCGCATGGAATCCAGGGCTTCCATGGTCATATCCAGGCGGGAATCGAGCACGGGCTGGTCTTGTTCGATAATGCTGTCGATCCAGGCGGCCACGACATCGGCGAAGGCCTGGAGTTCCTCCAGTTCCAGCACGGCGGCGGTTTGCTGGATCCCGTGAAGCGTCTCCTGGGCGTCCTGGAGATCCGGCGCCGCGGTGGTTTCCTGGTCCAGCAGCACGGACTGGGCCTGGGTGAGGCGTTTGAGGCACTCCTGGGTGAATTCCCCGAGCATCTGGCGGTCGACCTGCTCGCCCAGAACCTGGGGCCCCTCCGACGCCAAGGCCTGGCCGGTACTGTCCGGGCCGTCCCAGTCGGCGCAACTGGCCAGGGACAGTTGGCCGGCCAGGAGGTCGTAGCCGTGCGGGCATTCCAGGCGCTGCTGACGCTGCAGGGTCGTCGTCTGCTGGACCAGCGAGCGGAGCACGTCGCAGGCCTGCAGGGCGATGTCGGTGCGCGACTCGCGGATTTCGATCTGTCCGCTGCGGGCCTGGCTGAGCAGGTTCTCGGCCAGGTGCGACATGTGTTCGATCGGCGTAAAGCCCATCATCGCGCTGGAGCCCTTGAGCGTGTGGAACGCCCGGAGGGCCTGGTGGATGTAGTTTTCCTGGTGGGGGTTGGACTCGAGCTTCAGCAGGCAGTTTTCGGCCTTGGCCAGGTGCTCCAGGGACGCATCGACGTACTCGCGCAGCAGGGAGGTGTCGTCGGCTTCTTCCGCGCCGGAAGGGGGGCAATCTTCGCGCTGGACGGGTTCTGGGCCAGAGGCTTGCTTGCGCGGTTCGGATTTGTCGAAGTCGCCAAACGCCGGGGCCTCAAGGCAGCCGGGGCGCTTCGCTTCGTCGAGGGAGGCAACCAGCTGCGAACCGAGCAGGTCCACCTGCCGGGGTCGGGCCTTGCAGGTCGGGTCGGCCTGCTGGCAGACCAGGTCGATCGCCTTGGCAGCCAGCATCCGCTGCGATTCGCTCAAGGCCTGTTTGTCTTCCAGGGCCCTTTGGATGATCCTGCCGGCCGATCCGAGCAGGTCGCTGAGGTGCGAGTTCTGCTGGCCCAGGGCCTCGGCAGCGTCCTGGAGGGTCCGGCGGATAGACTCCAGGCCCGCCGCGTCGCCGGCCGAGACGGCGAGGATCTCTCCGCTGAGATTGCTCAGCAACTCGATAGCCTGGTGGGGCTGACTCATGCCTGTCCGTATCTCATGTGTTCGAAAGGCGCTGGGACGGGGCGCACCGGTAGGTCTCTCCGCTGATGTCATCGTCGATTTCGCCGGGCCGCTGTGGCTATTCGGGGCCAAAAGTCAGACAAAAGTGTCGCCGGAATGGGGATTTTGCCCCATTCTCCTGCAAAAGTTGCGTAACAACATGTAAGATTTCCACTTGCTGCGAACCGATACATACTATGTAGCATTAAATAGACAGAGACCTCGTCTCTGTTACACCGAAAGGATTGGCCCATCGTGACCCTGCACCGAGCAGCATGGATTGCCGCTGCGGTGGGATGTCTGCTCCAGAGCCTTCCTGCCTCAGCCAACGGACCGGCCGTCGACTCTCTGCCAGAGGCCGAGAGGATGCTTTTCCGCATCTGGACGGGCCAGTTGGCCGATACCGCGCGCTCGCCGGAAACCAAACGCGAAGCCGCCGAAGGCCTGCTGACCCGGAACTACCCCCAGGCCGAGGCCGCCATCAAGGCCGTCCTGGAAGACGGATCGAACCTGCGGGCCCGCGTGGCGGTCGCCGAGGCCATCTCCCGGGTGGGGCTGGGCAAAGACTCCTTCATCGAACCGCTGCTGAGCATGCTGACCGGCCAGCAGGCCGAGGCCCGCGCCCCGGCCGCTCGGGCCCTGGCGACCTACAAGGGCTCCCAGATCGCCCGGCGACTGGTGCAGATCGCCCTGGATCGCCAGCAGGATCGACAGGTACGCCTGGCCAGCCTGATCGCCCTGCAGAGTATCCTGGAAAAGGACGCCGTCGACGGCCTGGTCCGACTGCTGGACGACCCGGACCCCGCCCTGCAGGCCGCGGCAGAGGAGGCCCTGGCCGGGTTGACCAACGTGCGCGGGATGAACCGCGAAGAGTGGAAGAAGTGGTGGGCCCGCAACAAGACCAAGAACCGCGAGGAGTGGCTGGCCAGCCTGACCGAGAACCTCGCACAGGCCAAAAAAGAACTGGAGGCCGAAAACGAACGCCTCCGGGCCAAGCTGGCTGCCACCGCCCGGTGGCTGCACGCGATCACCCCGCCTGCCCAGCAGGACCCGATGCTCCTGGCCATGCTCAAGGACCCCGTCGCGGAGATCCGCCTGGTGGCCCTGGACCTGGTCGATCGGCGCGTCAGCGAGAACGGGCCTGTCAGCCCGGACCTGCGCAGCCAGATCCGCGCCCTGCTGGAAGACCCCGAGACGCCCGTCCGCAAGGCCGCCGCAGAAGCCATCGCCCACCTCGGCGACAAGCAGGCCCTGGAACCCCTGCTGGCCAGGCTGGAGGTCGAGCCGGCCTCGGTGGTTGTCCAGAACCTCATCCACGCCCTGGGCCAGCTGCGCGAATCCCAGGCCGTCCCCGCTGTCGTCTCGCGCATCGCCTCGGCCGATGAAGCTGTCGCGACCTCCGCGGCAATGGCCCTGTCCCGAATCGCCTCGGCCCAGGACCTGGACGCCGAACGACTCGACGAGGCCGCCCGCTCCCTGCTGACCGTCTACCGCCGCTACGACCGCAGCAAGAACGCCGTCACCGTCCGCGAGGCCCTGCTGACGGCCATGGGAACCCTCGCCGATGAGCGATTCGTACCGGTAATCAAGGAATCGCTGAAAGATCCCCAGGCCCGCGTCCGCCGAGCCGCGGTGCTCGCCCTGACCGCGTTCGGAAAGGCCGAACTGGCCGAAGTCATCGAACCCCACGCCGCCGATGCCGACCACGGCGTCAGACAGGCCTCCATCGCCGCACTGGGAGACCTGGACGCAACGCGGTACCTGCGGGTGATCCTCCGGCGAACCGACCCGGATACCGAAGCCCAGGCCGCCGTCCGACAGCAAGCCTGGGACGTGGCCATGCGAGTCTGCAGCAAGGCCGACGCCGACGTGCTGGCAGAGGCCCTGGGCGAACTGGGCGATCGCGACGATGCGCCCGCCCTGAAAATCCAGATCCGTCAACTGCAGGTCGAAAAACTCCGCCAGCAGCGAAGCGACCAACTGCCCGCCGCCCAGCTGGCCCTGGCCGAAGACCTCCTGGCCAGCAAACGCGCCGCCGAGGCCGCGACCCACCTGACCGCCGCCTACCAAGCCTACGCCGACCGCAACGACCCCCTGGCCGACCAGATCTGGCTGCGATGGGTCGCCGCCCTGCTGGAGGCCAACAACCCCGCCGTTGTCGATACCATCGTCCAGCAGAATCAGCCGGCCCTGCTGGCCCAGGCGATCGAGCAGGTCCTGGAACGCACCGACGCGTTGCAGCAGCAGAAGGACTGGCAGAGCCTGGCCGACCTCGTCGCGCAGACCCTGGAGAAACTCGCCAAAAACCTCGACCCGGACAGCCAGACGCTGCTGCAGACGCGCCTGGCAGAAGCGCGGAAACACCAGGTCGCCGTCGACACCGAACGCATCGGCAAACTCGTCCGCCAGATCGAATCGGCCGACGAAGCCGCCCGAAACGCCGCCCAGGCCGAGATCATCGACCTGGGCCAACGGGCCGTACTGCCCCTGCTTTCGCTCCTGCGGACCAACCTGGCCGGCGAGAACCCCTCGGCCGCCACCGAGCAGGTCATCATCTCCCTGCTCTCCCAGCTGGCGCCCAAGCTCGAAGGCTACGACCAGGCCATGTCCCGCAATGAACGCGTGGCCCTGGTGGAAGACTGGATCAAGAAATACTGACCCGCACCGGCCGGCGGGTTACGACAGGTCCGGACACATCGGACCGTACGGGCAGCCGGCACATCGTCCCGCCTCGGCAGGGCCGCCAAAGCCATCACGCCGGCAGGCCATGATCTGCTCAATCAACCCCTCTGCCCGGTCGATCGCCTCGGCCTGCTGCGACCCGCTGCAGTCGAACCACACATACTCGCCGGTCCGCATGAAGTACAGCCCGGTCCTCCCGATGGGCTCGCCGAGGAACCGGGAGGCAGCCTGGGCGTACACCGCCAGCTGCAGCTGGTACTTCCTGCCGTGCTCGGCGCCCTGGCCGGGCTGAATCCGGTCGGACTTGTAATCCAGGATCTGCCAGAGGCGCCCAGGCGTCTGGAACAGCAGGTCGATCTGCCCTCGCAGCAAGCCCGGACCGAGACGATTGACGAAATCCAGCTCCCGGAGCACCTGTCGGGCCGAGGCGATCGTCTCGAAGAGGCCCGATGTCCTGGCCATCTCGAGCACCTCATCCAGCAGGCAGCGGACCTCCCGCAGATCGGTCGGCAGGTCGGCCTGGCCCTCGACAGCAGCGGCAAGCAACTGGGCAGCGCCGCGCGGGGCGTGCGGGTCGTAGAGCTCCAGGCAGCGGTGCAGCAGCGTGCCCAGTTGCAGGGGGTTCAGCCCGGCCACCGGCCCGGCCGGGGCCGCAACCGGGCCCCGAGATGCCACCGGGGGCAGAGACAGCTCGTACCGGTAGTGGAACAGTCGCGGGCAAAGGGCGAAGTCGTTCAGGGCTGTCACTGCAATCCGACAGCTGCCCGCCCCTGTCTCGACGGGCCCGACCGCTGCGGGGGCAGGGCCCGGCTGGGCTGAGGCGACGATGGCGTCCCGGACGCCTGCGGGCGAATCGGCCCGGCTGAGGATGCCTTCGCCCCGGCTGGTCCGTCCTGTCGACCTGGCAGGCGGGGTGGCGCCCACGGTGCGGACCTCCGCCGCAGCACCGGGGCCGTCGCCGAAATGGATCTCGCCGCAGCCGTCCTCCAGGGCGTCGGTCAGCCCCAGAAGCTTGTCGAGCTGGTGGAGATAGCTGCCCGACTTGAACTGGCCGTCCTTGTTCCGCTGGTTGGCCCCGACCAGCACGAGGTGGTCCTTCATCCGCGTGATCGCCACGTACAGCTGGCGGAGGTCCTCGGCCTCGGCGTCGGCCTTCTCGGCCGCGGCGGCCAGGCGGTGGGGCAAGGGGCAAATTGCAGTGCCCGTTTCATCCGTCAGCCCCATGTCGTAGGTCAGCTGCCAGTCCCGGCGGATCAGCAGCTTGGCCACCGAGTTCTGCGGGCAGCGGTTCAGGTCCGGCAGGCAGACGACGGGGAACTCCAGGCCCTTGGCCTTGTGGATCGTCACCAGCCTGACCACATCGTCGTTCTCGCTGGACACCGGGGCCTGCTCGAAGCGGTCATTGGCGACCTGGCTGTCGCGTACCTGCTGGACGAAATCCGCCAGACTCAGGCCGTCCAGCGAAGCTGCCCGGGCCATCTCCTGCATCCGCCGGATGTTGCCCAACGCCTGCTTGCCGTGGAAGTCCGTCAGGTAGACCGACTCGCCCTGGGCGAAATCAAGCACCTCCTGGATGAGCTGGTCGATGCGCAGGGCATCCTTGCGTCCCTGGAGTCGCCGGAGCAGCCCCAGCCAGCCTGTCAGGATCGCAAAGTCGTACTCGCAGAGTTGCTCGGCCAGCGTCTCGGTCACGGCCGGATCGGCCAGGGCGGGCCCGTACGGCGGATCGGCGGCCAGGGCGATCCGCATCAGTGCGTTGTCGTCCAGGCCCACCAGGGCTGAGCGGAGCAGGCCCATCAGGGCCACGTCATCGTGGGGGTTGTCGATCGCCTGAAGTGCGTTGAGCAGGTCGAGGATTTCCTGGCGGGTCAAAAAGCCCGAGCCTGCGATGACGTAGTAAGGCACGGACTCGGCGGCCAGGGCCTGCTCGTACTCCAGCGAGACGGTCATACGGCTGAAGAGGATGGCGATGTCGCGGTATCGCACGGGCCGGAACTGTCCGGCCTGGGGGTCCCAGACCAGCGGCTGGCGCTGCTGGACCATCTGGCGTATCCGTTGGGCCAGCACGGTCGCCTGGGCCTTCCTGGCCTCCTGGGAGTTCTCCACCGGCCCGTCGGGGCCCTCTGCCAGGAGGATCTCGACGCAGCTGTGGGGGGGCACGTCCTGGCGGTGGGCTTCCAGCGGCGTGTAGTCCGGGCCCATCGAGCGGCTGAAGACGTGGTTGACGAATTCGACGGCGTTGCGGTGGCTGCGGAACGAGCGGTTCAGCGTCTCGGTCCTCTGGCGGCCGAAGCGGCAGACAAGTTCGTCGAAGACCTCCAGCTGCGTGCCTCGGAAGCGGTAGATGCTCTGTTTCGGGTCGCCGACGATGAAAAGCCGTCCGGGGGGCATGGCCTTGGCGCCGCGTCGGGCGAGCGTCTCCAGCAGCTGCACCTGGAAGGCGTCGGTGTCCTGACACTCGTCGATCAGCAGCTGATCGATCCCGTCGGCGACGGTCCTGGCTACGTCGGGCCTGTCCTGCAGCAGTCGCCCGGTCCGGTAGAGCAGGTCGGCGAAGTCCAGGATGCCCCGCCGCCGCTTGGCCTGGGTGTAGAGTTTGTCGGCCTGGACGGCCAGGCGGACCACCGCAGCCAGGGCGTCGGCGTTGCGGGCCTCTGCCGGGCCTGGCTGCTCGAAGGCGTCGGCATATTCCAGGGCCTTGGCGCAGGTGTCCTTCAGCAGGTCCCGGACCTGCTTGACAGTCTCACTGCTGCCCCAGACCTTGGCCGAACCGAACCGGCCGGGCTTGTCTCTCAGGCCCTCGAACGTCTGCGGGACGCGCGAGGCCGGGTCGGCGATCAGCGTCTCCAGCAGGCTCAGCTGGAAGTCCAGCAGGCGAGCGAGCTTGTCGGACGGGTCGAACCCGGCAAAACGCCTGAGCTGTTCGACCATCAGCCCCAGCGTCTTGTCGCTGCGGAGTTTCTCCCCGGCCAACTGTCGGTTCCGTTCGATCTGCTCCCGCCAGCGGTCGAAGATCTCCCGCCCAGCGGTGAAGGCTTCCAGATCCACGCGGCAGCGGTTGTCGACCAGCGTCTCGACCTGTTCGACCAAGACCGGGAAGGACACGTGCGAGAGCAGGTCGGCCACGTCGGTCCGCTGGGCCTCGACGGCGGACAGGACGGCCTTGTCGGCCGCTTCGAGGCGCAGCCGCGCGGTCAGCATGTCGTCGCTGTGGACGCTGAAGTCCGGGTCCAGACCGGCAGCCAGGGCGTGGTTGCGAAGGATCGAGCTGCAGAAGCTGTGGATCGTGCCGATCCGCGCCTCGGGCAGCTGTTCCAGCCAGGTCAGGATCTGCTGTTTCCGCGGGCCCTGGGCGTCGGTGGCCAGTTCGGTGAGCATCTTCCGGACGCGCTGGGCCATCTCCATCGCCGCCTTGCGGGTGAAGGTCACGGCCACCAGCCCGGACAGGCCGCGGTCGCCGAGGCGGTCGGACTGGAGCAGTTCGACGAACCGCCGGGCCAGAACGAACGTCTTGCCGCAGCCGGCCCCGCTGATCAGGGCGATGTTCTCGCCGATCCGGTCGACCCCGGCTGCCTGCTGGGCGGGCGTCAGGTGAAGGTCACTGGGCATCGTCGGCCTCCTGGTTCTTCCCGGACCCGGCGCGGGCTTTGATGTCCCTCCGGGCCGGCGAATGCTGGCAGATCTGGCTGAACGGGCAGAAGCTGCTGCAGGAATCGCCGTCGAAGAGGTCGAAACGTCCCCCGGCCATTCGTTCGACCGCATCGCCCAACCGCTGGATGGTCTGCTCGAAGCGTTCGTTGAGTCCCTGCCAGTCGGGGGCCTTCTTGCGAAACGTCTGGAACGGCGCGAACCAGCGTTTGGCGCCCTTGAGCACCTGGTGGATCGAGCCGCCGAAGATCGTCTCGCCGAAGATCTGCTGAACCGCCGCGGCATAGAGCGGGATCTGCAGGTCCTGGCCGAGGAAGACATCCGTCGAACCGGGCCCCGCGCCGGTCTTGTAGTCGACGACCGCCAGGGCGTCCACGCCGTCGAAGGTGACCCGGTCGATCCGGTCGATCTTGCCCCGCAGGCGCACGGGTCCGGCGGAGGTGGCAATCTGGACCGGCTGGGCCTGGGAGGCCGGGTCGCTGGCGGCCAGGGCATCGGGGCTGTCCAGCCCGAAGGCCAGCTCGAAGTGCAGGTGCGTCGGCTGGAGCGAGCTGTCGGCAGCCTCTTTGCGGAGGTACTCGGCCAGGTCGGCGTGCAGCTGGCTTTTCTGGATCTCCCAGAGCACCGGATACGGGCAACCCTGCTGCAGGAAGGCCTGCGAGGCGGCCTGGACGGCGCTGTCCAGGGTCGACTCGACAGTCTCCCAGTCCATCTGGTCCAGGGCGATCGGCCCGTTTGCCTGGTCCCGCAGGGCGGCAAAGACGCGGAAGAGCACGTCGTGGCAGAACAGGCCCCGGTGGACCGGTTCCAGCAGACGCTGGGCCTCGGGCAGGGGGTTGAGCTTCAGGACGTACTGGGCGAAGAACTGCCACGGGCACTGGACGAAGCGGTTCAGCTGCGAGGCGGAGAAAACGGTCTTGTGCGGGAATCGCCGCCCCAGTTCCGCCAGCAGGTCCGGTTGGCTGATCCGCCCGTCGAAGCTGTCGCACGGGCCCGGCAGCCAGCGACGGTAGCGGGCCCAGAGGCCCCGGCTGACCTGGTCGATGTGCCTCTGCTGCGAGCCTGCCAGCCAGCCCAGGGCCTTGTGCTGTGGATCGTGATGGGGCTGGAACAGCCCTGCCACCGCGGCGATTCGGGCCTCGCGGCGGCTGGCCAGTTCGCAGGCAGGGGGCAGGAACTGTCCGGCCGGGATCTGCGTGGTGTTCGAGCCGACCGTGTGCGAATTTATCCCGCCCAGCGTTTCGGCCAGGGCCAGCAGGTACGGACTGGCCGAGGCCGGTCCGCACTCGCCCATGCTGTAGCTGACGGTCAGGCGACTGTCGGCGCGGCTGACGGCCTGGTACATCAGGAGCATCTCCTGGCCTGTCAGGTCTTCGCGACTGTCGAGCACCACGCCGCGGCGGACCCAGTCGGCGCGTTGGGCTTCGGTGATAATCGGCCGGGCAGGGGGGCTCTGTGGCAGCAGCCCGTCGTTGCAGCCGATCAGAAAGACGTGTTCATAGCGCAGCGAACGGGCGTCGAGCAGGTCCAGCACGTCGACCATCGCCGCACCGCCGGGACCGGGCAGCTGGACCTGGGCGAGGCACTCGACCCGATCGGCAATCGGCGTATCGGGCGAGATCCAGCGGCAGGCGGATCGGAGGGCCTCGAGGCTCTGCAGGTCGCGCGCGGTCCGGGCCGGTGCGTCCGGGTCGACCGCCGCCCGGGCCAGCTGAAGCGCTTCGACCACGGTCTGGAGGTCCCCCTCGACGGCGCGCCGGGCCAACTCGAACAGGGCCGAAAGCATGTCCACGGCCCGGCCTGTCGCGGCGGCATCGACGTGCAGGGCGCCGAGGCGGACGGTCGCCGGCAGGTCGGTCTCGGTCTCGGGCCTGGCCGAAGCAAGCCGCTGCCAGACCAGGTCGGCCGCCTGCTGATAGGCCTCGGCGCCACCCAGGACATTGCCCTCGCGAATGAGCATCTCGGCGACCGCCACATCGGCCGGGCCGAACGGACCCAGCGCGTCGGGCAGGAAGTAGCTGCTGCGGATCACGGCCAGCACGTCCGCCCCGGCCAGCTCGGGCGCCAGTTGGGCTACGCGCAGCACGAACCGCACGATCGGCACGTCTGTCAGCTTGATCGGGCGCGAGGCGACGGGGATCTCGTGCTCGACCAGGATGTCGTCCAGCAGGGGCAGGTGGGGCGTCAGGTTCCGGGCGAGGATGGCGATCGAGCCGGCAGGGGCGCCGTCCAGCAGCAGACGCTTGACGCGCCGGGCCACCTGGCGGTACTCGGCCTCGGGATCGGGCGCCTCGATGAACGCCACGCCCTGGACCAGGTGCATCGGCTGGGCGAGAGGGTCGAAGATCCGCTCCCAGACGGGCCCCAGCGGGGCCGGACGCGGAGGCAGCTGGACCTGCTGGATCTGGTCGCCGAAGGTGGCAAGCAGTGCATCGCGGGTCCGTCGAGTCCACTGCCACATCTTGCCCCTGCGGTCTTCGCTGCTGCAGCAGAGGGTGATGACCACCGGCTGGATGGCCCCCGAGAGCAGTTGGAGGATCTCCAGCTGTGTGGGGCTGAAGGTCGAGAATCCGTCGACGGCGATGCAGCGGAGGTCCATTTCCAGCAGGGCAAGTCCGGCCTGGTCGCGGTTGAGCAGTTCGTCGCGGGCCAGCCACATCCGCCCCTCGGTGTCCACGAGGTTTCCGGCCAGCAGGGCCTGCTGGTAGGCCTGGTAGATCGTCAGCAGCTCAACCCCTGCCGGTCCGGCTTGGCCCAACACCCCGGCCAGGGCTTCCGGGGCGATTGCGGCCCGCTTGAGTTCGGCGATCGAACGGCCCATGGCGCCGACGAAACCGGGTGTCCGGGCCGAGGCGGCCAACCGCGCCAGTTTGCCCTCGGCCAGCAGGGAATCGACCAGGTCCTGCAGCAGCACGTGTCGCTGCAGGGCCGAGAGCGCAAGCGGCGGGTCGGCCTGGCGGGAGAGGATCTGCCCGGCCAGCTGGGAGAACGTCATCACCGGCGGGGCGACGATGGCCTGGCGGTCGGATTCTTCCAGCATCCGGTTGCGGATGTCTTCTGCGGCGGGGTGGTTGGGTGCGAGGATCAGGCAGCCGCAGCGGCCGATGGCGTCGGTGGTCAGTCGGGCCAGGTCCCGCACCAGGCGGGATTTGCCCGCAGAGGCGGGGCCCGAAACCAGCACCGCACGCGGGGCGTTTGCCAGGATTTCGTTGGCTTCCGGTTTGCCGGTTTGCTTAGCATCCATGGGACGCTATTGTGGCATGGCCGGTCGGGCAGGGCAATAATGTCTTGTGGGATCTGGAATTGGCCCGGGCTTTCTGGAGAGCCCAGCCCCGATCGCCGATAAGCAAACAACGGTATGAACATACCTTCAGGAGTTCGCGGTGACAGAACTGACCCAGGCCCAGGCGGTCGAGAAGCTATCGGGGATTTTCTCCGAGCTCTCGCTGGCCCGGCCGATGAAGACCGAACGCTACGAACCGGGCACGCGCCTTGTATATGACGTGCGCGCGGTCTGGCCCGACGCGGCAGGCCGCGTCGAGCTGGTGGTCGACAAGTTCGTCGGCGGCGGTTTCGCCGGGCAGGTCTACCGCGTCCGGATCGAGTCGATCGAATCGGACCAGCCGCTGGGCGAGCTGACCGTCGGCGGACTCTACGCGATGAAGATCCTCCGTCCGCCGTCGCGTTTGGCGGAGATTTTCCGCGACGCGGTGTACGCGGTCGGTTTCCAGGGGCCGTTTACGATCTCCGTCAATCCCGCGGCCGCCCGGGCAGGGGCGCTGTGGCAGAAGTTCATTCGGGCAGCGGCCGCGGAGAGATTCGGCACGCCACGGGCGGTGACCGACATCCACGCGACCTTCGTCGACACGACCATCGGCGCCTGCGGCGAGATCAGCGAATGGATCGAGGGACGCACCTGGCGGTACGAGGTCGACGACCACCTCGAGAGCCGGCGTCGCTGGAGGCCCGGCCAGGACGACACCGACCTCGGCTCGCCGGAGTATCGGTCCAAGAAGGCGTTCATGGACGGCATCGTCGAGATGCTCCACGAGATGGGGGCGCCCGAGCTGGCCCGCCAGTACCAATGGTGGACGTGCAAATCCCAGCCCAACTGCCTCAAGCGGACCGACAGCGAGGAGAACCCCAGGGCGGGCCTGACGGCGGTGGACTTCCGGGCGGGCCTGGCCCTGCTGCCGTTTCTGCCGATGAGTCCCGGCGACGTGCCCCTGATCGTCAAGGGCCTGCTCCGCGGCAGCCTGGTGCAGTTCGACCGCCCGAACCTGGCGAAGCTCGACAGGTTCGTCGCCGCGCACCCGGAGACCTTCGAGGGGATGGCAGGGGCCCTGGAGCAGCTGAAAGAGAACGAGCGGATCTACCGCGACTCCATGCCCGATATTACACACAACCACATCCGCCTGCTGAGCAGCGGACGGCTATGGAAGACGATGATCGACTCGGCCGCCGAGGGCTACCGCGTTCGGGGCCTGGCCGATGAGAAGACCGCCGGTCTGCTGAAGAACAGTCGCCTGGCGACGCTGGGCTTTACGCTGATCTGCGTGGTGTCCCTGTGGGCGCTGCTGGGCGGGGCGGCAGTCCTGGCCGTCGGCGGGGCGACCTGGCTGGTCCGCGCGGTCGGCTGGCTGGCCGCGGGCTGGGCCCAACCCGCCTGGCCTCTGGAAGCGAGCTTGACGGCCGTGGCGGGCATCGCCGCCGGTGGGGGGCTGCTGGGGCGATGGCTGCGGGACATGCTCGGGCGGGGCGACCTGCGCAGTCACTGGCTGAAGTTGCTCAACCCGCTCTACCTCCTCCGAGCCCTGCGCGGGCGGACCATCGAACGCCTCGTCGGGTGGATGCGGGCCGGGCGGATCACCCCGGATCGGGCCGTCCGACTGGCAGGCCAACCCGTCCGGGCCCTGCTGCATATCCCGCTTTCGATCCTGCCGATCTTCCTGCATCGCCTGCTGACCGACGCGACGTATGCGAAGGACCTCGCTGCCTTCATCTTCGTCCGTCCGCTGCGGTTGTACTTCAACGCCGAAGCCCGCGAGCAGTGGCTCCGCGAGATGGTCGAGGATGGGCGGAAGAGGCACATCCTGGACGATGCGGACGCCGAAGCGATTCTCTCGCAGATCAAGGAACCGTTCATCCAGAAGTATCTCAAGGCCCTGGCCGTTCACGTGCTGACCCTTCCGGTCTCGCAGATGGTGGCGATTGCGATCGCAATCTGGATCGGCGTGCAGCGAGGCCTGAACTGGAGCGAGATCGTCGCCCTCTCGGGCGCCTCGCTGGCGGTGGTGGCGGTCGTGCCGATCTCTCCCGGTTCGTTCGTCCGCGGGCTGTACGTGGTCTACCTGGTCATCCGCGAACGGAACTTCAAGGACTACAACATCGCGGTCTTTCTGGGCTTTTTCAAGTACGTGGGGTACCTGGCGTTCCCGATCCAGATGGCCTACCGCTACCCGGCGTTGGCGCGGTTCATGGCCGCCCACTGGGCGACCGGTGCGGTCAACATTGTGCCCGTTTTCGGCGAGCGCGGGGCGCTGCTGGAGCACTGGGCCTTCGACGGGTTCTACAACTATCCACTGACGGTGCGCCGGCGCATTCGCCAGCGAAGCGAACTGCGACAGGGCAGCCGGGCCCAGTGGGTGATGATCGGCGCGATCGTGCTGCTGGCCGCCGGTGCGATGGTCGCCGCTGCGGTGGGTCTGTGGCAACTGGCCGGGCGCTACGGCACGCTGGAGACGCTCTGGCCGGCTGTGGTGGTCACGCCGCTGATCGTGGGGGTTCTGACAGGCCTTCTGGCCGGCCCGATCTCGGCGGGGCGAAGGATGGCCCTGGCGGCCGGAGTCGGTGCTGCGGTGGGCGTGCTCAACGGCCTGGCCCTGGCGGTGCTGACCGTCTGGCTGTGGGCTGCCGACGTGCAGGAGGCCCTGCCCGAAGAGGCCACCTTCACCGGCCACCTGGTCGGACAGGTCGCCTGGTCGTTCTTCCTCTTCGCCCTGCTGGGTCTTGCCGGGGCTGCCATCGTCGAGACCAGACCCCTGCGGTCGGTCAAGACATCTGCAGTCCCAGCCGGAGAATCAGCTGGCAAGTGAGGTTGGCGTACAGGCCCGCGAAAAGGTCGTCAAAGGCCACGCCCCAGCCGTGGGGCAGCTTTTCCAGCCTCCGGGCGGGGAATGGCTTGAAGATGTCCATCACCCGGAAAATCACGAATCCCAGAGTCGCCACCAGCAGCCAGTCGCCCGCCTGGCTGCCCAGCCAACTGCCCGAGAGGGGAAGGGCGACGTAGGTCAGGCCCTGGCCGGCAAATTCATCGATGGTGCAGAAGCTGGGGTCCTTGCGGCCGAACTCGTTCTCCACGAACCGTCCGAGCATCACGCAGCCCAGGGCCGAGGCGCCCGAGATCAGCCCCATCATCGTCGAGACCAGCCACCCCATCCCGCCGCTGAGCCACAACGCCCCCAGAAACGCCAGAACGATCACCCCCGATCCCCACGTGCCCGGGGCCGGACGCAAGTAGCCGGTGTACAGGCCGCTGGCCAGCCAGATCTTAGTCTTTCGGTTCATCTCGCATCAACTTGACGGTCTGTTTCACATAAGAGGCAGCACTGATTACGGTCATCGCCACGGCCAGCCAGACCGTGATCGTACGTGTCCAGATCGCCCAGGGCCGCAGGGGCAGGAAGGCGACCTGGATCAGAACGGTGCAGATGGCCACCGACTGGGCGAACATCTTGAGTTTCCCGGCCGGCATGGCCGGGAAGGCCAGGCCCAGCGACTCGCTGTAGCCGCGGATGGCCGTGACGGCGAACTCCCGCGAGAGGATCACCACGACCATCCAGGCCTGGACGCCGGTGAGCATCCCGCCGGTGACCCAGCCGGGCATGGGGCCGTTGAAAGAGGCGTCGGGCGCGGCAAAATTCGCCCCGGTCAGCATGGTAAACGCCCCGACTACAAGGACCTTGTCGACGAACGGGTCGACCATCCGCCCGAACGGCGTGACCAGGTTGTACTTGCGGGCGACGTAGCCGTCGGCCACGTCGGTCAGGCCCGAGACGACGTAGAGCACCATCGCTGCCAGCAGCAGCCAGGGCCCGGTCTCGGCGGCCTGGTCGTACAGGCCCAGCAGGACGAAGAACACAAAGGCCAGCGCCAATCGCGAGAGAGTCAGTTTGTTCGGCAGGTTCCAGATCATCTGCTGGTCGGGTCCCGTTGGGTGCAGCGTGCGAAACGAGGCTGAATCATATCCTCTCCGGGCCCGGGGGGCCAGCGGAGATCTATCCGGCCGGGCGAATTGTTGCCGTCGGTTCGATGTGCAGGTCGTACTCGTCGGCGCCGACGACCTTGCCGCGGACCAGGCTGCCCGGCTCGGCCGGCGGGTCGAGGTAGCAGATCCCGTCGATGTCGGGGGCCTGCCCGCCGTGACGGCCGAAACAGGCGCCCTGCTCGTCGGTCCCGTCGACCAGCACGTCCAGCTCACTGCCGAGGCGGGCCTGGTTGACCTGCAGGGAGATCTCCTGCTGGAGGGACATGATCGCCTCCAGCCGCTTCTGCTTGACCTGCTCGGGGATCTGGTCGGGCATGGTGGCTGCGGGCGTGCCCGGCTCGGGAGAATAGGCAAACGCGCCCATCGCCTCGAAGCAGCTGTCGGCGACGAAGTCCAACAGGTGCTGGAACTGGGCCTCGGTCTCGCCCGGAAAGCCGACGATGAAGGTCGTGCGGATGGAGATTGCGGGCATGGCCCGGCGGATCGCTTCGAGCAGATCGCGGACCTGGTCGGACCCGACAGCCCGGCCCATGCGTCGGAGGATCTCGCCGTCGATGTGCTGTAAAGGCATGTCGATGTAGGGCACGACGTGCTCGGCGGCGGCCATGGTGTCGATGAGCTTCCGGTCGAACCGCAGCGGGTAGGTGTAGAGCAGGCGGATCCACTCCACGCCGTCCAGGCGGTCCAGGCGCCCCAGCAGATCGGCCAGGTCGACCCCGTCGTCCAGGTCGCAGCCGTAGCTGGTGGTGTCCTGGGCGATGACGTTCAGTTCGATGGCCCCGTCGCCGATCAGTTCGCGGGCTTCGTCGCAGATGGCGTCGGGATGCTTGGAGCGGTAGGGGCCCCGGATCGACGGGATCGTGCAGAACGTGCAGTTGCGGCTGCAGCCTTCGGCGATCCGCAGAAAGGCGGTGTGCGGGGCCGTCAGGCGGAGTCGCCCGGCGTCGCTGGCGGCCGGGCCCGGGGCGGAGATATGCACCTCGGGGCCTTCGGCGAAGATCGCATCGAGGATCTTCCGGCGGTCGTGGACGCCGATGATCGCGTCCACGCCGGTTTCTGTCAGCAGGTTCGGCCCGTCACGGTTGACCAGGCAGCCGGCGACGATAACCCGGCGGGCCCGGGCGGTGGACTTGAGCTGGACGGCCTGGGAGATGATGTCGAGCGACTCGGCCCGGGCGGCCTGCAGAAAGCCGCACGTGTTGATGACGATCACGTCGGCATCGTCGGCAGGGGCGCCGACGATGCAGCCTGCCTCGGCCATGATCGCCGAGAGACGCTCGCTGTCGACGAGGTTCTTCGGGCAGCCCAGCGAGACGATCGCAACATGTGGGTTGGCAGGATTCATGGCAGGATCATAGGCCCCGGGCGGGACCCCGGCCAGGCAAATCGCCCAGGCCGGGCCGTTGGAGAAAAAAAGCCGCCAGCTATCGGGCCGTTGCGCAGGGGGAGACGCAACGAGCCGCAAACAGCCGGCGGCAATCTTGATCTGCCTTATTGTAGCATGGAGAAGACTTCTATTGCAGTTTTTCCTGATCTGCGGGCCCGCCTGATCGTTAACTGTCGAGGGAACCAAGTTTTGTGTTTGCGATTTCGGACGGGACAATCGCCTCTGGCCTCGCCCGGGACGCCTGGCAGGGCTGCAACCTCGACACCGGCGGGCAAAGTGTGTACTCTGCAGGGGTAAGGATCTGAATTTTGTAGCCTTCCGGGCCTAACCGGGCCTGGTGGAGGGTGTCTGTTCTGATGGCCCAACCTGCTCGCGACAGTACATCGACCTCCGACGGCGACCTGGTCAAGGCCGTGTTGCGGGGCGAATTGTCGGCCTTTGACGAACTGGTCCGACGATACCAGAGGCAGGCAGTGGCCGTTGCATATCGAAAGCTGAACAACCGCGAAGACGCTCTGGAGATTTCCCAGGACGCGATGTTGAAGGCATATGACAAACTGGATTCCCTGCACAACCACGACCGCTTCGGCAGTTGGCTGTTGCGGATCGTCAGCAACCTGTCGCTGAATCGGAGGCGGTCGCGGGCCCTGCGAAAAACCGCAAGCCTGGACATCGAGAACCCCGACTCGGGCCGAAACGAAATCAACCTGCCCGACTCGTCACAGGCCCAGCCGGACCAGCAGGTTACCGGGCAGGAGCTTCGGGGCCTGATTGCCGAGAAGATCGAACAGCTGCCCGAGAAACAGCAGCAGGCCCTGGTGTTGTTCAGCCTCCAGAAGATGCCCCAGAAGGAAGTCGCCGAGATTATGGGTATCAGCGTAGAGGCGGTCAAGTGGCACGTTTTCACAGCCCGCAAGAAGCTCAAAGATGAGCTCCAGCAGTACCTGTAGGTGAGAGATGAAAGAGCGATTCGATAAATCCGACCCGGAATTCCGACTGGTGGAACTCCTCGATGCCGGTGACGGGCAGCTTGAAAGCCTGCTCGGGCGAAAGCCTGAACTGGCCGAGCAGGTCCGACTCTACCGCGCCCTGGACGAACACCTCGAGCAGTTGCCCGAGATCCCCGTCGACCAGGACACGCTCGATCAGCAGCGCCAGGAGATCATGGCCCGGCTGGAGCGGCGCGTCCTGCTGGACGGGCCCGCCAGGCGCCGGCGGTTCGGCCCGCTGCGCCTGTGGCTGGGGGGCCTGGCCGCCGCGGCCTTGGTCGTCCTGGGCGTTTCGATCATCCTCAACACGATGTTCCAGGACGTCGTGGTCAGAAGTCAGCCTGTCGTGCAGGTTCGTTTGCGGACGCCGGCGGCAGGAGGGGCTGAATCCGCCCGGGCCTCCACCGTCCGCGTCTCGACGCGACGCGAGATCGATTTCGAGCAGATGCCCCTCGCCCCGGACTACAGCGACTCGCCCGGCGCGTTGCCCCAGGGCACGGTGATGTTCTCGACAGGACGTCCGGCCCGGTCGCCCTCGCCGAGGCCCGAAGAGTACTACCCGCTCTAGACGAGCAGAGCAGAACCAGAAACCCATGCATCCAGGCAGGAACCTGATTCCCGGAGACAGACCGAATATGAAAATCCAACGCACCATCCTGGCCCTGCTGGCCGTAACTGCCTTCGCCTCGGCCCAGGATATCACCGAGGCACAGATCCAGAAACAGCTGGACAAGACCATCCAGTTCTCGGTCGAGAACATGCCCATCGAAGGCGTGTTCTCCAGCCTGGGCGACGAGGCGGGCCTGCGTTTTGAGCTCCCGGCCGACACGCTGGACTTCCTGCCTTACGGCAGCCAGACCAACCTGGACGTGAAGTTCAAGAACGTCCGCCTCCGCGACGCCCTGGACCAGCTGCTGGCCAGCCAGGCCCTGACCTGGAAGATCCAGGACGGCAAGATCGCCATCGTTCCCACGCCATCGCTGTACCGGATGAGCCGCAGGCCCAGTTTCGACGAACTGCAGTTGCTGGCCAAGCTGCACACCACGCGGCTGGAGCCCAGCGAAAAGGCCGGCGACCCGATCCAGCAGCTACGCAAGGCTACCGGCGTCGAGTCACTGGCGATGATGTGGCACCTGGAGGTCCCCCGGCAGGACGCGTTCCGTCGGGCGGAGTTCAAGTTGCCAGGCCCGACCAGCGACTGGCTGGACATGGCCTGCCACGGCCACGGCGCGACCTGGTATCTTGCAGGCGATGCCATCGTCGTCCTGCCGATGGAAAAGCAGATCCACCGACAGCTCCAGACACGCACGAGCATCGAGGCCCAGGGACGCAAGCTCATCGACGTACTGCGCCAGTTGACCGACGCGGCCCGGGTGGAGATGGACCCCCAGCCGGGTGTCTTCGCCCTCCTGCCCGAGTCGACCCGCGACAGCGTCAGCCTGCGGATGAACGACGTGACGGTCGAGCAGGCGCTGAAAGTGATCTCCGGGGCGACCGGCCTGGTCTTCACGCCCACGGCCAAGGGCGTGGCCGTCGAGGCGTCGGAGTTTCTCAAGCAGCAGGCCCGGGCCGAGTCCGACACTCCCCGGCGCAAAAGGCCCCCGTTCTTCCTGAAGGTTTCGATCCCCACCAGCGAGGGCAACGTGGAGGTGTTCTACCCGGCGGATGATCTGCCCGAAGAACTGGTCGAGAAGATCCTCAAGCGCCGTGAAGCGCTGATCGAGCAGCTGGGCCAGGAACTGGCCGACTAGCAGGCCGCCTTGCCACGGGCCCGGCAGCGTGCTCAGGGCTGTTTGAGGTCCACTTCGACCCAGCCGGTCCTGCGGTCCGGCAGCAGCCAGTATCCGTGGCCTCCGCGGGCCGAACTGGTCACGCCGTCGGTGACTCGCCCGGCCGAGTAGATCGGGCTGTAGGCCGCCGAGGCACGGGCCGGCTGGCCGGCGGCCAGGTCGTCGCGACCCCGGAACAGCTGGATCTCGGCCAGCCCGCCGCCGACGTTGTGGAACTTGGTCACCTCGATGCGGATTCGGTCGCACGGGCGGGGTGGCAGGGCGATGGTGTTTTTGACGTCCTGTCCGGCCTTCCACTGCAGGTCGATGCTCTCAGCCCGGTGGACAAGCCTGCCCTTGTGGTACAGCAGGACGTTGACGCTCAGGGTTCCGCGGTCGTTGTGCGTGCCGTTGTGCTGGTTCCAGAGCACCAAGGACAGGGCCATCCCCTGCACGAGCTTCTCGTAGAGTTCGTCCCGCTCCTGGATGGCCTGGATGTGGGGGGCGTCCTGGGCCTTGTGCTTGTCGAGAAACAGGTCGTAGTACGACAGGGCCTTGTCCATCGCCAGGTCGCGGGCCTGTTGGCTGCCCGACTGGCCCAGGCTGCGGTACCACCGGGCCAGCTCGAGGCAGGCCATGGGTGCAAGCTGGCCTGCGTCCCTGGCTGCCAGGGGCAGGTAGGTCGACAGGGCAGGGTCGGGACCACCCTGCCAGATCTCCACCGCCTTGGACGGATCGCCCATCTCCAGCAGTGTCAGCAGGACCAGCCGCCTGCGAAGCGACATGTCGTCGGGGGACTGCTCCAACTGGCGGGTCAACATGTTCGAGCGATTCAGCACGCCCTGCAGCCAGGCCGCCTCGCCCAGGTGGGTCCGGACGCTGCTGGTTACCTCGTCGCCGGCCAGCGTGGTCAGGCCCTGGGCCTTGCGGTACAGGCGGATCGCCCCGGCGGGGTCCTTCGCCTCGGCCATCGCCCGCCCATGACGGATGTACTGCCTGGCCAGCTTGGTCGCCGCCTGTTTCCGTGTCAGCGAATCTGCCGCCCGCAGGGCCAGCTCGAGCACCTCGGTCAGCAGGCGGTCTCCCTCGCCGCCGGGGGACGCTTCGGCCTGGACGAGCAGCCGGGCGGATCTTTCGGCCTGGTCGTAGCCGCGCCGATCTTTCATCGCCAGCTCGGTCGAGCGGACCAGCAGGGCCTTTCGCAATTCCAGGGGGGTCTGTTCGAGCATGGCGGTGTTGGTCATCTCGCCCGCCAGGGCCAGGTCGTCGGTACGGGTGATGGTGGAGACGGCCTGCTCGATCCGGTTGTCGTAGAACAGCAGGACCGCCTCGCCGGTGGCAGGGGCTTGTTGGTCCTGGTCGGGTCCTGCGTCCTGGGCGGCCGCCGACAGGCAGATCGCCCCAAGGCAGGCCAGAACGGCAAGTTGTGCAGGGTACGGCTTCACCGGCTCACCCGAATCAGTTGGTCCGAATATTGGGTTCCATTATACAGCCCCCCGTCCCTGACGCAATCGGTCCAGGGCCCCTGTTCAGATCGGCCCGAGCCGAGGGAGAGAATAAAAAAAAGCAAGCCCCGACGTTGCATCGAGGCTTGCTTTGCATGACCCCACGGAGGGCCGAACTGGATCGTGTAACGCACTGTAAAAACAGTATCTTACAGATCATGGGGGAATCCGGCGCTGCACCAGGCGCTGCACTTCCGGCCGATTTGGCCCAACTCCCGCCCGAACTTGCCCTGATCGTCCAGGCCTGGCCCGACCTGCCCGAGGCCGTCCAGGCCGAGATTCTGGCCACGGTTCGCCAGCAGGTACCGGAGGCCCAGCGATGAGGACCGACCAGCAGAGCCCGGCAGCGACCACCGCAAGCGGCATGACGGCTGAACAGAGACAACAGCCAGGCCGATACTACCACGGCGCTACCCGCGCCAAGATCGACCGCCAGACAGCCACCAGAGCGATGAACACCCAGCAGCAGGACGCCACCAGAGCGACGATCCCGAGAGAGGCCGACCGCAGACCGACAGGCCCGGGGATCGACCAGCAGGGACAGCGCCAGCAGCCCACAGCGAGGACCAACACGGCCCGGAGCATGGCCCAGGATGGACGAACAGGCCGAGCCGTGCCCGGAGCG
>JBKHDI010000013.1:0-65726 GCA_046541415.1 Phycisphaerae bacterium | reverse complement strand
GTTGTTGCGGGTTGGTGGGTCTTGTGGACTGTCCATCAGTCCGGGCAATCCTGGCCGCCTCAGCCTCCGGAGATGTGGGGCAGTTGGGTGGGTCGTTCGCGGAGAGAGGCCTGCTGGGTGTTCCTGGCGACGGGCTCGATTTCGAACTTGGTATCCAGGGCGTGTTTCTGCTGGTACTTGCTGTAGAGTTTGATTTCGTATTTGCCCGGGGGCAGTTGGCCTGGCGGGATTTCGATGTACTGGCCGGTGATGAGGTTGCCGGCGTTCCAGAGCATGCGGTACTCGCAGAGGTTCTGCTTGGTATCGCGGTTGGAGACGACGAGTTCGAAGGTATTGCGTGCGGCGGCGTCGGGCAGGCGGACGACGATGAAGATGGGCGAATCGGCGAAGAACTTGTCGCTTTTCTCGGCCCGGCTGTCGGGGGAGGCGGCGGTGATGAGAGCGTCTTTGTCGACCTTGATTTCCTTCTGGACGACGGCGAAGTGTTCGGTAAGTTGTTCGACGGCCTGCCTGTTGGCTTCTGCGAGGCAGGCGTTGGGGTCCATGGCGGGAGCGGCCTGTTGCGGCGGCGGGGTGGATTCGCTGGTCATTCGCCCGGTGACGCTACCGGTTCCGTAGATGGGTTTTCCGTCGGGGATCCGCAGCAGTTGGGCGCTGCACTGGACGATGCCCTCGTTCTTGACGTAGGTCCATGTGACGTAGTCGGTATAGGGGTTGCCGTTGCGGTCGACTCTGGGGACGGGGTCGCGACGGGACTCGGGGCGGGTGTTGGTCCGGGAGTAGGCGGTGACCGAACCGACGAGGATCGCCTGGGCGGTGCCCTGGAGCCTGTCGAGGCCGGGGGGCGTCTCGCCGCGGAGGGTCATCAGGTCCTGCTCGTTCATCAGCTCGTTGAGCCGAGCGCGGTCGAGCACCTGGTAGGTTCCGTTGTGCATGAGCCTTGCGGCGAGCTGGTCGGAGACGGCCCGTCCGGCGTTGGGGTTGTCGGTGAGGTTTTCGAACGGCGCGATGGCCACGACTTTCAGATCCGGCGTGTAGAAGCCCGGATACTGGGCGACGACGAGTTTCTTGTCGCAGCCGACGTTGGCGGCTACGAGTCCCATCGCTACGAAGAACATCCCACGGAATCGTCTAAGCATCGATCAGGTCCTTTCTACCCAAGCGGCGTGCCCGACTTCAGATACGTGATCCATACTCAATTCGGCAAGGCCAATGCAAGAAAATCAGTGAATTCTTATCGGCCATACGGTCAGCTGGCTGCCAGTGCGGTGATTCCCTTTCGGACCAGGTCGACGCCGGCGACGGTCAGCAGGGTGTAGATTACGCCGGTAAACTGGGTGGTTTTGAGGCGTTTGTGCAGGAAACTGCCCAGCAGGGCGCCGACGATAATCGCGGGGATCAGCAGGACCAGGGCCCCGAACGTCTCGGTGCGGATGTTGCCGAGGTGGAAGTAGGGGATGAGTTTGAGCTGGTTGACGGTCCAGAAGAACAGCGCTGAGGTGGCCACAAACTGCTGTTTGCTGATCGGCTGGGGCAGGAGGTACATCGTGGCGATGGGTCCGGCGGCATGGGCGAGCGTGGAGGTGTAGCCGGCCGAGGTTCCGGCCAGGAGGGTCTGCCATGTTACGGGCCTGAAGACCAGTTCTGCTTTGCGGAGATAGCGGATCAGCCGGAGGGTGACGAACAGCAGTGCGATGGCCCCGACGCCTATCTTGAGCACCGCGTCTGTGGTTTCGTGGCCGGTGTGTCCGAGGGTGTTTCGCAGCAGGAGGATGCTCGCCCAGGCTGCGGCGATGCCGACTGCCGAGCCGGGCAGGAGTCGCAGGACGATCTTCCACTGCCATGTTCGCCACCAGCTGAGCACGGCCACGTAGTCGGCGGCGATCAGCAGGGGCAGCATCAGGCCCAGTGCGAACTGGGTGTTGCCAGCGCAAGCGTATATCATCAACGGCACGGCCAGCAGGCCCAGGCCGCCGCCGAAGCCGCTCTTGGCCATGGAGAAAACCAGGGCCGAGACCGAACCGATGATCAGGAAGACCGTCAGATTCTCTATCTGGTCGGGGATCAGCCCGGCCAGGACAGCGACGCTCATGAAGACTCCTTGTTTCCTGCCCCGCCGGATCGTACGTCGCCACGGCGAGGGCTGCAAGGTTTGGACTTTCCAGCACCGGGCTGCTGCCTGTACACTGGATGGGTCCCGCCTTCCAACGGAGAACACCATGGCTCAACTGCAATGTCCCCACTGCCACAAGACCCTCCACCTGCCCCACGAGATTACCAAGGCCAAGCTCAAGTGCAAGCACTGCCAGAGCATCTTCGTCGCTTCGACCAAGTCGCAGTCGCCCGGCCCGGGCGGGGCCGGGCAGGAGCAGCCCGCCGCACAGAAGCGGCCCGAGCCGGCGGCCCGGGACAAGGCGGTGATCCATCGCCATCCGCGAAACCGCCGCAAACCGGGGAAGGGGGCCTTTGTGGTCACGATCGTCGGGGCGGTGGTGCTGATCGCCTTGGTCGCGGTGGCGAGTTACCTGTATCTCTACCCCTCGCTGCACCTGCAGTTCGATGACGGGGAGGTCTGGTTCTCCGGCCGGATCAGCCGCTCACTGCGCGACCAGAAGATCGAGGAGTTTCGCAATCTCAAAGACGCCCGTCGGGCCGATGCGGGCCAGGACGGCAACGGCCAGGACGAGCAGGTGGTTGTCATCCGTCCCCCAGACTCGCAGGACGGACAACAGACCCAGCCGGACCCGCAGAACCCGCCGCAGCAGCAACAGCAACAGCAGCAGAACCCGCCGGACCAACAGCCGCAGACCCCGGCCGGGCCGAAGCTGGAGAAAGACCCGAAGGTCCGTATCGAGGGCATACGCCGTGTCTCGGACACCGGCGGATCGAACGGTCACGTTGTGGCCCTGCTGAGCAACGACTACGACATGCCGATCCGCCAGGCGTCGGTGCAGTTCTACTTCTTCAACGAGGCCGGCGCGCACCATCCGCTCAAGCCGCAGAGCGTGCAGTACATCCCGCCGAAGACCCGGATCCCCATCTCCGCACCGTACAACGTTGCCGAGAAGATCGACCGGATCGACTACAGCCTGACCAACGTGACCACCGACGAGAACCTGATCGTGACGATGGTCCCGCTGAACTACGACCAGCAGCAGCGGCTGCTGACCGGTTGGATCAGCTACACCGGGCAGAGGGCGATGAACAACCCGCGCATGTATGTCGAGTTCTTCGATGACAACAACGCGCGAATCCACAGCGTGATGTTCGAATCGCTTGAGGACGCGCCTGCCCAGCTTGACAAGGGCAAGGGTTTCTTCTTCAAGAAACCGGTTGCCAACGCCCTGCTGCTCGTTCCGGACCGGATCGAGGCCCGGCTGCTGGGTCAGGCCGGCATACAGTTCTGAGACAGCTGCTGACGGAGAAAGACTGTTATCCCGCCGCCTGGCGGATATACTGCCCCGCATGCTGATACCGATTCGTACAGACTACCGGATGACCCGGCGACCCGTGGTCAACTATGTGTTGATCGCGGTCAACGTCGCCCTGTTCCTGATGGGCTACCACGGCGCGACCGTAGAGTCGGTGCGCCGGATCGAGCCGTACCTGCTGCAGAACATCCACCCGCAGGTCTACCAGTTCTTCTCGAGCATGTTCCTGCACGGTGACTTTTGGCACTTGGGGGGCAACATGCTGTTCCTGTGGGTCTTCGGCAACGCGATCAACGATAAGCTCGGAAACGTCGGGTACCTGGCGTTCTACCTGGCCGGCGGCCTGGCTGCGGGAATCGGCTATCTGCTGGTGAGCCCGCAGGCGCCGGTCCTGGGCGCGTCGGGGGCGATCTCCGCGGTGACAGGCGCGTACCTGGTGCTCCTGCCGCGAGTGAACATCACCGTGATGCTGCTGTTCTTCTTTATCACGTTCTTCCAGGTCTCCAGCCTGTTCTTCCTGGCCTTCCAGTTCCTGTATAACATGTTCTACTCGGTCGACGTGCTGACCAACCCCGGCGGAGGCGGCGGGGTGGCCTACACCGCCCACGCAGCCGGGTATATCTTCGGGATTCTCCTGGCAGCGGGGATGCTTCTGGGCCGCCTGGTCCCGCGCGACGCCTACGACCTGCTGAACCTTTTCAAGTCGTGGCAGCGACGGACGCGCTATCGCAACATGGTCAACAAGGGCCACGATCCGTTCAGCTTTACCTCCACCAGCAGGAGCAACAAACCGGGGCGTAAGAAGATCCGCGCCCGCCTCCGCCCCGAACCGCCGGACATGGACGACCGCGAGCGGCAGATCCGCGAGGAGATCACCACTGCCATACAGCAGGGCAACCTGCCCGAGGCCGCCGAGAAGTACCTCCAGTTGGTGCGGATCAGCGAAAAGGCAATCCTCTCGCGCAACCAGCAGTTGGATATCGCCAACCAGTTGATGAGCGACCAGCGGTACCCCGCCGCCGCCGACGCGTACGAACGATACCTGGACAGCTACGGCAACAGCCAGGACGCCGGGGACATCCATCTCATGCTCGGCCTGCTGTATGGCCGATACCTACACCAGTACGACCAGGCAGAGGAGTACCTCCGCAAGGCAGAAGACAGCCTGCACGACCAGCGTAAGAAGAAGCTGGCCGATGACATCCTCGCCGAGGTCCGCTCGGCCCGCGGAAAGCGATAGGGCCGGGCGCGATACCGCATCGCCGGAAGGACTCAATCGCATGGACGCGATTCGCAACTGGCTGGAATTGTTCGGTTCGACAGGCCCGGCTGTCTCGTTGGGGCTGATCTACGGGCTCTCGCTGATGCTGCTGACGGTGGGCTTGACGCTGCTGCTCTGGGGCAGATTGTTTTCGCGGATTGTCATGGCCCTGGCGCTGGCGGGCGTGGGGGTGCTTGCAGCCGGTCCGGTCGCCCCTGCCGTCGAGCTGGACCTGCTGTACGTCCGGATCGGCTGCGGCGTGGTCGGTGCAATCGCCGGGGCCCTGCTGGCGCCGATCTGCTGGGGCCTTCTTGGCGGAGCTCTTGCCGCGGCCGGGGCCGCGACCTGCGTACTGCTCAACCAACACCCGGACGTGCCGCCCGAACTGGCCGATACTCTTGAGAACGTTGCCGCCGCCGATCTGGCCACCTGGGCTGCCGGGCTGGGAGACTTCGTCTGGCAGTCGCTGCACGTCGCTGCGGCGGGCTCGGAAGCGGTCTTCTTCGCCTCGCTTTCTGCGGCGGGACTGATCGTGCTGATCCCGCTGACCATCAAAATGCGCCTGGCGACGAGCCTGGTCAGCGCCCTGCTGGGTTCGGCCGGGGTGGTGGCCGGGGCGACGGCCATATCGCTTGCGATTCGGCCGGAATTGTGGCAAGCCGTCCGCATGCATTTCTACGTTCCGGGCGGGATCATCGCCGCTGTCTGGGCCTTCGGCGCCGCCTACCAGATGCTCCGTAGCCGCGACCGCCGGGACGGTGAAGAGCAGGACGACGGGGACGAGGCGGCGCCGACCAAAACCTCCAGATCCGATGCGGGTACCGACCGCCGGACCAAAAAAGCCAGAAGAAAAAGCTCTCAAAAAGCCGAATAACTACAGGCGGTGGCACGTTCCTCCTTTGTGAGGTGATAGCATGGACGCCTTAGCAACCATTCCGCCGGGCCAGACCGTTGTGCCCGACGGGTCGTTCTTCCAGATCTTTCAGTCCCAGGATGCCTTCCTCCTGTCGCTGAACCAGATCAGCCTGGCCCCGGCGATCCTCCTGGCCGCCTCGGGCATCGTCTACCTGCTCTACGGGTGGAAGATCTTCAAGATCCTGGTCGTCTGCAACGCGTTGATGTTCGGGGCGATTTTCGGCACCCATATCGGGTTGATGTTCGAGACCCCCAACATGCCGCTCTACATGGCCATCGGGGGCGGGGCGCTTCTGGGGATGCTCTCCTGGCCGACGATGAAATATGCCGTCGCCGTCATGGGAGGCCTGGCCGGGGCCCTGCTGGGCTTCGGGGTCTGGCAGTACGTATCGGCGGCCACGCGCAACGTCGAGATGGCCCGGTTCGGCTGGGCCGGTGCGTTGATCGGCCTGGTGCTGCTGGGGATGCTCGCGTTTATCCTCTTCCGGGTCGCGGTGATCGGCTGGACGTCCTTCCAGGGGGCGATGATGATCGTCGCCGGCTTGGTCGCCCTGCTGCTGAAACACCAGCAGTTCCACCAGAACGTCAACCAGTCGCTGCAGGCCAACGTCCACCTCCTGCCGCTGCTGATCGGCGTCCCGGCCGGGATCGGCTTCATCTTCCAGGACGCCGCGCTGGTCAAGAAATCCCGCAGACGACGTCCGTCGTCGGGCACCGCATCGGCCGGCTGATCAACGAACAGGTTCGACCTCCGCCCTGCCTCAAGCACTTGACGTCCTGCGGGATTTGGGCAGAATGGCAATCTCCCGCCACGCTACCAGACTGGAGATTCCCATGGCCGATCCGACCCGCCTGAACATCCTCGATTTCGGCGCCGTCGCCGACGACAGCACCATCAACACCTCCGCCATCCAGCAAGCCATCGATACTGCCACCGCAGCCGGAGGAGGCACGGTCGTTGTCCCGCCGGGCAGCTTCCGGACCGGGACGTTGACGCTGGCCAGCAACCTGACGCTGGAGATCCAGACCGGGGCGAAGCTGATCGGCTCGGAAAACATGGAAGACTACCCTCCCCTGCCCCCACGTCACAATCCGTTCGACCACAAGGACCTCCAGCCGTACAACCTCATTCGTGCCCTGGACGCAACCAACGTGACGATCTGTGGCGGCGGGCAGATCTGTGGGTCGGGCCCGGCCTTCTGGGACCCGCCGTCCAAGTGCGAGTTCTACACCGAGAAGGACCGCCGGCCTTGTCCGATGATCGATCTGACCGACTCGGCCGACATCCGCATCCGCGACGTGGCCATTGTCGATTCGCCCGGCTGGACCGTCCACATCTGCCGCTGCCGCAACGTCCGGATCCAGGGGATCGACATCCGCAACAGCCTCATCGGGCCGAATACCGACGGGCTGGACATCACCGACAGCTCCGATGTGTTCATCTCCGACTGCAACGTCGTCTGCGGTGATGACGCCATCGTCCTCAAGAGCCTCGGCGGGACCAACGAGCGGATCTGCGTGACCAACTGCACGCTGCAGACCCGCTGCAGCGCCCTGAAGCTGGGGGCCAATGAGTCCCTTGGTACGATCCGCCAGATCGCGATGAGCAACTGCGTCGTCCGCGACTCCTCGCGCGGGGTGAGCCTCTACTGCATGACCGGCGGGACGTTCGAAGACGTCGTCATCGACAACCTCGTCCTGGAATGCGACAACGATCTGAAGCTCGTCTGCCCGATCCACATCAACGTCTCGCGCAACCCCGACCCGGTGCGGGACAGCGGCGTGGGGGCGATCCGCAATGTCCGCATCGCCAACGTGCTCTGCACCTCCGATGCGCGGATTCTCCTGACGGCCGAGGCGCCGGGAATGCTCGAAAACATCCACCTTTCCGAGATCCACATGACCTACCACCGGATCGAGGACGAGTTCGAGCTGGCCCGCAAGGCCGTCGGCCTTCAGTTCTCGCCCTTCAATCCCGATGCCCGGGCAGCCAAGGCCTGCATCGCAGCGGAGAACATACGCGGCCTGAGCCTGCGGAACATCTCAACGACCTGGCCCGAGAACACCGAGGTGCCCATGCACCTGCTCTGGGCCCGGAACGTACAGGGCGGCCTGGTGGATTGCCCGCTTGGCGGCCCGTCGCGCAGCGGCGTGGAACGCTTCGACGTGGAGAATTCGCAGTTGACCATCCGCGACTGACGCGGGCAACGAGATCATTCCGCGGCCGACTTGCGGTTTTCGAAGCCGCCCAGCCTGGACGAGACGCCGGCCAGGGTGGTCTCGGCCAGCAGCAACTCAGCCTGGCGACGACAGCCGTCCAGCGTCAGTTTGCCCACCCAGGCTGCCAGGGCAGGCAGATACTGCGGGTCGACGGAGATCGAGCGGATCCCCAGGCCGATCAGCAGGGGCAGGAAGCGGACCTCGTTGGCCATCTCCCCGCAGATCGAGACTTCCTTGTCGGCGGCATTGGCGGCGTCGGCGACGCGTTTGACCGCCCGCAGCACGGCCGGGTGGTGCGGCTGGAAGTGTGCGGCGACCTTTTCGTTGGTCCGGTCGACGGCCAGGAGGAACTGCGTCAGGTCGTTGGTACCGATGCAGAAGAAGTCGACCTCCTCGGCCAGCACGTCGATCATCGTCACGGCCGAGGGCACCTCGACCATGATCCCCAGCGTGGGGCTTGTATGGCAGGGCAGGTTCTCGTTCTGCAGTTCGCTCATGCACTGGCGGACGACCTGGCGGGCCTGATGGAACTCCTCGACCGAGCTGATCATCGGGAACATGATTTTGAGGGATTTGAACTCGGCCGCCGCCCGCAGCAGGGCGCGGATCTGCTGGCAGAACACGTCGTTGTGTCGCAGCGAGAAGCGGATCCCCCGCAGGCCCAGGGCGGGGTTCTCTTCGAGGTCTTCGTCGAAGTAGCTCAGCAGCTTGTCGCCGCCGACGTCCAGCGTGCGGAAGGTCAGTTCGCGGTCGCCGATCGCGTCGATCAGGCGGCGGTAGATGACCATCTGCTCCTCTTCGCTGGGCAAGGCGGTGCGGATCAGGAAGGGGAACTCGCTGCGGTACAGGCCGATACCGGCTGAGCCGACCTGGACAGCCAGGTCCACGTCGGTCAGCAGGTTGATGTTGGCCAGCAGCTTGACGTGGTGGCCGTCGGCAGTTTCGGTCTGCTCGGCCGAGATCTTCTCCGCGCCGCCGACCACCTTCCGGGCACGGTTGCGGTCGGCGAAGGTACGGATGATCTCCTCGCCGGGCTCGATGTAGATATTGCCGATCTCGGCGTCCAGGAGCATCTCGGTTCCGGTCTGCAGGCTCAGCAGGCTGTTGTCCTGGGCGATGACCAGGGGCATCTGCAGGGACCGGGCGAGGATCGAGACGTGGCTGGTCACCCCGCCGCAGACCAGCACCACGCCGGCGATGTTGGCGGTGACGAGTTTCAGTACGTCCGAGGGGAACAGCTCGCGGGCGACGACGATGTGCGGCTGATCTCCGAACTGCAGGTCGAAGCCTGTTTCGGCCCCGGTGAGGTTGGCCAGGATTCGCCGGGCGAGGTCCTCAACGTCCTGGGCCTTTTCGCGGATGTAGGTGTGGGACGATTCCATCAGCAGGTCGGCGTATTTGCGGGCGACCTGCTGGACGGCCTCGGGCGGATTGGTCCCCTCCTCGACCAGGGTGATCATCTCGCCGACGAAGGCGTGGTCCTTGAGCATCATCTGGTGGGCGTCGAAGATCAGCGAGGCCATCTCCGGCAGGCGCTGGCCGACACGCTTCTGCAGGGCCTGCAGCTGGCTGGCTGTCTGCTGCAGCGCGTCGCGGAGTTGGTCGAGGCTGTAGGTCCCGGCGAAGCGACGGGTGACCAGGCTGCGCTGGCCCCGCGTTGGATCGTGAATGGAGACCGGCGCGTGGGCGAAGCCCTTGGAGGCTACGCGACCCTGGATCAGCGAGGGCGTGCTGGGTCGACCGACCGGGGCAGGCGGGTGCTGACTCTTGCCCGAATGGATCTCCATCAGCACGCGGGCGGTCTCGATGGCGCTGGCCAACTGCGAGGCCGTGGCGCGAAGGGCCATGATGTCCTGCTCGGAAAAGCTGTTGCGCTGCTCGCGCTGGACGACCAGCACGCCGATCCGCTCGACGCCCTTGAGGATCGGCACGGCCAGGTACGACTCGTAAGGCTCTTCGTTGATCCCCTCGATGGCCTTGAAGTTCGGGTTGGCGCTGGCACACAATTCGCGGATGGGCCTCAGTTGTCGCAGCGACATGCCCACCAGCCCCTCTTCCAGCGACAGGCGAACGTTGTTGATCCCCTCGGAGTTCAGTCCTTTGGTCGCACGGAGCACCAGCTGCTCGGTATCTTCCTCGTAAAGGTAGATCGAGCAGACGTCGGAGTGCAGATGGCCGGCGACCATCTCGACGATCTGCTGCAGGAACGCCTGCAGGTCGGCGCTGCCGGCCAGGCGGGCCGACAGTTCGCCTACGTCACACAACAGGCCGAGGATGTCTTTGCTGATCTGTTTCAATGGTCCTGTCCCGGGCAGGGCCCGTAGACGCTGTCGGCGAAAAACGCGCAGCTGTCGCTGGCTATTAGACTACCCGAATCAAGGAATTACAACAAGCCGAAGCCACGGCCGATTTTCCGGCGAACCATTCTGTTGCGTTCCAGCGTACTACCATGTAGTACTGGCTGTCCCATCTACCGGAGTCCCTCACCATGGCCGCCAACAAACAATCCGTCATCAGTCTGAAGGTCGATCCGTCGCTGCTGGCCCAGCTGGCCGGGCTGCCCAACCGCTCGGAGTTCATCCGAGACGCCATCCTGGCCGCCCTGGACAGCACCTGCCCCCTCTGCCGGGGCACGGGCATCCTCTCGCCCCGGCAGAAGGAACACTGGGAACAGTTCGCCCGCAACCACCAGCTGGAGGAGTGTCGCGACTGCCACGAACTGCACCTGATCTGCCAGCACGAAGGAGTCGAAGCATGAAGTCCCGCATCTGCCTGATCCCTCTGCTGGCTGCGATGACAGCCCTGGCCCCGGCCGGCTGCAGCCGCGACAACCATCGCCAGTCCGGCCAGCCCGTGAAAGTCGCCGCCGGAATCCCCCCCGTCGCCGACATCGTCCGCCGCATCGGCGGCGACCACGTCGAGGTCCGATCGATCCTTCCGGCCCAGGCAAGCCCCCACAGCTACAGCCCGACAACGAAACAGCTGGTCTGGGTCGAATCGGCCCACCTGGCCGTGCTGCTGGAAACGCCCTTCGAACAGGTCCTGGCCGACAAACTCGGCGGGGCCGTCGAATCGCTGCATATTCTCAGACCGGCCGGGGGACTTCCAGCAGGACTGGCCCAGGCCGATCACGACGGGCATGACGGGCATGATGAACATGACGACCACGATGGCCACGACCAGCAAGACCATCAGGGACATGACCACCACGACCATCACGGACATGACCACGGCGACGGCGATCCGCATCTCTGGCTGAGCCCGCGGGCCATGCGAGACACAATCGCCCCGGCCATCGCGGCGGAACTGTCCGAACTGGCCCCCGAGTTCGCCGACGTTTTCCAGGCCAACCTCAAGGCCCTCCAGCAGCAACTGACCGAACTGGACCAGCGGATCGCCGAACAACTGGCCTCCCTGACAGGCCGGACGTTCTACACTTATCACGCTGCGTTCGGCCACTTCGCCCAGGCCTACGACCTGAAGCAGAAGGCCATCGAAATCGGCGGACGCAGCCCTTCGCAGCGGCGGGTCAACGAACTGATCGCCCAGGCCCGGGCCGATGACGTGCAGGTGATCTTCGTCCAGAAGCAGTTCTCCGCCCCGGCCGCGACGACCATTGCCCAGGCCATCGACGGCGTTGTTGTCGAACTGGACCCCCTCTCGGGCGACTACATCGAGATGATGACCGACCTGGCCAAGAAGCTCGAAACCAACCTCGCCGGCCGAGGTGAAGATGACTGACGCCTCAGCGATCATCGAAGTGACCGACCTGGATTTCGCCTACAACGGGGAGAAGATCTTCGACGGGGCAAGCTTCGCCATCCAGCCCGGCCAGTTCGCGATGATGGTCGGCCCCAACGGAGGCGGAAAGACGACGCTGCTGAAGCTGCTGCTGGGGCTTCTGCGCCCCACCGCCGGGCGCTGCCTGGTTCTGGGCAGCAGCCCGCAACAGGTCCGCAAGCGCCTCGGCTACGTCCCGCAGCATATTCAGTTGGACCCGAAGTTCCCGGTCAGCGTCCTGGACGTGGTGCTGATGGGCTGCCTGGGTCGGACCAGGCTGCTGGGCCCCTACCGCGGCAGCGACCGTCGTCGCGCCCGGGCCGCCCTGGAGCAGGTGGGCCTGGCCGACCAGGCAGGCGGGACATTCGCCTCCCTCTCCGGCGGCCAGAGACAGCGCGTCCTGATCGCCCGCTGCCTGGCCGGCGAGCCCGAACTGCTCCTGCTGGACGAGCCGACCAGCAACCTCGATGCCGCCGCCGAGCAGGACTTCTTCCAACTGCTCAGCCGCCTGAACGAGAAGCTGACCGTCGTGCTGGTCAGCCACGACGTGGGCTTCGTCACGCAGTTTGTCGACACGGTGGTCTGCGTCAACAGGTCGGTTTCGGTGCACCCGACGGCTGAGCTTACAGGGGCGAACATCGCCGAGCTCTACCAGCAGGACATCCGCCTGGTCCGCCATGACCACAACTGCGCCGGAGGACACGCCGAATGACCGAGTATTTCCAGCAGTTGGCCCGCAGCGGGCTGATGCAACAGACACTCCTGGCGGGTCTGCTGGCCTCCGTGGCCTGCGGGGTGGTCGGCAGCTACGTTGTCGTCCGGCGGATCACGTACATCGCAGGAGGCATTGCCCATTGCGTGCTGGGGGGCATTGGCGGAGCGATCTACCTCCGCTCGGTGATGGGGTGGAGCTGGCTGTCGCCCCTGCACGGGGCGCTGGTGGCCGCCCTGGCGGCGGCGGGGATTATCGGCCTGGTCTCGCTGCGACTCCAGCAGCGCGAAGATACCGTCATCAGCGCCATGTGGGCCCTGGGGATGTCGACCGGGCTGATATTCCTGACCCGCACGCCCGAGTATACCCAGGACCTGATGACGTACCTGTTCGGCAACGTGCTGCTGGTCTCGCAGGAGCACCTCTGGCTGCTGCTGGCCCTGGACGTGGGCGTCCTGGGCGTGGCGCTGGGGTTCTACAAGCAGTTCCTGGCTGTCTGTTGCGACGAGCAGTTCGCCCGCACCCGCGGCGTTCGGGTCGACGCGGTCTACATGCTGCTTCTGATGATCACCGCGGTGACCGTGGTGCTGCTGACGACGGTGGTGGGCATCCTGCTGGTAATCGCCCTGCTGACGATCCCGGTCGCCGTCGCCGGCCAGTTTGCCCGCAGATTGTGGCAGATGATGCTGCTGGCGACGCTGCTGGCTGCGGGGTTCACCGTCGCGGGTTTGGCCCTGTCGTACGAGCCCGACCTGCCGCCCGGGGCGTTCATCGTCGTCCTGGCAGCGGGAGTCTACTTCGCCGTTACCCTCGGCCGCTGGGTCTGGTCGCTGGGCTCGGGCCGGTCCGCATGAACTTGGCCTCGGCGCTGACCTTGACCTGCCCTGCCTGGACCAACCGGGCCTGCATGACATACAGTGGATCGGCCACCCGTACGATGCGACCGATCGCCTCGACCGCCCCGGCCAATTGAACGGGCTGACGGAAGCGGACGCGCAGGTCGCCGGTGACCGCCTCGACTCCCGCGGCGAAGAGGCAGTTGGTCATCACCGCGTCGGCCAGGGCCGAAAGGATGCCCCCGTGCATCATCCCGTCGTAACCCTGCCATCGCTCGATGCAATCCAGCCGCGTGTGGACCGAGCCATCGGGCTCGAGCTGGAACTCCAGCCCCAGCCCCCCTTGATCGACGGGTCGGGCGGCGAAACAGTCGCCGTGGCGATCCTGTCGCGTACGACTGTGCAACTGCAGGCTGGGCTCAGTGGTCGCAGACATTCTCGCCGGCTTCCAGAGATCCGTTGCACCAGGCCAGGACGATATCCTCGGGCGTCTCGGCCGGGGCGCCGACGACCACGTCGATGCCCTCGGCGGCGAACAGCCCCTGGGCCCGCTGGCCCATGCCGCCGGCGATGACCAGTTGGACGTTCTGCCCGGCCAGCCAACGCGGCAGCACGCCCGGCTCGTGCGGCGGGGGCGTCAGCGACTCGGACGAAGCGATCAATCCGGTCTCCTTGTCGACTTCCAGTACGGTGAAGGTTTCGCAGTGGCCGAAGTGCATGCAGAGCCTGCCTTCGGCGGTGGGGATGGCTATTCTCACGGTTTCAAGGACCTTTCCGATTGGGTTCTTCTTCTGACAAGCCCCGACGGCCGGGGCGGACTGCTTGAGTGCCTCGACGATCCCGGCCAGGTCCGCCCCTGCCCCGTCGCCGGGCAGCGGCAGGCCGGCATCTCCGGCGGCGACCGCACCGGGATCGATGCGGATCGAACCGAGCAGACGCTGTCCGGTCGCCTCGGCCAGGTCGGCCCCGCCGCCCTGGCCGAACAGGGAGATCACCTGGTCGCAGTGCGGGCAGGACAGCCCTGCCATGTTCTCGATGATTCCGGCGATCGGCAGGCCCAGCTGGCGGCAGAAGGCGATGGACCGCCGGACATCGTCGATCGCCACGGCCTGCGGCGTGGTGACGATGACGGCCTGGGCCCCTTCGCCGACCAGTTCGGCGATCGCCAGGGGCTCATCGCCGGTTCCCGGGGGGGCATCGACGATGAGCACATCCAACGGGCCCCAGTTGACATTGGCCAGGAACTGCTCGATCAGGCCGTACTTCATCGGCCCGCGCCAGATCACCGGCGCATCGGCCGATTCCAGCAGCAGCCCGATCGAAACGACCTTCAGACCCGAGGCCAGCTGGATCGGCTCGATGGTCCCATCCGGCCCGACCTCCAGGCGCCGGTCCTGCAGGCCCGTCAACCGCGATACGCTCGGCCCGTGCAGGTCGATGTCCAACAGGCCCACCGACTGCTCGGCGGCCAGGGCCCTGGCCAGCCCGGCCGCCACGGTGCTCTTGCCCACCCCGCCCTTGCCGGAAAGCACCAGAAGCTTGCGGGCGATCCGTTCCATGCGGGTCTGGCGATACAGGTCCAACTGCTGCTTGCGGTCCGGATCGGACTGCGAATGACACGACTGCGACATTGGCGGAGCTTCTCCTGGGGTTCGGGTACTGGGGCAGTTCAGGACCAGTGGCCTTCGACGGTTGCGGCCCCGGTGGCGGGCAGTTGGCCTCGGGTGAATCGCTCCAAAGCCTCATCGGCCAACCCGGAAGCCCCGGTATGGACCGCAACGCCCTGGCCCTGGAGGACGGCAAAGGCCTTGGGCCCCACCTGGCCGGTAATGACCGCCTCGATGCCCAGCTCGACACACCGACGTGCCGCCTGTATGCCTGCACCCTGGGCGGCCTGGAGGTTCGGGGTGTTGTCGACCGTCTCGACCTGCCCGGTCTCGGTGTCGACGATGCGGAACCAGCGGGCCCGGCCGAAACGCGGGTCCACCTGCGCCTCAGGTCCGGAATCTGCAACGGTAATGGCGACTTTCATGGCGACTCCTTGTTGGTCTAACTCGGCCGAACAGGAATGCAAGGAGCGTACCAGCCGGGAGAGAGCCGGACCGGAATACTTCGCACAACAATATATCCCATATTCACTTACAGCTTATTGCGACAAATCGAGCCGGGCGGAGAGCCAGCCCTTGGGGCCGCCCGATCGTGCATTATGCAAGACCGGACCGGCGGCCGCGTCCGTCGCTGTCGCTCTGGGGCAGGTCGAGCCTCTTGAGCTTGCGATAGAGCGTGCTCGGATCGATCCCCAGCTGGGCCGCTGCCAGCGACCGATTGCCCTCGCAGCGGCGAAGGGTGTCGGCGATCAGCTGTTTTTCCATCGCCGCCAGGGACATCGGACCGGTGGCCACCGCCTGCAAATCTCCCCGCAGCTCGGACGGCAGGTGCTGGACCTGGATCATCGGCCCCCGACAGAGCACGAAGGCCTGTTCGATGATATTCTCCAGCTCCCGGACGTTGCCCGGGAAATCATGTTGCAGCAAGGCCGCCATCGCATCCGGGCTCAAACCTGCGATGTCCTTGCCCTGGAGGCGGTTGAACTTGGCAACCAGGTGTTCGACCAGCAACGGAATATCCTGCATGCGTTGTTTCAGCGGCGGCAGCTGCAGGTGAACCACCCGGACCCGGTAGAACAGGTCCTGCCGGAATGTGCCCTGCTCGACCAGTTCTGTCAGGTCGTGGTGGGTGGCCGCGATCACGCGGACGTCAACGTCGATCGGCTCGACACCGCCCAGCGGTTCGACCTGCCGCTGCTGGAGGACCCGCAGCAGGCGAACCTGCAGGGCCGGGGAAATATCGCCGATCTCGTCGAGAAAGATCGTCCCGCCGTCGGCCCGCTCGAACCGCCCGGGCTTGTCCTGCCTGGCATCGGTGAATGCCCCGGCCAGGTGGCCGAACAACTCGCTTTCCAGCAGCGTATCCGGCAGGGCGGCACAATTGACCGCCACAAAGGGCTTGTCCTTGCGGGGCGAGAGATTGTGCAGGGCCCGTGCGACCAGTTCCTTGCCGGTCCCGCTGTCGCCGGTGACCAGCACGGTTGAGCTGCTCTCGGCGACCTGGGGCAGCAGTTCGAAAAGCTTCTGCATCGGTTCGCTTCGCCCGATGATGTCCTCGAAGGTGAACCGCCGGGTCAACTGCTTCTGCAACTGCTCGATCTGGGTCAGATCCTGGAAGGTCTCGACGCCGCCGATGACCTGCCCGGCCTGGTCGCGCAGCAGCGCGGTGGAGATGCGGATCGGCACGCGATCCCCTTGGGCCGTGGTGATATGGGCGGTGGCATTGACGACCGGATCGCCGGTATCCAGCGTCCGGCGCAGCACGCAGGCACTTTCGCAGAGGCTGGCGCGAAAGACCTCGCAGCAGGGCCTGCCGATCGCCTCGCTGCGCGAGACGCCGGTAATCTCCTCGGCTGCGGCGTTAAAGGCCGTCACCTGCCAGTCCAGATCGACCGTAAAGACCCCCTCGTTGATCGAATCGAGGATCACCGACTGGCCCACATCCAGATTGACCTGCTTTTCTTGCGACATACCCGTATTGTATCGCCCATTCATTGCATTGTGCAATATATACTCTGCGTTTTGTTTGCATTGTGCAATAGTCCGCTTGCAAGAACAGTGCGAACAATTTGGAGCACAACCTTTTTTCATGACTATGTTTATATCTTTCTTCCGCTCGGCCGGCACCTTCTGGCACGGCGGTTACAGGAGAATCCGGTGTTATGCTCGTGGCCCTTCCAGTTCGTGAAGATCGCATCTCGCCGGTACTCGACGAGGCGGGCGAGTGTCTGCTGGCCGAATTGTCCGGGGTCGGGATTTCCCGAAAGCGCCAGGCCACACTGGCCCCCGCCGGGCCCGGTCGACGTGCCCGCCAGTTGGCGGACCTGCAGGTCGAAATGGTCGTCTGCGGGGCGCTGTCGCGGGAGTTGGAAGCAGCCCTGCTTGCCGCGGGGCTGGCGGTACATCCGCACGTCTGCGGCCCGGTCGATGCGGTCCTGGAGGCCCTGGCCACCAATCGCCTGGACCAGCCCGCATTCGCCATGCCCGGTTGCTGCGGCCAACGGGTCCGCAACTCGGGCCTGGGCAGACGCTGTAGACGGCGCCACGGGCCAAGCCAAAGCCGAAACCCCTGACCATGCCGGCCCTGAGCCGGCGGGAGAAACACCATGCCATACGGAGATCAGACAGGACCCAATCAAGAAGGCCCCATGACCGGACGCCGCCTGGGCTATTGCGCCGGCTATGACACGCCGGGCTGCTACAGCGACGCACCGCCGAGAGGATTCGGCCGGGGACGTAGAGGTGGAGGGCGGCGGCGGAGGCGATGGCGCGATCTGGATAATCAGATCGCGCCGGCCCCGTCGGCGAAACCGGCCGATCGGCTGGCAATGATCGAAGAGACACTCCAGCGGCTCTGTGATCGGATAGACCAGATCGAGGGCGCTGGACAGGATGACTGATCCGCGCCGCATTGCCATCGCCAGCGGCAAGGGGGGCACCGGCAAGACGACGGTGGCGGTGAATCTCGCCGCCGCCGTCTCGGCCGCCGGTGTTGGCGCGGCCTACCTGGACTGCGACGTCGAGGAGCCCAATGGCGCGCTGTACCTGCGCCCGGAGTTGACCTCGCAGCGACCCGTCTACCGGGAGGTCCCGTCGGTCGACCCGGCCCGCTGCAACCAGTGTGGCCTCTGCGGGAAGATCTGTCGCTTCAGCGCGATCGTACCGCTGGAATCGTCGGTGATGACCTTCCCCGAGCTCTGCCACAGTTGCGGAGCCTGCAGCTATGTCTGCCCTACAGGGGCGATCCGGGAGCAGTCCCAGCCGATCGGTCGCATCCGCAGAGGCCAGGCCGGGACGATTCACTTTCTCGACGGGCTGCTGGATATCGGCCAGGCGATGGCCCCGCCGGTGATTCGCGCCGTCCGCCGCGAGCCTGTCGATGCCGAGGTGGTCATTCTCGATGCCCCACCCGGGACCTCCTGCCCGGCGGTCGAGACCCTCTACGGGGTCGATATGGTTGTCCTGGTCGCCGAACCGACGCCCTTCAGCCTGCACGATCTGACACTCGCGGTGGAAATGGTCCGGGCCAGGAGCGTCCCGGCTGCCGTGGTCGTCAACCGCGCCGACGGGGACGATTCCGTCCTCCGCTACTGCCGGCAGGAAGGGTTGGAGATCCTCGCGGAGATCCCCCTGAGCAGAGAAGCCGCCGAAGTCGGCTCGCGCGGACAGCTGCTGTTCGAACAGATCGACGGGATGGCTGAGATCTTCCAACACCTGGCCGATCGAATCCTGCTTTCGGCCTCCAACAGCAAGAGCGAAGTATGAAGCATCTGGTGATCATCAGCGGTAAGGGCGGGACGGGCAAGACGTCTGTCACCGCGTCGCTGGCAGCGTTGGCCGGAAGCTGCGTCCTGGCCGACTGCGACGTCGATGCCGCCGACCTGCACCTGCTGCTGGATCCGCAAGTCCAACGCCGGGAAGACTTCTTCGGCTCGCAGCTCGCCCGGATCGATCCGGACCGCTGCACCGATTGCGGGCGCTGCGCCGAACTCTGCCGGTTCGATGCGATTAACGACCGGCCCCACCAGATCGATCCGCTGGCCTGCGAGGGCTGCGGCCTGTGCGCCTGGGCCTGCCCGGCCGGGGCGATCGAGATGTTCGATTCGGTCAACGGACGATGGATGCTCTCCCAGACACGCTTGGGGCCGATGGTTCATGCCGCCCTTACGCCCGGGGCCGACAACTCCGGCAAGCTGGTCCATACGGTCAAGACCCAGGCGATCGAACTGGCCCAGGCCCGACAGGCCGACTGGCTGCTGGTCGACGGGGCGCCCGGGACCGGCTGTCCGGTGATCGCCTCGATCGCCGCCGCCGATCTGGTTCTGATTGTCACCGAGCCGACACGCAGCGGCCTGCACGACATGCAGCGCGTGGCCGAATTGGCCAAGCACTTTTCGATCCCCGCGGCCGTCTGCATCAACAAGGCCGACATCAACCCACAGATCGCCGATGAGATCACGACATCGGCCACCGACCGAAACCTGCCGGTCCTGGCCCGGATCGACTACGACCCTGCCGTCACCGCCGCGCAGCGCGCCGGGCTGAGCATCGTCGAATTCGGGACGGCACCCGCGGCCGACCAGGTCCGATCGTTGTGGTCGCGCTTACAGGAGACTTTTGCATCGCGCCAGCAAACGGACTTGTCCTGACCTGGGCCGGTTCATTCCAGGTAGTTGCGGGGGCGGGGAGGTTCTGCCACCGTCGACGATGCCAAGCCAGTTTGCCCCCGCCTCAGGCGATGCCGTCCTTGGGTTGCTCTTCGCCCTTGGGTCGGTGTTTCCAGCGGCGGTGAACCCAGAGGTACTGGCCCGGCTGGTGGCGGATCATCCCCTCAAGGGCGGAGGTATAGGCCTGGGTTATCCAGCGGACCGGATCGTCGGCGTCGGCCCATTCATGCGGGTAGATGATGCGCCCGGCCCCGATCTCGAACTCGTACTTCGCCCCCTGTCGGATGGCGCAGCCGCAGACGACGGGGATCTCGTAGCGGATGGCCAGCAGGGCGATGGTCTTATAGGCGCTGGCCTTGCGGCCGAAGAAATCCACGAACATCCCGCGCCGTCCGGCGTCCTGATCGGCGATGAATCCGATCGCCTCGTTGTCGGTCAGCAGGCCGTGCATTTCTTTGGCTGCTCCCTTTTTGTCCAGGATCCGCTGGCCCGTCTTCTCGCGGACGCCGAGGACGAATTCGTCGATGTGCGGGTTGTCCAGGCGACGGGCAACCGAGACGGTCGGCAGGCCCAGGGTGCCCAGCAGGTAGCCCAGGACCTCCCAGTTGCCGAAGTGGCCGGTCAGCAGGAGCAGGCCCTTCTTGCGCTCGATCAGCAGGCGGACGCACTCGTGCATGTTTTCGCCGAGGATGATGTGCTTCCGCCAGAGGCGCGGCGTGATCAGGCGCGGCGTGTAGAGCACTTCCAGGCCCAGGTAGACCATCGATCGCATCGACTCTCGGGCCGTGGCGGAGACCTTCTCCTTCGGCCAGTCGGGAAAGCTCAGCTGGATGTGTCGCTCGGCCCGGTCGCGGTGGCGGTGGTCCAGGAAGAACATCAGGTCGCCGATGACCCGACAGGTCACGTAGTTCCAGGAGATCGGGAACGACTGGACCAGCGCAGTGAACAGCCGCAGGCCGATGTACTGCATCCAGCCGATCCAGCCCTGTTTGCGCTTGTGCTTGTCCTGTCGCTTGGGCATGGAGGGTTACTGGCCGAGGCTTTTGATCTGCTCGATGGCGGTGATGGCGGCCTGGGCGGCCGATTCCAGCGGGATCAGGCTGGGCGACTCTGCTGTCCGCTGTTTGACTTCGACCTGGTTGTCTTTCAGGCCCCGCTCGCCGACAACCACCCGCAAGGGGATTCCCAGCAGGTCGGCGTCCTTGAATTTCACCCCGGGCCTGGCGTCGCGGTCATCCAGCAGCACGTCGACGCCGGCGCCCTTGAGCGTCTCGTAGATCCCCGTCGCGGCGTCGCGGACAGCGGGGCTGTCGTTGTTGACCTGCACGACGATCACCTGGAAGGGGGCGATGTTGACCGGCAGGACGCAGCCGTTCTCATCGTGGCCCAGTTCGATCGCCGAGGCCAGGATGCGGTTGACCCCGATGCCGTAACAGCCCATCAGGCAGGTCTGCTCCTTGCCGCTGTCGTCCAGGAACGTCGCGCCGAGGACCTTGGCGTACTTCCGGCCGAGCTTGAAGACGTGGCCCACCTCGATTCCGCGCGATTCCTGCAACACCCCGCCGTCTTCCTTTGGCGAGGGGTCGCCGGCCTGGGCGTTGCGGATGTCCGAGACGAACAGGCGGAACTCGGCTGCTCCTTGTAGAGGCTCGACCACGTCGCGCTGCCAGTTGAAGTGGCGGACGTGTTTGTCGGCCTCGTTGGCCCCGGAGACCCAGAAGCCGCCCCGGGCTGCATCGGGATCGACGAACATCACCGACTTGCATGTTTCGCCCAGCACGTAGGGTCCTACGTAGCCGATGACGAAGCCGGCTTCGGCGGCCTCGGCCGGCTCGGCCATGATCAGCGATTCGATGGTCCCGAACTTCTCGCGGACGCGGGCCAGGAGCTTCATTTCGTTCAGTTCGTGGTCACCGCGGACGACGGCGACGATCCAGACGGGGTCGTTCTCGCCCATCTCGCTGCCACTGGCCCGGAGCACGAGCGTCTTGAGCATGTTCTCGGGCTTGAGCTTGGTCTTCAGCTGCTTCTTGAAGAACGTCGAGACCTCGTCGATGGTCGTGCAGTCGGGGGTATCGACCACGTCCAACTCGCCGGTCGGATCGCCGGACAGGTCATGTTCACGCGGGCCGGTCTCGGCCTTTTCGACGTTGGCGGCGTAGTTGCCCTTGTCCGAGCTGATCAGCACGTCTTCACCGGCGGCACAGGGGACCATGAACTCCTCGGTGTCCGTCCCGCCCATGCCCCCGGAGTCGGCCTCGACGGTGACATACTTCAGCCCGCAGCGTTGGAAGATGCGACAGTAGGCGTCGTACATCTTCCTGTACGACTTGTCCAGCCCGGCTGCGTCGGCGTCGAAGGAGTAGGCGTCCTTCATGATGAACTCGCGACTGCGAAGCACGCCGAACCGCGGGCGGAATTCATCGCGGAACTTGGTGTTGATCTGATAGAGGTTGATCGGCAGTTGCTTGTAGGAACTGATCTCCGCGGCGGCCACAGAGGTGACGACCTCCTCGGCCGTAGGGGCCAGGACGTTCATCCGCCCGTGACGATCCTGGAATTTGCACATGATGTCCTGGAAGACGACGTTGCGGCCGGTCTTCTCCCACAGTTCCATCGGCTGAAGAATGGGCATGGAGATTTCCTGTGCACCGGCGGCGTTCATCTCTTCGCGGATGATGTTGGATATCTTCAGGATGCTCCGCCAGCCGATCGGCAGGTAGGTATAGGTGCCCGAAGCGAGCTTGCGGATGTATCCGGCGCGGATCATCAGCTGGTGGGAGGGGATCTCCGCCTCGGCTGGGGTTTCCTTGACGGTGGGGATCAGTAGCTGGCTGTATCTCATCGGTTCTGGCTCCGTGGGTGGTGGGCGAACAGGTCCTTGCTTATACACGCAGACAAGGCGGTTTGCAACGTCGCGCCGGGCCGGTACAATCGGTCCACCATGAACACAGAACGACTTTACATCGATCAGCTGCTGGCCAACCAGGCCGTCGACCAGGTCTTCCTCGTCCGCGAGAAGGACCTGCGGACCACCAAGCGGGGCGATTATTACATCTCCGCGACGCTGGTGGACAAGACGGGCACGATCTCGGCGCGGATGTGGCAGGCCAACGAGACAATCTTCCAGTCGATCCCGGTCGACGGGTTCCTGCAGGTCAAGGGACGTTGCGAAGAGTACCGCGGCGCGATCCAGATGGTCATCGACGCCTGCCGGCCGATCAGCAGCGAGAAGGTCGACCTGGGCGACTTCCTGCCGATCAGCGGCAACGACATCGAAGAAATGTGGTCGGAGCTGCTGGAGATCCTTCGGACCATCCAGGACCCGCACATCCGCCTGCTGATCAAGCAGTTCGTGGAAGACACCGATCTTGTGGCCGCCTTCAAGCGCGCCCCGGCTGCGATGCAGATGCACCACCCGTTTGTCGGCGGGCTGCTGGAGCACACGCTGAACCTCGCCCGGGCTGCCAAGGTGCTCCTGCCGCTGTACCCGAAGGTCAACGGCGACCTGGTCCTGGCCGGCGTGCTGCTGCACGATATCGCCAAGACGGCCGAGCTGGCCAGCGAGGTGACCATCAAGTACACCGACCGCGGCAGGCTGGTCGGGCACATCACGCTGGCGGCCCTCTGGATCGCCGACAAGGCCCGCCAGGTGGCCGAGGAAACCGGCGAGGATTTCCCCCAGCGGACCCTGGACCTGCTGCAGCATATGATCCTGGCCCACCACGGGGTCCACGAGTACGGCTCGCCCAAGCTGCCGATGATCCCTGAGGCCTTCTTCCTGCACTACATCGACAACCTCGACGCCAAGATGTGGATGACCACCAACGCCATCGAATCCGACAGCGACCCGGAGTCGAACTTCACCCCCTACATCCGCTCGCTGGAAACCGCCATCTATAAGCACAGCCAGACGCTGTAGCCCATTGCGGAATCCCGATTTCGGATTGCGGATTGCGGATTGGCGGATTGCCAAGACGCAGGTCCGGGTGCCATCTTTCCACGAGAGTAGCGAAGGGGAAGCATGCGATGGCTTTGGGGGAGCATCGACATGCTTCTGCAGCCAGAAGCATGCCACCCCTCACAATCGCTATACCGGCAGGTCGGGGCGGTCCAGCAGGTCTCGCAGGGAGGTGATGGCTCCTTCGGTCCGGCCGGTGCGGTCGATCAGCACCGCATCCATGCCGATCTGTTCGGGGCCGACGATGTCCCACCGCGGGTCGTCGCCAACGAACAAGCAGTCGCCCGGGTCCAGACCCAGGCGATCCAGGACGTACTCGAAGGCGCGGCGATCGGGCTTGCGCCAGCCGACGTCGCCGCAGAAAACGCACAGGTCGACCTTCTCGGCCAGGCCCAGCCTGCGCATCTCGGCGCGCCACAGGGCCGCCGGGCTGCCCCAGGGGCTGTTGGACAGGATCGCCGTCCGCACGCCGCGGGCGCGGAGGTGGTCCAAAATCTCGAACGCATCTTCGTAGACGCGGCCCCGGGCGAAGATCGGCCCCATGAACACCTCGCACAGCGCGGTCGCGGCGGCGTCTTGCAACTCGAAAATCGCAGCCAGGCGCCGCTGCAGCGGCGCGACCTCCAGCCCCTGCCGGATATGCCGCTGGAGCTCGACCCGGCGGGCGATTTCGTCGGCGGCGATGTTCGGCCAGCCGTCGGCGAGAAGGTGAGCCTTGCAGGCATCGATGGCCTCGGCCAAAACGGCCGTCCACTCGCAGCCCGGCCAGTATTCCACCAGCGTATTGCCCATGTCCAGCAGGACTGCCTGTTTGGTTTCCGTGGTCATCGGAGCCCCTAACGAAGGACGCGCATGATCTTGTCCAGGTTGGTCAGTTGTCTGCCAGGCCAGTCGGCCGGCCCGGCAGAGGGGTTATACAGCACGGCGGTCATACCGGCCAGATTCGCCACGGCCAGCTGTTCGGGTTTGTCCGAGACGAAGCAGCACCGCTCGGCCCGCGTGCCCAGCATGGCCGCGGCCAGTTGGAACATCTCCGGCTGGTCCAGGTCCATTCGCTGCTGGCAGGAGAATACGGTCGTATCGAACAGCTCGGCAAAGACGGTTCGCGGCCAGTATTGGGGCACCTCCACCGAGCAGCGGGCCAGGCAGGCCGTCTTCCAGCCCAGGCGTCTGAGCCTGTGCAGCACGCCCAAGGCGTCCGGCGCGGGCAGCAGCGACAGCCAGGCGTACTCATACAGGCACGTCACCGCGTGTCGGATCTGGTCGTCGGCAGGATCGACGCGCAGCTGGCGACAGATGTGGCGGATGGCCGCCGAAGGCGATGCAAGCGTCCCGACGATCCGCTCGGATCGGACATCCCGTCCCTGCCAGAGCTTGCAGAAGCGTCCCGGGTCGGCCCCGACACGGCCTGCCACCCGCCGCAAAACCGTCTTGAGCCCGTCGGGGTCCGGATTGGCCACCAGCGTCCCCTGCAGGCCGAAGCAGACCGCACGGAACGGTGACTGGCCCTTGCGCTTGGGACGCCGGGACCTGCCTGCCTTCGCCTTGGGCGACCGGGGCGGCGGGACAGCATCCGCCGTTGACGGGGTCTGGGGCATCTGCTCATCGGCCAGCGACAGTTCCGGGACCTCGCCGTCGTCAGAAGTCTCATCGTCGCCTTCCTCGGCCCCGGCGGGGGTCTCGGCCAGGGCCTCGGCTGCGCTGTCCGAGAGGGTCTGCTCGAAGAGTTCGGCCCCGACGTCGAACGGGTCGCGATCGGCCGGTTGGTCCAGGCCCAGCAATCGGGGCACCTGGCGGATGTCGGTGATGGTCTTGCCCATCCAGTCGCGACACTGCTGGCGGGCCATGACCGTCGACCGCTCATGGGCGGCGACCAGCAGCACCGCCTGCATGCCCGCCTCGACGGCCCCGTCCAGCTCGTCGCTGGCTCCGTCACCGACGTAGAGACAGCGCGAGGCCGGAACGTCCAGGGCTTCCAGTGCGGCGGCGTAGAACGCAGGATCGGGCTTCTCCAGGCCCAGCACGCAGGAGAACAGGGCAGCGGAGAAGAACTGGGCCATTTCCGTTTCGGGCCAGAGGGCGGGCACCTCGCCGGTACAGCCGCTCATCAGGGCGAGTTTCAGACCGGCCTGGCGGATGGTCTGCAGCGTTTCGATGACCCCGGGGCGGGGCACGACCCATTCGGCGTACATCTGTCGGCGGATTTCGGCGGCCCGGTGGACCGCGCGGGCCGAGGGCTTGACCCCCAGCAGATCGCAGCAGGCGTGTACCATCTGCTCGGGGTTGGCCAACTGGCCGGTCGCGCGTCGGTGCGAGAGGGAATCGTCGCGCCAGGCCTGGCGGAACTGCTCGGGAGGAACATCCAGCGACCGGGCCATCCGATCGATGGCAGGAAGATAGCTGTCCATCGACACGTTGTCGATCAGCGTTCCGAACAGGTCGAAGATGACGGCGTCGTAGTCGGCCATGCGGCTCCCGGGCGTTGCGGCGGACCCGTGCATCATCTTACTGCCCGGCGGCCGGTCAGCAAAGCGCCGATGCCAGCGCCGCGGTATCGGTCATCCCGCCAGCATCAAAGGCGGCCTGTCAGGGACGGGCCAGGTCGACCCAGAACCGCATATGGTTTCGGCCTTGGGGCAACTGGATTGTACTGTGGTAGCGCCCGGAATTTTTCTCGATCACGCGGATGGAGGCGTAGTTGTCGCCGTTGCAGGTCAGCAGGGCCCGGACGATGCCCATCTTTCTGGCCTCGTCCAGCAGCAACCCGCAAAGCAACGTCGCATAGCCCCGGCCCCGGGCCGAGGGGCGAATGTCGTATCCGACGTGGCCGGCGCAGCGGAAGGTCGCCTCGGTCAGCCAGTGTCGCACCCGCCCCGAGCCGACGACCTCGGCCCCGTCGCGGACCAGCCAATAGTTGGTTGCCGCCGGCTGGCCGGGCTTGAGATTCCGGGCATTGCGCCGCTCCTCCCAGCGACGCAGCAGCCCGGCGATGTCTTCGTGGGCGTCCTGCTGGTTCTTCTGGTGGTAGGGTTCCCCCGCGGCGGTGAATTCGTCGAGCATCGAAACGTACGACGCAGCCAACGCCATCGACGGCAGATCCAGACTCAGACGTTCAGTCGCGATGGTCTTGTCTCTCCGAGCCCCTATTCCAGTTCGGCGATCTTCTCGCGGATGGCCTGGTTGACCTTGCGCATCATGTCGTAGAAGTTGACCTGGGCGGCGGAGAACTTCTTGAACTTTTCCGAGGCGGCCAGGACCTTTTCCAGCTCGGCCAGCTTCTTCTTGTCTTCCGGCTCGATGGGCTTGTTTTCCTGTTCGAGCTTATGGACCTTCTCCATCTGCTGGCCGAACTGCTCCATGGTGGTCCGGAGGCCCTCGTCGGCCTCGAGCTGCTTGCGGGCGTCGTTGAGGGTCTTGGCTTCGGGGCTGTCGGCGATGGCCTGTCCCAGTCGGCCGGCCAGTTCTGTCACTGCACTCATTGCGGGCTCCTTTGCTCTGACAGCGACGTATCATATGCCCCCCGCCCCCGTCATGCACGCATTTGTCGGCAGCGCAGGGGCGTTTTGGCTTCCCCGTCCGGCCGCATGCGGTAAGATAGCCGCTCGCCCCAACAACCAGGAGACGTTCCCATGCCCGAACCCGCCGCAGCAAGCGACTGGCAGAACCCCAGACTGACCCACCGCAACCGCCTGGCCCCCCGTGCCAGGTTCACGCCCCACAGCTCCAGCGATGAAGCCTTGATCGACCCGCTGGGCACGTCAAGCCGCGTGGTTTCCCTGGCCGGTCAGTGGAAGTTCGCACTCGCTGCCAACCCGGCCGAGGCCCCGAAGAATTTCGCCGCACCCGACTGCGACGACGCCGGGTGGGACCGCATCGCCGTGCCGGGCAACTGGCAGATGCAAGGCTACGACCGTCCCCACTATACCAACGTCCAATACCCCTTCCCGGTCGATCCGCCGTTCGTGCCCGACGAGAATCCCACCGGCTGCTACCGCCACCGTTTCGACCTGCCGGACGGTTGGGACGACCGCCGCGTCGTCATCCGCTTCGACGGCGTTGACGGCTACTTTGAATTGTTCTGCAACGGCCAGTACGTGGGCATGAGCAAGGGCTCGCGCGTCCCGGCCGAGTTCGACCTGACCGGGCAACTGACCGCCGGAGAGAACCTCATCGCCGTCCGCGTGCTCAAATGGTCCGACGCGACGTACCTGGAAGACCAGGACATGTGGTGGCTGTCGGGCATCTTCCGCGACGTGGCCCTGATCGCCACCAGCCGGGCCGCGGCGATCGAGGACTTCACCCTCCGAACCGACCTGGACGACGACTTGGCCGCGGGCCAACTCTCCGGCGAGATCCAACTGGCCGGAGACAGGACCCAGGGCTGCAGGATCGTCGCCGATCTGCTCGACCCCCAAGGCCGGACAGTCTGGGGCCAGCCTGTAGAAATGCTCGCCGAAAGCAGGACCGTCTCGCTGTCGGCCCCTGTCGAGAACATACAGACCTGGACGGCCGAGACACCGAACCTCTACAAACTGCTGCTCTCGCTGCGCGACGCGGATGGCCAGGAAATCGAAGCCCTCTGCCAGCGGGTCGGCTTCCGACGGATCGAACTGAAGGATGGGCAATTCCTCGTCAACGGGCGGGCCATCTGCATCAAGGGCGTCAATCGTCACGAGTTCCACACCCGCACCGGCCGGGCCCTGGATATCACCACGCACCGCGCCGATGCGATGCTCATGAAACAACACAACGTCAACACCGTCCGCACGTCACACTACCCGCCGGACCCGCGGTTCCTGGATGTCTGCGACGAGATCGGCCTGTACGTCATCGACGAGGCCGACCTGGAAACCCACGGGTTCAACATCATCGGCGACTGGAGCCAACTGGCCCGATCCGAAGACTGGGCCGACGCTCATGTCGACCGGGCCGTGCGGATGGTCAAACGCGACATCAACCACCCGAGCATCCTCTTCTGGTCGCTGGGCAACGAGGCGGGTTTCGGCGAGAACCACAAGAAGATGGCCGCCGCCGTCCGCCAACTCGATCCGACCCGTCTGATCCACTACGAAGGCGATCAGGCAGCGGAAATCGTCGACGTGCTCAGCAGCATGTATACACACCCGGACGACGTCAAACGGCTCGTCACCGGCCACGGGCCCGTCGACACGCGAGGAAGGCACTTCTCCAGAGAAGCCTGCCGGACCATGCCCTTGATCCTCTGCGAGTACCTCCACGCGATGGGTAACGGGCCCGGGGGGATGCAGAACTACTGGGACTTGGTCTACAAGTACCCCCGCTTCCAGGGCGGCTGCGTGTGGGAATGGATCGACCATGGCATCGAACAGACCACCGAGGACGGGACCACCTGGTACGCCTACGGCGGCGACTTCGGCGATGAGCCCAACGACGGCAACTTTATCGCCGACGGGCTGATCTTCCCGGATCGGACGCCCTCGCCGGCCCTGGCGGAGTACAAGGCCGTCGTCGCCCCGGTGCAGGTCGACGCGGTCGACCTGCAGGCGGGCAAGATCCGCGTGACCAACCGGCGCGACTTCATCGACCTGTCCGACCTGCAGTTGCACTGGTCGCTGACGGTGGACGGGCGGGTGGTCCAGGCGGGCCAGGCCCGCCTGGCGAAAATCAAGCCGCACCGCAGCCGGACGATTGCGCTGGACTGCGAGATCCCCCCGATCCAGACAGGCCGGGAGGTTCACCTGAACGTCGCGTTCACCCAGTCTGCCGCAACGGCCTGGGCCCCGGCCGGGTATGAAGTGGCCAAAGCCCAGCTGCCTGTGGAGGTCGAGCCGACCGCCGGAGGTACACCGGCCCGGTCGCAAGGCAAGCTGGAGACCCGCCGGAACGAGACGCGGCTGATCGTCTCGGGCAGCGGCTTCGATTTGACCTTCGACACCGTCCGGGGCCGCTTGAGCAGTTGGCGTGCAGGCGGGACCACCATCATCCAGGCCGGTCCGCGGCCGGGACTCTTCCGCGCGATGACCGACAACGACAGCGGTTTCGGCGAAAAAGACACCCGCCGCTGGCGAGAGGCCGGGCTGGACAAGTTGACCCATCGCCTGGTCGGCCTGGACTGCGAGGAATCCGACCGGCAGGTGCGTATCGAGATCCGCACGCGAATCGCCCCGCCGGTCAAGGCCCACGGTTTTGCCGCCTGCCAGGTATACACCATCAGTCCCGACGGAACCTGCCTGCTGGAGGTGGAGATCGAGCCGATCGGGGACCTGCCGCCCTGCCTGCCCCGCTTCGGGCTGGACCTGGTCCTGCCCGGCCGGTTGGAGCAGGTCGAGTGGCTCGGGCGCGGGCCCGGCGAAGCCTATCGCGACAGCAAGGCGGCCAGTCTCGTCGGACGCTACACCGCCAAGGTCGACCAGATGCAGACGCCGTATGTCTTCCCGCAGGAGAACGGCAACCGTCATGAGTGTCGCTGGGCGAGCCTGACCGCCCCGACGGGCGTGGGCCTGCTGGTCGCCGGGTTGGAGACGTTCGATCTGGCCGCCCGCCACTGCAGCATCGAAGACCTCGACGCCGTCAGGCACACCCACGAACTGCCGCGGCGAGAGGAAATCTACCTCCAGCTGGACTGGGCCCAGCACGGCCTGGGGTCGGGCAGCTGCGGGCCCGGACCCTTCGAAGGCGACCGTTTGGAGACAGGCAAGATGAGCGGCAGGGTTCTGCTGGCCGGCCTGTCCAACAGCATCACCGACCCCAACGCCCTGGCCCGCCGCCTGCAGAACCGCAACCGCTGAGCACCGGACAACCCAAAGAAAAGGCGGGCGACCCGGCTGTCCGGTTCGCCCGCCCTTCAGAGGAGGTAGGTTTTTCTACAGTTCGTTATGCTCTGCGCCTGCGACGCAGCACAGCCAGACCGCCCAGGGCCAGCAGACTCATTGTCGCCGGCTCGGGGATCGCGTCGACCGCGACGGCCTGGATGTCGAAGCGACGGTTGGTGTCGCTGTACACATTCTGCCCGGTGAAGGTGATAATGAGGTCTTGGGCGACATCTGCATTGTAGCTGATTTCCAGGACGTTGTTCGTCTTGGCGCTCTCGGGAATGGAGCCTTCGAAGGAACCCGCCAGATCGCTGATCCAGGTTTCGCCATCGGCATCCAGCAGTGCGTCGACCAGGAACTTGATGCGGCGCGTCCCGAAATACACCTTGACCGTTCCTTCCCCTGCCGGGACGGGAACGAGGATGTCCAGTTCACCGAACCCGTAGTCCGAGTCCAGAACGTAATCCTCGAAGGTGTTTGCATAGTTCGGATCGCCATCCGCCGCAGTCTGGTAATTGCTGCGATGAACTTCGCTATCGACCCAACCCAGGGGATTGTCATATCGCCAGGTAGCGGGTTTTCCGTTGAACTCGTAATCGTTGGTAACACCTGCGCCGTCATCTGTCGAGCTGTCAGACCACTCGAAATATTCCGGCTGTTCGTGGTTGGATACTACGACTTGCGGATCGCCCGAAACCGGGTTACCCCAACTGTTGCCACCCTCTCCGGATTGGCCCGGGGAGAGGGTAATCATCGGCCCGCCGGCCTTCATTTCGGTCGGCTCGTAGACACCGTTCTCGTCAGCATCTTCGATTGTCGCGAAGTACGCCCAGGCCCATTGGCCTTGCGTTGTCAGGTTGACCGGCGAATCGGATGAACCAGAAGACTTCGTCATCTCCAACGTGCCATCAATCGTTCCTGCCGCGGCAATCGAAGCCGCAGCCAACAACATCACTGCTAAAGTGAATTTCCTCATGTGTCTCTCCTGTTTTTAGAGAACGAACAAAGTGTGGCAGTCCCGTACGTAGTACCACCGCTGCAGATTGTAGACGGCATGACATTTTCAAGATATGGGGAATCGCAAAACCTTCTTTGTGGAAATGCAAACACATGCGCGGAGCGGCACCGTTCGATGGTCTGGGCTGGTCTGCCGGGAGGTGCGAGATATTTTCCTGGCCCGCGCGAAGAAGCGGGCGGGCGCCCCGGCTATCCGGTTCGCCCGCCCGTTCAGGAGGTATCCTTATATAGAATTAGCGTTTACGCTATGCGCCTGCGACGCAGCACAGCCAGACCGCCCAGGGCCAGCAGACTCATTGTCGCCGGCTCGGGGATCGCGTCGACCGCGACGGCCTGGATGTCGAAGCGACGGTTGGTATCCGAGAGAACTTCCTGCGCGGTCAAGGTGACCAGCAGGTCCTGGGCTTGAGAGGCTGTATAGTCCACCTGCAGTACATTGTTAGTCTTATCGCCCGGGTTGACGCCGTCAGTCCCATCGGGGACCAAGTCAGAAATCCAGGTATCGCCGTCGATGGTCAGCAGGGCATCCGCCAGGAACGAAACACGACGCGTGCCGAAGAACACGTTGACCGTGCCATCTCCTGCCGGAACGGGCACGAGGATCTCCAGTTCGCCGAATCCGTAATCGGGATCGGCAGCGTAGGCGGCCAGGTCCGTACCATAGTCCGCATCGACCTCATCGATGTAAAGTTGCCGCCTCGTGCTGTCGGTCACCCAACCCAGCGGATTCTGATGGCGGAAGGTCATGTTGTCGGTCTTCGTCCCGGACACTTCGTTCGTGCCGTCCGACCAGGTGAAGTATTCGGGCTTTTCGTGGTTGGTCGTCTCGACGATCGCATCTGCGGGAACCGGGTTGCCATACGCGTTGCCGCCCGTTCCGGAAAGCGACGGGGTCAGGGTGACCATCGCCCCGCCAGCCTTCATTTCGGTCGGTTCGTACGCCCCGTCATTGTTGTCGTCGACGGCCCCGGCATACAGGGCCCACGTCCACATCCCCTGGGCCGTCAAGTCGACCGGGTTCTCCGTGTCTCCTGCCGACTCGGTTAACGTCAGAGTGCCGCTGATCGGCCCGGCAACTGCCACCGAGGCCGATGCCAATAGCACAACCATTAAAGTAAGTCTCCTCATTTTACGCTCCTGTCCTCTTGAGAGTAGAAAAGAAAGTGAAACGGCCATTTACCCGCTGCCGTCTTGTATTATGATTTTACCTGCTCACCAGGCCGACGAATATAGACATTCGCAAAACGTATTTGCAGATAGGCGCAGGGCCGGGCACCTCGGCCCGACCAGGTGGATGATATGTACCTACGGGTACAGCCTTTCGGTTCGCGGCTGTATAGCATACTATGGACCTTGGACTTACCATCCCCTCAACCCCGAGATGAACCATGCCCACACGATACAAAGATGCGATCCTCGAACACCTGGCAGGACGGGAATACACGCCGATCAAACCCCGACAGCTGGCCCGCAAGCTCGGCGTGGCCGAGCATGATTACGGCACGTTCCGCGAGGCGGTCAAACAGCTGCGCGACTCAGGCCGGGTCGTAAAAGGCGCGAAAAACGCCCTGACCCTCCCGGAGATGGGCGAGTTCGTCACCGGCCACTTCCGCTCCAACCCCAAGGGGTTCGGCTTCGTCGTGCCCGAAGAGCCCAACGCCCACGGCGACCTGTTCATCCCGCCGGGCAACGCGGCAGATGCGATGGACGGAGACCTGGTCAAGGCCCGGACCTTCAAGCGCGGCAAGCGCGACGGCGAGACGGCCTACGGCGGGGAGATCGTCAAGATCCTCAAACGCGGCGAGAACCGCTACGTCGGCACGCTCGACCAGGCGGGCGAGCAGTGGTTCGCCAGGCCGGACGGCAAGGCGATGACCACGCCGATCATCATCCGCGACATCGCCGGCGACGGGCCCGGGGTTGGAACCAAAGTCGTCGTCGAGATCACCCAGTACCCCACCGACGGCAAATGGCCGGTCGGGGTGATCGTCGAAACCCTGGGAGAGCAGACCGAACTGCAGGCCGAGCAGTTGGCCGTAATTCGCGCGCACGACCTGCGAGACGAATGGCCGGAAGAGGTGCTCGAAGAAGCCCGCAAGGTCAACCAGAGTTTCGACCCCGACGCAGCCGGCGAGACCCGCGAGGACATGACCGACGTGCTGACGGTGACCATTGACCCCGACGACGCCCGCGACTTCGACGATGCGATTACCATCGAGGTCCAGGACGACGGCCACCGGACCCTGGGCGTGCACATCGCCGACGTCTCCTACTTCGTCCAGCCTGGCGGGGCGCTGGATGAAGAAGCCCGCCTGCGCGGCAACAGCGTCTACCTGGTCGGCAAGGTCCTGCCGATGCTCCCGGAGGTGCTATCCAACGGCGTCTGCAGCCTGCAGGAAGGCGAGAAACGCTTCTGCAAGAGCGCGTTCATCCATTACAACGAGAACGGCGAGATCGTGGGCACGCGGTTCGCCGAGACGCTGATCTGCTCCGACAAGCGCCTGACCTACGGCCAGGCCCAGGGGATCCTCGACGGCAAAACCGGCGGGTTCGATGCGAAGGTCGTCGAACTGGTCAAGGAGATGGAGGTCCTGGCCCGGAAGATCGAGAAGCGCCGCCAGAAGGCGGGCATGCTCCACCTGGACCTGCCCGACGTGGAACTGGTGCTCGACAAGGACCAGAAGGTTATCGACGCGGTCCCCGAGGACGACAGCTACACCCACACGATCATCGAGATGTTCATGGTCGAGGCCAACGACGCCGCGGCGACCTTGCTGGACCGCAACGACGTGCCCTTCCTGCGTCGAATCCACCCGGACCCGAACGTCGATGGGTCGGTCAAACTCGGGGCCTTTACCCGCGCCTGCGGCCACACGCTGCCGGAGGAGCTCAATCGCCACGCCCTGCAGAACCTGCTGGAGAACGTCAAGGGACGGCCCGAGAGCTACGCGGTGAACCTGGCTGTGCTCAAGACGTTCCAGCAGGCCGAATATTCGCCGATGCACGTGGGCCACTTCGCCCTGGCCTCGCCGCAGTACTGTCACTACACCTCGCCCATCCGCCGCTATCCGGACCTGACGATCCACCGGCTGTTGAAGGATTACCTCGACGGCCGAATCGCCGAGCACGAAGACGACAACGTCGACGAGCTGGCCGAGCTGGGCGAGCACTGCACGGAAACCGAGAATCAGGCCGCCGCGGCCGAGCGGGACCTGCGCGACGTGCTCGTGCTGCAATTCCTGGAAACCAAGATCGGCGAGGACTTCACCGGCGTGATTACCGGCGTGACGAACTTCGGCATCTTCGTCCAGAGCCCGCAGTTCCTGATCGAGGGACTGATTCGCCTGGAAGACATGGGCGACGACTGGTGGGAGGTCCAGGCCAAGGAAGGGCTGATCGTCGGGGAGTCCAGCGGCAAGAAGTTCCGCATCGGCGACCGGATCTCCGTTCGAATCGCCGGGGTCGACGTGGCCATGCGCCAGTTGAACCTCGTTCCGGTGGGCAACAAGCCGAAGAAGAAGAACAGCCGCCACACCGTCAAGGCCAAGCAGAAGAACAAGGGCGCCCGCCGGAAAACGAAGCAGGCCCAGGCCGGCGGGGAAAACAAGGACAATTCACGCAAGCAGAGAGGCGGCAAGAAGTCGTCGAAGGGTTCGCCCAAGCGCGTCAAGCGGCGCGGGGCGGGCAGCAGTTCAGCCAAGGGCTCGCCCAAGCGGGTCAAGCGCAAGGGCAAGCGACGATAGGGTTCAGGCGCTGATGGCCTGGCCGGATGCCCGGTGGAGCTGGTCGATGTGCAGCAGAATCTTCAGCAGCCGCTCTGCGCGCTGGACGGCCTGGCGGTTGACGCCGAAGCTCTCGTGACGACAGACCGTTTCCTGCCAGATTTCGATGTAATCCCGCATCTGCTGGTCGGGCAGGTCCGTGCCCTGGAGACTCAGCAGGGCCCGGTCCTGGAAGCCGATGGCGCCGATGGAGTAGAGCTCCTGGCTGAGCGAATCCATATCCGCTGCCCGGAGATTGCGGACGTCGTAGCGCGAGGCGATCTCGCGGATGGGGGTCCCGGGGGCTTCGGGACATTCCCGGGCCTGTTCCTGCCGCTTGTCGACCTGGCGACGAACCAGATCGCGAATCCTGCTTGCATCCCTGTCGGCGTTGACTTCCATGGCGGGGCTCTTTCTGATGGCAGAAGACAGTGGGACCGTCCGGCCGCCGGACAACTTTACACGACGACCGGACAGCCCCGACCCAATGTACGTATCGGCCCGAGTGAGACGAAACATTGCGCAGATCCGGTGAGGATTTTCCCTGCCCCCGCTCGAGCAGATCGCCTTGCCAGCCCCCCGGCCGGTCCCTATGCTCAGGGCCGCACGAAGACACCGAATACAGCGAGACCCGGCCATGCATGAAACGGAAGACACCGCGAACCTGCCCCTGCACGGGCGACACGAAGCGATGGAGGCCAAGTTCGCCGACGAGTCCGGCTGGCGCCTGCCGCTGGTCTACTCCAGCGTGCTGGATGAAGTCGACCAGGCCCATTCGGCCGCGGCCCTGCTGGACGTTACGCCCCTGTCCCGCTTTCGCATTCGCGGCAACGGGGCGGTGGATTTCCTCGAACGACTCTTCACCCACGACGCGGTCCGCCAGGAGGACAACACCGCCGAGTTGACCTGTCTGTGCAACCGGCGCGGCGGGGTGATCGACTGCGGCTATCTGCTGCGGCTGGAAAGCGACTGGCTCTACACCGGCGATGCGGGCAACCGGGCGAAGACAGCTGAGCATTTCCAACTGCACGCAGCCGACTTCGACATCAAGCTGGACGACCAGACCGACAAGACCTGTCAGCTGGCGGCCATCGGACCCGATGCTGCAAAGCGTCTGGATGCGATCCTGCCCGAGCCGATCTCCCCCGCCCCGCGGGGGCAGGTGCGGGTGGGCAACTACCTGGTCGCTCGGATTGTCGCTTCGCGGACGAGCTACTGCGGCCTCTGGGGTCTGGAGGTGATTCTGCCCAAGATGCTCGCCGGGCAGGCCTGGACGTTGATGACCCAACGGGCTGGGGACAATGCCATCGATCCCATCGGCCACGCAGCCCGCGACGTGCTGCGGATCGAGGCGGGCCTGGCCCGCTACGGCCACGAGATCAACGAGATGATCGATCCGATCACCGCGGGCCTGGGCCGATGCGTGCGGCTGAACCACGATTGCATCGGAGCAGAGGCGCTGGGCAGGATCGAGCAGCAGGGCCCGGCCCGACGCCTGGTCCAGCTGCGTTTCGAGGCAGGCGGCAGCGTGTCTTCTGCTGGTCGCATCCCGCGGATGGGCGAGTCGATCTGTGACGAGCAGGGCAACCAGATCGGGCAGGTCACCAGCGGCACATACAGCCCGGGGGCCGCCGCGGTGGTCGCCCTGGGCCTGGTCCAGTCGGCCCGGACGGAGGCGGGCCCGGGCCTGCAGGTCGGAGATACCCACCAGCCGGCGAGGCTGATCCGGACGATCGGGCAGCACGACGGGGCGTGATTTACGCCTACAGAAGCGGGCTGGTCAGCTTGGCCAAATTCTGTGCGAAGCGGCGGAGCATGGGCCTGTTCTGCCAGGTCTCCAGATCCAGTTCGTCGGCGTTGGCGAGGTAGTGCTCCTGCTGGGCGAGAACCCTCTCGGTCATCTCCGGGCCGTAGAACAGCATGTTGGCCTCGAAGTTCAGCACGAATGAGCGGATGTCGAAGTTGCTCGACCCGACGAAAGAGATCTGTGAATCGATGCTGAAGAGCTTCGAATGCAGGTTGTTCTTTTTGTAGATGTAGATCCGCACGCCTTCTTTGAGCAGTTGTTCGTAGTAGGCATGGCCGGCTGCGTCGACGACCAGGTGGTCGGTATTCTCGGGCACGATCAGGTCGACCCGGACGCCGCGCATGGAGGCGGTGTTCATCGCCTGGAGCAGCGCGTTGTCGGGCACGAAGTAGGGCGTGGTCATCACGACGCGGTGGTGGGCGGCGTAGAGGGCGGCCAGCAGGATGCGGCTGAAGTTCTCGCTGGGAAAGTTCGGCCCGGAGGGAAGGGCCTGGGCGGCGACCTGTCCGACGCGCTGGGGCTCGGGGAAGAAGCGTTGCTGTTCGAGCAGCTCATCGGATTCGAAATACCAGTCTACCGCGAACATCAACTGCAGTTCCATCACGGCCGGACCACGGAGGCGGACCATGGTATCCTCGAACTGGCTGCCATCCTGACCGTAGTCCGGATCGATGATGTTCTGCGACCCGGTCCAGGCGATCTGCCCATCGACGATGACGATCTTGCGATGGTTGCGGACGTCCAGACGGGCGAAGCGCCGGCGGAACAGCCCGACCGGCAGAACTGCGCGCATGTCGATACCCTTCTGGCAGATCAACTTCCGGCGGCGGAGGATGCTGCGCGAGCCGACTGCGTCGACCAGCAGGCGGACCTCGACTCCGCGGCCGGCGGCCTCGATCAGCGCGTTGATCACCCGCCAGCCGGTGTCATCGTCCTGGAAGATGTAGAACAGCAGGTTCACATGATCCCTGGCCGATTCGATATCCGCGACAATCCGGTCGACTACCTCGTAGGGATCTGCCAGGAAGTCGACATCGTTGCCGCCGAGAATGGGGATGTTGCTCAGCGACTCTGCCAGTTCGACAAAGCCCTTGAACCCGGCAGGCAGATCGGGGCTGACGGTGTTGGGGCTCTCGTTGAGCCTCTGGCGGACCTGCTTGACCGATTCGAGGATCCGCTGGTGATGCTTGACCCGGCGGCGGGGCAGCGGGTTTCGGCCGATCAGCAGGTAGAGCACCAGCCCGCCGATCGGGACGAAGAAGATCAGCAGCAGCCAGGCCGTCGCGGCCGCGGGCCCCCGGTTTCGAGGCACGATGAAAAGCATCAGAAGGCAGATCGCCAGGTCGGTCAGCAGCAGGGCCAGTGAGACGTCCATCCACATAGATCAGCGATATCCTTTGCCATTGCAATCAGTTGATACGGGGGAATTATACCACCACAGTGGCCTGCTTTGCTGCATCGGCAGGCGGGAAGAGGGGGACGCGGTGGGTTTTCTTATCGGCGCGTCCACGATTTCTTATCTGAGTTGTTGCCCCCTGCCCGCAACCATGCGATAATAGGGTTGGCAAAGATTCCGGATGGCCCGGGGCGTCAAAGACTCGCCGAGGCGCCGGGGAGGACCGTCCGAAGAAAAGATGGGATCACCCATCGGGTGAAGGCCGACGGCCAGGGTGGAGTCGTCGGTCCTTTTTTATGCGCGCACGAAAAAGCCCCGGCATCTGTCGGGGCTTGGGGTGTTTCGTGCGGTCGCTGCTCAGTGCAGGCCCAGGTCGGTCTGATTGTAGAGGCGGTCTGAGGGGATGCGGCAGTATTCCTGCAGCAGGGGGCAGATCCGCTGGAGTGCGTTGCGGACCGCGGCACGGCTTTGGCCGTTGCGGACGACGTAGATGCCGATGCTGTCGGCGTTCCAGTCTTTCGGCCCGCCGGCGACGGCGTGGTAGGTGATCTGCTGCTGTTTCCAGGCGGCCTGGGCTTCGATGGTCGAACCGCCCTGGGAATCCAGGTGGATGACGAAGTGGCAGCGGCCGGCCAGGGCGGCGGTCTCCGGGCCCTCGTACCAGATGATGTTGTTCCAGCGCTGCTCGTCGATGGGCAGGTCGGCCTGGAGGATCTGGCCCATGTCGGGCTGGGAATGGGTCACCGCGGCCAATTCGAACAGGGGCGAGCGGATCGGCTCGGTCTGCATGGCCACCAGCGCCACGGTGCCCAGGGTCATGCAGACCACAAGGGCCACCAGCGTTCGAATTGTACGCGGCTGAGCCATGATCGATTGTCCGATTTTCGCTAACTGGGGCATCTTGAGCCCTCCCTCAGAATCTCTATCGGTCAGGCCCGTGGGGGTCGACCAGAGAAAACCAGGGAAGGCACGCTATTTTTGGAAGAATCCCGCCCCATCGGCCGGTGGGCCTGCGGCCTCTGCCGGATGCACCGGTTCTGCAGGGAATCTGCGGGATCTTCCACTCATACTACCAGAGCGATTTGGCGCTTTCCACCGGGTGTTGTGGAATTCCGCAGGTTTTCCCGGCCCGGGGTGTCAGTCTTCCAGGCCCAGTTCGATCAGGGCGGCCAGGGCGGCCTTCTGTTCGGACTCTTTCTTGCTCGGGCCCCAGGCGCTGGGAAAGTGGCGCCCGTCGACGGCGACGGCGATCTCGAAGCACTTCGAGTGGTCGGGCCCCTTCTCGTCCAGCAACTGGTATTCCGGGGTCCTGCCCCAGCGCCGCTGGGCGTACTGCTGGAGCTTGGCCTTGTAATTCTGCTGGTGCTCCGAGGCCATCGCCTCGTCGATGCGATTGCGGAGGTGGGTCAGGATGAAGTTCTGCGCCGGTTCCAGACCGCCGTCGATGTAGATGGCGCCGATGAGGGACTCGAAGACGGCCGCGGCCACGGAGGTCGGCAGTTCGGGCTGGCTCATCCCCTTGCCGAGCATGAGCATCTCGGGCAGGCCGATTTCGTCTGCGACTTCCGCGCAGGTTTGGCGGGAGACGACGGCGGATTTGACGCGGGTCATTTCCCCTTCGAGGCTGTCGGGAAAGGCCTCGTAAAGCTCCTGGCAGACCACCAGGCCCAGCACCGAGTCGCCGAGGAACTCCATCCGTTCATTGGACAAGGTCCGGGAGGCAGCGACCGAGGCGTGGGTCAGTGCAATCTCCAGCAGGTCCGGGTTTTTGAATTCGTATCCGAGTTGCGTCTGGCAACGCTGCGTAGCGGCTGGTTCCACGATGCAGCTCCTGAGAAAGGCCCGCACGCCGCCAAGGCCTGCCCGACTGGACGCGGCGGCGTCATCGGAGAGGCCTTGAAGGCGGGCAGAGCAGCCAACAGGGAAGGTCACATCCTAGTTTTCGGATTGTATCACGAACACCTTAGGAAGCAAACAGTACAAAGGCGGACTTGATTCACTTTCTCCCAGCCCGGTATGATGGACTGTTATGAGCAGCAACGAGAAAATCCACGCCGTCGACCTGCCCAGCCTCGAGATTATCCACTACCCCGACCCGCGACTCCGCGAGGTCTGCACGCCGGTAGACGACCCGACCGACCCGGTTATCGCCGAACTGGTCGAGAGGATGTTCGAGTTGATGTTCGCCAGCCGGGGCGTGGGCCTGGCCGCTCCGCAGGTGGGCATCACGGTGCGGCTTTTCGTCTCCTCGCCGACGTTCGACACCTCCGACCGGCGGGTCTACATCAACCCCCAGATCATCGACGTCGACGGCAGGCAGGACGGCGATGAAGGCTGCCTGAGCTTCCCCGACATTCACTGTAAAGTCCGCCGCCACGACCGCGTTACGATCCGCGCTACAGGCCTGGACGGCATGGTCTTCGAGGAGACCGGCGAGCAATTGACCGCCAGGATCTTCGAGCACGAGTCGGACCACCTGGACGGAAGGCTGCTGGTCGACCGGATGAGCCGCGTGGCCAAACTGGCCAACCGCCGTGCCCTGAACCAATTGGAAGCCGAGTTGGCCTGACCTGCCCCACACCGGGGCCCAGACGGGAGTCTCAGATGAGATGGCAACGTATCGGGTGGATCGTTCTGGCCGGGTCGATGGCCCTGGCCGGCTGCGAAAACGCCTCCTTCTCGACCGACCAGCAGAGGCTGGAGCAGTTGGATGAAACAACGGGGCCTGTTGTCCGCAGCGCCATCGACGCTGTCGGCGGCCCCGAAGCCTGGAGCCGGCTCGGCCAGATCCGCATGCACCTGGTCCTGTCGGTCTTCGACCCCTCCCGGGGGCGATACGTTCTCTCGGGTCGGGCCTTGCTCGACGTCCCGACAGGTAAGCTGACCGTCTGGTCCCAGACCGCCCGTGGGCCCTGGAAGGTCACCGTCAACCGCTACGACGCCTCGGCCGGCGAAGATACGAACCTGCCGGCCCAGCGGCGCCAGGCTATCGTCGGGGCCCTGTCGCAGGTGGCCCACCGATTGTACGGCCCATGGAACCTGGTGGGCCCGGCCGAGAAACCCCGCCTGACCGGTCCAGCCATGGTCGGTGGCCTGCGCATGGCGAGGCTGCAGGTGACCGAAAACACCCGCCGGACCCAGGCCTACTACGTCGATCCGCAGACGAATCTGCTCAGGTTCGTCACGGCCGGTTCCGATATTCCCGGTGAACAAGGCAGTGTAACAATCTATCAGTGGACGGACCTGCCCGATGGGCTGAGACTGCCTGCCCGGATGGAATCCCGCAGCATCGGCAGGTACGTGCTGCTGGGCGATGATCCGATCTGGCAGGTTGAGCTGCTGGACTTGCAGACGCAGTAACTAGCGCCGCCGTGCGTGTCTGGGCCAAACGCTGGCCGGAGCCGACATGAACCTGGACATCCAATCGATTCTCGATGGCTGGCCCTTCGAGCCGGGCCAACTCAACGTCCGCAAGATCATCGGCAAAGACGGCAAGGAGAAGATCCAGTTGCGCCTGGACCTGGGGCTGCTGCAGATGGAAGCCTCGGGCCGCCCCGACGGCCACAGGCCCTTCGGCCACGAGTCGCTGCTGGATTACTACGAGCACCGCCGCCGCCACTACGAGCGCAGCCACGGTTCGGAGAAGGGCTTTGCCCTGGACGGCCCCACGTGTGAGAAGCTCCGGGCCGAGGCCGTCATGTACTACCACCGGTACCTCTCGGCCTTCGTGCTGGAAGACTACCAGACCGTCCAGCGCGACACCGCCCGGAACCTCAGGGTTTTCGACCTCTGCCGGCGCTACGCTGCCGAAGAGGCCGACCAGATGGCCCAGGAACCCTACCGTCCTTATGTGCTGATGATGAACGCCCGGGCGAAGGTGCACCTGGCCCTGGACGCCAACCAGCCCAAGAAGGCCCTCCGCGTGCTGACCGACGCGATTGCCAGCATTCGCGACCACTTCCACTCCCTGGCCATGGGGGCCCAGGCGGAGAACTCGCGGGAGATCGGCATTCTGGAGGAGATGGCCCGGGACATCGAGGACAAGATCCCCGTCGACCCGGTCGAACACCTCGAGCGGGAGCTGGCCCGGGCCGTCCGCGAGGAACGCTACGAAGACGCGGCCGAACTGCGGGACCAGCTTCGAAGCTACGAGATCCGCCGCGAGGGACCTGAGACTTTACCGGGCCTTTAGCACACGCCGGCGACGCAGGACCAGCAGGCCCGTCATCGCCAGGATCACCGTGACCGTCGGCTCGGGGGCGTGGGGGTAATTGACCGACCAGCCCATGTCCTCCAGCATGCCCAGGGTGATGTTGTCGACCATGCGGATCGCGTAGTCGTCGTACCAGGGACGCATCAGGCTGTACGGGCCGCGGAACCACTTGGTATCCACGTGCGAGAGGCTGGAAGACGCACTGAACAGGTACGGGGCGTACATCACCGGCAGGCCGGAACGATCGATCTTGGTCCACTCTTCTACAGCATTTTCGCCGGCGAAGTAGACATCGCCGGTGACGGTTTCGCTGTCGGTCTGCTGGTCGATCAGTCGGACGCCGTCGGCCGTGACCAGCAGCGTGTCCATGATCATCGGCGTCCCGCCGTAGATCCCGTAACTGCCATCGGCCTTGAACGTCGCGTAGAAGCCCAGCCCGTGTGCGATCTCGTGCATGGCCACGGTCTGGAAGTCGATATCGCCGGCGCGGGTCGGGCCGTCTTCGGCGTAGCTCCAGCCGGCATCGCCCAGGGCGTATCCGTCGATATCGACGTTGAAGGTCATGTGCATGTCGCTGGCGCCGCTGCCCAGTTCGGCCCCGGCGATCGCATCGGCCAGGGCAGCGGGGTAGTAGACCCCGGCGGCTGCGCCGGCGAAGTCCTTGTACACGCCGTCCGGCGCGGCTGAGCCGAGGGTGGCGTTGGTGGTCGAGCCGCCGAGGCTTTCGAAGCCGGCTTTCAGGCGGATCGTCACGTTGCTGTTGAGCACGAAGGACCAGGCATCCAGCGCGCGCTGGAAGGCAGCCTGGCGGGCCGAGCCCAATTGGGCGTCGTAGAAGCCCGAACCGGCAGCATCGGTGTATTCGACCGACCAGGTGATTTCGCCGGCCGCGACGGAAACCAGGGCCAGCACACTCAGCGCGCAAAGATAGACGGTTCGATTTCGCATGATCTTGATCCTTCGTCCCCGAAAGGCCTGTGGAAGTTCGTTCTCTGGTGCTTGCATCGACCACCGGCAGGCCCTACTGAAATAACACACGAGAAAAAGGGAAAATCCGTCACAAACCGCCCCGCCGCTACAGCTGCCTCGACCGGATTGACCGGTTCTCGCAAGCGACAAGCCTTTTGGGGGCCTGTAATTGTCTCGGCCCGGGCCAATGGGCCCGCACAGGCCTTTGCGATGCGGGCCTTCGGCTGCTACAATGGCCCCGTGGTTGTGCTAGGGGCGTCCCGATGGATCTCGGGACTGAGAAACGACCCTTGGAACCTGATCAGCCACCGCCGCGATTGCGGCGGGACCCTGCGTAGGAAAGCCAACCGAAGACAAACCGGCCTCTGTCCGCCGCCCGGGCCCCCTGGCCGGGCTTCAGCGTCCCGGACAGGGCCCTCAAGCTCGCGAAAGCCTCCCATGACTCAATACCTCCAGGCCTGCCGGGGAGAGATCTCCCCCGAAATGCAGGCAGTCGCCGAGAAGGAAAACCTCCCCGCCCAGACTATCCGCGAAGAACTGGCCGCCGGTCGGCTGGTGATTCCCGCCAACCGCCTCCACATCGCCGGGGTCGAAGGCTCGGAAACGAAGCTCAAGCCTTGCGCCGTAGGCCGGGCCGTGACGACGAAAATCAATGCCAATCTCGGCGCTTCCCCGCTTTCGATCTGCAAGGAGCACGAGCTGCACAAGCTGCAATGGGCTGTCCAGTTCGGCGCCGATGCGGTGATGGACCTGTCCACCGGCGGGGACCTGGACGAGACCCGGCGGTTCCTGCTGGCCAATTCGTCGGCCTGTTTGGGCACCGTGCCGATCTACTCGATGATCGTCGATCGACCCATCGAGGAGTTGACCTTCGAGCAGATCCTCGCGACGGTCGAAAAGCAGGCTGCCCAGGGCGTGGACTTCTTCACCATCCACGCCGGAATCCTGCGAGACCACCTGCCCGCGGCGGCCAGGCGGAAGATGGGCATCTGCTCGCGTGGCGGGTCGCTGCTGGCCAAGTGGATGAAACACCACGGCCGCGAGAACCCGATGTACGAGATCTACGATGAGATCTGCGCCATCTGCCGCGAGTACGACGTGACGATCTCGCTGGGTGACGGCCTGCGGCCCGGCTGCCTGGCCGATGCGTCCGACGAAGCCCAGTTCGCCGAACTGGACGTGCTGGGCGAGTTGGTCCTTCGCAGCCGCGAGGCCGGCGTGCAGGTGCTCGTCGAGGGCCCCGGCCACGTGCCCTACGACCAGATCGAGATGAACATGAAGCGTCAGCAGGAGGTCTGCCACGACGCGCCGTTCTACGTCCTGGGCCCGGTGGTCACCGACGTCTTCCCCGGCTACGACCACATCACCTCGGCGATGGGCGCCATCGCAGCCGCGTACCATGGCGCCAGCTTCCTCTGCTATGTCACCCCGGCAGAGCACCTGGGCCTGCCGACCCCCGAGGACGTCAAGACCGGCTGCATCACCTACAAGATCGCCGCCCACGCCGCCGACGTGGCCCTGAAACGCCCCGGCGCCCGCGACTGGGACGACAAGATGGCCGACGCCCGCGCCCGCTTCGACTGGGCGAAGCAGTTCGAACTGGCCTTCGACGGCGAAACCGCCCGCGATCTCCGCCGGCGCGACCTGCCCGAAGACGAACACTACTGCTCGATGTGCGGCAAGGACTGGTGCGCCGTCCGCCTCAGCCAGGAAGCCCTCGGCACGGGCAAGGACGACTGAGGCCCGGCCCATCCGACCGGTGAAAAACACCGGAGCGTAGAGCACCACAAAATCCCCGGTGGGCACGTCCATCTCAAACTGCTGGAACAGGAAGTCGTCATTCAAGCGGCTGGTCGTCGCGGAGAACAAAATGCTGCGATATCATGCATTCACCCTCGGATCCCCCTGCCCGGAGACTGCAAATGGATGTCCTCAACCAAGCCCTTCGCACCGGTAACGCCATCGTCGTGGCCACCTGCCAGTTCCTGGCGATGCTGGTCATTTCCCTCGGGATCGTCCGGGCCCTGACGATCTTCCTCCGCGACGTGCTGACGCCGGGCCGCTCTGCCGGGGCGATCAAGGAAAGTCGAATGGAACTGGGCCATTCGTTCTCGTTGGCCTTGGGCTTTTTGATTGGTGCGAGCATCCTGAAAACCACCCTGGCTCCGACCTGGAGCGACATCGGCCAACTCGCAGCCATCATCGCCATCCGCACGATCCTGAACTACTTTCTGCTGCACGACATCACCGTCAGTTCGAAGGATGGCAAGTTGGGGGCGGTTTCCGGCCTGTTCGGCAGCAAGGGCAGGGAGGCGAAAGACGATTCCGACAGGCAGTAACCGCCAATCGGCCTGGTCCCCTCGACGGGCATCCGCCGGCTGCCGCTCCTTGGCGGCAGAGACGCATAGGTCATAGTCCCATGTGGTGGCTGCTTCGGGCCCAGTGCAGATACAGTGAACCGCCCGACAGACACTGCCTGCCCTGCGCGGTAGACTACGTGCACCATTGACAACTCCTGCTTCGCTCAGGCCGGTCAAGGGCGACGGGCGACAGGATATATAGGCACATTCATGAAGTACAACAAGACCCACTGCCCTCTGACTGATGCGCTGCGCTTTTCGGTGACCGACGAGGGAGGATACCTGCGGTTCGAATGGATCCAACTGGAAGGCCTGCCGGAAAGCCCCAAGATCAACCCCATCCTCATGAAGTTCTTCAAGGACCGGTGCCTTGAAGACGTCGATCGCGAGAAACTCGAGGAGTTGCTCAGCGAGAACGCGGGCCGACGCTACATGCAGATCGCCATGGTAATCGAAGAGTACTGCAACTACCTCCTCGACCTGCATCGTCAGGGCCTGGCGAAGAGCAGCCCCCCCGCCGGGCGGTTCGTCGAATCGTCCTGCTCCCTGCGCGCCGCGGGCCAGCCCTCCCTGCCCGGGCCGTCCCTGCCCGGGCGGAAGAATATGATGGAAACCTGACCGGGCGCGACAGACAATCGCCTTGGGCCTGCCAGAATAGCTCTGCTTCCGGAAAGCGTATGCCCGCTTGTGTATCGTGTTCTGTGATAGAATGCGATGCAGGTATGCGAAAAAAAAAACCGGGCCGGAATCCCGTACAAGATTCCGACCCAGTCAGAGGAGATAAGGTCACCGGCGACGGGCTTTTCTGGCGGTAAGTGAGAGTCATTCCCCTAGCTGCCCGAACCCCGTCTTGTCAACCGATGAGCATAAGCATAGTAGAAAGACTCCTCATTCGTAAGACGAATTTTGCGTATATTCATCCCAAGTTTGCGTCACTTTCCTGATTGAGAAGCGCGGGATCTGAGTTGGCCGGACTTGGGTAGAGATAGAAAAAACCGGGCCGAAATCCCATACAGGACTTCGACCCAGTCAGAGGAGGTATGTTCGGTGATCGGCCAGAACTGGGGCGGTCGGGGATGTGCCCTTTCAGATCCCCCTGACTGCTTAACCACGGTCTATAACCGATGGATAAGACTATACCCCAAGCGATTCCGGTTTCCTAGACGATTTTTACGACTTTGCGTCTCGATTTTGCGTCAGATTGTAGTACTCTGTGTGAGATGACTACGAATGCAACTCAATCCGCTGCCCGCCCGTCCCGCATGCTGATCGCCGGCAGCATGGATACGCACAATGGGCTGATCCGGGATCTGTGGCAGTACGCTACGCGCCATCTGACCTACCGAAACGGAGGGCTGATGGTCAACCTGGGCGTCGGTCCGACCGCGGCAAAGCAGATCCGCCGCTGGGGCGCACGCGGCATTCTGGCGCATATCAGCAACGAGAAGCTGCTCAATGCGATCAAGGGCACCCACCTGCCGGTGGTCAACACCTCCGGAATCATCGAAGAAATGCCATTCCCCTCCGTCCTGCCCGACAATCACGCGATCGGAGTTCTGGCAGGAGAGCACCTGCGGGAGAAGAACTATCGCCATTTCGCCTTTGTCGGATGCTGCGGGATGGCCTACGTCCGAGATCGCCTGGCTGGATTCAGACAGGCCGTCAAGTCGACCGGCCAGGAGGTGCAGATCTGGGACGGCAAGCCACCGGGCTTGGAACAGATCCTCGACGTCGAGCACGGCAAGGGAGAGTTGAGCGAGTTCGCCGAATGGGTGCGCCAGTTGCCCGAGCATACCGGCGTGATGACCTCCGACGACGACGAAGGGTTCCTCTTCTGTGAACTGGCCCGGGTGATGCAGATCGACGTCGGCCGGCGGTTCGGGATTGTCGCCGGGCATGATCGGCAGGCCGCAACCATGCCTTCGCTGACCTCGGTCATCATTCCCGAAATGCGGTGGGCCCAGGAAGCGATCTCGCTGCTGGTCGACATTATCCTCGGCCGACGGGAGGCCCAGCCCGGTCCGGTCATCCGCCTGGAGCCGCTGGGGATCGCCCAGAGGGAGTCCACGCTGGGTGTCGCCTGTGATGACCCGCACCTCCGTGCAGCCGTGCTGTATATCCACGACCATAGCGACGAACCGATCTATGTCGAGGACGTTGTCGCCGCGACCGGGATTGGGCGACGGGCCCTGGAGCGTCGGTTCCGCGAGCACATGGGCCATACGGTCCTGCACGAAATCCACCTGGCCCACATCGAGCAGGCAAAGAGGCTGCTGGTCGAGACGGACCTGACCATCGACAGGGTCGCCGCGGCCTCCGGTCTCAGCGACGCCGACCACCTGATACGCCTGTTTTCCAAGGTTGTCGGCACGACGCCAGGCCAGTGGCGCAGCGATCACCAGGCCAAGCTGACAGGCACCCTCGGGGTCGATTGAGCGGCCTGGAAAAAACCTTTTGTACGTATACTGGTTTTCCGCTTTGTCTGCGGTATAGAATACGCTCGCGGTGGATGACAGACTGTGCCCCCTGCTCCGCCGCTTCCCTCACTTTCGAGGGAGGCCCGGCTCTCCCCCTGGCCGGGCTTTTTTTTGCGCGGGTCCGCCTTCAGGCCTTCTCCAGTACGACCTGCTGGCCATCGGTCAGCTCGATTCGATGCAGCGCCCTTGCCACCGAACGGCAAAAGAGATTCGCTTCCAGCAGGCGGGCAGACGGGCGTGGAATTCCAGCGAATCGCCGGTGAGGCGCATCCCCCGAAATCCGCAATCAGGGTCAGGGGCCACCGTACGACAGGTATGCTGCTGAGCTGACGAGGCCGGCCGGTGTTCTATCGCCCCTGACCCAGCCGGGCCTGGAGCTTGCGGGCCCAGATCAGCCAGTCGGCCCGCGTGTCCTGCTGGAGGATCTGGTCGATGAGCTTGCGCAACTCGTCGGTCCGGTCGCCGCGGCGATCCAGCGCCCGGGCGAGGTTGGCCTTGTAGCGGATGTTTTCGGCGTCGAGCTGCACGGCGCGGCGGTATAGCTCGATGGCCCGGTCCAGGCTGCCCAGTTGCGGATCGACCACCCAGGCCTGCTCCCAGGTCATCGCGAGATTGTTGAGGGGCCCGGCGTGGTCGGGCATACGGTCGATGGCCGCCTGGAATTCCAAAGCGGCCGGGTGCAGGTCCTTCTTCTGCAGGTAGACCTTGCCCAGGTTGTTGTGGGCCGGGCCGTAGCTGACATCAGCCTCGATGGCCTGGCGGAAGGTCTTCTCGGCCGCGTCGAGGTCGCCGGCGCGCAGCTGTTCGATTCCCCTTGCATTGAGATCCTGGGCCTTGCGGGTATCCCGCAGCGGCTCGGCCCGGACGGTACGGTACCTGACGTCGGACTCCACATCGTTGCGGTCTGCGCAACCGACGGCCAGCGCTGCGGCAGCGGTTGTCAGCAGAAGCAGGATTTCTCGTACAGGTCGTCGCATGTCCCGTCGCTTTGTCAGTTATTCTCGGCCCCGGCTGGGGCGTATATGAGGTACGTCACGGTGGCCTGGGCGTTCCAGGGCCCACCGCTCTGGCCGTCGCGTCGGCCTTGCAGTTGAAGCTCGCTGACGGTCAGATTCGTCCGATCGCTGATATGATACAGGAACATCGTCAATTGCCCAAGGCCTACCCCTTGCAGCGAGATGGTGGTTGCCTTGGTCATGTAGTCCGACTGGCCCAGGCGGCGGGCGGGCCGGGGCTGGACGCCCTGGATCGACGCGGGTTGCAGGTTCGCGGCCTCGGCAGCAGAGGAAATCTCGCGCCCCATCTGTGTGATGGCGATTTCGCCGGTCCTGGCAACGGTCGGCGCCTGGCGTAGTTGTCGGATCTGCTCGGCCAGGGATCGCGTCTGGCCCAGAGCGTCGGCAGCGCGGGCAGCACGATCTGCATTGTCCATCGCAGAATCGATCGACCAGGCCGCCGCACCGGCGAGCATGGCCAGCATGACTACGATCAGAATCGTCTGTCGCTTCTGGGGGTTCATCTCGGGCCGACCCCCTGCTGTTTGGTTTCGGCGGTAAACGAGAACCGCACGCTGCGGGCGTCGATGGCCCGCGTCTCGGGCGGCTGGACCGTGTAGAGTCCGGAGTCTCGCAGCGCCACGGCCAGCTGTTCAGCCTCGACAAGGTTCCGGGCCGTGCCGCTCAGGCGGATCCGGTCCTGGTCGATCTGGATCTGGTCGACCCGCAGGCGGATACCCTCGGGCAGGGCCGCCAGGATGTTCCGCAGGTGCACCAGGGCCGAGACCTGCTGTTGTGGGCGTTCAGCCCCGCCGGCCGAGCCGCCCAGGCCCGCCAGGGACACCAGTTCGGAGCGCAGGCGAGCGTTGATATTCAGCGGCACGGACCTGCTGTCGGTAGTCTGCCGGTACAACTGGGCCTGGCGGGCGGCCAACTGGGCGGCGTGATCTTCAAACCGCCTGCTCATCAGCCAGCCGGATGCGACCAAGCTGGCCAGCAGCAGCGTCAGCATGACAGTCGCAACGGTGATGGCCCGCCGCATGGGTCCGGCAGAAGTTGGAGGCAGGGACGGGTCGCCGCGGAAATCCCCCCACGCAGAGTCGCGACCGTCGACGATCCGTCCTGCCTCGGCGGCCGTGGCCTGGAGACTCGACAGCTCCGAGCCGATCAAGTCCACCTGCTCCAGGCCGGCCAGCTGGTCCTGCAGCGAGGCATCCAGGCCCACGCCCACGATGCGGATCGACGAACCGGCTGCAGCGGCCGTGCCGGCGACGGCCTCGACCAGCCCCTGCCTGTCATCCGCCCACCACTGCCACGACACCGGTTTGGCCTCGGCCAGGCGGACCCAGTCCCACCCGTCGTCCGGTTCGATGCCCGCGCTGACGACCGCATCGATCTCTTCGCCGGCGGCCGCTAGTGCCCGTCGGGCCGCCAGCAGGGCTTCGGGCACGATGGCCGTTACCGTCCGCCCGTGTTGCTGCAGGGCCTCGACCAGCGGTGCCCATTGCGTCTTGTCCAGCGCCATGCCCACTGCCCGGCCGCCGGGAAGCTCGATGTAGCTGCTGAGCATCTGCTCAGCCGATACGGGCAACTGTTCCTCCAGGCGATAGTTCATCGCATCCAGCCGGTTGGCCCGAGGCAGGTCGTCGGTTTCGATGGCCGCGACCAGGCAGTCTCGCGAGGCCGGGGCAAGAACCCAGGGCCAGCCGGCCGCTTCATCGCTCAACTCGGCGTCGGCCTGTTCGACCCGGGCGGCCAGTGGCGTCTCGGCGGGGAAGTCCAGCCGGATCGGATCGGCCTGACCGGCCACGAGGATCCACCGCTCGAAGCGGACGTAGAGGATGACGATTTCGTTCACCGTCCCGCTCCCGTCTGGTCTGGTTCGGGCAAGGGCAGGGCTTGGATCCGGCCCTGGAACTCCACGCGGATCGAATCATCAAGCACCGCGATTACCTTCATCGGCCCCCCGGGGATCTCGACGGTCTCGCCCGCCTGGGCCAGCAGGATTTTGCCGGCCGGGTCGATCAACATGGCCACCGAATGGCCGGGCTCGACGGCAATGCCGATCAGCCGGACCGTCAACTGCGCGCGGGGAGCTGCAGAGCGGGGCGTCTGTGTCACCTGGTCGTCGTACAGGGGGCGGCGCAGATCGACCTGCGTCAGACGAACCAGCTGGTCGGGGTCGAGTTTCTCGGCCTCGTCGGTCTGCGACGGTTCCTGCCGTTGGGCCTGACCCGCAGGCCGTGCCGGTCGGCCCGGTCGAGTGGGCTCCAGTTCGATCGGCCAGGCGACGGCGGCGGTCACCGCACCGACGGAGAGCAAAGCGGCCAGGGCGGCCGCGGCATAGAAGGACCTGATTTTCGCCGACCTGTTCATTCGCCTACCAGCCGTATACTTCCACGTTGCTGACTTCGTTGACAGGCCCATCGCCATCCGGCCTGGCAGCGGGCCGGACGCGACCCACGGCGAAATGATACCACGTTCTGGCCCCGTTGGAGGTAACAATCCACAGGCCGAAGCACTCCGAACGGTCGGTCAGCCAGCGACGGATCTCGTGTGCGTCGCGTTGGCTGATCTGGTCCAGCTGGCCGATCCAGTCGCCCAGGTTGCCGTCCGGCTGATGATCTCGGGCGGTCAGGAGGGCATCGACCACCGCCGGCGTCAGGGCCTGGTTGCAGAGGGTGCGGACCGATTCTCCATCGGCCCGGGCCAGGTTGATCCTGCCATCGGAAAAGCAGGTGATCCTGGCGGTCAGTCCTGGACGTCCCGAGACGCCCAGCAGGTCGGCGGGGCCTGCATGGGGAAAGATCTGTCCCCACGCCCCGATGGGCCTTGCCAGCGAAGGGGCGTCTTGGAGTTGGTTCTCCGGCAGGGCGGCCAGTTCCACCGCCGCGGCCGAGTCGGGGCCCACCAAGCGCCGCAGCAGCGATTCGGTTTCGCCCTGGCTGCGCCCGATGCGCAGGCTGTTGACATTCACGCGGGCCTGCTGGTCGGTGACGACCAGTCTATACTCCCGGCCGGCCAACCGGACCTGCAGGCCCACCTGGTCGCCCTGGCCGCTGCTACCGGCGAGTCGGGCCTGGTCGTGTCGATCGAGGATCTCCGGCAGCCGGCCCATCAGGCTCTGCTGCATCGACCGGACCGCCCACTTGCGTTGCAGTTGCCCGGACCGCGCCTTGACATGGACCGCCTGGAGCATGCTCCGCTGGACCATGCCCACCATCGCCGCCGCGGCCAGGACCACCACGACCAGCACCATCAGAAGGACGAAACCGCGTTGTTTGCGACGAGGCATCATTGGCTGGCCCCCTCGGGCTGAATCCAGATCGTGCGGTCCAGTTCGGATTGGCTGTCTCGCAGTTGCAGTCTCCAGCGGACCGGCGGCGGCGACGCCAGGCCGTTGTCTGGTTGTGCAGCAGGGGTTTGATCTTCTGTGCCGGACCGATCGTTTCGGCCGACTTCGGGCCTGGGCAGCAGCAGACCTTCTTTGATCAGCGCCCAGTCAGGGGCGTACTTGATGTAGATCATCAGGCCGTTCATGTTCACCGAGTCGTACGGATTGAGTTGATCGCGCGACGCGACGGGGCCGTTGGAGGCATCGGCGGGTTTGCTAGGCCCGGCCGGTGGGCGGTCGGGCTGTCGACTCCGCTGCCACTGGCTGAGCACCTGCCCGCCACGGGAGGCCTGCAGGGAGATCTGCTCGAGCCCGACGCCGAGAAGGTCGCGCCGCCGGTTCTGGTTGGTCAGCACGTCCAGGCCCTGCTGGTAGCGGACAAGGCAGCGCATCTGCCCGATCGTCTCGATGCGGTACTCGACCCGCACCGGCCGATGCACGCGGCGACCGGCCGGCCCGTCGAGGCGGCAGTAGCCGATCAGCACGATTCGCCCCGGCAGAGAGGCGTCGATCTCGCTGGCCGCTGCCACGTCGAAGGCAATGCGGTCGGCTGCTTCCTGAAGTCCTTGGTGGAACGCTTCGGCCGGTTCCTGCACGCCCATGCCCGCCGGACCGAGATCCGAGACCACCGCCATGACACCCATCATCAGCCCGGCGGTCAGGACGGTGGCGGCAAGGACCTCGATCAGGGTGAATGCCTCTGTCCGCGCGATCATGGCGTCCGCTCCGGCTGGGGCTGTTCCGGCTCGGGCCGCTCGGCAGGGAGCATGAGTTCCACCTCGGCCAGAACCTGTCCATCTTCGATCCCGCCAATGCTGCCCTCCTGCAGTAGTTGGACGCGCACGACCCGACAGCCGAGCTGTTGAGCCTGCAGGTTCGGCACTTCGGCGACCTGCCAGATCATGTTCTCGACGGCCTGGACCTGTCCGCTGCGACCCACGGGCAAGCCCGCCGAATCGGTCCACCAGTCGGCGATCAGTTCATCGGCCGCCGCCAGGGCCACCTCGACCCGCTCGGACATCGCCAATTGGCGGGCGTGGCGCGACCGCGAGACCACGGCCGAGACGAGGATCGTCGAGAGGATCGCGATACCGGCGATGACCTCAAGCAGGGTCAGTCCGGCCCGCGGCGAGAAGCGTAAAGAGCGCCTCGACATGGTGGGTCTCCTGCTGGAGGAAGGTTTGTCCGGTCAGGCCCGCCACGACCAGCCACTGGGCTTGGTCCGCCCGGGCCAGTTCGATCGCATAGGTCGGGCTGCTGCCCTCGGTCGAGTATGGGATGCTCACCCGGCCGTGTCGGACTTCTACTTTGCCCGACGGCAGATGCAGCCAGACCCGGCGCATCTCCGTGCCGTCGGGCAGCTGGATCGGATGGGCGCGTCGGGCGGCCAGGGCCCCTTCCGGCTGGTCGTACCGCACGGACAGGCCGGCATCGAGGTCGATCTCCAGGCGCGTCGATCCGCCGTTGGACCGGGCAGCGAGGCGCGCGGTGCGGTCGGCCCCCGTCAGTTGCTCGATCGCCGTCAGGCTCCGACGGCTGCGCAGCTGTTCGGTCATCGTCCAGGCGGCCGCCCCGGCCAGCACGGCCAGGACCATCACCACGGCCATCACCTCGATCAAGGTAAACCCGCGTCGCATGTTTACTGGTCGTCCTTGAGTTGCCAGGAGTAGATGTCCGCGTCTTCATCGTCGCCGCCCGGCTGGCCGTCGGCACCGAGGCTGAAGACCTCGAACTGCTCGCCGTTGGCCCCGGGCCGGTTGTACTGGTAGGGCTGGCCCCACGGGTCCTTGCCGACGTCGACCTGCACATCCTCCAGCCCCGCGCTGCTGGTGGGGTAGGCCCCGGCATGGTTGAGGCTGTAGGCTTCGACGGCCTCGACGATCACGCGGATGTCGGCCCGGGCCCGGTTGACCCGCGCGGTCTGCATGTGGTCGCGGACCTTCAGCGTAACCGCGCCGGCGAGCATGCCGATGATCACTACGACGACCATCACTTCGATGAACGTAAAGCCCGCGGCGGCAAGTCGCCTGCGGGTCCCGCGGTTGGTGTTACAGAACATTTCCAGCCTCCAGTATGGGTAGCATGGTCGCGAACGCGATGAAACCCACCACGATCGCAAGGAGAATCATCATCAACGGCTCCAGCAGCGTCGTCAGGCGCTGCGAGGTCAGCTCGACCTGTGTTTCGTAGTCGGCGGCGAGGTTTTCGAGCATCTTCTCGAGGTGGCCCGACGCCTGACCGACGGCGAAGATCTGCACCACCAGCGGATCGAAAGCTTCGGTCTGCTCCAGGGCGGCTGAGATATCCTGTCCGGCCCCGACCGCCTGCTCGCAGCTGACCAGCGCGTCGCGGATCACCCGGTTGCGGATCGTCGGGCGAACGATGCGGATGGCGTGGACGAAGGTCAGGCCGCTCTTGAGAAGCGCCGCCAGCACCATCGACATCCGGGCGACCGATTGTTTGCGGATCAGGTCGCCCAGCAGCGGGATCCTCAAAACGGCGCGGTCGAAGGCCCTGCCCCCCTTCTCGCTGCGCAACAGGGCGGCGAACCCTGCCAAGGCCCCACCGGCGGCCAGGGCCATCAGCCACCACCAATGGAGGATCAACTCGCTGGATGCCCGGACGATGCGCGTCGCGGCCGGCAGGTCCTTGCCGCTGGCAGCCAGGCTGTCCAGCAGGTTCGGTACGACGTAGGCCATCAGGAACAGGCTCACACCGATCCCCGCAGCCAGGACGATCATCGGGTACATCAGCGCCGAGGCGACGCGGTTCTTCAGCCCGGCCGCGGTCCGGCGGTACTCGACCAGCCGGGTCAGAGACACATCCAGCGTGCCGGCGTTCTCCCCGACTTCCACGATGCTCACGCACAGCGGGTCGAACAGGTCGGATTGGGCGGCCAGGGCCTGTCCCAGCGAGCCGCCGGCCGCTACGTGGTCGCGAAGCAGCAGGAGGCCTTGCCGGAACCGCCCGCGGTGCTGGCGGGAGGCCGTCTCCAACGCCTCCAGCAGCGGAATGCCCGCCGAGAGCAGCGTGGCCAGTTCCTGCAGCAGACCTGTGACCTTGACGCGCTGGCGGCGAGTCAGATACCGCCCGACCGCCGAGCCGGTCCGTCCGGCGGACTGGCGGTCCAGCCGGCGGATCGAAAGGCCGCGTCGACGCAGTTGATCGCGCGCAGACCGGGGTGAATCCGCCGTGATCGTGCCGCGGATTTCAGGGGCCTGGCCGGCCCCGACTGATCGGGCTGTGTAAGTGAATACGGGCATCAGGTGCAGGCCTGCATGGAGATGCGGTGGACTTCTTCGAGGCTGGTGATTCCGCGGGTTGCCTTGCCCAGGGCGTCGGCGGCCAGCGACTGCATACCGGCATCGAGGGCGGCGGAATGGATTTCGGCAGCGCTGCTGCGCTGCTGGATCAGCCGGCGGATGGCCTCGTCGGTACGCAGCAGTTCGAACACGCCCGCCCGTCCCTGGTAGCCGGTCTGGCGACACGCCGGACAGCCCGACCCGACACGGAAGCCGGACATCGCGGCGGCATCCAGTTGGCCGCCCAGCGAGCGCAGCTGCAGCTTGTTGGGCCTGACCGGGCGGCTGCAGGCGCCGCAGACGCGCCGGACAAGTCGCTGGGCCAGCACGCCGACCAGCGAACTGGAGACCAGGTACGGCTCAATGCCCAGGTCCAGAAGGCGGGTCACTGCGCTGGCTGCGTCGTTGGTGTGCAGCGTGCTGAAGACCAGGTGGCCGGTCAGGGCAGACTGAATCGCCATCACCGCCGTCTCGCGGTCGCGGATCTCACCGATCATCACGATATCCGGGTCCTGGCGGAGCACCGACCGCAGGCCGCTGGCGAAGGTCATGCCCTTCTTCTCGGCGATCTGAATCTGGCTGATCCCGTCAAGCTGGTACTCGATCGGGTCTTCCAGCGTGATGATGTTCCGCTCGGTCGAGTTGATCTGCCCCAGGGCCGCATAGAGCGTGGTGGTCTTGCCCGAGCCGGTCGGGCCGGTGACCAGGATCAGCCCGTGCTCGACGCCGATCAGGTCGGCAAAGCGGCGCAAGGCCGCCGGGGCCATGCCCAACTGGTCCAGCGTGTAGAGGCGGACGGATTTGTCCAGCAGGCGGATAACCACGCGTTCGCCATGGCTGGCCGGGACGGTCGAGACGCGCAGGTCGATCTGCCGGTCGCCGATCTGCACGCTGGCCCGCCCGTCCTGGGGCAGGCGTTTCTCGGCGATGTTCATCCGGCTCATGACCTTGATGCGGCTGACCAGTTCAGCCTGGACGCCGGCGGGCAGGTCGAAGGTATCGAACAGGACGCCGTCGATCCGCATGCGGATGACCAGGCGATCTTCGTACGGCTGGACGTGGATGTCCGAGGCTTGCTGGCGGACGGCCTCGAAGAGCACGAGGTTGACCAGCTTGATCACCGGTGCACGGTCGGCGACGTTGAGCAGATCTTCGCGGGTGTCGAGTTTCTCGATGTCCTGCAGGACGGTTTCGCGATCGAGCTGCTCGACGAACTCCTGGGCGGCCCCGGCCTGCTGGCCGTAAGCGTGGTTGATCGCCGCCTGGATCTGACCGGCCTCGACGCGTCGGACACGCAGGGCCCGCCCCATCCAGCGGCGGACAACGTCGCGGGTCTGCTGATCGTCCGGATCGGCCATCGCCAGTTGCAGCGGCCCGTCGGACCCAGCCAGGCCGAGCACCTGGTGCGACCGGGCGAAGGCGATGTCGAACCGCTTGACGAACCGGGCCGATGGGGCCAGACCGGCAATGCCTTCACCGGCCCCAGGCGCAGCGGCCGGGGCGGCAGACTCTGCCGGGTCGCTATCGATCTGCACGGGGCATTTGGCGGATTGTTCTTTGTTGGTATGCACGATCATGGCCGGGCCTTTCAGGGGATTTCCACGGCTTCGCTGGTCGGGTAAGCGTCCTTGAGTTCTGCCTCGCGGGCCGCCTGGGCCGAGAGCATCTTGAGGCTGGTGAATTCATCGTCCCGCAGGATGGTGGCGCGGATGAAGACGAACAGCGTCGCCTCGCGTTGCGTCTTGGCGCGGTTGCTGAAGAGATACTCCAGGCCGGGCAACTCGCCCAGCAGGGGCACGCGATCGATGTTCTCGCTGAAGTCCGACCGGCTCAGGCCACCGACGATGATCGTGTACCCATTGGGAATCGTCGCCTCGCTGGCCAGCGTGTTGGTCTGGCGGGAGGGAGGCAGGTTGTCCGAGACCTCCTCGCCGAAGCTGCTGAGGGTGATCTCGTATTCGAGCTTCAGGTGTTCGCCCTGGCTGATCTGCGGGGTCATCTTGATCTTCGTCCCGGCAGAGGAATAGCCGCCGAAGCTCGTTGTGGCCACGGAGGTCGAGGCGTTGACGCTGGAGAAAGGCTCTTCGGACTCGCTGGACAGCGTGCCGGTGGCATTGTCGTTGATCAGCAGGGACGGGCGGGAGACAACCCGGGCGCGGCTGTCGCTTTTCAGCGCGCGGATCACCACGTCGGCGATCTCCGCGCTGATCAGCGTGCCATTGAACCCGACGCCCGGCTTGATCGACAGCCGTGCGTCGTCGTCGATGGTGCTCAGCCCGAAGGAGCTGAAGTTCAGGACGGTATCCTCGCCGCTGTTGGCCTTGTCGGAGCGGGAGATCTCCACGCCCAGGCTGAAGCCGTCCGTTGTGTCGATGGCCACGATGGTCGATTCCAGCAGCACCTGGGCCCGACGGACGTCCAGGCGGTTGATGAGCTTCTCGTAGATCGGGTGCATGGCCGGACGGGCGATGACGATGATCGTATTCGAAGCCTCATCGGCCATCACGCGGGCGTCGCCAAGCTCGACCGGACCGGCCTTGTCGCCGTTGGCGTCGGCCCCGGCCTTGCGGTTGACCTGCTCGCTCGTCGGGCCCCGAATGGGCAGCCTCTCCTCGGCGGACTGCTCGCGCGGGGCCTGCAGCCCGTCGATGCTCACGCCCGAAAGGCCCATTTCCCCCTCGATACTCCGCAGCGTGGTCAGCACGTCGGCGGCCTTGGCGTTCTCCAGCTTGTAGAAGCGGATGGGGCTCTGGGAGTCGGGCAGGGGCTTGTCGATCGCTCCGAGGATCGCCTCGATCTGCCTGCGGATCTCCGGTGTGGTCGTCGCGATCAGGATGTTCGACTGCTGGTCGACCGTGCTGCGATAGAGGCGTTCGGCCTCCAGCGGGTCCAGGGCGTTGCGGACCAGGCGGTCCAGCCGCTCGGCCGAGGCGACTTTCGGCACGTAGACCACGCGGTCCGTGCCCAGCGGTATGTCCAGCAGGGCGATCATCTCCAGCGTCTCGGAGACCTGGGCGGCCGGACCCAGGACGATCAGATTGTTCGTCCGCGCGTCGGCCAGCACGGTCACAGCACTCTGCGAGCCTCGGGCGCGGGTCTGACCCTGGATCAGCGCCGTCAATTTCTTCTGGACCTGCTCAGCCCGGAGGTGCTCGACGGTCACGAATTCGATCCGCACGTTCCGCGGCGGCTGATCGACCAATTCGACCAGCTGCGCCAGACGCGGCATATTCGAGCCGTAATCGGTCACGATGAGTATGCCATGCTCCTCCAGTCGCGTGATGTTGGCCGTCGCGGCCGAGAGGAACGGCTTGATCACCTGCTCGACCTGCTTTGGCGCTGCGTGCTGGAGGCGGATGACGCGCGTGACGGCCTGGTTAGGCCTGGCCGCCTGGTCGCCCTGCTGCTGGTCGATCGGACCGGCCGAGGTCTGGGGCAGCGGCTTGGTCATGTCGATGCGGATCATCCCGGCCGCTGTTTCCGACATCACCAGCCCCTTCGAAGCCAGCACACTCTCCAGCAGGGACATCAGCGAGTCAGCCGGGATCTTCTGCGAGGCGACAATCGTCACCCGCTTGCCGGCCAGGTGGGTCGCCTCGTAGATGAAGTTCAGCTTGTTGCGCTTGGCGACGTAGTCGACGAGCACCTTCAATTCGAGTTGTTCGGGGAACTTCAGCTCGATCATGCCCTCACCGTCGGCGGCATCCTGCCCCTGTGCGGCCGGGGGCAGCACGATCATCACCACTGCTGCCAGGCAGGCGATTGACAACATCTCAGTTCGCAAAGCAGACATCCTCGACCTCCTGACTCAGCGTGAACGCAGATAGCGTTCGATCTTTTCGATGTACTCTTTGACGTTGGCCTTGGGCTCCAGTTGATAGCTCTGGCGAAGCAGGGGCAGGGCCTGGTCGAACTTGCCCTGGCGAGCCAGCACCTGGGCATGGCCGATCTTGGCCTCTGCCTCGAAGCCCTCGATATTGGCCGCCTGCTGGAAGGTGTCGGCGGCCTTTTCCGGCTGACCGATCCGGTCGTAGTAGCGCCCGAGCATCATCATCGCCTCGCCGTCCCGTGGATTCAGGGCGACGATCTCCTGCAGCAGCTTCGCCTCCTGCTCGGTCTGCTCATCGGCCTTGGCCAGACGGGCCTGAAGCTTGAGCATCTCGGTATGCTGGGCGTCGGTCATCTCCTGCCTGTAGTTCTGCTCTATCTGCCCGAGAAGGGCCGAAGCCTGATCCGCCGCCTGGCTGCCCTGGAAAGCCAACGCCTTGGCCGCCCGCAGGGCCCGGTCGATCCGACGCGACAGAGCGTCGGCATCCAGATCCTCAGTCGAGCGGGTCTTCTCGATCGCCCGCCGATAGGCAGATACCGCCGGGCTGTAGAGCTTCTCGTTGATGTAAATGTCACCCAGCATGACCAGATCGTCATAGCCGGCATGACCCATCGAGTCGATCAGCTCGAAATTCTCAGCGGCCTGGAGGAACTTGCCCATGCCCAGGTACGCCTTGCCCTGCAGCGTCCAGAGGGTAACGTTGGAGGTGTTCTCCTTGAGCAGTTCACCGGCCAGGGCGGCCGCCTCCGCGTACCGCTTCTGGGCGAAAAAGCTCTGGACCAGCCCCATCTTCCAGTCCAGGCGATCCGGCTTGATCATCATCGCCATGCGATAGGCGCTTTCGGCGGAGATGGGGTTCTCCATCATGATCTGGCTGTAACCCAGCAGGCCGTAGGTGACCTCGTCGTTGTCGCCCAGCCCGGCCGCCTTGGACAGTGCCTCGGCCGCACGATCGTACTGCTTCAGCTGCACCCAGGTCAGGCCCAGTTGCTTCCAGGCCCGGCGGAACCGCGGAAACCGCTTGGTGGCCACGGTGAATGCCGCGGCCGCTTTCTTATAGTCCGAATCCGGCTTGCTCTGGTCCTCCGGGGCCTTCCTCTGGAGGTACAGGTTGCCCAGCAGAAAGTCGAACTGCGGCGTGGCGTCGGGGCCTCGGATTTCCTCCAGCCGCGCGATCGCCTGTTCGGTCTTGCCGTCGTTCATCAGCAACAGGATTTCCTGCAGCACGGGCTTGTCGACTTCGGCTACCGGCGGTTCGACTTCGGTTACCGCGATGTAGCTGTCCATGAAGTCCTTGCGGAACTGCGGGTCGCGCCAGATAGCCAACTGCGAGGCGTCGGACTCGAAGGTACGCACCTCCCTGCCGTCTTCCAGCACGCCCGTGCCCTGCTCGTACAGCGCGTCGGTTTCCTTGTCCTTGCTGGTCAGGTCCTGCTTGCCGAACACCGGCTGTCCGTCGATGGTCAGTTCGCAGCCGGCCAGGACAGCACAGACCAGCGGCAGAGCCGCCAGCAGGATCGCCCGGGCATCGATGTTCCGGATCGTGTAGTCTCTGTCATTCATTTCATATGGTTCCAGAATCGGGTTATCGTTTGGGGAATACGATGGGTACGCGCATGCGGAAGCGGGCGGGCTGACCGGCCCGTTTGCCCGGCTCGAACGTCCACTTGCGAACCGCCTCCAGGGCAGGGGCGTCCAGCAGGGGATGCGTGGAGCGTTCCACGATGGCGTTTTCAACGCGGCCCTGCGGATTGACGTCGAACAGCACGTGGACCTTGCCGCCCCGGCCCCGCATCTGCGAAGGAGTCCGCGGCGAGGCCTGCGAGATCGGCCTGGGTTTCTGGTCCAATTCGGTCATGTTGACCATGCTGTCCATCCCTGCGGCGGCAAACTGCTGGGTGTCGATCTGCGGGGCGGCAAAACTCTGGCCGAAGCCCACGCTGTCACCGGTACCGCTGAGCAGGTCGCCCAGTTGGTTCAGGTCTGCCAGTTGCTGGTCGCTCGGCTGGTCCATCTGCGGCGGGGGCTGATCTTCGGGCTCCTCTTCCTCCGGTTCCGGCGGGTCGGGCACGTCCGGGGGCGTCTCCGGGGCGGGGACCTCCGGCGTGACCACCACGAAGCGGTCCTGCTGGATCGCCTCGCTGATCGTCTGGATGACCGGCAGGACCAGGAAGAACGCCAGCGTCAGCGCCACGGCCAGCACGGCCGTCAGCAGCCGCTGGACGATCTTCCGGGCCAAGGATGTTCCGTTTGACGGTTTCATCAGTTCGGGCTTACTCTTCCTGTACGGCGAAGCTGACTTTCAGGGCCCCGGCGGTCTTGGCCTGTCCGAAGACCTGCATGGCCAGGCCGTGCTGGGCCGACTTGTCCGACTGGATGATCACGGGCATCTCCGGGTTGCCCTCCAACTGCTGCTGAACGACCTGCCGGACGCCGCCGACGCCGATCTTTTTGCCCGCATAAACCACCTCCCCGCCCTGGGTGACGGCGATAAGGATGGAGTTCTTCTCCAGGCTTTCCCCGGCCGCAGCGGCGGGCTTCTCGACCTCCACGCCCGTCTCCTCGACGAACGTCGTGGTGACGATAAAGAAGATCAGCAGGATGAAAACGCAGTCCATCAGCGGGGAGATGTCTATCCCCGTCGCGCCGAGATCATCGTCTGCACTGTCTCGAAATCGACTCATATCCGTTTCCTTCTCAGGCCGCCGGCGAAGGCTGACCCGCCTTGATCCGCCAGTAAAGGTTCTGGTTGAATACCGTCTCCAGGTGCGCCAGGAACGCCTTGTACTTCTCCACGCCCCTGCCCAGCGCGTGCTGCATGAACAGCCCGGGCAGGGCGATGACCAGCCCGGTCTCCGTGGTCACCAGCGCCTCGCTGATGCCCTTGGCAATCTGGTCCATCGTCTGCTCGCCGCCTGTGCCGGTGGCCATGGCTCCGAACGTCGAAAGCATGCCCGTAACCGTTCCCAGCAGGCCCAAAAGCGGCGCGGCGCCGACGGCAATCCGCATCACCAGCAGGTCCCGCTGGAACGGGGCGACTTCCGAGGCCTGCAACTCCTCAAAGTTGATGGCTGAGTCTTTCAGCGAGCGGGCGCCGCTGACGAAATCCAGCAGCCGCCCGACCGGGCCCTTGCGCTGGTCCGGGTGGTCGATCCACCGGCGCCAGGTCTTCTCAGGCACCGACGAAAAACCCTTCTCCCGCAGCTTGAACCAGATGTGCATTCCCATCCCGAACATGACCAGGGCGTTTACGGCGATGGCGTACATCGCCCAGCCCCCCGAGGCCCAGATGGCAATCGCCTGGTTCCACAACGCGGGAAAGTGATCGAGTATGCCTCGGATCTGTTCCATCGGCTGCTAGCCCTGGTCCTTTCCGTCTTGCTCGACCTGCGAGCTGCTTTCGGCTTTGGCCAGGATATCTTCGGCCTGGTCGATCCGCACCTTGCCCACCTGGTTGACAAACGCCACTGCCGTCTTCTCCATCCGGTTGCTCAGGCCCTTGGCCTTGCGGGTCAGGAAGGCGTGCAGCAGCAGCGAGGGAATCGCAACGATCAGGCCGAACTCCGTGGTAATCAACGCCTCGGATATGCCCCCCGAGAGCATCTTCACATCGCCCGAACCGTGCACGGTGATCATCTTGAACGTGTTGATAATGCCCGTAACCGTACCCAGCAGACCCAGCAGCGGAGCCGAACTGGCGGCGATGGCCACGAAAGGCAGCAGCCGCTGGAGCTTGAGCTTGGTCGACAGGACGTTCTCGTACATGACCTCTTCGATCAACTCGCGCGGCTCGCGGATGTGGTTCACACCGGCCTTGAGCATCTGGCCGATCGGACCCTTGATCTCGCCGACGCGCTGTTTGGCCGAGTTGACGTCCCCGGCGGCCACCGCATCCAGCAGGGCCTGTACCTTCCGCTCCGAGGGCTTGGGCACCAACGTCAGGGCCACCCACTTATAGAGCACCACCAGCAGGGCCAGACCCGCCATGCCCAAAATCGGCACCATCACAGGCCCGCCCTTCTGGATATGCTCGATGATCGTCTCCTCGGTCGCCTGGATTCTGTGGGCCTTGCCCAGCGTCGTATCCAGCGGGAACTGACCGCTGCCCGAGCGGACAAGCTCGGCCGCGGCACGGGCGTCCTGCTCGTCGGCGAAGGCGGTAACCGCCGCGGCGTCTTCGGTCGACTCGACCGGCTGTTCCACCGTGCCGACCGCGCTGCCGTCGTCGGACCGGAACAGCCCCGCCGGGCCGATGATCACGAACATGCCGTCCTTGACGGTGTTGTCATCCAGCGGGTCGACAGCCTGGCCGGCAAAGCGCGTCCCGCCGAGAACGTCCTCCAGCCGGTCGATCGACAGGTCGATCAGCTTGACCTGCTCGACGAACATTTCCGCATCCGACAGCGACTGGTCGGACCGGGCCTTGCGGGCCGATTCCAGCACGGGACGATACCGCTGTCGCTCGGCGACGTGCAGCTGTTCGGTGAAGGTGTCGGCATACTGGCCGAAAATCGTCTGAAGGTAGTCGACAACCTTCTCGCGCCCTGCGATCTCGTCCTTCAGGTTGTTCCGTGCCTGAATGTTCTCGCTCTGCAGGCGGCTGATGCGTTCATTCTCCTGCTGGGCCTGGAGCAACCGGTCTTCCAGCTGGTTCAGCTGCTTGTTCAGCTCGACGAGTGTCTGCTGCCTCTGCTCTCGGAGCTCCTGGATCTCATCGACGCTCTGCTGGAGCTTCTCCTGCCAGCGCCGGGTAACCTTGCCGAAGGTCTCCTCGTCGGAAGGCTCGGGCGGCTGTGTGGCGGCGGGCTCTACATCGGCCGGGCGATCCGCAGTCTCGGCCTGCTGGGCGGGGATCTTCCCCACCGGCAGGGCCACGATGAACAGCAGCAGGATCAGGGAAAGTCTTGTGCGTCTCATTTGTCTTTCGCTTCCTTGGCGGGGGTAACCTTGACAGGAAGGTGGACGAAGGTTGCCGGCAGGCTGCCTTCGTGGACGGCGATGGCATCGGCGACCTGGCGGGCAATGTCGTTGCGGACGGTCCAGACCCATCCGTCCGGGCCCGGCCTGCCCACGCCGGCCAATGTCGCTGCCCCGTTGACGTACCATGCCTGGCCCAGGCCGAGGTAGATCGTCGTGACCTCCGCGGTCTTGCCGTCGGTCAGCTCGCGACGTTCGGGCATGAGGACGATCTGCCGGTTGCTCTTCTGCAGTTCCGACAGCGTGCCGATGAGGTTCTGGAACCGCACGGCCAGGTCGATCTTCGCCGCGCCCTGCTCGTCAGTCGGGATCTTCTGACTGAGCGTCTCGACCGCACGCTGGGTCTTGACGTGCTCGGGCATCCGGGACAGGACATCCAAGGCACGCTTCTCCAGCTTGCGGATCTCGCCCTCCACGCCGCCGGTGGTTTCCTTGAGCTTTTCATTCTCGGCCTGGAGCTCTTCCCACTCCTTCTGGGCCTTGGTCACCTGCTCGCGTTTCTCGGCCGTGTCTTTCTGCTTCCGCTCCAGTTGCAGCTTGAGCAGTTCGATCTGCTGCTTGAGCAGTTGCTCGGCCTGTTTCTGCTCGGCCTTTTCCTTCGAGATAATCCGCTGGTTCTCGTTCCATTCCTGGATGATCGCCCGCGTCGACCCGATCGGATCGTTCGGCTCCTGCTGGGCCTGCACCACCGGTGCTGCGGCCAGGATGCCCAGCCAGGCCAGCACGATCCTGCCTGTAACGGGGCGCCAGCCAGACTGCCTTCCCGCTGCTGTCTTTGATCTGATTCTCATTTCCTCATTCCTGGTTTGCATTTCAGGTTGTCTCTGTGGGGTTACCATTCGGCACTGACGCTGACCGAGAAGCTCATGCCCTTGCGATACGATGTTTTGACCTGATCTTCTTCGATGTACTTGGATCGGTAGACCGTCTCGATCTTCGGGTCCAGCAGGTTCTTGGCCGAGAACTTGATCTTCCAGATGTCGTTGAGCTTCTGGGAGAGTGTGAAGTTCAGCGTGCCGTATTCGGTCTCGTAGACGCCTGGGATGAA
>JBKHDI010000012.1:0-71826 GCA_046541415.1 Phycisphaerae bacterium | reverse complement strand
CAATCCGGTCTGATCTCGCTACGAGTTCCATTTCTAAACGGACTGCTATGCCCGGCCGGAATTGTCATTGGATGGATCGGGCACCCTCGGCGGGGCGCGGGTTATCTCCGCTGGCCGTCGGGCACGGGAGTTCCAGGAGGCCGGGATGCTGTCGAGTCATATGAAACACCGCACGGGATCGGTATACATCTGCGCGATACTGGCGCTGCTGATCCTGACTTCGCTGTCGATCTCGCTGATCGGCCAGGCGTCGATGAACCACCAGATGTCGACCAACCAGGCCGACGTCGTCGCGGCGCGTATGGCGGCCGAGAGCGGCATGGAGTACATGATCATGCAGGTCTCGGACATTGTCTTCGAGGCCGACACGACGGACTCCAACGTGATGGACCGGCTCAAGACGAGCCTGTCGGTGGCCCTGGACAGCGACGGCCAGGCCGGCGCGCTGTCGCTTTCCCAGGACAAGTCCCGGCTGGCGATCAACCCGCGGAGCCTGGACGTCGGCGTGTTTTACTGCTCGTTCCAGCAGGTCGACGACCCGGACGACAGCACGAAGGAGATCGTGATGTCGGTTACCGGCAGCAGCAACGGGGTCAGCCGCGATATCTCGATGCGGCTGGACCTGACGGACCGGTCATCCAACGTTTTCGGATACGGTTTTGCCTCCAAGGGCAAGATCGAGATCGGCGGCAGTGCGACGATCGAAGAGATCAACGACCCCAAGGGCATGAAGATGCTCTCGACGCTGGATTCCGCCCCGGCCATCGCCGCCGGCGGCAGCGCGGATATCAAGGGAAGCCTGTACCTGACGGGCGAAAGCGAAGACTTCCTGTCCCTCAAGGGCGGGGGGTACGAGATTGCCGGCGAGAGTTCCGAGAAGGTCATCCGGGAGAAGTACGTGCACCTGGGCACGGAGATCGACTACTTCCCCGAAGTCGACACATCACCCTTCGTGACCATTGCCACGAACTACGCTTCCTCGCTGAACATGGGCGACTACAGCGACGAGAACGTGGACTACGTCGACGATACCGGCAAGAAGGCCAAGGGCTCGGCCAAGAACGTCGGCACGCTGGTGAACATGACCGTCGAGCCCAACGAGAATCCCAAGTTCAACAACGCCACCATCAAGGGCGTGCTCTGCATCAAGTATCCCAACGAGGTGCACTTCCACGGCAAGACGACCATCGAGGGCGTAATCGTCACCGAGCAGGGACCTTCGGATTCCGGCAGCGACAAGAAGAAGGGCAAGGGCAAGGATAAGGGCAGCCCGATCATCGTCTTCCACGGCCAGACTTCGGCCAAGGACCCCAGCGGCCTGGACGCCACCGACACCGCCTATACCGAGGTGCGGAAGCATACCGGTACGGTGATTCTGGCCCCCGGGTTTGACCTGCAGTTCCGCGGGAACACGAATGCGATCTCGGGGACGATTGCGGCCGACTCGATCGAGTTCCGCGGCAACAGCGGCACCGAGGCCGACCCGCAGGGGATCAACGGCGTGATCCTGGGTCTGGACCCCGGCGGGGTGAGCAAGCTGGGAGGCTCTTCGCACGTGAAGATGAACCTGTCCAACAACAACGACAAGCCGGCGGGCTTCAAGCTCAAGCAGCAGTTGGTCTTCGACCCCAACAGCTACAGCGAGTAGTCCCGCGGCAGAAGATCTTCATTCTCCTTGCACAGCAGGCGGCGCGCCCGGAGCGGTTCCGGACGCGCCGCCTGTCTTTTTGCGGCGGGGGTTGGGGCGAGCCTATTGGCCGCTGTCCAGCAGCTTCATCGCCTCGGCGATGTACTCGAAGCCGCGGGCACTGATCAGCCGATCGGCCGACTTGCGGGCCATCTCTCCGTCGTACTTGCCTCCCCCCTTGCCGAACGACCAGCGGGCCTGCTCGGTCGTCGCGAAGCCCTGGCCCTTGAATCGCGGCTGCTTGCCGACGATCAGGCTGTCCAGGCCGAAGGTCATCAGCGTGGCGCCCTTGTCGTAGCGGGCCATCATCCACTCCAGGCGTTGGCTGTCGGACTTGCCCTGCACGTCGACCCACGCGGGCTGCTCGGCCTGGCGGGCCTTGTTGGTCTTCTCCGGCCAATAGCTGCCCGGTGCGACGATCAGAACATCCTTGGGCAGGTCGCCGGCGGATTCGTACGTCGCCTCTGCCTGGAGGCCCGTGCCGTTGACCCCGTCGATTCGCCCGGTGTTGGGTCCGAGGATCTTGACGTGGTAGCCCTCGGCCCGAAGGGCAGCCAGGACGCCCAGGGCCGTCAGGTCATCGTAGCCTTGCCTCAGGGCCAGCACAGCGGTCGGGTTGTCCTCGCCGCGGTTGGCCTCGGTCGCCTTTTCCAGCCACGCCTGAAGCTGTTTGTGATCGTCCAGATGGATCTTCTGCCCTGTCAAGGCGATCGTCTCGCCCGAGCCCGATCCTTGAGCATTCAGAACCCAGGTCTGGACGACGGGGCCCTGCTTCGATTTCACCCACCCGTCTTCCCCGGCCACAGGGACCGGTTCCTTGCCCAGCAGGCGAAGCCCGGTTGCCAGTGCCGCGTACTGCTCGGCCGAGAAGCCCGGTTCGACCCGTATTCGCACGAGGTCGTCGGCGACCGGTTCATCGGAAGCGGGCTTGCGCTTGGTCAGGGCGGCCAGCTGTCCGAGCATCTTGGTCATGTCGCCCTGGAACGTCACGTCGGGCTTGACCTCCAGGTCCCGGAACAGCTCGCTTGCTTCGTTGGCTGCGGCGATCCGCAGGCCGGCGGACTTGGCCTTTTTCACCAGAGTCTGGAAGTCTTCCATGTCGGCCAGCTTGCGATAGCCCGGACCGTCGACGACCATCAGCAGGCCGTACTGCTTGAGGTCCATTTCCTTGGCAGCCTCGGCCAGATTGCTCTCGGCGACCAGTTGAACCTCGGTGGCCAGGATGTTGGGCATGGTCCGGAAGACCCAGCGGATGTGCGGATCGGTGCCTGTGGCCAACAGCAGCGCCTTGGCCGGGGTCGAGGGGATCTCCAGTCCTTCGTCGGCCTGGAGCTTTTCCAGAAACGCCCGGGCAAAAGCCGGCGAATCCTGCGGGTAACGGCTGGTGATGAGGTTGTCATCGACCACCACCGGCTGGTCTACGTACTTGCCGTACTTCCCGGCCGCCCATTCATCGGCCAACTCGTTCTTGACCGAGTGCAGGCAGGTGGTCACGCGGTTTTCCAGCAGGCCTGCCCGCATGAGCAGTCGCGGCCCGTGGCAGATGCCGGCGACAGGTTTGCCGGACTCGAAGAACCCCCGGACGATCTCCAGGGCCTTGGGGTACTTCTCCAGGTTGCCCGGGCTGTAACCGCCGGGGATCACCAGGCCGATGTAGTCGGAGGTCTTCACCTGTTCCAGGGCGATGTCGGCCTTGGCATCCTGGGGATGGGGTTTCTTATCGGACAGGCGGACGAGGCCGGCCTCGGGGGCGGCGACGACGACCTTGTACCCGGCCGCCTGGATCGCCAGGTAGGGCGTCCAGAACTCCTCGCGGTTGAAGCCCTCTGCCAGCAGGAAGAGCACGGGCTTGGGCTGGTCTTTCTGGTCGTCGGGCATCATCGCCCCGGCCGGGGCAAGGCTGCCCAGAAGGATCAAGCAAAGCAGGAAAATTGCAATGGGGTTGCGGAACATGTTCGACTCCTCGTTCTTGATGCGTTGGCGTGGCGGCGTTGCAATCGGATGCACCAGTATACTCGATCCGGACGGGCGATTCACGAGCTTCTGTGCCCGTGGGGGCCCAGGCGGTGGCAGAGACAGCACTGCTGGGACCGCCCGATCCGGATCCAGAAAACCGCCACCCTCCGCCGGCCGGAGCCTCGGAACTTCCGCTGCAGGCGGTCGGTGTCTAACTGCAGGCCCACGGGTTTGATCTCAACCAGCCCGGCGTCCAGGCCCTTGAGTTGCCGGGCCAGGTCCTTCTCGCGCCCGGGACATTGGGCCAGCACCTCAAAGCCCGCAGCCAGGGCAGTCTCGATCGGCCGATCGCCCGACAGCAGGAACACCTCGGGCCACGGGCGATGCAGGTCGAACTTCCGGGCCAGGCTGTCGATACCTCCCGCAGCCGTTACGGCAGGGTCGGGCTCAAAGAGCAGCCGCCCGACCGGTCCTGCCGCGGCGGGTTGATTGCTGATCGCCAGCAACTCGCTTGTCGGCTGTTCGATGGGCCCGGCGACAACGACCGCCGACCGGGCAGGCAGCGAACCGGTCGCCGCCGACCACCAGCCCAGCAGCTGTTTACAGACGCCCGCCTCCGAGACGTGCTGCCAAGCCGTCTCGACCGGCCAGCCTTGCATCGCTTCGGCCGCATCGCCCGGTGCGAGCTTGACGACCCCGCCGAGCGAGGCTGCGGCGATCCGCTGGACGGTCTGCAGGTCGGGCCTGTATTGATGCGGGTCGAAGCCGCGCCGGCCGCCGCTGCGGCGCTGCGGGTCGATGTGCAACCAGGCACCGGTCGAGTCGAATTCGCCCGCATCGGCACAGCAGGTTCGCAGGCGGTCGGCCACCTCGGCCAGGGCGGCGTGGTGACGCGTCGCCAGCAGGGCAGCCGGGTCGATGTCCACCGCGCTTACCTGCAGCGACCGGCGCGCCAGGGCGATGCTGTCGACTCCCATGCCGCAACAGAGATCAACCACGCTGCCGGCGCCCAACTCGGCCAGACGTCCAGCCTTGTAGGCCCCGATGCGATACGACGACGCCTGCTGGCTGAGCGCCTCATCGGCGACCATGCCCTCGATCAGCCAGTCGGGGAAACGGGCGGTGCGCGGCGAGCTTCGGGCACGACTGCGGATGGCCCGGAGCGTCATCACCACCGAAGCCTGCCAAGGTTCGAGTGTCTTGCGCATCTGTACCACGGCCGCCAGCGGATCGGCGGGCCAGTGGCCGGCCAGGGCCTCCTGGCCGGCCGAGGTGAGCAGGAACTCCATGTCTCGCAGCGTGTCGGGTTCGCTCATGCCAAGTCCCGACCGATCCACCGAGCCAGCAGCCAGTCCAGCAGGATCAGCCCCAGGGCGGCTGCGGCCAGGATCGGCCAGAGCGCCAGGCCCGACTGTGCCCGGTCCGGCTGGATGGTCTCGGCCAGGCGCCAAGGCTCGACGATCTGTCCCCCGGTCGCCTCGGCCAGCTGTTGCAGGGCGCGGAAGTCCGGGCCGATCTTCGCCAACTCCGCCCCGGCCCCCGCGTAGGCCGAGCCGCTCCAGACCCGCTGTCCGTTGCGGAAAATCACCACATGGGCGTCCCTGCCGGGCAGGTCCATCTGTCCCGACCAGCGTGCCAGGCCCGTGCGTCTAAGCCCCAGCCGGGCCACCGGGCCATCTGCCGCGGTGAGCAGTTCGGCCGTCCAGTCGCCTTCGGCCTGCTCGGGGCTTGTCATGTCGATCTGCAGCCGGCCTTGCTGCAGCGACAGGTCGACGACCAGACCCGGCAGATCGCTGGGTGGCTGGATCCAGTCGACCGCCCGTTGCAGCAGTTGCGGCCAAGGCTCGGCCTCGGTCAGCGCGGTGAGTGTCTCGGCCTCGGACCAGGCGGCCAGGCAGACCGATCGGCCCAGCCCGGCCCCGCGCCGGGCAAAAATCGGACCCCAGCCCGCCCGGGCCAGAACCTCGGACTCATCGACCAGCGCCGAGGGGACAGAGGCGGGGAGTGTCGGCAGCGTCCCGGCCGGGATCTGCCAGACCGGCTGGACCAGACGAACCTCGGTCGGTTCCTGCCACACCCCGTCGCCCCGGGCGGCTGACAGAAGCTCGGCGAAGATCTTGCCCAGGCCCGACAAACCCGGGCGGGTGATCATCTTCGCTTCGGTCCGGCGGGCCAATTGCTCCAGCCCGGTCGGCTGGGCCTGGCCGTCGTCGCCGGCTGCGATGGCAACGACGGCCAATCTGCGTTTCGCCTCGGCCTGGAACCACCGGACGGCCGGTTCGGGCTGGAAGGGCTTGACCTGCAGGTCGGTGACCACGATAACCAGCTGGTCCCTGCCTGGCGGTCCAGCAGGTTGGGCCAGCAGGTGGCCCAGACCCGCGGCCAGGTCGGTCGCCCCGTCGGGTTCGACCTCGGCCAGGGCGGCAGAGAGGGCGGCAAAGTCGATCGCCGCGTTGTCGCTGCGGTAGAGGCTCGCGGCCTGCTCGTTGAAGGTTACGACCTCCAGCCGGTCGCGGTCGGTCAGCAGTCGTCGCAGGGAGAGGACGGCATCGGCGGCCAGGCGGAACTTGACCCGCTGGGCGGACTGCGGATCGACCGACAGCTGGCCCATCGAGCCGGAGGCATCCAGCAGGATAGTCACGCTGAGCGGCTGACGCTGGTAGGGCTGGCTGATCAGCGGGAGGACCTGGTTGAGCGGGTCGTCGCGTTGGTCGGGGCTGCTTCGCGGGCCCGAGCCGACGACCAGCAGCCCCGCGCCGCTCCGGACGCGCCGGGCAAGCTCCTGCCGGTGGGCGGGCCGGAGACCCTGGCCGGTCGTGTCGACCAGTACGACGGTCCCTGCGGCCGGCAGGTCAACGGCCTCGTCCAGAGGTATCGTCAGCGGCAGAATCCGCCGTCCCGGGCGCTGCAGCAGACGCCCCAGCGCGTCGAGCTGCTCTCGCGGGCCTGCCAGCAGCAGGCGGGTTTCGGTCGGCTCGATACGCAGGCTGGCCCGGTCGTTGCCGGCGATGGCGTCGGGCCCGGCCAGGCTTACCGTCAGCACGGCCGCTTGGTCGGTGGGGATCTTCAGTCGTCGTCGGAGACGCAGCGGCGACTGGGCCAGCAGCTGCAGGTCGAGCGAATCGAGGATCTGTCCGGCAGCGTCGCGGATTTCCAGGCGTCGCTGCTGGTCGGCGTTGGAGGCCAGGTCGATCTGCAGCGTCAGGGCATCGCCCTTGCGGTCCAGGGCGGTTGCCGCGGCGATGCGTCCATCGGCCGGCGGGGCCTGCATCGGCAGGATTCGCACCGGCAGTTCGGTCTGGCCCAGTCGCCGGGCGGAGGCGAGCCAGTCGCCCTGGAATTGGCCGTCGGTGGCGATGATTACCCCGGCCAGGCGGTCTGCCTCGGCCCGGGCCAGTTGCAGCCCGTCGGCGATGCGCGTCGCGGCCGGGTCCGGGTCGGCCTGTCCGGGCCCGGCCAGGGCTCGTGCGAAACGCAGGACCCGTCGCGGCTGATCGTCGGGAAGATCGATGGCGACCTGCTGGCCTGTCACCGAGGCGGAGACGTCCTGGAGGATCAACCAGGTCCGATCCTTCCTGCCGGCGCCTTGCCAGACAGGCCCGGCCAGGGCTGTCGCTGCCAGCAGGATCGCCAGGCTGAACAGCCCGGTCGAGAGCAGGCTTCTTGTCCGCAGTCGGCTTGCGGGGATCAGCCGGGCCAGCCAGACCGCAGCAGCCAGGCAAGCCAGCAGGAGCATCACGGGTTGTTCCAGGCGAATCGGCAAGGGCGATCCTTCGGGTGCAAAGGCCTCGGGGCACCTCTGAGCATATCGCCCGGGCGGAAGCTTGCAAAGGGCGATTCTGCCGGGCGGCAGGCCGGGGAGAATCCGACAAAAACCCGAAAGTGTGCAGAAGTCATAATGTAAGCTGCCTGCTGTGTTTTCAGCAGAAGCTTCCGTCGGTCCGGACCGATATCCTCCCCTGTAGCCACCGCACACGTGACCTGTGGTTCGAGCCGGCATGGCGGGGCGATTCGACGGAGGGAGGATCGCCCCGGCCCGGCTTCCACGCCTGATCGCGGGGCCTGTGCGGGTTCCTTGCTGCAAGCAAGGGGACGTATCTCGCTTTGGGAAAGGAGGTCTCCCATGCAGGAGACGATATCTGCGCTGGGCGTCTCGCCGCTCCCCATCGCCCGGCGGAGTACCACAGCCTATGTCTTCGAGGCCGTCGCCGGTGTGATCCTGCAGCCGATCACCACCTCGGCCCCGGCGGTGGTCGACCAACCCGGCCTGATTACCGGTCTGGGCCAGTTCGGGCGGCCCCGCAGTTGCCTGGCGATGCTCATGGCCACCGAAACCGCCCGGGCCATCAGTTTCCGGTTAAGGCCCGAGCTGATCGGCGGCGGTCTGTGCACCGAGAGCAAGCTGGAAGCCCTGCTGGACCTGCTGGCCAGTCACACCAGCGCGGCCGACCGTGCCTACCATCCCCAGACCCCCGCCCAATGCTTTGCCGTCCCGTCCCTGAGGCGGTTTGTCGAGTTCAACCTGCCCCTGGCGCAGTGGGCGTTTTCCAGCCCCTTCTCGCCGATCTGGTTCGCCATCCTCCCCGCTGCCTGTTGAGTCGGGCCGGTGGGGGCAAGCAGAAGCCTCAACCCCCTCCTGCGCGGGGCGGGGCGATCTGGCCGGCCAGTTCGTCCAGGCCCTGCCTGGCTGCCTCGGCGGCGATGGCCTGTCTCTCGGACGCGGCCAGGGCTTCCAGGGCCCCGGCCTCGATCAGCAGTCGGGCCACCGGCTCCTGTCCGTCGCGGACTGCCGTGGCCAGCAGCGGGTTTCCTGCATCATCCCGGCCATTCGGGTCGGCCCGGCGGGCCAGCAGCCAGCGGGCCGATTTGAGGCTGCCGAACCGGACCGCCTGCCGCATCGCCAGATCGAGCTGGCGGGCCTGGGCTGTCTCGGCAGGGCCCAGCAGGATCTCCAGTTGTTCGGGTCGGTCGGCCCGGACGGCCAGGTCGATCGGCGTCAGGCCTCCCTCGGTCCGTGCGGTTACGTCGGCCCCGGCGGCTAGCAGGAACTGCCCGATAGACGGCGGCCCGGCGTTGATGGCCCAGGCGTGGAGGGGGCGGACGGCGCGGAGTCCGAACTGCATCGCCGAGAGTTCCACGTCGGCTCCGGCGGCCAGGAGCTGGTCGACCACCGCGGGCCTTCGGTTCAGCACAGCCAGCATCAGCGCCGACGAGCCGTCGCTGCGCCGGTAGTCGACCGCAGCGCCGTTTTCCAGCAGGAAGGCGACCATCTCCCCGCGGCCGAACTGGGCGGCAATGGTCAGGGCGGTGGCCTGGTCTTCCGGCCGACGGACGTTGACGTTTGCCCCGGAAAGCAGCGATTCCAAGGCGATATCGCGTCGGCCGGTTCGGGCGGCGGCGAACAGGTCGTGCTCGGCCTGGCTCGGACAGCCCGACAGGACCAGGGCCCAGACAGGCAGGGCGGCCAGCAGAAGCAATGTGGTTCGACGTGGCATGGCGGTATCCTTAACGAATGGTATTCTCCCCGCATCGCGTGCGAATGCAAGGGCCTCTCGTCCGGCCGGTCAGGGACAGCGATCCGCCTTTTGCTCCGGTCCGGTAATGCCTCTTGCAACTGAACTCCGCCAGTCGTATAAAAAGGCCTCGAATGAACCGCTGTCCATGATCAACGGAAGGATTCGCCCGATGAAGGTGATCGCCCAGACTGGAGCGTTGCAGGAAGCGCTGGCCCTGGCAGGCAGCATCGTGCAGAGCCGCACCCCCAAGCCCGTCCTGCAGTGTGTCAAGCTCATCGCAGCAGACAACATGCTCACCCTGCTGGCCACGGACCTGGAGGTCGGCTGTCGCTACCAGGTCTCAGCCGTTCAGATCGAGCAGGAGGGCGAGGCGCTGATCCCGGCGGACCGGCTTAACGGCATCGTTCGCGAATCGGGCAAGGATGATACGCTGACCATCGAGACCGACAAGCAGGCCGTCGTCGTCACCGGCCCGGGCAGCCGCTTCAAGATCTTCGGGTACGATCCGGGCGAGTACCCGGCCGTGGCGGATTTCGAACAGAGCCCGGACTTCGCCGTCGCCTCCGACCTGCTCTCGGACATGATCGGCAAGACGCTCTTCGCCACGGCCAAGGCCCACAGCCACTACGCCATCAGCGGCGTGCTCTGGGAGGCGGGGGGCAAGAAGCTCCAACTGGTCGCCACCGACGGGTATCGACTGGCCCAGGCCAAGGGACAGCTGGCCCAGGCGTCCGCGGCGGAAGTTCGCGCGATCGTGCCGGGTAAGCTGACCGGCCTGATCCAGCGGGTGGCGGGCAGTACCGAGGAGAGGCTCGAGGTCAAGATCCTGGAAAACCAGATCCTCGTCCGCACCGCCCGGGCCGTGCTGGTCTCCAGCCTCGTCCAGGGAAACTTCCCGAAATACCAGGATGTCATCCCAGCCGACTGCGACCGCAAGGCGAGCATCAAGACGGGCGAATTCGAACACCGCATCCGCCAGGCGGCCCTGCTGACCAACGAGGAATCCCGCGGGGTGAAGCTGGCCTTTACCGCCGATCAGGTCACCCTCTCCAGCCGCGCCCCCGAGGCCGGCGAGGCCGAAGTCACCTGCCCGATCAGCCTGGAAGGCGATCCGATCGAAATCGGTTTCAACCCCAACTTCCTGCTCGAGGCTCTCCGCGTCATCGACGTCGATACCCTGGTGCTCGAACTGAACGCCTCCTCCAAGCCCGCCGTCATCCGTGCTGGCTCGGACCTGCTCTACGTGCTCATGCCCGTGGACCTGGGGTAGAACCAATGCGGAATCTCGCCGATGGCAAATCGGATTGCCCGCAGCCATCGAATCGCAAACTGCATTCGCTGCGTCGGTAACGTGTTTTTGTTCTCCTACTCGCGGGCGGACGCGGCGACGTGCCCTCGGCCATTCTGCATTCCGCACTCCGCATTCCAAATTCAACCCTCCCTTTCTGGCTATACCGCCGCGGGCAGTGTAGACTGATCTGTACGGGCACGGGTATCTGAAGATAAGAATGCACCGCGGTATCTCTGAAATCCTGGGCGACCGATACAAGTCGCACCGGGCTGCGTGGACGTTGTGGCAGTTGTTTACCGGCGACCATCTGCGCCTGCTGGGGGCGGCGGTTCTCTTCGCGATCAAGCACTCGCCGAAATGGCTTTGGCCGATCTTCCTGTATCGCATCACGCGGGGGGTGGAGGTCGGCGGCAGGGAGGGGTTCCACATGATCTGGGTCAACGCCGTGATCATGTCCGTGATCTTCCTGCAGAACATCCCCTCGCACATGGGCTACGTGACCCTGTTTTCCAAGGCCAACCGCTCGATGGAGGCCCGGCTGCGCGGAGCGCTGATCCGCCGGCTGCAGGAGCTTTCGATCTCCTTCCATGGCCGCACGCAGTCCGGGCGACTCCAGGCCAAGGTCCTGCGCGACGTCGAACGGGTCCAGATGCTCACCCAGCGCCTGGCCAATTCGCTGTACCCGGGTATCCTGACGCTGGTAGGCTCGATGGCGTACATCTTCTGGCGCGAGCCGCTGATGGGCATATTCTTCATCATCGCCGGACCGCTTGCGATGACGCTCAAGAAGATCTTCCGCGGGCAGATCCGACAGAGGAATCGCGACTTCCGCTCCGACGTCGAGGACATGTCCGGCCAGGTCGGCGAGATGATCGACATGATCCCCATCACCCGCGCCCACGCCGTGGAGAGCCAGGAGATCGACCGGATCGACAACAAGCTCCAGGAGGTCCGCAGCCGGGGGATCCGCCTGGACCTGATCAACGCCATGTTCGGCTGCGCCAACTGGGTAACCTTCAACCTCCTCCGCCTGGCCTGCCTGGTAACCACCTGCTACATTGCCCTGCGCTGGCCCGGGCGGATGACGCTGGCCGACGTGCTGATGTACCAGGGCTTCTACAGCGAGATCATCCTGGGCCTCTCGCAGATCCTCAATGCCTACCCGGTCATCGCGACGGGGTTCGAGTCGATCCACTCGATCGGTGAGGTGCTCGAATGTCCCGACATCGAGCAGAACGAGGGCAAGAAAAAGATCCGCACTGTCAGCGGGGCATTCACCTTCCAGAACGTCTGGTTCGGCTACGAGGACTCCCAGCGGTGGGCCCTTCAGGAAGTGAACCTGGCGGTGGCTCCGGGTGAGTCGATTGCCCTGGTCGGCGAGTCGGGGGCGGGCAAGAGCACGATGGTCAACCTGCTGGTCGGCTTCCACAGGCCATCGCGGGGAACGGTCCTGCTGGATGGCCACGACATGGAGCAACTGGACCTGCGGAGCTATCGGAACCACCTGGCCGTCGTGCCGCAGCAGTCGATGCTCTTTTCCGGATCGGTCCGCGAGAACATCACCTTCGGCGTGGACGGCCTGAGCGACGAGGCCATCTGGGAGGCGCTGGAGAAAGCCAACGCCGCCGGCTTCGTATCCCGCCTGCCGGGCGGGCTGGACACGCGCGTCGGGGAGCAGGGCGACACGCTCTCCGGTGGCCAGAAGCAGCGAATCGCCATCGCGCGGGCCATCGTCCGCGATCCGCGCGTGGTGATTTTCGACGAGGCGACAAGCGCCCTGGACGTCGTCAGCGAAAAGCTCGTCCAGGAGGCGATCAACCGCATGATCTCCGAGAGGACGACGTTCATCGTCGCCCACCGCCTCTCGACCATCCGCTGCTGCGACCGCATCGTCGTGCTCCGCGACGGCAGGATCGTCGAACTCGGCTCGGAAGAGCAGCTGATGGCCCAGGAAGGCGAATACCACCACCTCCGCAGCCTGCAGGTCTGAGCGGAGGTCAATCTTCCCAGCAGGCGTTGAAACGCTCGATCAGTTCGATCGGCGGGGTCTTCCAGGTGATGGCGGTAAAGGCGGTGGACCCGCCGGACTCGGCCAGGGAACCGGACTCGGCCCGCTCGGCCCCGACGCACTCGACGAAGCGCAGGCCCTCCTCGAAGCGGACGTGGCCCTTGAGGCGCAGCAACCGATCGCCGAGCGCATCCAGAGCGTTGTCGAAGCGTTCGCGGCTGACGGGTTTGTCTGTGCGGAACAGCTTCGATCCATACCCCCGGCCGGGGCATCGGACAACCCGGATTCGCGGGCATTTCAGCAGGTTCCGAGCTAAAACTGTGGTATCTGCGTGCTATCAAACGCTTCCAGGACGCGCCGGCAGTCGGCGGCGTAGCGTCGGGCACCGGCCGGGTCGTTGCGGCGGGCGGACATGCTGATGACGATGTATTTCTGGTGCTCGTAGAGCAGGTACCACATCCGCCGCATCGCCGCAGGGCCGGTGTGGGTGTCGATCCGCCGTCCGTAGCCGGCCCAGAACGCATCGCTTGTCACGCCGCAATACTCCGCGATGGCCAGGTCCCACTCGATATCTCCCCAGCAAGCCCGGTCCCAGTCGATCACGCCGGTGACCTGGCCGCACGAATCGACCATCAGGTTGGTCACCCAGATGTCGCCGTGGCAGAGGCAACTGGTGGTCACCGATCCGAACGCGTCGAGGTTGGCCTCAAGCAGGGAGATGGCCTGGTCGGCCTGGGCAGAATCCCAGATGCCGGTCTCGACGATGTCGTCGAGTTCCTTGCGGTACATCACGGCGAAGGCCTCGGCCCAGGTGTCCTGGGGTTCCATGCAGTTGTGGGCACCGAGGTAGCCGAATCGGTTGTCCGGGTCGGTGATCCTGTGTGCCTGTGCGATGTAGCGGCCCCACTGGCGGATCGCCTCGGCCCGCTTATCGGCGTCCAGCGAGGCCTCGCTCAGCGGCACCCCCGGCAGGCGGGGCATGATCAGCCAGTCGCGGTCGATTCTTCCGCGGGAAAAGTCGTGATGGAGGATTTCCGGCACGGGTGCGTCGGTCGCGGCCAGCAGCCTCTCGTGCAGTTGCGGCTCCTGGCGCATCATTCGCCGCTCGTAAAACAGCTGGCGCAGCTCGTCCGGCGGGGCAATGCGCATGACGTGCTCCTCCGGGCCGTCGGAGGTAATCAGGAACGTCTGGGAGAACTTGCCCGACCCGAATGGCCGGGCCTCGGCGGCAGGACGTGCCAAGGCCTCGGCGGCCAGGTCGGCGGCTTGGTCTGGTGGAATCTGCATCACATCTCATGGTATGTACTGGAATTGTCGGAACGAAGAAATTCCTCGAATCACCCTCCAGCACCAGCCAGCCGGGGCCAGACCCAGCAAGCGAGGCCGCGAGAAACCTTTGCGGACATGGCAACCGTCGAAAAGCTGCCCAGGAGAGAACCTCGTTTTTTTCTTCTGCGAGGTAATTCTCTGTTATTGACCGTGTTATGGCCGAGAAACCGGATCTGCGAACAGGAAAGCACACAGGAAAGTTTGGAATTCGCCGCCAAGCGCCTATGATTGATCTGACTGCGGGCCGGAGGGCTTGCAGGCATCGGCCGGTGGCAGCTGAAAAGCTGTGAGAGGAGATTGACCAGCTGTGTGCGTCGTTCAGGCTGGAGGGCCTGAATGATTCGCCGGAGGAAGAGGGACAGCAGCCCGGCCGGGCTGAAAGGAGACCGGCTTGGCAGCTGGGATGAGGGCAAGGCAGAGGCCTTGAGATTGTAAATCGGGTCGGCGAGATGGAGTCTTGAAACTCCGCCTCGCCGGCCTTCGTTTTGCGCGGACTTGCTCAACCCGCCCCGTCTGCTCTATTATGGCCGGACCGTGAGCAGCTCCAAGCCCAACCCGGCCGACACGCCCGCAATGCGGCAGTACAAGTCCTTCAAGGACCAGTACCCCGGCTACATCCTGCTGTTCCGCATGGGCGATTTCTACGAGCTGTTCTACGAGGACGCCAAGATCGCCTCTCGCGAGTTGGGTCTGGCCCTGACCAGCCGCTCGAAAGGCCCCTCGGCGATTCCCCTGGCCGGGATTCCGTACCACGCGTTGGACGGCTACCTGGCCCGGCTGATCCGGGCGGGACATCGCGTGGCAATCTGCGAGCAGGTAGAGGACGCCTCCCAGGCCAAGGGTGTGGTCAAGCGGGACGTCACCCAACTGGTCACACCGGGGACGCTGACGGACGAAGCCCTGCTGGAATCGCGGGAGGGCAATTACCTGGCGGCGGTGTTCTCGCCTTCCGGGGGCAAGTCGGGCAACGGACAGGTGGGCATCGCCTGGGCTGAGCTGTCCAGCGGGCAGTTCTGGGTCCTCTGCGCCGACCGCGGGCAGGTGCTGGATGAACTGACCCGCATCCGCCCTGCCGAGGTGCTCTGTCCGGAATCCAGCGCCGTGGACAACCCGGACTTCCGCCAGGCCGTCCAGCGGTACACCGGCGGGTCGGTCACCACGCGCCCGCCGTGGGAGTACGACAAGCACGCATCGAGAGAGACCCTGCAGGAACACTTCGGGACGGTGACGCTGGAGGGTTTCGGCCTGGGCGAATGGGACGAATCGGTCTCGGCGGCGGGGGGGATCATCGCGTATCTCCGCGAGACGCAGAAGACCGCCCTGGACCACGTCCGCAGCATCCGCCGCTTCGATCGGGCTGAGCACATGGCCATCGACGCCAATACGCTGCGCTGCCTGGAGGTCCACCGGACGCTGCGGGGCAACAGTCGGGCCGGCTCGCTGCTGGCCTCGATCGACAAGACCGTCACCGGCATGGGCGCCAGACTGCTGGAACGCTGGCTGAACTACCCGCTGACCGGTTACAGCCCGATCGTCGCCCGCCAGGACGCCGTTGAGGAGCTTCTCGGCGACCGCAGCCGCCTGGGTCGCATTCGCGAGATGCTCGGCCAGACGAGCAATATCGACCGCATTGCCGCCAATATCGCCCTTGGCAGGGCCCGCCCGCGCGAACTGGTCAGCCTCGGTCAGACGCTCCAGCAGCTGCCTGCTGTCCACGAAATGGTCGCCGGCTGCGGATCGGACCTGCTCAGCGAGCTGGCGCCGGACCTGACGGAGCTGGATGCCCCGGCCGAGCTGGTCGCCCGGGCCATCGACCCGGACTGTCCCAACGTCACCCGCGACGGGGGCGTCATCGCAGCCGGCTACGACCAAGAGCTTGACCGCCTCCGCCGCGTCGACAAGGACGGCCAGAGCTGGCTGGCGGAGTACCAGGCCTCCCAGGCCAAGCGCCTGGGTATCGCCAACCTGAAGGTGGGTTTCAACAAGGTATTCGGCTATTACATCGAGATCACCCACGCCCACAAAGACAAGGTCCCGGCAGATTACGTCCGCAAGCAGACGCTGAAGAACGCCGAGCGCTACATCACCGACGAGTTGAAGCGGTACGAGTCGGAGGTCCTTACCGCGGCAGAGCGGGCCAAGGCGATCGAGCAGCGCCTCTACGACGAGATCTGCGGCCAGTTGGGCGGGTTCATCGGGCCTTTCCAGGCAGCGGCCGAGGCCCTGGCACGGCTGGACGTACTGGGGGGCCTGGCCCAGCTGGCCCTGGACCGCGGCTACATCCGCCCCAAAGTCACCCAGGACAACGTCCTGGAGATCACCGCCGGGCGCCACCCGGTGCTGGCAGAGCAGCTGCGCGAGCAGTTCGTGCCCAACGACGTGAAGATGGGGGCCAGGAACGACCGCCTGTTGATCATTACGGGCCCGAACATGGCCGGCAAGAGCACGTACATCCGCCAGGTGGCCCTGCTGGTGCTGCTGGCCCAGACGGGCAGCTTCATCCCGGCAGAGGCGGCCACCATCGGCCTGGCCGACCGGATCTTCACCCGGGTCGGGGCGGCCGACGAACTGACCGCGGGTTTGTCCACCTTCATGCTGGAGATGGTCGAGACGGCCAACATCCTCAACAACGCCACGAGCCGCTCGCTGGTCATTCTAGACGAAGTGGGGCGCGGCACGAGCACGTGCGACGGGCTGTCGCTGGCCTGGGCGATCAGCGAGCACATCGCCCTGAACATTCGCTGCCGGACGCTCTTTGCCACCCACTACCACGAGCTGACCGAACTGGAGCAGTTGCTGGACGGCACGACGAACCTCAACGTGGCCGTGCGGGAATGGGCCGATGAGGTGATCTTCCTGCACAAGATCGTAAAAGGCGGAACAGACCAGAGTTATGGCGTGCACGTGGCCCGGCTGGCCGGGGTGCCCAAAGACGTCATCCAGCGGGCAAGGCAAATCCTGCCCCAGCTCCAGGCTCACCTGGCAGAAGGCCTGGACATGCCCGCCCTGGCAGAACGGGCCCGCCAGGCGGCCTGCCAGATGCAGCTGTTCGCCGATCCCGCTGCCCGCGTCGCCCGCGAGATCAAAGATGCCGACCTGAACAACATGACCCCCATCCAGGCCCTGGACCTGCTCCGCAAGCTCCAGGCAGAGCTGTAGGCAAGCCTTGGAGGCGAGCGGCCAATGGTTGCCCTCCCGGCCGACTGGGCGTAGGATGGGCGGGGACGGAAAGCAACTCTTTTCTGGGACGTGCCGATGCTTGCGATGGCCTATCAGACTCCCGGTGAGCCGGCTGTGCGGCTGGCGATGTCCGATGGCGGGCTGACGTTCAGACCGGTCGGGGCGGGCAGGGTGATCTATCAGCCCCCGAAAGACTCCGCCGCGGCAGAAGGTTGCTGCCTGTTCGTCGACCCCGACCAGCGGTACCACGCGATCTGCCCGGCCGGGGTTACCGGCGGGGGCCTGCTGCACGCAGCCAGCGACGACCTGCGACAGTGGTCCGATCCGGAGGTCCTGGACGTGATGGCTGACGAGCCCCGGCTGGTCCGCCTGGTCGAGCCGGGCTGCTACTGCGACCGGCAGCGGCGCCTGGCCCGGATCTACTGGACGGCAGAGTTCCGCAGCCCTTCCGGGACGATCCGTCGGCGGATCTGGGCGGCGACGACCGCGAATTTCAGCGAGATTTCCCCAGCCGTCGAGCTGTTCGACCCCGGCTACGATGTTTGTCAGGCGGCCGTGGCCTGGGGTCAGGAACTGTACCTGATGGCCTTCAAGGACGACCGGGGCCGCGCTGATAGCCAGACGTATTTCCAGGCCATCCGCGTCGGGCGCAGCCAGTTGGGGACAGGGCCCTTCGTGGGCGTCTCAGCCAGGCTCAGCGAAAGCGGGGCCGCCGCAGCGGCATTGGGTTTCCTGCAGGACCACTGGCTGCTGATCTACCGCCTCACCGGCAGCGACGAGATGCTGGGCCTGACCAGCCCCGACGGGACGAACTGGTCGTCGGCCGGGACGATTCAGGCCCCACGGGCCCAGCGGTTCCAGCTGATCGAGATCCCCGACCGCGCCGCCCGAAGCCTCTGATTTGCTGCCTTGGGCGGCGGAACCTTCCGGCCCATGCAGCGTTGTATTTGTACCCTCCTGAAGGGGCCGACTGTCAGGAAACCAAGCCCGACCTACCTACCTTGAAGTGAGCTCCGTGATGAACAGACAGCTTTCCCTGTTGTCCCTCGTGTGCGTGTTGGCGGTTTGCGTCTCGGCGATGGCCGGCGACTGGCCTCAGTGGCGAGGCCCGCAGCGTAACGGCGTGGCCGGGCAGACCCCCCAGGCCCTGCCGGCTGAGAAACCCGAATGGACCATGGATATGCTGGGCGAATGTCACGCGGGCATCGCTGCGGCCGACGGCAAGGTGCTTGTTCCCGACTACGGCAAGCAGACCGACGCGTTGTACTGTCTGGAGGCCAAGACGGGCAAAAAGATCTGGGCCTACAGCGTCCCCAACACCGAGGAGATGGACTACAACGCCGGAGCGCGGATCACCCCGCTGATCGCCAACGGCAAAGTCTACATGGTCAACGCCTTCGGGCAGATGGTCTGTTTGAACCTCGCCGACGGCAAGAAAGTCTACGCCGTCGACTTTGTCGACGGCTACGACGCCGCCGTGCCGGAATGGGGCTTCTCCGGCTCGCCGATGATCGCCGATGGCAAGCTGATCGTGCCGGTCGGCGGCAAGGATGCGACGCTGGTGGCCCTCGAGCCGGCTACGGGCAAGCTGATCTGGAAGGCCAAGGGCTCGGGCATGGGCTATGCGTCGCCGGTTATCGGCACACTCGGCGGCGTGGTGCAGGTGGTCACCTACGACGACTACGGCGTCAACGGCTGGGAGCTCAAGACGGGCAAGAAGCTCTGGGCGATCGAGCCGGAAGAGGCCTGGGATTACTCGGTCCCCTCGCCGCTGCTCGTCAACGGCAAACTGCTGACGGTCCACAGCAGCTGGGCCCAGCTGTTCGAGTTCAAGGACGGCGGGAAGATCAACGACGAGCCGATCGCCACCAACGAAGACGTCTACACCGAGATGGACACCCCCGTCCTGCTGGGCGATAAGGTTCTGGCCTCCGGCGGAGGCCTGTTCCTGCTGGACCCGGAGAAGAAGCTCAAGGTCCTCTGGAAGGATTACGACAACGAGTTGTACCTCTCCGGCATGACGCACATCATCGCCGGCAAGGACAAGGCCCTGGTCTTCTCCGAGCCGGGCAACGTGGGGCTGGTGACCCTCCAGGCAGACGGAAAGCTCAAGCTCGAAGGCACGCGAAAGCTGGCAGACAAGACCTGGGCGGCCCCGGCGATGATGGACGGACGGATTTTCATTCGCGACAGCAAGAAGCTATACTGCTACCCGGTCAAGACCGAAGCGATCAAGCCTGCCAAGGCGAGCGAGTAACCCCGCTGGGCCAGCCGGAGAATCATGCCCCAGAGCTGTCGTATCCTCTACTGTCGTTGTCGACATGCCTCGACCATTGCGCCGGAAACCACCGATGGCGTGCTGGAAGGCCTCTGCGCATCGGGCGCCGCGTTCGAGGCCGTCGACGACCTCTGCGGCCTGGCCGCGAGGAACCCCGCCGCCCTGGCCAGGCTGCTGGAGACCGACGATCTCCGCATCGCCGCCTGCCACGAGCGGGCGGTCGAACTGCTGCTGGGCCTGGCCGAGGCAGAAAACCCGCCGCGGCTGAAGCTGGCCGACATGCGGACCCGATCGGCCGAGCAGGTTCTGGAAACCCTCCTGGAGGGGCTGAAAGAGGAGGCCGGCCGTGGCAGTTGAGCTCAAAATCGCCCTCTACGAAGGGCCTGGCGCCAGGCCGATCGATCCGAAACTGGGTTTCGAGCTGATCCGCTCGCTGCTCGATGCCGGCCGACCCGTCGTCCGCGCCACCTGCCTCTGCGAAGTCACCGCCGCCCCAGGCCAGGCCCTGCTGGTCCTCGGGGCCTTCCAGCCGGAGGCCCGGGCCAACCTCTCTGCCGCAGCAGACAGTGAATCCTTCGCCCTGCGCGACCTGGCCGGGCTCGATGCCCGCGGCGCGTGGGAACTGGTCGAACAGGCCGCCGAAGCCCTCTCTACGCCCGCCCCGTCCAGTTGGGTGCCCTGGTTCCCCGTCATCGACCGCGACCGCTGCAACAACTGCAAGAAGTGTCTGTCCTTCTGTCTCTTCGGGGTCTACTCGGTCGACGCCGACGGGCAGATCCGCGTAGCCCGCCCGGCCAAGTGCAAAAACAACTGTCCCGCCTGTGCCCGTGTCTGCCCGACCGGGGCGATCGTCTTCGCCAAGCACGAGTCCGGCCTGATCGCAGGGGCAGCGATCCCAGACGGCCAGGCCGACCAGGTCGACCTGGATTCGTTGTCGAAACAGGACATCTACGCCGCCCTCCGCGCCCGCTCGGTGCGGGCAGCCAATCCGCAGATGGACCTCGGCAAGGCCGAGGCCGAACGCTGCGAGTGCCTCGACCGTCTCCAGCAGCAGCTGGCAATTCCACAAGACGTGCTGGACAGCCTTTCCGGGCTCCGCGGGGATCGATCGTGACTTCACGCCGCCATGCCCTTCAGCCGGAGGTGGTCCTTGTTGCCGATCGAACGCTTTCGGGAAACTACCAGGTGCTCTTCGAGGGTATCTTCGCGACGATGCAGACCACCGAGACGCCGGGCCTGCTCTGGCGCAAGCTGCTTTCGCCCAAACTGCCGGTCGACGGGCAGGGGCGGGCCCGGGTCGCCCCGCTGGGCATCCGCCGGATCGAGGCGGCCCTGCGAAACCGTCTGGGCCTGTCGGCCTGGCAGGTCGCCTGCGCCAGCCCGGAATCGGTGGGCAGCCTGCTGGGGCCCTGGACCAAACTCGTCTGTGTCTCCAGCTCCGATCCGCTGGGCGAGGGGATGAGCAACACCACCACGAAGGTTTTCTGCGGCGGGCAGCTGTATACCAAGAAACTCACCGGACGAATGATGCAGCAGATCCGGACGGCCAAGGAGAAACACGGCTTTGCGGTGCTCTTCGGAGGGGCGGGGGCGTGGCAGTATCGGCGCAGTCCTCAAGTCGCGGCCGCCCACGGGATCGACTGCGTCTTCGAGGGCTACTTCGAGGACCGAGGTCCGCAGATCGTCTCCGACGTCCTGGCAGGGAAACGCCCGCCGGCCTATGCGTCGGAACCGACCACCTGCGCCCCAGCCGTCGAATCCATCCTTGCCCCCAGCGTGATGGGTTCGGTTGAGCTGTCGCGCGGGTGCGGAAAGGGGTGCAGCTTCTGCGTGGCCGGGCCGATGAAGATGCAGCACGTCGAGCCGAAAACCATTCTGGCCGACATCGAAACCAATCTCGCCGGAGGGGTGTCCAACGTCGTTTCCAGCAGCGAGGACTTTTTCCGCTACGGGGCGAACGGGCCCAAGGTCAACTTCGACGCCTTGCACGATCTGCTCAGCCGGATGCGTCGCCTGGAGGGCCTGCGGTTCATGCAGATCGACCACGGCAACATTTCCTCGGTCGCCCAACTGGACGACGAGCAGCTGACGGAAATCCGCCGGCTGCTGTCCTGGGACGCCCAGACCGACGGGCTGTGGGTGAACCTGGGTGTCGAAAGCGCCAGTGGCCGCCTGGTCGCGGCGACGGGGGCGGGCAAGATCGCCCCGTTCTCAGCCGACGACTGGCCCGAGCTGGTCTACGAATCGGTGGCGAAACTCGACCGCTGCGGATTCTTTCCCGTCGTCAGCCTGGTCCTGGGCCTGGAAGGGGAGACGCCGGACGACGTGGCCGCCACGGCCCGTCTGGTCGAGCGCCTGGCGGAGATGCGCGTGGTCATCTTTCCGGTATTTCACGAACCCCTGGCCGGGGATGGCGCGTTCCACCTGGGCCGCATGAGGCCCGACCAGCTGGAGCTGTTCCGCACGTGCTACGAACTGAACTTCCGGCGCGTCCCAGGGCTCTACTGCGACAATCAGCGGGCCGGAGGCGTACGATGGTCCAAGCGGGCCCTGGTCCAGCTTCTGGGTCGCGGCGAAGTCTGGCTGTGGCGCCGGCGCTTTGCCCGGATGTCCCGGCGGATCGGAGCTTCGGCCGAGACGAGACCGGGGCCTGAACCTTCGCCCGAAAGCAGCAGCGCGTGACTGACCGCCCATCGACAGACCGAAAGACGCCATTGCCCGCCCGGCCGGTGCAGGAGGGAATTCCCCCGACGCGGGAGCTGCGCGACCGGATCAGCCGACTGGCGTGCCAGATCGTCGACCAGCAGCGTCTCAGCCCGCCTCTGCCCCTGCACCAGTTGGACCGCCTGGCGGCTGAACTGCTCAGCCGCGCCCATGCCCATCCCGCCTGGAAGCCCTTCGCCCTGGTCTGCCTGAACAACGAACTCTGGCGCGATCAACTGGCCGCCGTGCCCTTCAACCGGCGCCTGCTGCTGATGCCCCAATGCCTCCGCCACCCGACGCGCTGTGCCGGGAGCGTCGACGAGTACGGCCTTTTGTGCAAAGCCTGCGGCCGATGCGTGCTGCACACGCTTCAGGCCGAGGCAGAACAGCTGGGATACGTGGTGATGATCGCCGAGGGCTCAGCCGTGGTGATGAGCCTGATCGAGTCGGGGCAGATCGAAGCGATTGTCGGCGTCAGCTGTCTGGATTCGCTCCAGCGGGTCTTCCCCTACATGGAAGCAGCGGCCGTGCCGGGCCTGGCGATTCCGCTGCTCTACGACGGCTGCAGCGAGACCGGCCTGGACGTCGACCACCTCCGCGAGGCGCTGTACCTCAGCGCTGCCGAACAGCGCAGCGCCCTGCCAGTCGACCGCATCCGTTGCGCGATCGAGGACTGGTTCACCCCGGCCTTTTTGTCCGAGATGCTGGGTGAACCCGAGAGCCTGACCCAGCAGGCCGTGCTGGACTTCCTGGCACGCGGGGGCAAGCGGTGGAGGCCCTTCCTGGCCTGCGCCGCGGCGATGGCGCTGGACCCGCCGGACGACGGGCAGATCCCGCCGTTCCTGCCGAGACTGGCCGTGGCAGTCGAATGCTTCCACAAGGCCTCGCTGATCCACGATGACATCGAGGACGACGACCCGACCCGCTACGGACGGAAGACCCTGCACGCCGAGTACGGCGAGGCCTTTGCCATCAACGCCGGCGACTTCCTGCTGGGCGAAGGGTATCGCCTGATCGGCCAGGTGACCGACCAGCCCGCGATCACGGCCCGGATGTTCCGCATCGCCGCCGAGGGACACCGGACCCTGGCAGCGGGGCAGGGGGCGGAACTGGCCTGGACGAGAAAGCCCCAGCGGCTGGGCGTGGAGCAGGTGCTGGAGATATTCCGGGCGAAAACGGCACCGGCCTTCGAGGTCGCCCTGCGCCTCGGGGCCGTACTGGCCCTGGGCGACGACCGGCTCGACGGGGCCCTTCATGCCTACTGTCGGGCGCTGGGAGCAGCCTACCAGATCCGCGACGACCTGAACGATTTCTGCGCCGCGGAGGATTCCGACGACGTCTCTGCCGGGCGGCTGAGCATCCTGCCCGCCCTGGCGGCCGAGGCCCGCGGCGACCAGGCCGAGCAGATCTTCGCCCGATGGACCGGGGCAGAGGAATCCACCCGCGCCGACCGCCGGGAGATCATCCGCCAGAGCGGCGCGCCGCTGGGAGCGATGCGCCTGATGGAGCTGCAGAAGGACCAGGCCGTGGCCGCCCTGGCCGGACTAAACAACCCCGCCCTCAAAGCCCTGCTGCGCCGCGTGGTCAGCAAGATCTTCTACGACATCGAATACATGGAATGCTGCGATGACCATGCGCAGGCAGATGCTCGTCGCGGCCGGCGGCGCGGCGGCGGTTGAACCGCCCGACCACGTCGACTACCTCCGCCGCTGCCAGTGCGCCGACGGGGGCTTTGCCGACCGCGCCAGCGACAGCGATCTCTACTACACCGTCTTCGGGCTGGAGTCTCTGGGCGTGCTCGGCGCAGCCGACGCGGCGGTCCGCAGCAAGGCCCGAAGCTTCCTGGAATCTGCCAGGCTGACCGACGCGACCGACCTGGTCGAACTGTCCAGCTACGCCCGCTGCTGGGTGAGCCTCGGCGACGTGTCGCCCGCCGTGCGCGACGACGTGCTGGGGCGGCTGGAGGCCTTCCGGTGCGCCACCGGCGGCTACGCCCAGATCCCCGGCGCGGCGCGGTCGAACCTGTTCGGCACGTTCATCGCGATGGGCCTGTTGGAGGATCTCGAAGCGCCCCTGCCGGACGACGAAATCGTCGACTGCATCGGCGCGATGCGGTGCGAATCGGGCGGCTATGCTGCCGACGCCGAGTGGCTCGTCCCGTCCGTGCCGTCCACCGCAGCCGCGGCCTGCATGCTGCACTCGCTGGGCGAGCGACTGGACGATGCCGCCGCTGCCTGGCTGCTGGGCCAGCAGTTCGACGGGGCCTTCCGGGCCGTCGAGGGCGCCCCGGTCGGCGACCTGCTTTCCACCGGCGTCTCGCTGCACGCGCTGCAGCTGCTGGGCGTCGACTGCAGCGAACTGGCCGGGCCCTGCCGGGCGTTCGTCAACTCGATGCGGGCAGAGGGGGGAGGCTTCCGCGGGACGATCTTCGACAACCAACCCGATTGCGAGTATACCTTCTACGGGTTGATCGCACGTGGCGAACTGGAAAGGATCTGAATGCAGCCGGGCCGGGAGCGACTGGACAGGGCCATCGACAACGCAGCCGCGCATTTGATGGCCCTGCGGAACGAGCGGGGCCATTGGCGCGGGCAGTTGTCCAGCAGTGCGCTTTCCACGGCCACTGCGGCCGGGGCGATGGCAATGGTCGACGCCGATGCCCATGGCGAGCCCATCGCCCGGGCGCTGGACTGGATCGCCAACCACGCCAACGACGACGGGGGGTGGGGCGACTGTCCGCAGAGCCCTTCGAACATCGCCACGACACTGGTGACCTGGTCGGCCTTTGCCCTGGCCGGCGCGGAAGAGAAGTATCCCGAAACCATGGCCGCAGCTGGGGCATGGCTGAGGCAGGCAGCCGGCTCGCTGGGCCCGGCCGATCTGGCCGATGCGGTCGCCCGCCGCTACGGCGACGACGCGACCTTCGCCGCACCGATCCTGACGATGTGCGCCCTGGCAGGGCGGCTGGGCGACGAGGGCTGGTCGCTGGTCCCTGCCCTGCCGTTCGAGGCGGCCTTGCTGCCGCACCGTATCCTCAAGTGGCTGCGCCTGCCAGTGGTCAGCTATGCTTTGCCCGCCCTGATTGCCATCGGGCAGGTGCGTCACCATCACCTCCCGCCGGCCAATCCGGCTGCGCGGATCGTGCGGAACCTGGCCCGTAAATCGACGCGCAAGAAGCTCATCCGCATTCAGCCGGCCTCGGGAGGGTTCCTGGAAGCAGCCCCGCTGACGGCTTTCGTCACGATGTCCCTGGCGGCAATGGGCTGCGGCGAGCACCCGGCAGCCCGGGGAGGCATGGAGTTTCTGCTGTCCACCGTGCGGGCGGACGGATCGTGGCCGATCGATACCGACCTGGCCACTTGGGTGACTACGCACGCGGTGGGGGCCCTGGCGGCTGCGGACCTGCTGGAGCAGAAGCTCCCGCAGGCCGAGCGGGAAACCATTCGCCGCTGGCTGCTGGACCAGCAGCACACGAGGAGGCACCCCTACACCCAGGCCGATCCGGGCGGCTGGGCGTGGACCGACCTGTCCGGCGGGGTCCCCGACGCCGACGACACGCCATCGACCATGCTGGCGTTGCGGAAGCTGGGCCCGGGCGACGAGGCCGTCTGCAAGGCAGCCCGGGACGCGACGGTCTGGCTGCTGTCGATCCGAAACAGTGATTTCGGAATCCCTACGTTCTGTCGCGGCTGGGGACGGCTGGACTTCGACCGCTCCAGCAGCGACCTGACCGCCCACACGATGCGGGCCTGGGCTGCCTGGCGGGGCCAACTGAGTTCTGGCCTGGCCGACGCGGTGGACTTCCAGATCAACCTGGCCGCGGGGTTCCTGGTCCGCAGCCGGCGGGAAGACGGCGCGTGGGTACCCCTCTGGTTCGGCAACCAGCAGTCTGAGGGGCAGACCAACGGCGTGTTCGGCACGGGGCGGGTCGTGCTGGCCCTGGCCGAACTGGCCCAGGGGGGCTACCGGTTCCAGGAGATGCTCGAAGGCGGCTGCGCGTTTCTGCTGGCGGCCTGCCAGGAATCCGGCGGGTGGGGCGGGGAGGTCGGTCTGGCTGCGAGCATCGAGGAGACAGCCGTGGCGGTCGAGGCCTTGGCCGCAGCGGCAGAGGTGGTCGAGAATCAGCAGCTGCGCGAGCGGATCCTCCCTGCCGTTCGGGCCGGGGCGGATTGGCTGGTCGAGGCGACCGAAGGGGGCAAACGGTTCCCTGCCAGTCCGATCGGCCTGTACTTCGCGCGTCTGTGGTATTCCGAGGCGGCCTATCCGTTGGTCTTTTCTCTGGCCGCCTGGGGACGGGCGCGGAACCTGTTGCGGCGCTTCGACGTTTAATCTACAACCGAAGATGTACGCGTTTGCCTTTGCCAAGGAGCCGTCATGAAACTCCGCACGTTGACAGCCGTCGCCTTGTTTGGTTGCCTGGCAGCAGTCGGTGCAGCCCAGCCAAACGCCCAGCCTGCGGCGCCGGACAAGGCGCCCGCCGACGCATGGCCTGTCTTCCGCGGCACGGCGGGGTTGACCGGCGTGTCGGGCTCGGCCCTGCCTGCGGTCGAGAAGCTCGAGGTGCTCTGGCGGTTCAAGACCGACCAGGCCGTCACCGGCACGGCCGCGATCGCCGACGGCGTGGTCTACATCGGCTCGCAGGACAAGAATCTCTACGCCCTGAACCTGGCTACGGGCAAAAAGCGCTGGGCCTACCAGGCCGACGACGCCTTCGACGCCCCGGCGATGGTCCATGACGGCAAGGTCTACATTGGCTCGCTGGACGGCGTGTTCCACGCCGTCGACGCCAAGACGGGAAAGAAGGTCTGGTCGGCCAAAACCGAAGACAAAATCATGGGCGGGGCGAACCTCCTGCCCGCCTCGGGCCCCGGCCAGGCCGATCGCATTCTGGTCGGCAGCTACGATTTCAGCCTCTACTGCTTCGATGCCAAGTCGGGCAAGAAGCTCTGGACCTACAAGACCGATAATTACATCAACGCCACACCGGCCGTCTCGGACGGCAAGGCAATGTTCGGCGGCTGCGATGCGCTGATTCACGTGGTCGACATCGTCAAGGGTCGCGCCCGCCAGCAGATCGACGCCGGGGCGTACATCTCCAACGCCGCCGCTGCCGTCGGGCCCCTGGTCTACGTGGGCAACTACGAGGGAGAACTGCTCTGCGGCGACACCAGGGTCGGCAAGACCCGCTGGGTCTACAGCGGCGACAACGAGGACCCGTTCTTCTCGGCCCCGGCTGTTACGGCCGACGCCATCGTCTTCGGCGGCCGCGACGGCGATCTCTATTGCCTCGACGTCAAAACAGGCAACAAGAAGTGGACCTTCCGCACCCGCGACCAGGTCGACTCCTCGCCGGTCATCGTCGGCGACAAGGTGATCTTCGGCTCCCAGGACGGGCGGGTCTATCTGCTGGAGCTCAAGACGGGCAAGAAGCTGTGGCAGTACGAGACGGCCTCGTCGATCATCTCCAGCCCCGCGGTGGCTTCGGGGGTTGTGATCATCGGCGCAGATGACGGCAACGTCTACGCCTTCGGCGCCAAGTCGGCCGAGTGATCTGCCCGGCAGGGGTGCCGGCGAAGCTGGCCGCGCGACGCCTGGGCTGTATAATGCCTCCAATGGCAAAAAAGAACCCCGACATCCGCATGGTCAGCTTCGGCCGATACACCCCCTTCCAGAAGGGCAGCAAAGAGATGCCCAGGATCCTGGAATTCACCACCAGGATTCCCGGGCAGATCGGGACGGAGTTCGGCTACATTCTCAAGATCCGCAAGGCCCGCGGGATGATGTTGACCTTCCGGATCGACCACCCGCCTTTCCTGAACGAACAGGGAGACCTCACCCCGCCGTTTGACGGCGAGATGTTCGTCGACGCCAACGATTACGACTTCTTCCTTGGCGACGCGGTCTGGGCACCGGCCGAGGACAAACAGGGCGACTGGACGCTTACGACCTGGCTGGACGGCGAGCAGATCGCCGAGAAGCGATTCACCATCGTCGACCCGGCTGAGATATAGACAGACGGGGAAACTTGCGCACGGGTTCTGCATTCAAGGCCCAGAGAGGAGTCATGCACATGCATCGCGTTTCCACACTGCTTGTACTGACATGCCTGGCCGCCACTGCCGCGGCCAAACCCGTCCCCGAAGATCTCGGCTGGTTGCGCAAAGCGTGCGACGACGGAGCCCTTGGCTGGCAGAGCCGGGACAAGAACGTCTACCTGACCGAGCTGTCGACGGGAAAGCACGAAAAGCTCGGCAAGGGATGGCAGCCGGAGTTCTCGCCCGATTCTGGCAAGTTGGCCTGGATCCGCGACGACCAGGCCGTCGGACGCCTGCGCAAGGGCGACCCGACCGTTCACGTCATCGCCGACAAGATCAACCCCATCGGCGGCGTGCACTGGATCAGCAACGACGAGGTGGTCGTACTGAAAAAGGACAACAAGTGGTACCGTGTCAAGCTGGACGGCCGGACCGAGCACGTCGAGCAGTTGACCAAGCTCGGCCGCGTCGAGCGGGAATGCGATGTCAAGCTCCGGGCCGACGGCTCGTGGGCGATGGTTTCGGGGAGAAACTGGAAGACTTCGACCGGCCGGAAGGGGCGGGTCCCCGGTACCTGCTCGGTGAGCCTTTCCCCCGACGGGCGGAGCATAACCAGCCTGCACCCGGGCCACAAGAAGGCGTCGCTGACGGCCATCGAGAAGGGCGGCTACGAGGGCGCACTGCGGTGGTCCTACACCGGGGCGCGGCGCAACAAGGGGTTCGACAACCACCGCTGGAGCAGCAACGACCCGCGGTATGTGTCGGTCTGCGACGAAGGCTCGGGGCGGATCGCCGTGGTGCGCATCCGGGACGGCCAGGCAGTGGTCCTCGGCGGCAAGAACGGCGAATACGCGGATTTTACGGTCGGCTCGGGCAAGACCAGCCCCTGGCCCGGAACGGTTGTAAATCAGCAGGCCTCCGGGGGCGAGCAGGCCGAGAAGGTCCATCCGAAGACAAGCCGCATCCGCGCCAAGCTGCTGGCCAAGACTCCGACGCCCAACCCGGTCAACTATCCCCAGGCCCTGGTCGTCTACCGGTACAAGGTCGAGAAGGTCCTCTCCGGGCCTCTGAAGGCTGAGCAAGTGCTGGTCGCCCACTGGGCGGTTCGCGACCGCAAGGAGATCGTCTCGCTGACAGGCCGACGGACCGGGCAGGTGGTCACACTGCAGATCGAAGACTTCGACGCCCATCCGGACCTGGCCCACCATCGCCGGGCCGAGCCGGACAACGAAGACGCCCTGGACATGCCCCTATGGTTCGCCGTGGAATCAGACGATTAGCCGTGGTGTCGTCTTTCTCGCTTGGAAAGCAGCAACACGTCGCGGAGGTCATCGACGCTGCGGGCCTCACGCCAGCGTTTGACGAACCCGTGCTCCTGGACGATGTGTGCGATGGCCATCAGCGCCTGCAGGTGGTAGTTGCGTTCGTCCGGCGTGCCGATCAGGGCGAAGATGGTGTAGACCGGCACGTCCTTGTCGGGGAAGATCACCCCGCCACGACAGCGGACCAGAACGATCTCAAAGTGGTTCTCGCTTTCCAGGACGATATGCGGGATTGCCAGGCCCGGCTGAATGACCGTCGATGACTGCTTCTCGCGCTCGATGAACTTCTGGTAGAGCTCTTCGGCCGAGAGCTCCAGCCGTTGGGCCAGACCGGCCGAGATGCGCCGGAAGAGTTCATCCGAGGTGATCGAGCCTTCGATGTCGAGCACCTCGCCCTTCTTGACGAGGTTGTCGAAGCGGTCGTGGGTCACTTCGTCGCGTTCCAGGGCGATCTCGCGCAACTCGTTCTCCAACTCGCTGCGGTACATCGCCTTGGACAGCGCCGAGCGGACCATGTAGACCAAGGCCGACTCGCTTTGGATGCGGTGGCGGACGTAGATGAAATACCACAGCACGCCCAGCAGGGCGAACGAGGCGGTCAGCAGAAGCGGCACGGGGCCCATCGAGACGATCAGGATGATGTAGATGGGGATCGCGACGATCTGCAACCAGGGGAACAGGGGGCTTCTAAACAACGGGCGGTAGTTCTGCAGCTTGCTCTTGCGGAGGATCAACACGGAGAAGTTGACCAGTACAAAGAGCAAGAGCATCATCGCCGAGGCGGCCTTGGCCAGCTCGCGGACCGACAGGCCGACGATGACCATCGCCATGAACCCGCTGGTTATCAGGATGCCCAGAATCGGCGTGTGGAACCGGGCGCTGACGGCAGCGACGCGCTTGGGCAGGAGGCTGTCGCGACTCATCGCCAGGGGGATCCGCGAGGCGGAGAGAATCCCGCCGTTTGCGGTGGTGAAGAACGCCAGTGTCCCTCCGATGGCCAGGACGATCAGGCCGATCTGCCCGATCGGTGCGGGCAACTGACCGGCGGCGCTGCTCAGGGGGGTCAGGTTCACCGTCGGCGGATCGGTCCTGCCATCGTACAGTTGCAACGGGTTGAGCAGCCCGACGACGACGAAGACGGCCGCAACGTAGAGCAGGGAGACGACGATAAACGCCGAGAACATCCCCGCCGGGACGTTCCTGCCCGGGTTGCGGACCTCTTCGGCGATCGAGGCGACCTTGGTCAGACCCCCGTAGGAAACGAAAACCAGCCCGGCGACGTAGAGTATGCTCCCCGGCCCCTTGTCCAGGAAGCCCTTGTAGTGGGCGTGCTCGGCGTGGTACGAGCCGATGAGCACGAAGGCGACCAGCACGGCCAGCAGGGCAGCGACCATGTAGACCTGCGATCGCCCGGCGGCCTTGACCGAGAACATGTTCAGCAGGCTGAAGAACATGCAACCTCCCAGGGCGACCAGCTTGATCGTCCACTCGCCGGTACCCGGAATCAGCAGCTGGACGAACGCCCCGATGCCGATCAGCGCGAAGGCGGATTTCAGAGCGATGCTGAACCAGTTGGCCAGCCCGGCCAGCAGGCCCGGCAGCGCCCCCATCGACCGGATGATGAAGAAGTAGCTGCCACCGGACTTGGGCATGGCGGTGGCCAGCTCGGCCTGGGCGAACATCGAGGGGATCACCAGCAGCGAGGCCAAGGCGTAAGCGAGAATGACGGCCGGGCCTGCGAACCCGAACGCCAGCCCGGGCAGGATGAACAGACCGGAACTGATCATCGCGCCGGCGGCGATACAGAAGACATCCCAGAATCCCAAGGCCCGTTGCAGTTTCACCGGTTCTCCCGTTCTCGAGTCAAGCTGCTGTGTACAATCAGTCTATTAATCGGACGCCAAGACGCGGAAAACAATACTCGCAATAGTCTTTGTTTTCAATGCTTGGCAGCGCCGTCCGGCTGGTCGCTACCCGAGATCGACCGCTGGAGGTCGCGCCGGTAGAGGCCCATCATCCAGTCGACCAGCTTCGGAGAGATCGCCGCCAGCCAGACCAGCAGCTTCCCCCCGGCCGAGAAAAGCAGCTCGGGCTTGTCCTTGCCGACCGCAGCAACAATCCGCCGGGCGACCCGGTCCGGCGTCATCATCGACTTGAAATGCGTGAAGCTGCTCCTGGCGGCCTGTCCATCGCTGGAATGGTCGAAGAACTCCGTGGCCGTCAGCGTCGGGCAGACCGTGGTGAGGCGAACTTTGTGTGGCTTCAGCTCGACGCGCATCGAATCGCTCAGGCCCACGATGGCGAACTTCGTGGCGCAGTAGGCCCCGTGGTAGGGTGTGCCCCGGTGGCCGATCACCGAGGAGACGTTGAAGATGTGGCCGCTCTGCTGGGGGATCATGACCTTTGCAGCCGCCGCGGCCCCCCAGAACAGGCCGAAATAGTTGACCTCGAAGATCTCGCGCATCGTCTTGGTCGACGTCTCGTGCACCAGGCCGAACGAGCCGAACCCGGCGTTGTTGACCATCACGTCCAGTCGCCCGTGACGTTGGACGGCACGGGTGACGAGGTCCTCGACCTGCTGCTGCTCGGACACGTCGGTCACGGCGACCTCGGCGGTCCCGCCGGCGGCGCGGAGATTCTCGGCCACGGCCTGGAGTTTTTCCTCGCGCCGGGCGGCGAGGATAACAGTATCGCCCCTGCGCCCGAAGGCCAGGGCCGTGGCCAGCCCGATCCCGGCCGAGGCGCCTGTGACGATGACGATGCGTGGTTGGCCCATGTCGGTCCTTTCTTACAGGCCGGCGTAGGTGATAGCAGTCAAACCCACCGCCAGGCCCAGCAGCAGCCAGAGGCCCAGCTGGATCCAGCGGACCAGGCGGTCGATGCCCGTCCTCGTCCCGCCGGTGGCGCCCAGGTGCAGCACGTGGGCGACCCGCCAGCCGATCGGTCCGTGACGCCAGTTGAATCGATCCCGCTGGATGTAGTTCAGCCGCGCCACCTCTTCCAGGGCGCTGGCGAAGGCGGCTGAGCCCTCGGCGGTAATGCGGTCCGGGTCTGGGCGCTGGTCGAGCCCGGGCCCGCCGGACCAGGCGGCGATCACGTCGGCCTGGCGCTCGAAGCGGCGGCTGAGCCAGCCGAAGCCCACCGCCCAGACGACAAGCAGGGTGACCATTGCCGCCGCCGCGGCCAGCCAGACCGGCCAGTTCCACCGGTCCATCAGGTGCACGCTCAGCACGTCGGCGAGCATGACGGTGGAGATGGCGAAGACCATTGCGTGGAGGATGTGGTGGTGTTTGACGTGGCCAGCCTCGTGGGCGAAGATCGCGCGGATCTGCTCGGGGGCCATGTTCTCCAGCAGCCCGTCGGACATGAGGATGTACCGCACGGGGGCGATCAGGCCCATCACCCCGGCGTTGGCGAGCACGCCCTCGGATTTCCAGACCAGCAGCCGGCGATACCTCAACTGCATCTGGCTGCACATGTCCTCCAGCTGCTGGCGAGTCGGGCCTGGCGGCAAGGGGGCGGTCTTCCAGATCCGGACCAGAAGCACGGGGATCAGCAGGAAAACCAGGAGGGCTGCAGCCAGCGTGGCGGCGACGGTCAGCGAGGCGGCGTGGCCGGTGAATCCCAGCGCCGGCAGCAGGTGGGCTTCGAGCAGGTCGGTGGTCAGGAGGATCAGGCTGACCGGCACGAGGATGAACAGCAACTGGTGGCGGATGTTGAACACCAGATACTGCCCCAACGACCAGATCCTGCCGGGGTTTCGCCCGGCCCGGGTTTCCCGCTGCGAGAGCTTCAGGCGGACGGCCCGGTGCAGCGGGTATTCCAACAGCCAGTAGATCAGCAGGGCCGCGATCAGGGGGCTCAGGGCCAGAAGTTTGTCGACCAGGGGCCAGGTCATCGGCCCGCCTGCGCGGTCCAGCACGTCGCCCAGGCCCAGGCCCACAGTCGCGGCCGAACCGAGCACCAGCCAGGCTTTGGCGATTCCGGAGACCACCGCAGCCAGGCCAAACCGCGCCTTGGACGGCTGGTCCTTCGCCCGGAGCATGTTCAGGCCCAGCGACGTATCCCACGCGCGCAGCAGGGCGGTACCGGCCAGGTACAGCCCCAGCAAGGGGATCAGCCAGGGCCCGGCCGGGATCGAACCGGCCGCCTGCATCAGCCCCAGCGTCAGGGCGATTCCGAGTATGACGATAACCTGCATGTTACATGGTACTCCGCAGCGGGGCCCTACATCGTATCTGCCAGGCAGGCCCATGCAAAGCGCCGAAGCTTGCAGTCGGGCCTGCCAATCGATACAAATACCGTTTCTGCGGGGCATGCAGAGGAGAGAGTAATGTCCGAAAAGAAGCTCTGGTTCACCGCCGGGCAGATCGAGCAGATCCGGAAATACGTTCAGCAGGGCCAGCCCACCGCCAAGGCCATCGCCCAGACCGCTGCGCGGATGGCGCAGCTGGAGGCGGGCCAACTCCAGCCGGACAACCGCCTGGACGCCAAGGCCCTGGAAGACGGCGGGCTGCTGACCGCCTGGTCCGTCCACGTCCTGCTGACCGGTGACCAACAGATCGCCGAAAAAGCCTACGACCTGCTGATGCACTGGGCCTCGCCCCAGACCGCCAACCTCGGCCGCGGCACGCGCTGCCTGATCGGCGCGATCTGCCAGCAGTGCTGCAGCGAAGTCTGGTCGGCCGCCCAGGCCGCAGCCGTCAACCGCCGCCTGATCGAACTGCACCAGAGCTTCTACACCATCGGCCACGGAGGCGACCCGCACGTGGTGACCAACAACCATTGGGGCGTCTCGCACGCCGGTTCGCTCGTAGCCGCCCTGGCTGCCCATGGCCAGGTCGCTGCGCCGGGGGCAGAACCGGTGGATCTGGCAGAAGGCATCGAATGGGCCCTTGACCGCGTTCGGGCCTTTCTGGGCCACTTGGGAGACAAGGGCTTCTACCACGAGGGCATCGGCTACGGGCTGTACCCGGCCTCGTTCTGGTGGGCGGCGATCCTGGCCGCCAGGTCGACCGGCTGGGCCGATCTGCTGGAGGAGTTCCCCAACATCCGCAACCAGGGCGCGTCGATGTACGGCATGACGAGTTTCGCGCCGATGGTCGACGAGGACGGCACGGATTTGCACCGGACGGGCATGCGCCTGAGTTGGAACGACGACGGGACCGGCTGGGTGCAATCCAACGTCGCTGCCTGCATGGTCGCCGGGGCCCGCGGCGAGCAGACCGGGGCCCTGCGGTGGATGTTCGACCGCCTTAACGGCGTCGACGGCGACGGGCGGTTCGGGCCCGGTTGGGGCGGGTTGTTCTTCTCGCTGGTCTGCTACCCGTACGATACCGAACCCGTCGAGGCGGATCGCGTGCTGCCCAAGCACATCTGCGACTACCGGCAGGGAATGATGATCGTCCGCAACCGCTATCGCGACGCCGATGACAGCGTGCTGGGCCTCTACGCCAAACAGACATTCGTCGGCGGCCACAAGCACGACGACGCCGGTTCGTTGCGGCTGCTGTCGCATGGGATGCACTGGATTACCGGCGGGGGCCAGGCGCGGCCGGACGCGGCGTGGCAGTCGGTGTTTTTCCCGGCTGACGGTTCCCGGGCGTCCGAGCCGCTGGGCAAGGGCGCGATCCTCTGCAACCATCGGAATGCGACCGGGGCGGTCTTCGGCTGCGATCTGCGACGGGTCAACAACGCCTACTGCGAGCGGTGGGTGGCCGTCGAGTACGGTCACGCCAGCGGGGCTGAAGTGCTCGTGGCGATTCTGGACGTCACCGAGGATCATCTCGGGCGCAACTGGCTATGGAACCTGACCTGCGACCAGCGGATCGAGGCGGAAGTCCATTGCGACGGGCGGGGCGTTTCGCTGACAGCTGACGGCGGGACCAACGGCCAGCTGCGGCTGTTCGGCACGCAGCCGCGGAGGATAGACCAGACAAAGACGCCCGATTCGCAGAGGACGTTCCAGGGAGGCAATACGGTGTACTATCCGGGCAGGCCCGTGGTGCAGGTCGCCTACGATCACGCTTGGCCGCTTGGGGTTCTGGCGGTTCTGGCCATCGGCCGCGGCGCACCGGCCCGCATCGAACAGACTGACGGCCTGAACGTCACGGTCGACGGCGTGGCCTGGGATCGCCCGTTCGGCTCGGCCATCCCTGCGGCCTACCAGCCGGGGCACAGCGGCACGCTGTCGCACTACCCGCACGCCAGGCCCATGGACTGAAAGGCCGCTGGCGGCTGGCAATTCCGGGCCCGAGGAGGTACAAATACTGACATGCACGAGACGCTCAAGATCCTGATGACCGAACCGGTTTTCGCCGGCGCCTACCAGTTGCAGGTGCGGACGATCAAGGTGTTTCACGAGTTGGCCGCGGAGATCTGCGGGCAGGCCTGTCCGGTGGAAGAGCCCGACGAGGCGACGCTATCGCTGGAGCGGAATTTCTTCTCGACGTTCTTCCTGGCCGTGACGGAGCGACTTGTCGGTTTCGGCGGGTACATGCCCCTCTACGGCATCGTCAACCAGGGTCTTCGGGCCTGGCTGACCAGCGTCGACAACATCCTGGACAATGAGTACAAGGAGATCTTCCGCTTTGCCGGCGTCTCGTCGGGCAACCGGATCCGCTCGGCGATGACGCTGCTTCTGGCTGACCGGGTCGTCCAGGAGTTCGTCGCCCGCGAGTACGCCGACCTGGACATCCTCTCGGAGGTCAGCAAGATCACGATTCGGGCGCTGGCGCCGACGGCCCTGGCCACCGGACACCGCAAGCCCAAGCCCTCGGTGATCCTTCCGGCTGAGGCGGTCGCCGAGGAGGTCCACGCCCGCAAGACGATCGAACTGTTCCTGGCCCCGCTGTCGCTGCCGACGGCGTTGGAGGAGATCGACCCGTCCGCCCTGGCCTATGCCCGGGCCGCCCTGACCCACTTCGGCCAGGGCTGTCAGATCCTCGATGACCTGCGCGACATGCCCGAGGACGTCAATGCCAGAAGGCACAACTTCCTGGTCTCGCTGATGTTCGATGCCCAGCCAGATGCAGCCGGGGTCGTGCTGGACGGCATGCGATCGGCCCCGGAAAGCACGTGGCAGGCGTGGGAGCGCTTCGAGGGCTTGTCGGCCCAGGCCTCGCGTGTGGCGACCGAGCACTTCGGCACCTGCTACGAGAATCTGGATGCGTTCAGCAAAGATCTGGCCATCGTGCCGATCGAGAAGATGATCCGCCTGCTCTGCGACCTGATCCACGTCCCGGCCGAGGTGGTCCTGGGCCAGGTCAAGCCCTAATTGTTTCGGCTGTCGTCGCCGCGGCGGGCCCTCTGCCAGCCGAAGACCCGCAGCGGATAGAACAGCCTGGTCGCGGCGGCGTTGAACGCGTTGGACCCCAGTGCCCGGGCCAGGGTTCGCACCGGCGTCGAGCCGGCGTCGGTCATCCCGATCAGCCAGGCCACGGCGGCGGATCGCGTCAGCACGCCGATGGCCAGGGCAACGTGCCACTGGTTCCAGGCGAAGGGCCCGACCTGCCACGGGTCGACCCGCAGCCATGCCAGTTGCTGGGTGACCAGTCCGCCGGCAACCCCGCCCAGTACGCCGCCGGTCGAGATGACCAGCGAAGAGGCGGCTACGTATTTGCTCCGACCCGAGCCGTCGGCGAAGCCCAGCACGATGCCCATCTGGGCCAGGCTGATCCCCGACCAGCTTGCCCCGCCGATCATGCAGCCGATCATGCAGATCGCGTACGCACCGGCCGGGGTGGTCGTGTCGATAACCGCCCAGCCGGGCCGGCCGAACCAACCGCCGACTGTCGCCAGCAGCCAGCCGAGCCAATCCGCCAGGCCCGGCCAGAGCGTCTGGTCGGCCGCGGCGAAGAAGAAGGGCAGCAGCGAGAGGCTGGCCCCGATCGTGCAGAGCATCAGGATGGGCCTGCGCCCCCAGCGGTCGATCGCCTTGCCCAAAGGCCCTGCCGCCCAGATCCCCGTCAGCGGGCCGATGACCAGGAACAGGCAGTTGGTCGCCAGGGCCCCGAAGCCCAGGTTGTCCATCGCGTTAAGCCACAGGTACCAGTTCGAGGCCGTCGCCGAGAACGTCACCATCGCCGCGAAGAGCACGTAGTGGCGGAACGACCGGTCGGCCAGCGGGGCCAGGATCATCCCGCGGAATGAGAAGCCCTGCCTGCGGGCCTGCTCGTCGGTCGGATCGTCGCGGCCGGCCACCACTTCGGGAATCCGGCCGAACAGGAGGATGTCGACCGTGCCTAGCACAGCCCCGACGGCCAGGATGATGCTGACCATCCACATCGCCGCCGGCTGGACCGCCGCACCGGCCGGGTCGTACACCCAGTCAATCAGCACGCCCAGGGCGATCACTGCGGCGGCCTGGGTGAGCATGGCCAGGCGTTCGCGCTGGGCGAAGTATCGCCCGCGGATCCGTCGCGGGATCATCGTGCCCATCCAGGTCAGCCAGGCCGGGGCGGCCAGGGCGTTGAAGAACCAGCTGGCGCCGATGACCGTCAGCAGCGCCACCGTCGCGGCGGTCGAGGGGACGACGAAGACCAGCGGCACGGCCGCCGCAGCCAGCCACAACAGCCGGTGCACCGTCGCGCAGTGCAGGAACTGGTACTTGACCAGCCCGGTCCGCTCGATAATCGCCGAGGCGATCAGCTGCCCGAACGTCCCGGCGAAGGGCAGGGCCCCGAGGATCCCGAAGGCCAGGTCCGAAAAACCCAGGCCCCGGGCGAAGACCTTCAGGTGGCTGCCCGTGGCGGTGGCCAGCCAGATAACCCCGAACATCCAGGCCAATGTCGTCGTCCGCAGGGCATGGCGCAGCACGTCGCCCCGGACCGCAAGGGCCGGCACGCGATGGTACGATTGCTTTCTCCACAGACGCAAAGGGGCGACTCCTTCTCTGCCCGACTTCTATACCGGCAGCTGGCCGGCTCTGCCAGTGCGGGATGGGATTTTCACTCACATATGCTCCGACAGCCAGGCTTGCACCCCCCGGCCCGGTGGGGCATAATCGACCACCCGGGGTTAGAAGCCATGGACGAGAAGCAACATGTCGCCGAACAACTGCACCAGGCGCGCAGGCGCCTGCTGGACCTGACGCTGCGCAACCGGATGCTCAACTTCCGCCCCACCCGGCGGACGACGATCAACATCATCGAAGAACGCCCCGACCTGCTCTGGGACCTGTTGGCCGTCCAGGGACGGAAACTTTCCTTCCTGGCCCGCGAGGAATACGAACAACGCAACCAGCCGCAGGACGACCAGCCGGGGTCCGACGACCAGCCCGACTTGGCGAAAACCGAACCCATCGACACGCCCCAGATCGAAGGCGCCAGCGAACTGGAGACGGCGCCCGAGTCGCCCCAGGCAGAGCCCGAAAGTCTCGAGGCTCTCGATACCACCGGCGAGTCGTTCGACCTGCCCGAATTGGCCGCGGAGGGCGAGGAAAAAACTCCCGGCCGGCTGCCCAAACACTACACCGACCTGCTGCTGCAGACAGACCTGTCCGGGACCAACCTGCAGACCAACCTGCTGCGGATCGCACAGGCGGCTGAGTCGGCCATCGAGGAACGCGGCGTGAACCTGTTGTTCCTGGCCCTGGGCTTCGTGCTCTGGAAACAGCCCGACGACGACCGCCTCCTCCAGGCCCCGCTTCTGCTGCTGCCGGTCGAACTCCAGCGAACCAGCGCCAAGCGGCGGTTCAGGCTGGCTGCGATCGGCGACGACCCCGTGCTGAACCCCTCGCTGGCTGCCGCCTGGAAACGAGACTGGAACATCGACCTGCCCCAAGCCCCCGAAGACTGGCAGCAGTTCGACCCGGGCGAATACTACCGGCAGGTCCGCGAGGCGATCGCACCGCGCGACGGCTGGGCCGTGACCGACCAGGTCGCCCTGGGGCTCTTCAGCTTCAGCAAGTACCTCATGTACGTCGACCTGGACCCGGACCGCTGGCCCGGCGACGACCTGGTCGAGAACCCGCTGATCCGCGCTGTGACGGTGGGCGAGCAGCCCGAGCCGGCCGCCGAGAGGCAGCACGAGCGGCAGGAAGATCCGCCGGCAGAGTCGGCCGCCGCGCTGGCCGAGCGGTTCCAGGTCCTCGACGCCGATTCCTCCCAACAGGCCGCCATCGAGGCCGTCAAGGCCGGTCGCAGTGTCGTCATCGAAGGGCCCCCAGGTACGGGCAAGAGCCAGACCATCTCCAACATCATCGCCGAGACGCTGGCTGCGGGCAAAACCGTGCTGTTCGTCTCGGAAAAGCTGGCCGCCCTGGAAGTCGTCAAACGCCGCCTCGACCAGGTCCAGCTGGGCGACTTCTGCCTGGAACTGCACTCGACCAAGTCCAACCGTAAGTCCGTAGCCGCCGAGCTGGCCCGCGTGCTGGACAAACCTCGCGTGATCCCCAAAACCGACCCCCGGGCCGCCGAGAAGCTCGACCGCCTGCGCCAGTCGCTGGACGACTACGTCCGGGCCCTGCACGAGCCGGTCGAACAGACGCACCTGAGCCCGCACGAGGCGATGGGGCGGGTCGCCCAGCTGATCGACGTGCCGGATGTCCTGGCCGACCTGCAGGCTGAGACGTTCACCGCAGACCAGCTCGGCCAGCTGCAAACCGCCCTGGCCGAGCTGGGCCGACGCGGGCTGGAGATCTGGGACCCCGCTGAGCACCCATTCCGTGGCGCGCGGATCGCCCAGGTCTCCGCCGCCAAGGCCCGAGAGGCCGTGGCCAAGGCCGAGTCCTTCCGCGATGCAGCCCGCTCGGCCGCAGAAGCCTTCGACCAGCTGCGCCGCCAACTGGGGGCCGTCGCCGAACCCTCTGCCGCAATGGGCGAGGCGCTCGTCCAGGCGGCCGACTGCACTCTGCAGTCACCCCAACCGCCGGAGGAACTGATCGGCAGCGATCGCTGGAACGACGTCTGCCCGGCGATGACGGCGGCAATCGAGCTGATCCGCCGCGGCGCGGAGATCCAGGCGTGGATGGAGGGCAAGTATCAGCCGGAGCTGGTCGCCGCGGCCGATGTCACCGAACTGACCCGGCGCGTCGCCGACCGCTCGAAGGGCTTCTGGCGCTGGCTGAGCCCGGGCCACTGGGCCGACCGGAAACGGATCGCCGAAATGCGGTATGAAAGCTATCAGCCCGAACCGCTCCAGCAGTTGGCCGATCTGGGCAAGCTGGCGAAGCTTGAAGGAATCTGCGGCGACCTGGCCGCCCAGGACCGCGTGCTGGCTGGGCACTTCGGACCCCTCTGGCAGGGGATCGACCAAGCGGACCTGGCGGGCCTGTACGAGACAGCCCAGTGGCTCCAGCGGTTCCGGCGGCTGGTCCAGCGGAACCTGGCCGGCTCGGCTGCGATCGATGTCGCTGCCGGCAAGGTCGATCCTGGGCCGCTGAGGCAGGCCCGCGACGAGCAGGCCCGGACGCTGGCCGAGTGGGACCGCGCCCGACGCGAAGTGGTAGACCTGCTGGAGCTGGAAGACAAGTGGCTCGACGCCCAGGCAGAACAGGTCGGCTTCGAGCAGACCGCCGGGCGACTGGAGGAGATGATCAACCAGCACGAGACGCTGCACGCCTGGGCTGCCTGGCAGCAGAGCCTCCAGCAGGTCCTGGCAGGCCCTGTCGGCGGGTGGGCAGCCGAGGCAATCAACCACTGCGAGCCGGAGCTCTGGGCCCTGGCGCTGGAAAAACAGGCCAGCCGCTGCATCGCCGAATACGCCGTCAGCCGACGCGAACCGCTGGGGCAGTTCAACGCGGCCGAACACGATTCACGCCGCAAGCAGTTCGCCCGGGCGGACGTGAAATATCTCTCGACCACGCCGCTTCGCCTCCACGGCCGCCTGGCCGAAAGCCGCCCGGACGGGCAGATCCAGGCCGCCCCCTCCAGCGGGCTGGGCATCGTCCTGGGCGAGGTCCGCCGCAAGCGGGGCGGCAGGAGCATCCGGGCGATCTTCCGCGACGCCGGGCAGGTCATCCGTCGGATCAAGCCCTGCCTGATGATGAGCCCGCTGTCGGTGGCCCAGTTCCTCGACCCGGCCTCGCTGCGCTTCGACGTGGTGATCTTCGACGAGGCCAGCCAGGTCGAACCCGCCGACGCACTGGGCGCCATCGCCCGGGGCAAACAACTCGTGCTCGTCGGGGACAACCACCAGCTGCCGCCCACCACGTTCTTCTCGGCCATGGGCGGCGAGCCGACGGCCTCGGACGCCGCAGCCGGACTGGCCGACATGGAATCCATCCTCGATCGCGGCGAGATGACCCTGCCGCGGATCCGGCTGAAGTGGCACTACCGCAGCCGACACGAGTCGCTGATCGCCTTCTCCTCGGCCGAATTCTACGACGATCAACTGGTGGTCTTCCCCTCGCCACACCCCCGCGGCCAGCGGCTGGGCCTCTCGGCCGTCTACGAACCGGAAGACTGGTACGACCGCGGTCACAGCGGGACCAACCGCCTCCAGGCTGAACGGATCGCCGAGGCGGTCTTTGACCATGCTCAGGCCCATCCCGAGCTGTCGCTGGGAGTGGGGGCGTTCAGCAAGGCCCAGCAGCAGGCGATTCTGGATGCGATCGAAACGCTCCGCCGGCGCGACGACTCGCTGGCGGGATTTTTCGCACGCGACAAAGCCGAGCCGTTTTTCGTCAAAAACCTGGAGACCATCCAAGGCGACGAGCGCGACGTGATCTTCCTGTCGATCGGCTACGGACGGTCCGATCCGGGCGAGCGGCTGAGCATGAACTTCGGGCCCCTGAACCAGGACGGGGGCTGGCGCCGGCTCAACGTGCTGGTCACCCGCGCCCGGCGGCGGTGCGTGGTCTTCACTTCGATCCGCCCGGAAGATTTCGATCTCTCGGCCACGCAGGCGCGCGGCGTCCACGCGCTGCATCACTACCTCCAGCACGCGTGGGAGGCAACTGAGAACCGCCCGGCCGGCAGCGAAGAGAAGGTCTCGGCGATGGAGTCAGCCGTCTACTCGCAGTTGACCGAGCGCGGCTATCCGGTGCGGCGATCGGTGGGCCCGGGGCGGTTCGGGATCGACCTGGCCGTCTGCGACCCGGACGATCCGCAGCGGTGCGTGCTGGGCATCGAATGCGACGGGAAGGACTACCGCGCCGAGCGGACCGCGCGCGACCGCGACCGGCTGCGTCAGCAGGTGCTCGAACAACTCGGCTGGCGGGTGGTGCGGCTCTGGTCGGTGGACTTCTTCCGCCGGCCGGGCCGGCGGATCGAGAAGTTGATCGAGGCGATCGAGCAGGCGCGTCGGGGTCAGTTGGCCCCGACGTTCGCGACGATCCCGACCTCCGAGGCCAGCAGGGCCAAGCCGGTCGACTCCGCCGGCGGCGACGAGATTCACACGTCCCTGTCCCAGCCCTACGTGCTCTGGTCGCCGGATCAGCCGGGCGACAGCGAGATGTTCTATACCCAGCCGATCGACGAACTGGGCGAGCGGGTCGGGCAGATCGTGCAGACCGAGGGGCCGGTCCACCTGGACGAAATCGCCCGGCGCCTGGCTGCGGCCTTCGAGATCAGCCGCGTCGGCTCGCGCGTGGCTGACCGGGCGAGACGGGCGACCGAAACTGCCGCCCGCAGCGGCCGAATCGCGGTCCGGGGCGACTTCGCCTGGCCGGCGGGGATGCAGGCCCCGCCCGTCCGGCGCCGCGACGATGAGGCCCTGCGCGACGCGGGGCTGATCTGCCCCGAGGAGGTCGCCGCAGCTGCGATGCTGCTGCTGGAAAGCCAGTACGGCATGACGCGCGAGGACCTGGTCAGCCAGACGGCCCACCTGTTAGGCTTCGGCCTGACGGGCAGGCGCATCGCCGAGATGGTCGAACAGACGCTTGATCAGCAGCTGCAGGACGGGCGGTTGCGCGTCGATGAGGACGGTCTGCTGGCCCCGGCAGGCGAGGGTCCGGCCGCTGCGGCAGACTGACTCGGCCAGCCCATGGGGGATTTACCTTCGCTCAGACAGATGATTCCGTATAATCGAAGCTGGCCGATCGGCTGCCGTCGCAAGATGGGTGTCGACATGCCGGCCGGGCCCGCAAAGCCAGGCGCCGCCTTGCCAGGCGTATGAACCCCGACTACGGACCGGGGGTGGAACCCGCTTTTTCCCACGGGCCGCCGTGGAAACGATACGGAGTACCGGTATGTCAGAGTCTTCGGGACCCGACGGGCCCCAGAACGCCCCTGCAGACACATCCGGTTCGGACCAGGCCGGCACGCCCTCGCAGAGAACCGGCGAAAAACCCTCCCGCAGCGGCGCGATCATCGGGCGATACGGGCAGATGAGATACCTCGGGCAGTTTCGCCACAACCTCGATACGCGCCCCCTGCCGGGCAAAAAGATGGTCGTGCGGACCGATCGCGGCGTGGAACTGGCCGAAGTGGTCGCAAACCTCGTCGACGACGACAACCTGTTTACCATCGTGCCCGACCGCCTGGCCGCCTGGCTGAAGGAGAACGGCGAGAACTACCCCTTCCGAAGGAACGGTCGCGTCCTCCGGGCGGCGACCCCGCAGGATCTGATCGACTTCCGCCACCTGGAAAGCTCAGCCGACAGCGAACGATCCTTCTGCCGCAAGCTGATCAAGGACCTGGGCCTGGAGATGAAGCTCGTCTCGGTCGAGCACCTGCTCGGCGGCGAGAGGATCATCTTCTACTTTACGGCCGAGCATCGGGTCGACTTCCGCGAGCTGGTCAAGCAGCTGGCCGCGGAGTACCGCACGCGGATCGAAATGCGCCAGGTCGGCGCCCGCGACGAGGCCCGGCTGGTCGCCGACATGGAGCGTTGCGGGCAGGTCTGCTGCTGCCAGCAGTACCTCAAGGAACTCAAGCCGGTCTCGATGCGGATGGCCAAAGTCCAGAAGGCCACGCTGGACCCGTCGAAGATCTCCGGCCGCTGCGGGCGGCTGATGTGCTGCCTCCGCTACGAAGACTCCACCTATGTCGAGCTGCGGCGCCAGCTGCCCAAGCGCAAGATATGGGTCCGCACGAAGGACGCGCTTGTCGGCAAGGTGATCTCGACCCAGATCATCACGCAGTTGGTTCGCCTGCAGTTGCCCGACGGGACCTTCGTGGCCGTACCGAATGAGGACATCATCGAGCAGGATATCGGCGAGCCGGATCCGAACCAGCCTGCGCCCAAGCCTGCGCCGGCTGCGCCCGAGCCGGCCGATGAGCAAGGGCCGGACCCGCAGAGCTCCGACAGCCAGGATGAGGGCGAGTCCGAGAGCAAATCCCGGCGCAGGCGTCCCAGACGGCGCAAGACCCGTCGCAGCTCGGGCAAGGGCGCGTCCGGACAGGCCGAGGGCGCCTCGGACAAGGGCGACAAGGCGGGCAAGAGTCGGCGGCGTCGACGGCGTCGGCGCAAGAAGCCCAAGGGCGGTTCGTCTTCCTCGGCCACATCGTCGGGAGGCGGGGGAGCCTCGGACGGCTGATCAGTTGATCAACTGATCAATATCAATACCATCGGGCGGCGAATTGGCCGCGCTGCAGGGCCTTTCGCAGCAGGGCCAGGCCCTGGCGGTCGATGTAGAACCGGGGGGACTCCCACCCGGGGCTGCGCATGTGCAGAACCATCCTGCCGCGACGGGTGGACCACTCCAGGTGGATCGGCAGATCGCGCGGGCTTTCGTAGTGTCGGTACTTGCAGTGGAAGATCATCCGCTGGTCGGTGACGATGATCCCGTAGACCCCGTCCTCGGTTGTGCTGCGGTCGCGGTCGGGCACGTAGGCCAGAAATTGTTCCTGCCCCTTGGGCTGATACCACTGCTCGATGCGATGCTGCACCGAGGCCGACAGAGACATCCACGGGTGCTTGTCGAGCGAGTCGATCCGCAGGCGGATCTCGGCGTGCTCGACGCTGTTTTCCTTGCCCAGGTTGATCAGGAACTTCTCGGCGACTTCCAGGTTGGCGATCCGCAGACGGAACCACCCGCTGCCGTGGGACGGGTCGATATTGCATTGCCCGGAAACCAGTCCCACGCCCGAGCAGATGTCGCAGATCCAGAAGGGCATGGGCAGACTGGCCGGATGGGGCAGGTTGGGGATGCTGCCCAGCTTGGCAAGCACCTGCGGACCGGTGAGTTTCCGCACGTCGGCCCAGTCCATCTTCAGCGCCCCGGCTGCGTATTCCGCGGCCAGCGAGACGCTGTCATCCATCTCCTGAGCGAAGATGATCGGGTGTGCGACCAGGTCGACGCGACTGGAGCAGCGGACGCACAGGCGGGGCATGGCGCTGCGGAAGACTTCATCTTCCATCCGGTGGGCGGAATACTCGAACAACGCCCCCTCCGAGCCCAGCCTGACCAGGCGGATGGCCCCGGCGGGGTCCTGCTCGTGCAGGTCGGCCAGGAACATCATCGACTCTTCCTTCGGGTCGTATTTGCCAGACGAGACAGGTTGGGCGGGCTCCTCATCTTCCTCGACGTTCCGGTCGGTCCACAGCCAACTGGCGATCGCGTCACCCGTGGCGGCCAATTTCTTCGGCAGGCGGAACCGTTTCTTGCAGTTTCCGCAGCGCACGATGCAGTCAGCCGCCTCAGGCGGTGCATCGAGCAATGTGCCGCATGCCGGGCAGGCTACCAGTCGACCATTCATCCCAACTCTCCCTGTGTGTGTTCTGCACAAACTTCCACTTTGCCTCCGGGCGACGCCCATGGACAGCGCAGTGCCGGCTGCAGAACAGAAAAGCACCGAAGCCCAGGCCCAAGGGCAATATACGGTCTGTTCCGGCAGGAAAGCAAACCCTTCGCCGGAATGTCTCCCTTGCCCCTGTAGACGCACGCGAGGGGCTTGTGTTGCAACAAACCTCCTGCCCATGGGTTTCGGTCAAAGCCAACCCCATCCCTCCGGCCTCTGGCAGGCGCAGGGCCTTGATCTGGATCGGCCAGGGCGTATGATAGCCTGTTTCCGAAAGACTGTCCCTTCGAGGATCCAACGCTATGGCATCGTTTCGCTTGAATTTCGCCCGAATCCGCGGCTGCTGCCGGCCGGAAGAACTTGTCCAGGCGATGGCTGAGTTCGGCCTGCCGGAGACCGAGGAATTCGGCGTGCTGGACGCTTCGGCCAACGGCCCGGCGGCGTTCGGCACGATCATCCGCAAGACCCAGCAGGCCGTCCAGAAGCTCGATCCGGACAGCCAGCAGATCGTCTCCCAGGCCGTCGAGAAGGTCTCGGTCCTGCCCTTTGCCGTTCGACCCGATACCGAGATGCTGGAGATCTACGCAGGTCCGGCCAGCTCGATCGAGCAACTCGGGGCGTTTTTCGGCAGCTGCCTGGCCCTGCCGACGCTGGTCGAGCCGATCGAGGTCGACGTCCCGGCGTCGATCGAGAAGATGATGAACAACGCCGACCGCCCCCAGCTCAAGAGCGTCCGGGTCAAGGAGTACGCACATAACTCCTTCATGTCCGGGCCTTACGCGCCGAAATTCCTCGATACCCAGCACGGCAAGGACTTTCTGGAAGAGTACGCCGAGTTCGCCTCCCAGGCCCGGATCCGCTTTAAAGCCCCAGGCGGCTTCGCTTCGGTGAGCATTACCCCCAAGGCGACCTTCAGCTACTCCTGCAACGAGGACGACCAGCCCGTCGTCCAGTCGCTGCTTCGCAAGCTCATCTGACACTACGGCTCCAGGCGTCGATGCAGCGAGGCCGCCAAAGCGATGTGTCGCAACTGATCCACCGGAAGGGACCGCAGAAACTCGGCTGTGAAATCCAGCTCGAAGGTGCACCGCAGCGTTTCGAGGTAGTCCAGCAGCCCCGGCCGATCCAGACCGGCGATGTGGACGGCAAGTTGTTCGAGGTTCGCAGCCACGAGGCGTTTCTCCGGAGCCGGAATGGGCAGATCGGGCGACCCTGTCACGCCCTGTCTGCCTGGCAGCGATGAAGAGGTCTCCCTACCTGCATCGGCTGAATCGACATGAGTCATTGGTTAATTGCAAATCAGTACAATACAGAGAATTAGCAAAACCGGACCTTCACCGGATCTTCAATCGACGAGCCGGCCGCGGACGGACTACCCTGTGGATAAGCAGTGGAAAAGCAGTGGTCAATCACAGTAAACCTATAGAATGAATGATCTTGCGTGGAAGATGCACCTGGTTTGCATTGTGGGAAGCAGCCGATTGGCGCTAACTGATGTTTCGGCAGAACTGCAAAAGAATGGAGAAATCCCGAAGTGGCCCTGCCCGTCGACGCATTCGACTTTGACCTGCCCGCCGATCGGATCGCCCAGCAGCCGCTTAAGCGGCGCGACGCGTCGCGGCTGATGCACCTGGACCGCAGCCGGTCCACCCCGGCCGACCATCGCTTCAGCGACCTGCCGGACCTGCTGTGCCCCGGCGACTTGCTGGTGGTCAACAATACCCGGGTGATTCCCGCGCGGTTCACCGCTCGCCGGGCCAGCGGCGGACGGATCGAGGGGCTCTACCTGCAGACCGACCCGCAGGGCCAGTGGGAGCTGATGCTCAAAGGCGCAAACCGCTGCAGGCCCGGTGAGGCGCTGGAGTTGGCCGGGTCCGAGACGGTGCGACTTGTCCTGGGGCAGAACCTCGGCAAGGGTAGATGGCTGGCCCGGCCCGAGCCGCCTGCAGAAGCAGCGGAACTGCTGGAACAGATCGGCGCCGCGCCGCTGCCGCCCTACATCCGTCGGCCTGGCCCCGACCGGGCTGCCGACGAGCAGGTCGAGCAGGACAAATCCCGCTACCAGACGGTCTTCTCGCAAAGGCCGGGCGCCGTGGCCGCCCCGACCGCCGGGCTGCACTTTACGCCCGAGTTGCTCGAGCGGCTGGCGCAGCGTGGGATCGAACGGACCAGCGTTACGCTGCACGTGGGGCTGGGCACGTTTCTGCCGGTCAAGGCTTCCACGGCCGAGCAGCACGAAATGCACGCCGAGTGGTACGAACTGTCGGAATCGGCCGCGGCGGCAGTTGACCGGACCAAGCAGGCAGGCCGCCGCGTCGTGGCCGTCGGGACCACCTCGGTCCGCGTACTGGAAACCGTCGCCTCGACCGGCCCCATCCGCCCGGAGACCGGCCAGAGCCGGATCTATATCTATCCCCCGGCCGAGTTCCATTGCGTCGACGCGATGATCACCAACTTCCACCTGCCGCGCAGCACGCTGCTGATGCTGGTCTCGGCTTTCGTAAGCCCGGGCAGTTGCGACGGGATCGTCCGAACGCTGGCTGCCTACCGCCGCGCGGTGGAAACCGGCTACCGGTTCTACTCCTACGGCGACGCGATGCTGATCACCTGAAAAGGGCAATTCAGCTGTCCTGTGCAGACGCAGAGATGTCAAGTTGACCAGATCGCTGGTCCGATCGGATCACTCGGCGGCATGGCCGGGGCCGGGCAGGTTGTCGATGCCCCATTCCTTGGAAATCATGTCGGGGATCGTCCCGGCGCAGCTGCGGCCTCGGGCCCATTCGATCAGTTCGACATGGCGTGCAGCGGGAGTCGAGAGCAGGTGCGGGTCGGCGTGGATTCCGGCCCGTGGCAGGTCGAGGCGATCGGCGTCCCAGCAAGCGCCGATGGTCGGTTCGTCGCTGGTTCTGCCCTCGGTGTGGCCGTGGCAGGCGCGCTGGAGCAGGTCGAGCCCTTCGGCATCCAGGCCCAGGGCCCGGGGCCCCAGTTCGCAGACGTAGATCGCCGCGCGCGGGCCATGGCCGGGGTCATGTCCTTCGCCGAAGCGTCGGGCATCGTGAAAGAGGGCGAAGCATTCCAGCACGTCGCGACGGACGCCGGTCTGCTCGGCCAGGCGCCGGGCGATGCTCAGAACGCGGGCCCAGTGGCCCAGCCCGTGCAGGCCGTCGGGGCGGAGCTTGTAGTCGCTCAGGATGCGTCGGATCAGCTTGGCGTGAGACATCGCAAAGGCCCGGTTCGAGGAACACAATACAACCTGTTCCAGTATAGCCTCCCGGCGAGGCGGGGCGGGTGTATCAGCCGCCCTTACGCTGCTGCCGGTCCCCGGCCGAGCGCTCGACAAGCTCGACGAAGCGCCCGACGATGCCCCCCGGGCAGATCTGCTGGTCGACCAACTGCTCCTGCCTGCTGCCGTGGGGGATGAACACGTCGTCGACGCCAAGGATACCGACGCGGGAGGTATCCAGCCCCTTGGCCGCGGCCAGCTCCAGCACGGCCGACCCGAAGCCGCCGATCGCGGCGTGGTCCTCGACGGTCAGCACGGGCCCGGCCGCGACGGCCTCGGTGAGCGCATCGGCGTCCAGGGGTTTGGCGAAGCGGGCATTGATGACCCGGACCTCCAGCTGCTTCTCGCGCTGGAGGATATTGGCGGCGGAGAGGCCCGCCGCCACCGTCGTGCCGTAGCAGAGCAGCGTGCCGTCGTCGCCCTCGCGGACGGTGCGGCTGCGACCGAGCTCGAACGACGGACAGGGGCCTGACAGGTCCCCGGGCACCTCGTCGCGGGGATAGCGGATGGCCACCGGTTTCCCGGATTCGATGGCGAACTTCATTACCGCACGGAGTTCCAGCCCGTCGGCAGGGGCGGTCAGGACGATCCCGGGCAGGGGGCGGAGGTAGCTGATATCGTAAATGCCATGATGCACCGCCCCGTCCGAACCGACCAGCCCGGCCCGGTCCATGCAGAAGACCACGCCGAGTCCCTGCAGGCATGCTTCGTGGAAGACCTGGTCGAACGCGCGCTGCAGGAAGGTCGAGTAGATGGCCACAACAGGTTTGGCCCCCGCCCTGGCCATGCCCGCTGCACTGGCCACCGCGTGGGATTCGCTGATGCCCACGTCGACGCAGCGGTCCGGGTGGTGCTTGCGGAAGCTGGCCAGGCCGGTCCCGTCGGGCATGGCGGCGGTGATCGCGACGATCTTCTCATCGGCGTCGGCCAGGTCGGTCAGGCAGTCAGCGAAGGCCTGTGTCCAGCTGGGCCTGGACTTGGAGGCAAAGACAGCCTGGCCGTTTTCCATGGTCCAGGCCGAGGGGCTGTGGAAGCGGCAGGGGTCTTCGACGGCGTACTGGCAGCCGCGTCCCTTCTCGGTGTGCACGTGGAGGATGCAGGGCTTGTCGATCTGGGCGAGGCGCTTGAGCGTCCAGGTCAGCTCGCGGATGTCGTGGCCGTCGACGGGCCCGAAGTAGTGCAGGCCGAGAGGCTCGAAGAATCTCTCGCCGTGCAGGGCGGTTCGCATTCCGTCCTTGAGGTGGTGGAACGCTTCGGCCATCGCCTCGCCACCGGGCAGGTGGCTGAGCAGCTTCTTGGTCGAGGCCTTCAGGTCCGAATAGGTGTGCGTCGTGCGGATGCGATCCAGGGCGGCTGCCAGGGCCCCGCGGGTCTGGTCGATGGCCATCGAGTTGTCGTTGAGGATGATCAGCAGTTGGCGATTGAGCGTGCCGGCATTGTTGAGCCCCTCGAACGACAGGCCGTTGACGATGGAGGCATCGCCGACGACGGCGACGACCTTGTTGTCGCGCCCGGCGGCCTGGTCGGCCCAAGCCAGCCCCACGGCCGTGGAAACCGCCGATCCGGCGTGGCCAGTGGCGAACAGGTCATAGGGGCTTTCGGACGGGGCGGGAAAACCGCTCAATCCGCCCGACTGGCGGAGCGTGTCGAAGCGTCCGGCCCGCCCGGTCAGCAGCTTGTGGGGGTAGCACTGGTGGCCCACGTCCAGCAGCAGGCGATCGACCGAGAAGTCGAAGACGCTGTGCAGGGCGATGGTCAGCTCGGCCACGCCGAGGTTGCTGGCCAGGTGCCCGCCCCGGCTGGAGACGGTTTGGATGATCTGCGAGCGGATCTGCTCGGCCAGTTGCTGCTTCTCGCTGTTGGAGAGGGTTTTCAGGTCGGCCGGCGACTGGATCGAATCAAGTAGGTTTTTTGCCATGGTGTATCAGTGGGAGCGGCCGGCCAGGTGCCGGGCCAGCAGCAGGAGTTTCTCTGCCCGGTCGCCCATCGGTTCGATGGCGTCGCAGGCGCGTCGGGTAAAAGTTTGGCAGCGGCGGCGGGTTTCTTCCAGCCCCAGCACGGCCACGGTGGTGCGTTTGCCGGCGGAGGCGTCCTTGCCCGGTGTTTTGCCCAGTTGGTCGCTCTGGCCTGTCACGTCCAGCAGGTCGTCGACATACTGAAAGGCCATCCCTAAATGATAGCCGTAGGTCGAGAGTCGATCCATCTCGGCCGGGTCCGACCCGCCACAGACGGCGCCCAGGGCGGCCGCGGCCTGGATCAGCGCGGCGGTCTTTCGCTGGTGGATGTACTCGACCCCGGCCACGCCGTCGCTGACGCTGCAGAGGTCCATGTCGGCGACCTGTCCGGCGATCATTCCGGCCGGGCCTGCTGCGCCGGCGAGCATGCCGGCCAGTTCGCCTTGGCGGTCCCCGGGGCCCTCAGCCAGCAGGCCGAAGGCGCGGGTCAGCAGCGCATCGCCGGTGAGAATAGCCATCGCCTCGCCGAATTTGACGTGGGCGGTCGGCTGGCCGCGGCGCAGCGTGTCGTCATCCATGGCCGGCAGGTCGTCGTGGACCAGGCTGTAGGCATGGACGCATTCGACGGCCACCGCAGTACGGCGGGCCATCTCGCCGGCCCCGCAGGGTCCGGTCTCGGCGGCCAGCAGGACCAGCGACGCCCTGAGACGTTTGCCCCCTGCGGTGCAGTAGGTCATTGCCTCGGCCAGCTCGGGCGGGGTGCCCGGCTCGATGAGCCAGTCGCCCAGGTCCGCCGCGCAGCGACGCGCATACGGTTCGAGCAGGTCCGAGAGCGTTCCGGATTGGGCCGGCTGGGGCATGGCAGCTTCCTGTACATCCAAACGCCCGGCCACATGGCCGGGACATCGGCAAGCATTGTAGCGTCTTGGGCCTGCAAATCACAGTCTCACATGCGTTACCGGACCAAATATCGTCTGGCCCCTGCCAATGGCATCGCAGGGCTGGTACAATCACGCCCACTCGCGGGCCGACCTGCCCGCCAGAAGGAGTTGCCCATGGCCCGCATCCATCCGACCGCGGTGGTCGACCCGCAAGCCGAAATTGCCGACGACGTGCAGATCGGCCCGTACTGTGTCATCGAGCCGGACGTGCAGATCGGCCCCGGCTGCGTCCTGGACGCCCACGTCGTGGTCCGCCGCTTCACCACCATGGGCGAAAACAACCAGGTCGGCTCGTTCTCGGTGTTAGGCCAATGGCCCCAGGACCTCAAGTTCTCTCCCTCCACGCGCAGCTGGCTGCGGATCGGCAGGGGCAATGTCTTTCGCGAGCAGGTCACGCTCAGCCGCGCCACCAGCCCGGACGGTGAGTCGACGATCGGCGACAACACGTTCTGGATGACCGGCTCGCACCTCGGCCACGAAGCCCGAGTCGATGACGGGGTGATCCTGGCCAATCACTGCGCCATCGGAGGCCACGGACGCGTCGGGGCAGGGACGTTCCTCGGCGGCCACTGCCAGATGCACCAGTTCTGCTGGATGGGCCGCCGGGTGATGGGCCAGGGCACGGCCGGGGCTTCGATGCACGTGCCTCCCTTCGTGATGATCTACAGCATCAATCGGGTTTCCGGGCTCAACCGTGTCGGGCTGCGGCGCGATCCGCAGATCCGCCCCGAGGACATCCGCCAGATCCGCGAGGCGTTCGACCTGACCTACCGCAGCGGTCTGCCGACAGGCAAGGCCATCGAAAAGCTCGACGCCTGCAGCGATTTCGGCCCGGCCGCCGACGAGTTCCGCCGGTTCGTCAAGGACGTCTACCAGGCCGAGCCGCCGTTCCGTCGGGGCTTGTGTCCGTTCATCCCCGAGCGTCGCAGCTGAGCGGTCGGCCGGGATTGTCGCGGATCTGCTTGCCCCCCACGCCCCCGAGCCCTACACTGGTAACGGATTCTCCCGTTTCTACGGAGTCATGCCATGACACCGACGTTCCGCTATCTCTGGGGTATTCTGCTCGTTACCGCCCTGGCCGGCGCCGGCGGCGGCGAAACCATCGTCCGGACCGACGGCACGCGCCTGGAGGGGCGCATTGTCAGCCAGGACGAGACCGAAGTGGTTATCGAGGTCCGCAAGTACGGCGCGAAGATGACCACGTCCGTCGCCCGCCAGCAGATCCGCGAGATCCTGCCCGATTCTCCCCAGCCCGACAGGACAAATCCGAAAGACGACGAATCGGCCACCGGGCAAGGCGAACAGGATGATGGCTCGCCGCGGTTCGTCCTGCTGGAACTGAAAGGACGCGTGGGTGTGGAAGTCCAGCCGGAGTTTCTGGCCAAGGCGCTGAAGCTGGCGACATTCCGCAAGGCCGACTACGTGATCCTCTCGCTGTCGGTCGAGGGCGACCAGGTCGCCGAGGCCCGGAAACTGGCCGAGTTGATCGCCGCCGAGGCCGGTAACGTGACGATTATCGCCTACGTCCGCACTGCCCGACAGGCCGGTGTGGCGGTGGCGCTGGCCTGCAGGCAGGTCGTCTTCTCGCCCGGGGGATTGATCTCGGCCAGGTCCGTGGCGGATTCGTCGGGACAGAGACCGGCCCGGAATCCGGAGCTCACGGGGCTGCTGGTCCAGGCAGCGGCGATGGGGGGACACAGCGAGCTGCTGGCCCGCGCCCTGGCCGAGGCCGACGAGGCGCTGTACCTGGCAGCAGATGATTCGCTGTCGGCCAAGCCCGGCGGGCAGGTGCTTACCCGCGCCGGGGCATGGTGGGATCTGACGGCTGGGCCGGCACAACGGGCGGGCCTGTCGATCGGCAGCGTCGCCCAGCCGGAGCAGATCTCTGGGCTGCTGGAACTGACGGGCAGCTGGAAGCGGATGTACGTCGGGGGCAACGTGTATCTGCAGCGATCGGCCGACCGGGCAGGGCGGGACTACGCCAGGAAACTCCGCCAGCAGAGGCGAGAGCAGATCCTCGCCCAGCTGAAGCCCCAACTGGTTGAGATCGACGCCGAGGTCGAGACGCTCGAAGCCGACGCCCGCGCCCTGTTCAGGCAGATGAAGCTGCTGGAGCAGGAATACGAGGCCCGGATCGAGCTGGCCGAGGAAGAGTACGAAGAGGCGATCGAGTTGATCAACCGCCTCCGGGCCCGGCGGGACGACCTGAACATCACCGCCATGCGGCGCGACGCCAAGGACCTCTACGAGAAGAAGCTCGATGCGATCAAGGCCAGCTTTGCCCCGCACACCTCGAAACTCAAACGCGAGATGGACAAGATCAAGGCCCAGCGACAGCTGCTGATCGAGAAGCGCAGAATGCTGATCGACGAGGCGATGGAGAAGGTCGAGTCGCCGCCCGGCGCAGGCGGGTAGGGGCCCGGAACCGCAGGATCATTCGCAGTCAAAGAGGCTGTTGTCGTCGGGGCCGAACCAGCCGATGTCGTACTTCTCCGGCGGCGGCCCGTAGTACCCGCCCATCGCATCTTTGGAATGGGTCAGCTGCTCGGAACTGACATGGGCGTCGAGCCAGACGACCTGGGCGGTTCGGCCGTGACGGAAGTGGATGCTCGGCTGGAACCGTCGATGGGGGTTGTCCGGATGCAGGGGCGGCTCGGCGAAACTGTACTCCATCAGACCGTTGCCGACGAAGGCGGCGTCGGTGAAGGCGACGGTCTCGGCCGATCTGCTGAACGCGTCGGAGCGGTTGCCTGTCAGATCGAAGCCGGTCTGGGCTGTGTAGTTCGGGCCCTTGCGGTACTGTCCGACGTAGTTGCTGTTGTAGCCGTAGCCGCCGCAGCCGGCCTCAAAGCCTTTCAGGAAGCTGCTGAACTCAGGACAGTTCCGAGCCTGGCGCCCGGAGACGTAGGGTTCCAGCGGGCTGTTGGCCGAAGTGAAGGGCTGGCCCTTGCGCGGGCGCGAGCCGAACCAGCGGTTCAGGTTCGCCCTGGAATCCGCAGCGGCAGGGACGTAGAGCGACCGGTTGTCCTGCTGGTAGAGTTCGTTGCCGGTCTGCAGGGCGCGGAGGTTGCCTGCGCAGACGGCCTTGCGGGCGGCGGATCGGCCCAGCACGAGGCTGGGCAGGAGGATGCTTACCAGCAGGCTGATAATCGCGATGACCACCAGCAGTTCGATCAGCGTAAAGCCTCGTCCGCCCAGCGGGTGGTTGGGTTGGACAGATTTCATCGGCGGCCTCCTCGTCGGCCTCTCAGGCAGATCAGTCCCGCAGCCAGCAGCAACAGCGACGACGGCTCGGGGATGATCTCCGGGTTGCCCAGCTGCTGTCCGTAGCGGTGCGACAGTCGGACCCAGTCGGCGAAGTCGACCTTGCCGTCTCCGGTCAGATCGCCGTCGACGTACCGGCCGCTGTCTCCGTAGCCGGCCAGAAGCAGATCCAGATCCGCCGGGCCCACCACGCCGTCGAAGTCCAGATCGCCCAGCAGCGAACCGAACTGCTCAGCCAGCAGGTCGTCCAGATCGCCAAGTGAGACTGACATGTCGTCATTATAATCATATTTCAGGTCGGATGCGCCCGCAGAAATGGCTGCAGCCAGAGAATCGATGTCGCCGGTGTCGATCAGCCCGTTGCGGTCGATGTCCCCTCGGGCCGCGGCGTGGATCAACCCGACCGCCTCCAGGTCGAAACCGCCCGAGCCGGATGTCTCGTGCGGGTCGTAGATCCGATTGCCCAAGCTGTCGAGGAAATCTCCCGTGCCGGGAATGTCGACCAGGCGGAGGTAGCGGATTTTGTCGATGCTCAGCAGACCTTGGGCGACCAGCTCGTGCCCGGCCAGCTCGGCCAGGTCCAGCGGGGTAGCCCAACTTTGGATGCCCGGCCCCATCGCCCAGTCGTCGATGCCGTGGGCGTGCTTGCCGGCCAGGTTATAGACGTTTGTCGCGTCGATCGGGTGGTATTCGCCGACCGGCCCGGGCGTCAGGCTGACCCCATCGAACCGGGCGAAGTGCACGCCGTCGGTCGAGACCTCCACGAAGGCCAGCTCTGCGAAGATCATGCCTCCGTAGTCGACCAGGCCGTTCTCGAAGACGCCGAAGTCCGCCCCGTCACCGTCGTGGATGTACTTGTCGAACCGCAGGGTGATCGACCCCGGCTGGGCCCCGGCGGCGATATCGGCGGCCGAGAGATCCCCCAGCGAAACGACGTGGGTCCGGTCGTTGACCGCCTCGCCCAGGGCCAGCGAAGCATCTTCCCAGACGTCATCCAGCAGGTGTGGATTGGCCGGACTGTAGTCGACGACTTCCGCCGCCCAGTCCACAAAGGCCGGGTTCAACAGACCGTCCTGGTAGCCCCAGATCGGGTCGTCGATGGCCCCGGAAGTGGTGTTGGGTCCGGAGTAAGGCCCGGCGAGGACCAGCCCGGCCGCGGCCTGGAAGATCCAGGCTGCGGCAAGGATGGCCCGCATTGGCAGCTCCCGATAGCTCATGGTATCCTTTCCGGCCCGTCAGCGGTTGCGGCGTCGGCGGCGTAGAACGGCGCCGGTTCCGATCGCAAGCAAGGCCGCGACGGATGGCTCGGGAACATCCGAGCCGTCGTAGATGAGGTTGTCGATCGCGAAGTAGGACGGGGTGTTCAGGCCGAACTCTCCGACATCGCTGCCGGTGACATCGAACGTCAGGGACTTGACTTGCCCCAGCGGCTGGAGGTTCAGCCACGTCCATTCGTCGACCAGCAGGTCGGTCCCGTCGGGGTTGGAGAAGTCGGCCAGGTCGAAGGTGACCTGCGCGGAGACATTGCCATGGATGTCGTAACCGGTGACCGTCAGCAACAGCCAGTCCGGGTCGGTCCCGTCGGGGCCGCCAAAGGGCGTGGCCCCGAATCCGCCGTTGAGCATGGTCAAGGCGGAATAGGTGGTATTCGTCACGTACGTGCCCAGTACGGTCGTCTGGACAGGCAGTTCGATCGTCGGCAGGGCGAATGACTGCCCGGCGTCGAGATACGCGCTGACATAGCCGACGGCATACTGGCCCTGGCCGCCATATCCGCCCCCGGCGGGCGAGCCGTCCAGATCGGCGTAGGAGGCATACTGATTCAGGTAGCTTCCATCGACAACATCCTGGACATTCGAGGCGGCAAAACCGTTCCACGAGCCATACAGGGAGTTATAGGAATTCAGCAGCGTAGCGCTCCGGCTGGTGAATTGGCCCGAGGAGTCCGAGCCGTTGTAATACCCGTCGACGTTCAGATCGACATCCTCGAAGTCCACGGTAATCCACTGGGCCGAGGCCGGGGCGATGAAAGCGAAAGCAACGGCCAAGATGGCCACGATACGGAAAGACTGCGACACGCGATGCTCCTTGCACCAGAACGTTAGGCAGGGGCGGCTGGAAAACTGCAGATTCCCTGCCGGACGGCAGCCCGGTCTGGCCGATCGGAGACGCGCCGCAAGACGTCGGCCGGGAGGACCCTGCCGGGGCCATCGAATACCGCGGACGGCCATCTTACGAAAACGCCCCGGTTCCGGCGGCGTGCGGGAAACGGGGCCTGCGCATCGGGGCAGAATCGGATTCTGCCTTCGAGACGCCCGGAAACCCACAGCCGCGAGGCCGAACCCAGGCTCATTGCAGGCAGGTCTTCTGGCTTCCGGGTCATCCTCCCGCCGCGCCTTCCCGCTCCGACAACACATCGAAACAGTGGCATTCTGCGGCGTTCGTAACCGGTTACAGCGGCGCGTCCGCGGCCGAGTTTCACGGCCTTCCCTTTCGGGCCCTGGAGGGCACCTGCAACATAAACGAGCATAGCGATCCTGTTGGGGCCTGTCAACACCGCCGGGCGCGGAGAGATGGAAAGTGTGCTCCCGCACTTTGTAACCGCCTATCGCAAAATAGCTTCGGATCACGCGTCAGGTGCCCTATAATACTTCGTAGCCTGAAGATTCCCCTGCCCAGGAGGCTAGCTATGAACCTGGCGATGACCGCAATCCTCTGCCTGGCCGCCGCCGGCCTCTTTGTCGGCTGTGCCCGCCAGGACCCACCTGCCAGAAAGAATGACAATGACCGCAACGACGAGTTGGTCATGGAACAGTACCGGCGCAGCCACCGCCCGCTGCTGCTGTTCGCCCCTGCCGGCAACGATCCCCACCTCCGCGCCATGCTGGGCGAGCTGGCCGAGCAGGTCGACAGCTTCCAGGAACGCGACATGGTCCTGCTGGAAATCGTGCCCGGACAAAGCCGCGCCGGCGGTGAGCCTCTAAGCGAAGACCAGGCCGCCGCACTCCGCAGACACTACCGGATCGACAACGATGAATTTGCCGTCGTGCTGGTCGGCAAGGACGGGACTGTCAAGCTCAACAGCCGCCGGGTCGTGCCCGCCGAGTCGATTTTCGATCTGATCGACCAGATGCCCATGCGCCGCAGAGAGATGCAGGAGGACCGGTAGGCATGCAGGTCGGAGCGAAGCTCTCGGCAAGCGACCTGGTCAAACCGGACCCCCCCGACCTGCTGGGCCGCATCGCGGCGCGTCAGATCGACTTCGTCGAAATCGCCTGGGGTGATGATAGATCTCTCGACCAACTGGCCCGCGCTGCCTCTACCGTGCTCGACTCGCCTCTGGGCCTGTCGATCCACCCGTACCTGCACCAGAAGCTGGCCCCGGAGATCTTCAACCACCGCCATCCGGACATCGGACACCGAGAGTTGGCCGACCTGCTGGTCTGCCTGGCCGATCGGGCATCGCAGCCTGTCACGGCTGTCTTCCACGCCGGCCTGGCCAGGCTGGCCCCGCACTTTCGCCCCCTGGTCCCGGCGCGGATGGCGGCCGAGCGGTTCTTCCGCTTCTATGCCGACCGCGCCCGCCAGAGCAGCAACCTGACCATACTGCCCGAGACGCAGATGCCCATCCAGCCGGACTACCGCAGCGAGGTCCGCATCGGCGACACGTGGGAAAGCTGTCTCGAACTGGCCGACGAGGCCAACACGCAACTCTGCTGGGACGTAGGCCACACCCACCTGGCCTGCTGTATGAAAAAGCACGCCCAGCACCCGCCGGTGGCGTTCCTGGAGGCCGTCGGACACGTCCACGCACACGACTGGCTGTACCCGATCGATCAGATCTGCGACGAGGTGATGGACCACAGGCCCCTGGGCCGGGGCAGCGGGATCTGGGAGCACCTGCTGGTGATCCTCGCCCAGTTCGGCTACGACAGGCGCATCCTGCTGGAAATCTCGCTCGAAAGCCTCGCCGATCTTGGCGAGTACCTCGACATGCTCTATGATGGGGCCCGCCGACTGCGGGAGCTGTTCGCCCGCCACTGCCCCAGAGACCAATGAACCCCCAGACTCCGCCGATGCCCGATCCGGCCGAACTGCTAAGGCAGCTCTGGCAGGACGATGACGATCCCGCCCGCCGGGGGCCTTGCCCGACGGGCCGGTATTTCGATGCGCCGCTCGTGGCGGTTGCCTCGGCCGACGACCCGTGGTTCGCCCGCCTGCAGGAGCATATCGGCCCATTCCACTTCCTGCCCGCCGAGGCGCTGAAACTGGTATATCCCACCGCCAGGGCCCGCAGCGTAGTCAGCTACGTCCTGCCGATCTGCGCCGAGGCCCGAGCGGCCAACTGCGCCGAAGATCGTCAGCCCTCGGAGCCCTGGGCACGGGTTCGGACCTTCGGCGAGCAGCTCAACGACCGCCTCCGGGCGGGCCTGGTCGAGGCGTTCGGGCGGGCAGGCTTTTCGGCCGTCGCCCCGGGCAGCCATCCAGCCAATGACGTGCGGGACACGCCCCAGCGCCCCCTGAACAGCCGCTGGTCGGAGCGTCACGTGGCCTTTATCGCGGGGTTGTGGACATTCGGCATCTCCGGCGGGCTGATCACCCAGGCCGGCGTGGCCGTGCGGCTGGGTTCGGTCGTCACCGAGGCTCCCCTGCCGGTAACTGCCCGCCCCTACGGCGAAGACCCGTTCGCCTGGTGCCTCAAATCCGCCCTGGGAACCTGCGGGGCGTGCATGGCCCGCTGCCCGGTCGGCTCGGTCGGGCCCGACCACGAACACCGAGACAAACGCGCCTGCCTGAAGCACATCCGCTCGGTCAGAAACAGTCTGGCCCATCGGTTCGGCTTCGATGGCGTCTACGGGTGCGGCCTCTGCCAGACGGCCTTGCCCTGCGAATCCAGAAACCCAACCCAACCCCGCAGCCCCGAAAGCAGCCCATGACCCGCGACGAAGACATCCAGGCCCTGCAGGAACGCATCATCTTCCTCGAACAGACACTCGAGCAGATCAACTCGGTGGTCGTCGACCTCAACCGCCGTGTCGGGCTGGTCGACGGACGCATACGCAAGCTCCACGACGCCGTCCAGCGCGTCGAGACCCGCGCCGAACAGCAGGACAAGGCCGATACTGCGGAGATCCCCCCGCATTACGGCCTGCCGCGCAGCGTGGCGCCCGAGCAGCTTCGCCACCGGCGCGACGAGAATGCCTGACCGGGCAACTTGCCTCTCCTCGGGACGGGCAGTATGATCCGGCAGCTGAGATGACCCGGAGCCCGAATCGACCTGATGGAGAACCCCTTGCTGCAACGACATCCCGAGAACCCGATCGTCCTGCCAGGCCGGCCCTGGTGGCGGGCGGTGACGACCTTCAACCCCGGCGTGGTGATCGACGATGAGGGCACGTTCTGGATGCTCGAACGGGCCACCTCTTCCCTGGCGCCGCTGTACTGCCGGTTCGGTCTGCTAAGAAGCGACGACGGCGTGCATTTCGAGCTGGCCTCCGACGAGCCGGTCTTTGCCGCCGAGATGCGCCGCACGCCGCGCGGAACCGTCGAGGACCCTCGCCTGCTGCGGATGGACGGGCGATACTACATGACCTACGTCCACCGCAACTACGTCGCCTCGTGCTATCCCAACGGAATCACCGTGCCGGACTACCACAACGTCCGCGACGTGCCCCCGGAAGACCCCAACAACTACCGGACCGGCATCGCCGTCTCCGACGACCTGCGAACATGGCAGGACCTGGGAATGGTCACCCCGCCGGACGTCGACGACCGCGACTGCACTCTGCTGCCCGAGAAGATCAACGGGCGATATGCCATGCTCCGCCGGCCGATCAACTACGTCGGGGCCGAATACGGCTGCGACCGCCCGAGCATATGGATCTCCTACTCCGACGACCTGCTGAACTGGGACAAGCCCGTTCTTGTCGCCGCCGCGAAGGACCCGGACTGGGAAGGCGTGAAGATCGGGGCGGCCGCCGAACCGCTGGCTACCGACGAAGGCTGGCTGCTGCTTTATCACGGAGTGGACACCGCCGGGACCTACCGTGTTGGCCTGATGCTGCTGGACCGCCACGACCCCACGCGCGTAATCGCCCGGATCCCGCATTTCATCATGGAGCCCAAGGCCGCCTACGAGAAGATCGGGCTGATCATCCCACGGGTGATCTTCCCCTCGGCCAACGTGGTCAAGGACGGAATCGTCTACGTCTACTACGGCTGCTGCGATACAGTGATCTCCCTGGCCACCGCGCCGCTGGAGCAGATGCTCGACGAGGTCCTCAAGTACAAGCGCTAGCCGGCGGGAGCCGGGCCCTTCGTCTATGAGAAACCAACCGCGAATCGCCATCAGTTCCGAACAGACCGCCGTACGCGTGCCCCGCATACGCATCGCCAAACTGGCTGAACTGATCAGCCGGACCGAGCAGCCGATAGCCGAGCTGGACGTGGCCTTTCTGGACGATGAGCAGATCGAACTGTACAACCGGCGCTTCGTGGGCCACACCGGACCCACCGACGTGATCAGCTTCGACGTGACAGGTCCGGACGATGAAGCCCTTGCCGTACAGTTGCTGATCTGCGGCCCGGTCGCCCGACAGCAGGCGGCAGACCACGATCAGCCGATCACGCGGGAGATTCTGCGGTACGTCGCACACGGCCTGCTGCACCAGATGGGCTACGACGATCAGGACGCCGCCTCGGCCGAGGTCATGCACGCCCGGGAAGATGAACTGCTGGAGGCGCTGGCCGCAGAAGAGAAAGGCAGGAGACGATGAAAGCTGCGATGATCGGATCGTGGGGACACGCCAACACGGTCCTCGACGCGATCGCCGATGACGCGGAGATGGAACTGGCCGCCGTAGCTCGATTCGGTCCGGATGACAAGCTGGGCTACCTGGGTCAGCACCGCGCCTGCCCGGCCGGGACAAAGGTCTACGACGACTACCGCGACCTGCTGGACAAGGAGGACGTCGACGTGGTCGGTGTGTTCATGCCCCTCTACCGCAACGCGGAGGTCTCGACGGCGGCGGCGATGCGCGGGATTCATGTGCTCAGCGAGAAGCCCCTGGCGACGCGATGGGAGGACCTGCAGCGGCTGCGCGAGGCGGTGGACAAGGCCGGGGTGCACGCCGCGGCGCTGATGGACATGCGGACCTGGCCGGCGTTCCAGGCGGCCCGGCAGGCAGTGGTCGAGGAACGGATCGGAAGGCCTTTGCTGGCCGCTGCCCAGAAGTCCTACCCCTTCGCCAGCCGCGACAAGTACTACAAGACGCGCGAAACCTACGGCGGGTCGATTCTCTGGCAGGCGGTTCACGCGATCGATTTCGCGTTGTACGTCACGGGCCTGGATGTGGCGCGGGTCTCGGCGACGGCCTCGAACCTGGCCCATCCGACGCACCCGGGGATGGAGGACGCAGGGGCGATGTGGCTGGACTTTGTCGGCGGCGGCCACGCTTCGGTCTGGTTCGACTACCTGCGACCCTGGCCCGGCGAGCAAGGGCGTCGCTGGGGCGACGACCGCCTGCGCCTGGCGGGGTCCGAGGCCACGGTGGAAGTGGTCGACTGCGGCCAGAAGGCGATCCTGCTGACAAAGGAGGACATGGAAGTCCTGCCCCTGCCGGAGAAGCGGTCCCTGCCGGTCGAGTTCTTCGACCAGATCCGCGACCGCAGCTCGTGCATCATCTCCAAAGAGGAGTCTTTCCGCCTGACGGAGATCTGCCTGGCAGGCCGGGACGCCGCCGACAGCGGCAGCGTGGTGACGCTGGGCTGAGACCCTTACCCCTTTGCCATCTCCCCCCGCGGGTCTATAATCCCGGTCTCCTGACGAGCAACCAGCCGCCGCTGTCGGCGGCCATGAACCATCCATGCAAGGGGCCTACCGTTGGCTTCAGAGAAAGATCGACAAACGCATCTGTTCCAGAAACTGCAGGAACTGTACAGCCAGGCCTTGCAGGAACAAGAGGGCGAATACCTGCAGGAACATGCCAAACCTGCCTCGATCCTGCGTCAGGTCAAAGTGTTCATGAGGTACTCACGTTGGCTGCCCGAAACCGGCGGGGTGATGCTGGACTGGGGCTGCAACCATGCCCCGGACGCCTGCATGCTGGAGGCAGACCACCGCTCAGGATACGCAGCCGCGGGGCCATGGACGTACTTCGGGTGTGATTTCGGCCAGGTCCACACCAGGCCCGGCTGTGATGTCTTCCACCGCTTCGCCGGGCTGGAGTACACCCCCGTGCGGCATCCGGGAGAGATTCCCTTTGACGACGGGAAGTTCGACGTGGTTATCACCAGCGGGGTGCTGGAGCACGTAGCCAATGATGCAGTTGCTCTGGGTGAGCTATACCGGGTTCTCAAGGTCGGGGGACAACTGGTCCTGACGTTCCTGCCGAACCGCTGGTCGCTGAGCGAGAATCTCTGCCGGATGATTGGCCTGACACATCACAGGCGGCTGTACAGGCCCGGGCAGATCCGCAGGATGCTTCTGCACAGCGGGTTTGAGGTGTTCTACACCGGGTTTCACCAGTTCATCCCCGCCCATCGCCTCCAGAAAGTTCTGGGGCCGCTGCACAGGCTCAACGGCGTGCTGGAACGCACCTGGCCGCTGCGAAGCTTCTCTACGAGTATCCTTATCGCGGGTCGAAAGAGGCTGGTGATGTAACAGGAGCGGTTGGAGCCGGACGGGCTGTTCGGCCGGCCTGTAGAGCCTGATCTGCGGCAGTACCGGGGGCGGCGACCATGCAGTTGCCGACATCCAGGACCATTTCGGCCAGGGGCGAGCCCTTGTGCGAGAACCATCTGCTGCCAACCATGTCCAGTTTCAGCGTGTGTCGCCCTGTCTCTGCGGGCGCGCGTATGACGCAGGAGATCTGCCGGCTTTGCCCCGGCTTGATGTCCGGGCCCTCGATCGGAGCCCAGACCATGGTATCGACGGGGTATCCGTCCCGGCATTGGCGTGTGAAGACGACCAACCTGAACTGTTCGCCGGAACCGGTGATCGGAAGGGCTTCGTTGCTCAGGTTGGTAATGGTGACATCCAAGGCGATTTCCTCGTTCGGCTGGGCCTGCAGGTTGCGCGGCGGCACGATGCGGAAGCGGTAGTACCCGACGCTGTATTCAGTCCGGGCCCAACTGCAGAACCGCTCCCACCCGGCTGTATCCAGGCCCTCCTGGGCGCACCAGGCTTCGTACTGTCGGAGCATGCCGCCCATGTGGCGGTCCCGCGACATGACGTGCAGGTACTGCAGGGAGATCTGGGACAGGGCTTGCTGGTAGGACTGGCCCCCTACGGCCATGGCGGCCATCACGCTGGCCAGGCCGGTCCGGTCGGCCCCTGCCTCGCAGTGGATCAGCAGCGGGCGCGGGGCGGAATTCAGCGTGTCCATCAACTCCAGCAGGTGGTGGCGGGGGGGCAGGTCCAAGGCGCCGAACCGGAGGACCACCGCGTTTACGCCCATCTCCTCCAGGACCCGCAGTTCATCCCGGAACAGCGGCTTGTCGTTGTTTCGGCCCCGGAGGTTGACCACGGTTCTGATCTCGTGGGTCTCGACCCAGCGGGCAAGCTGCCGGGCAGAGGGCTGGGCCGACCGATACACCTGCCCGGGCACGACGGCGTGGAAGTTACCCAGCAGGTACCGCTGGAACGCCCAACTGCCAAAGAGCAAGCCGCCCAGGACCAGGCACATCGATGCCAAGGCAAGTATCCAGGTGGTCAGCTTCCGGGGATCTCTGGGCATGTATTACCGGATCGTCATAACATAGCGGCGAAAAACACGGATTCCGCCGGTGAAGATAGCCGATGCAGCCGATCCGGACAAGTGTGGCTTCGGTTAACTTTGCCTTCAGCGCCCGAGCAGGGCGGGCAGGTTCAGTCAGGGAGCGGTGACTTCCTCGTACGTATCGGGCAAGGGGACCAACTGGTTGTCGATCAGCTTGCCGGCGTTCCAGTTAGCCCGGTCGACCGTGACCGCCGAGTCGTCGGAGATGAAGATCCCGCCGGTGTCGTAGGCCATGATGGCCCCGTAGAGCTTCGATCTGATGCGGTTCTGCGTGTAGATCTGGTCGGCTGCCAGCACGCCGATCGGGCCTTCGGCATTGTTGACCGTGCGAACCGAGAAGCCTTCTGCCAGGATGTAACTGCCGGACAGCCGGCGCACGGCAGCGTACTTCGGCTCATCGGGCAGAGTTGACGGCTCTTGGAAGGCAATGTCGCAGTCGAAGACAATTTTGTGCTCGGCCGGGTTTGCCGTCTCCGGCGGGGTTTCGGTAATGATCGCGCCGGCAAGGGTTGTCGCGCCGTCGAAAGTCACCACGTTGGGCGATTCGACGTACATCACGCCTTTGATCGCCACGGCGGTGTCGAAGACGGGGTTGGTCCCGGCCTTGATGCGGATGTTGCTGTAACTCGTACCTTCCAGCGTGCTGCTGCTGATGGTCGTCAGGGGCACGGCCAGCAGTTCGCTGGTATCGAACTCGGGGAAACCGACGTCCTCGACGCCCTTGGCGATGGTCCCGCCGACGGTCAGCGTGGCGGTGGTGACGACCTTTGCCAGTGGGTCGGTCAGCGACAGGTCGCCGGAGATCGTGCTGTCGCCGCTGAAGCTGATCGCGTCTCCGGAGGCCATGCTGGTCATCGACGCGTCGTAGTCGTTGCCGACCGAAAGAAGCGACATCTCGTTGTTGATGACGATCGGACCCTTCGAGAGCATGGCGCTGTCGAGCTGGAAGGTCGTGGTGTAGTTCATCCGGACGGTTCGGGCGACCTGATGGCCCTGCTGGTCGTAGCCGGTAACGGTGACATGGATGACCCGCCGCTGCGGCACGGTGATCTGCGCCTGGAAGCTCATCGTGCCGCCCAGGGAGATCTGTGGGATGCAGATGCTGCCGTCAGCATAGACAATCGCAGCGCCCGAGAGGTTGCCGCTGCCGTCCAGAAGCGCCTGGAGTTCGGCGGCCAGGGAATCGGCCAGGGCGCTGCCGGTGGCCCCGGGCGAGACGCTGCACTGGCCCAGCAACTGCCCGGTGAAGTCCAGCCCGGACTCCGCCGCCAACTGGGCGCGCTGGACGGCCAGGCCGTTCTCGCTCTTGGCCAGGCTGAAACCCGAGAAGACGATCATGGCGATCGAGAGGCTGGCCAGCACGGCCAGGACAATCACGGCCATTAACTCCACAAAGCCGCCCCGAAGGGCAGCACGGCGACGGCGACAGGATGTGGTCATGGTTCACCTTGACGGGCCAGAGGCAGTTCAGGTCCTCGCCCCCTGCCCCGCAGCCGGCGCGGGGCCGGCCTGCAGGGGCACACTGGGAATCTAAGATATGTCGCCCCGGCAGGACCAAAGAAGATGACCGACCGGTCAGATTTTTCTGACATTCTCCCCCCACCCCGGCCCCGCGAACAACCTCAGGGCGTCGCGTTTCGACCCAAATCACTACCTGACATGGACTTATCCTCCGCATGGGCTGCGACGTCCGGCAGGGGTCCCTGCCGGGCCATCTGCGCTTGTAAAGCCCGGCGGCGGTGACGTATACTGTCCGATCGCCGCGCCGGGCCCCCGGGCGGCGGAAAGGAGCATTCCGGCGATGAAAGAATATATCGGCAAACTGGTAGCGCCCGCCGAGGCGAGCTTCGGCATCGTGGTCAGCCGCTTCAACGAGTTCATCACCTCCAAGCTGCTGGGTGGGGCGATCGATGCGCTGTCGCGCCACGGTGTCGACAGCGACAATGTCGAGGTCGCCTGGTCGCCCGGAAGCTTCGAGATCCCCCACCTGGCCTCGCGGATGGCCCAGTCAGGCCGCTACGATGTGGTCATCTGCCTTGGGGCGGTCATCCGCGGCGGGACCGACCACTACGAATACATCGCCGCGGAAGTGACCAAGGGCGTTGCGCAGGTTTCGATGTCCGGCCCGGTTCCGTGCATCTTCGGCGTGCTGACCTGCGACACGATCGAACAGGCGATCGAACGGGCGGGAACCAAGGCGGGCAACAAGGGGGCCGAGGCCGCCATCGCCGCGATCGAAATGGCCAACCTCCTGGGCCAACTGCCTGCCCAATCCGACTGAACCGCCTCCCGAAGTGACCTCACCTGCGAGCATGCTGCCGTGAAACGACAGTCCCGAGTCCGTCGGCTGGCCCTGCAGGGGCTCTGCTGCCTCGACAGCCAAGGCGAATCCGCCATGGAGTTGGTCGACGATTTCATCGCCGATTCCCGCCAGCCGCTGGAAACCGTCGACGATGCCCGCAAGCTCCTCCGCGCCGTCTGGGCCCAGCGAGAAATGCTCGATGCCTCTCTGACCCGACACGCCCGGAACTGGCAACTGCATCGCCTGGCCCTGGTCGACCGGAACGTCCTGCGCCTGGCTGCCTACGAGATGTTCGAGACCGCCGTGCCCCACAAGGTCGCCATCACCGAGGCGATGGCCCTGGCCGGCGACTTCTCCACCGCAGAAAGCCCCCGCTTCGTCAATGCCATCTGCGACGCGATCGCCAAAGAGATCCAGGCCCAGACCCAACGCGATTAGACGCAAACCAGAACCCGGATTGCCTGCAGCGGATCCGGCAGGGCGTTGTCATCGGTTGCGGACCGTGATTCCTCAATGGAAACGGCTCGAGCTGTTCGATTAGAATGGTACGTGCATCGCGGAGACCCACGTGAGCAGCGACAACATCCACATCCGAGAGCAGTCCGATGGCAATCGCCAATACGTGTTTCATCCCGAAGGCAATGACCTGTTTGTCAGTTCCGGACCGGCCGGACAGGATCGAAGCCTGCTACGCCGTCCCCCGTGGCGGGAGGATCAGCTTGTTTTTCGTGCCCGAAAGCGAGGCGTTCGATTTCGGCTTGGCCGACGACATGACGCAACTGAGTGCAGCTTGAGCGAAGTCTGAATGTGGGGCCGGTAGAGATTACCCAGATCCCCGCTGATGAAATGAAACGTTTTATCGTTCCTGGAACCGCCCACAGAGTCTATCCGCATGCCGAAGAAGCACACCGAACAGTGGCTCCACAATCGGAAGTTCCTGGGCACCATAGAACGGATTTCTCCGATTGAGCGGTAACGGCGGCATTCTACACCGCATTGCACGCGGTGGATGCCTTGCTCGCTCACGACAAGGTAACCCGGATCACCAGCCACGATGCCCGCAACAGCACGCTGAAGACCACCAACCGGTACTCACGTATTTGGGCTCTGTATTGCCCTCTGCAGGATTTTTCGCGCACGGTGAGATATTTTGCCAGGCCAGAAAAAGGGGTCCCGTGGAAGAGCGTGCAGTCCCAGGTCCGCGCCCGATACCTCTACCCCCTCGAGCAGTCCGTGCGTTACAAGGGCCGTGGTTACAAAAACCCGAAGCGGAATTGATCGTCTCGCCCGATCTAGCCGATGTTAGTAGTGTCCCCGAGCTTCGAGGCCCCTGCATGTCGTCCAGCAAATCCGTATTCAACGCCAGACGGGCGATCCGTCGCCAGTTCATCCACCCCGTGGGCAGCAGTAACTGTCGCTTGGCCGGGTGGATGGAAGTGCCATATGTCCTGACCGGCGTGCCCGTCGGGCCTGGATCACCGGGCAACCCGGAGACGATCCGCCTGGGCACCGACGTGCTCGTCCAGCCCACCCGCAGCGGGGCCAATCTCTACCGGCAGGACCGTCGCAACCTCGGGCCTGTCGCCCAGGTCAACCCGGCCGTGCGGTACCTGCTGGATGAACTGACCGAAGGCGGCAAGATTCCTGCCATGGCCGACAGCCTCTGCCGGGGCCTGGGCCTGACGCCGATGGAATTCGAGGAACACTGCCTGGCCATCGCCCGCTGCCTGAACTCTCTCTCTGCCGGCGACCTGCTGGCTGAACCGTTCTGCCTGGCCATGTTCTGCCAGCAGAAACCCGTCTGATCCCAACGCGGGCAGAACCTGTCGCATTCCTCCGGGTCCTCTCGTTGCTCAATCGACTATGCCGCCGAAGTCCACCGTCCGCAGCCGGGGCATCTCGTCGTGGAGCGTCATGTCCACATGCAGCGGCGTGATGGTAATGTATCGCTGCTCGATCAGCACCACGTCGCTGTCGCCCTGCTCGGGGGCGAAGGCGTAGTCGCTGATCTGGTACTCGTCGTAGTCGTCGGTCTGCTCGGTCAGCCTGTAGACGTCGCGCGTTTCGGTGTTGGACTGTCGCACCACGCGGATGCCGATCGGGTCACCCTCGGCCAGCGGCGGGATGTTGACGTTGATCAGGTCGCGCCCTTTCAGTTGCAGCGCAAGCAGGCGGTCCAGCACGGCCCGACACAATTCGGCAGAGCGGTCGAAGTCGATCGGTTCGACCAGGGCCGAGGCAGAAAACGCGATGGCCGGCAGGTTGAACATGGCTGCCTCGGCCGCCGCTGCCACCGTGCCCGAGTAGAACACGTGGTTGCCCACGTTGCCCCCCGCGTTCATCCCCGAGAGCACCAGATCGGGCATCTTATCGAGCAGGTTGGAAATCGCCAGCCTTACGCAGTCAGCCGGGCTGCCCGAGACGCTCCGCCCGGTGTATTCGCCGTCACCGACTTTCACCCGGCGGACCCGCAGGGGGTCGCGGATGGTAATCCCATGGCCGGCCGCCGACTGCACCGTCGCCGGGGCGATCACCTCGATCTGCCCCAGGTCGCGAACGTTGCGGTACAACGCCCGGATGCCCGGGGCTGTAATGCCGTCGTCGTTGGTCAGTAGAATCCGCATGGGCCAGAGTGTACCGGCCCGGGCAGGCGAACCCAAGTCCCGGCAGGAGGCTGAATGGAAAATTCACGTGTCCGCTCGGCAGTGGTATGCCTAAAATTGGATTCGGTCTGGGCAAGTCGGGAATGTCCACAGGAGGTGAACCATACGTCTCGGATTGATTGTTCTGCTGACCCTGGGGTCTATCTGCCCGCTGGCCCGGGCAGAGCTGTACCTGGATTTCGGCCCGGGCAACGGGTATCTCGGTACCGACAGCGACCCCGCTTCTGATTCCGGGCCTCTTGCTGGCCCGGAGGCGCCGGGCGCGAACCTGAGTCGCCCCCTAGAAATCGGTGCCTGGCTGACGCGCTTCGTGCCACTGCAGCGCCCAGCCGAATACGAAGAACGTGGCCAACAGGATGATGACCTGGCCCAGGATAGTCAGGATTGTCAGACCGGCGCCCCAGGTCCACTGTCTGACTTTCAGGACGATCCAGAGCAGTGTCCAGAACTGCAGCAGTGCACCGATCAACACCAGCCAGCGGGCCATGTGGACAAATACTCGCCCAAACCCGTTCCAGTTGATCCCAACTCCCCGCTGGGCCATCCACTGGCGGGATTCCTCCAGGCTGCTCATTCTGGTTGGGTCGTTCGTCTTGGCTGATTGTGACGCCATGGGGGCTTCCTCAGTTCTGTTGGTTTCGCTCCCGTGTTGCGTCAGAACCACCAGGCCTGACCGGCCGGGTCGCGGAGGATGACGCCCTTGAGGTATTCGACGGCCTTTTCGAAGCCCTCGTTCATGCTCATCAGCGAATCCTCGTGCTCGATGCTGATCACGCCGTCATAGTCATACAGTCGCAGCATGGAGATGAAAGGTTTCCAGAATTCATCCCCGTGGCCGTAGCCGCAGGTCCTAAAGACCCACGCCCGGTCCTTGACCTCGCCGTAGCTCTTGACATCCAGGTTGCCCACGATCGCCGAGTTGATCGGGTCGATGCCCGTATCCTTGGCGTGGACGTGGAAGATGCACTTGTTCTCGCCGAGGTAGCGGGCCGCCTCGACGGGGTCGATGCCCTGCCAGAAGAAGTGGCTCGGGTCGAGGTTGGCCCCGAGGTTCTTGCCCGCCGCCTTGCGAAGGCGGACGATGTCTTCCGGGTTGTGCAGCGTCATGCCCGGATGGGCCTCGAAGGCGATCTTCACCCCGTGCTTGGCGGCAAAGTCGTTCTCCTTCTTCCAGTAGGGGATCAGCACCTTCTCCCACTGGTACTGGGATGCCTCGGCGAAATCGTCCGGCCAGGGGCAGGTGATGAAGTTCGGCGTCTTGTCTTTGTCTGAACCGCCCGGACAGCCGGAGAAGTTGATCACCACCGTCTCGAACGCCTCAGCCAGCAGGACCGCGTCGCGCTGCATCTTGTGGTGAACCCGCGCGACGTTGCCGTTGGGATGCACCGGGTTGCCGTGGGCTGCAATGCCCTGGACCTCCAGGCCGCGGTCTTCGATCTTGCGCTTCAGCTCGGCCAGCTTGGTCTTGGACTTCTGGATCCCCTGCAGGCCCCACGGGTCGCCCGGGTAGGGGCCGCACGGCAATTCGATGCAGTCCAGCCCGACCTTCTGGCAGTAGTCCAGCGCATCATCCAGCTTCATGCCCCCGAACAAAGCAGCCATGACTCCCAGTTTCATCGTCGATCTCCTTTCGGATGTGTGTGGCGTTGTATCGCACAACCATTATGCTCGCTCCACCACGCATTGCAAGACGCCCCGCGCCGCTTGCG